>JBBRMS010000048.1:0-31716 GCA_038230715.1 Pyrinomonadales bacterium
AGCGTTTGAAGAGAACCTGCGCGGCACGATTGAAGTTGGCAAGCTCGCTGACCTGACCGTGCTTTCGGCCGACATCATGAAGATTCCCGAGATGGATATTCTTAAGACGCATTGTCTGATGACGGTGATTGGCGGCGAGATCGTTTATCAGGCCAAGTAGCGATTGTCTGGTTAAGAGCTTAGAATTAGCGGAGACTTAAACCGCAAAGGGCGCAAGGTTTTCGCAGAGGGACGCAAAGGATCAGTCTGTAATAATTTCATCATTTTGCGTCTTGCGAGAGCCTTTGCGCCTTCTGCGTGATACCGACCGGAGCAACACCATCGATCCAACTACCTTCAAAATCATAATCAGTGTGGCCATCATCATCATCGCCACCTTGCACGGCTTCGGCGCGGCCTGGCTGGCCATCTGGATGCTCTTTCATCCTTACAATCCGGTGAAGCTGTTCGGCATAACCATCTGGCCACAGGGAATGATTCCAAAGCACCGGGCCAAACTCGCGCAATCGATCGGCAACGCCGTCGGTAACGAACTGGTTTCCCAGGAAACGGTTTTCGATGCGCTCTTTGAAACCGGATTCTTCAGCACCAAAGTCGAAGGGTTTGTTAATTCGTACACAACGGAATTGCTTTCGACTGTTTACCCTTCACTGGTTGAGGCGTTGCCGACCGGCGCCCGCGCCCCGGTGCTGGATACGATCGCCGCGCTGCAATACAAACTGGCGGAGCACATCGCGTCGGTTTTGAAAAGCCAGCAGACATCAGACGCGATCGCGCAATTTGTCGATCGCCAGGTTGATAAGCTACTGGAGAAACAGCTGGGCGACACGGTCAGCACCGAAACCTTCGATCTGATCATGCACTTTGCCGAGGACCGTTTTCACGGACTGGTCACCGAGGAAGTCCTGGAAACCAGGGTGCAGGCATTTGTCAGCGAGCGCATAGACGATCTGGCTCACACGAACACCTCGCTGTCAGAGATGTTTACGCCTGAGACTGTGGCACTGATCAAAGAACGGATCGACGAACAGGTTGGACCGATCGCGCAGCACCTGGCCGACCTCGCTTCAAGCCCGGGCACGCGGCAACAGATCGGCGCCTTGATCAAACGCGAGGTGGACGAGTACTACGACCAGCTTTCTTTCGTGAAAAAGATTTTCATTTCGCGCGAACGCATCTACCAGGAAGTCGACGACCTGGTCCATAAGACTCTGCCGCGACGGATTGACGAGTACCTGCGGGGCGCCGACTTTGTTCATGAAGCGACCGGATTTTTGAATTCCACGATCGACAACGTAATGCAGCGACCACTGAACGAATTGATCGGCCAGCTGCCGCCGGAAAAATTTGCGACCATCAAGGCCGAGGCAGCGGGGCGGCTGGTCGCTATTGTGCGCAGCCCGGAACTCGCGCACTCAGTCGTGACCTATCTGGCGACTGCCGTCGAGCGGCTGCGGCCGCAGACTTTGCGTGAACTGCTGGCCACGGTTAATCCTGAATCGGCCGCTCGTTTAAAGGCTTTTCTGACCAAAAGCCTGCTTGCCGTCCTCGCCCGCGACGATACGGCGCGGAACATTAATGCAATTCTGAGTAGCCAGATTGAAAGGTTTATGGTGGCCCCAATCGGTCGCCTTGCGGATCACATGCTGGCGGGCGCGATTGAAAAAGCGAGCGCTGCGCTGACCGAAAAAATCACTGCCGCCGCGCGTGAACGTTTACCCACGCTAATCGCCGAGTTCGACGTCGGCGGTGTAGTGCGCAAAAAAGTTTCCGAGTACCCGCTGGAAAAGTTGGAAGTCCTGGTGCTGTCAGTGGCCCAGCATCACTTAAAAACGATCGAACTATTTGGAGCTGTGATTGGTTTTTGGATCGGAGTGGGCCAGGCGATCTATTTCTGGTTCACGTACGTGCCGCGGCACTAAGGTCTAATTCGGACTGCTACCTCCACAGCCATAGAACAAAGAGATCAGGCCCGTCCTCTAAATCACCCGAACCTCATTTTTGCTTCGAGTCGTTTCGTTGGATCGTCTTGGCGAACGAATCTCTGGTAGTGGGGTAAAGGAAACTTACCCCACTACCGAATCTCTTTTCGAGTTGTGCATGAAAGCAGCGACACGTTACACTGCTGCGCGCCGGCAAACTTTTTAGTTGACTTTCCGCCCGTGAAATAATAAACATTTGTCTTTAGTGAAAGGAGTCATCCGCGAATGACCTACGTTGTTGTAGAAATGTGCGTTGACTGTAAGTACACCGACTGTGCCGCGGTTTGTCCGGTCGAAGCATTTCATGAATTGCCCGACCGTCTTTATATCAACGCCGACACTTGCATCGATTGTGATGCCTGTGTGCCCGAGTGTCCGGTAGAAGCAATCTTCGCCGACAACGCAGTACCTGAAGAGCATGCGCACTGGACGCAGATCAATATCGACGAAGCGCCGAACTATCCAGTGATTAGTCAGAAAATTCCCGCGCTCCACGGCCCAGCCTGCAAAGGTGCGCCCGAATAGCACGATGGTTCAGAGTTCAAGCTTTAGCTTGCAACTGCAAACTCAAGCCAGGGTTGAACGCTGGAGCACAATGTCAATATTGATTTGAAAATCGGAATGCGGTTGGCCCGCCCGGAAATCAACTTCAAAAGTCTTCCGTACTGAAATCTTCAAACTCGCGCAAGGCCCGGTATGCTTCTTCAGAAGCATACTCGGTTGCTTGCCGTTCCAAAGCATGTCGGGCCACCAGGGCATCAACCGGGTCGCGCAGCAAGGCCACCAACAACGAAGCCGGCATTTGGGTGAGGGCTTCCTGGGCCAGGGCACGCACCACGACGTTATTTGATCGCGCCAATTCACAAACTTCGCTGGGCGCCAGCCGCCGCGACATGATTCCCGCCAGCGCATCCACGCGCGCATAGTCGTTGCGCTGGTGGGCACGCTTGATCAGTTGCGAGAAAACTTCGGCTGATTGTGTTTGCTGGCTCAACACACTGGCTGTAGCATCCGCCAGCCGCAGCGCTTCGCGCGAAGCGTCGCTGGCCGGTGTGCCCAGCTCAATGGTGTGCTCATCCAACGCCGCCAGTAGCTGGCTCAATTCATTATCGGAGCGGGGGTCATAAGGAGTTGATTGAGGTAGCTGCATGACCGAGCCGCCGGCTGAGGATTTCCAGGCCCGCTCAACCAGATTACGAGTAGTCGTGCGCAAATGGTTCCAGACACTTGCGACTCGTGGACCAAACTCCTCAATCATCATCACCATAGTTCCTCGTTTGTCACCCTCAGCGGAGACTCAGTTTCCGCCGGCGTCTTAGTGCTGCGATTGTACTACATGCGCTACTACAAATCGGCTAATACTGCTAAGCTAAGTTTTTCCACCGCGCCCAGCGGTGACGCAAGTTGGATTATTAAAGAGGATCAAACGGATGCCTATCAGTGAACAGTTGCTCGAAATTCTGGTTTGTCCGGCTTGCCGCGCGAAGGTGGAGATGAAACCCGACCAGAGCGGTTTGAAATGTGTCGAGTGCAAACGAGTATATCCGATTCGTGACGACATCCCGGTGATGCTGATTGACGAAGCTAAGATCGAAGATGAACAGCCTGCGGGAAATAATTGAGTCGTCGCCCAGCGTTCGCCATCTCGCCCTCGCCAACACGCTTGAAAGCGACGAACCTCAGGCGCTAGCGCCCGCGCGCTGGGACTGGTCAAGCGTGCGCCGTGTTCTGGTCGTACGTTTGCGATCGATCGGTGATACGGTCCTGACCACGCCGGCGCTGTTTGCCTTGCGCCGTTTTCTGCCCGAAGTACAAATCGACATTCTTCTTGAAGATTGGGTAGCGCCCGTGCTCGACGGATCGGATCTGATCAATCGAGTGATCGCGACTCCGCGCAACAGTACGTCGGCCCGCGCGCGCCTGGCGCGGGAACTGCGCGCCGCGCGTTACGATGTCGTTTACAACCTGCACGGCGGAACCACCGCTACTTTGCTGACCCGAGCCACGGGCGCAAAGCATCGCGTCGGCTTTGCGCACTATCAATATGCGCGTTTGCATAATCATTCTGCGCCGACGTCTTTGGAAATCTGGCAGCGACCCAGCCTGCACTCGGTCGAACAACAACTCGCATTGATCGGTTGGACTGGAGTGCCGGTGACGGATCGTCCACCTACGCGACTGGCCGTGACCGATCGATCGCTCCTGTCAGTGAGCGAGAAACTTCGCGCTGCCGGTTTTTCAAACCAGGAACATCCCCTGGCGGTGATCCATCCAGCCGCAGCGTTCGATACCAAGCAGTGGGCCACGGAAAACTTCGCGCGGGTAGCCGAAGACCTGACGCGACGCGGCCTGATTTCTGTGGTTATTGCATCGTCAAAAGAAAAGCATTTGGTTGAAGCGCTCAAACAAAAAACATCTGTGCCGGTCATCGGACTGAGCGACTTAAGCTTGCCCGAGGTGACGGCGCTCACTTCCCGAGCGGCTTTATTCCTGGGCAATGATAGCGGCATCGCGCACATTGCCGCCGCGGCAGGCGCGCCGTGCGTAGTTATCTTTGGTTCGTCGAACGTCGCGCACTGGCGGCCCTGGACCACGAACCCAAATGAGATTGTGCGCGAAGAAATGCCCTGCCAACCGTGCCATGGATATTTTTGCGCTGAGTTTTCCAGGCCTGAGTGCATCCTGCGCATCCCGGTTGAACGAGTTATCGCAGCCATCGATCGAATGATGTAGCGCGGGCTGCGCCAGGCAACTCGCAGGGCGCTTCAAAAACTATGACAACTATCGACAAACAACGCGCCGCCGACTTACTCGGCCAGCTTTCTGACCGCAACATCGTAGTCCTCGGCGATGTCATGCTCGATGAATTCATTTGGGGTGAGGTCACACGAATTTCACCGGAAGCGCCAGTACCGGTCGTGGACATTCGCCGCGAGTCAACCCATCTTGGCGGCGCCGCGAACGTACTCGCAAATCTCGTCGCCCTGGGATCGCAGGCCTGCGTAGTGGGAGTGGTCGGCGATGACTTTGCCGGGGAACGAATTCGGAGCTCGGTGCGTGACAAGAGCGCCGTGCAAACCGACGAATCGCTGGTTTCAGATAATTCGCGTCCCACCACCATCAAAACGCGGATCATCGCCCAAAACCAGATGATTGTACGGGCCGATCGCGAACACCGGACACCGGTTAATGGCGAGATCGAAACCCGAATCATTGCCGCTACCAAAGCCGCGCTCGAGCACGCGCACGCGCTAATTGTTTCTGACTATGACAAGGGCGTGATCACGCCACGCATACTCGGCGAGGTTCTGCCCGACGCGTATCGACGGATGCCGGTCCTGATCGATCCAAAGTTGCGCAATTTTGAAGCCTATCGCCCCGCCACCCTGATCACGCCGAATCATCATGAAGCTCTGCGCATGGCCGGACTGGAAGAAGATTCAGATGAAGGACTGCTGATGGTCGCCCGCGCGATTCGAAAGCGTCTGAGCTGTGACGCGGTTCTAATTACTCGCGGAGATCGGGGCATGATGTTGATTGAGGGCGATCAGGATTCCATCAACGTCCAAACTGTGGCCCGCGAAGTGTTCGACGTCACCGGCGCGGGCGACACAGTAATCGCCGCGTTGGCCGCCGCGCTGGCGGCGGGCGCGTCAATGACTGAAGCCGCGGTGTTGGCAAACCATGCCGCGGGAATCGTCGTCGGAAAACTGGGCACAGCGACAGCTGGCACACAGGAAGTTCTCGATTCCATTAAGTAGGTTATGACTAAACGACTATCAATTTTATTAGTGCTGGCGATCAGCCTGGGCAGCTTCACTTTGGCCCCGGCTCAGGACCAGCAACGTGCGCGCACAGTTGAACCGACTGGTTCAAGTAATTCGCCTCAATCTACGACTGCGAACACACCTCCCCGGAACGGTGTGCCGCGCCCTGCTCCGCGCAGCGCAGCCGAACTGAAATCGAGCATCGAAGAAATTGCGAAGCAGCCGGCTCTCGAGCACGGATTCTTCGCCGTCAAGATCGTTTCGCTCGACACGGGCGGGGTGATTTACGAGCAAAGCGCGAACAAGTTTGTCCGGCCGGCTTCAAACATGAAGCTCTATACAGTCGCGACGGCACTTGATCGGCTAACACCCGACTACCACTTCATGACTTCGGTCTATGCGAAGAACAAGCCGGAAGACGGAAAGATCAAAGGCGACCTGACTATCTACGGACGCGGCGATCCTTCTTTCGGGGCTCGCTTCAATCAGGGCGATTACTTCAAAGGTATAAATGATCTGGCCGACCGAATTGTGGCTGCCGGAGTAAAACACATCAAAGGCGACCTGGTTGGCGACGAGAGTTGGTTCAATGGCGCGCCCCTGGGCAGCGGCTGGGAATGGGAAGACCTGCAGTGGGGATACGGCGCGGCAGTCAGCGCCTTAACCGTCAATGACAACGCAATCGACCTGGTGCTCAAGGCCGGGGGTAAAATAGGCGCACCAGTCACCCTTACCACCGGACCTCCGACACCGTTCATGACGATCCTAAATCGCGCTACTACCTCGGGGCGCGGCTCAAAGAGCGATTTGCAAATCTATCGGGGCCTGTCCGGCAACACCCTCGAAATATCAGGAAGCATGCCGCTGGGCGGCAAAGATTATTTAGGCGACGCCGCCATTCCCGATCCCGCGCTCGCGTTTGTCATCATGTTGCGAGAAGCCTTGATTAAGCGTGGGGTAAAGATCGATGGTCGAGTGCGCACCCTGAACGCGCGGTCGATGACCAGCCTGGTTCCGAACCCGACAACTGCGACAACACCGACGACCAGCGTTCCGGCACCGCCCCCGCTGGTTGAAATCACCAGTGTGCAATCGCCTCCGTTCAGCGTGATCGCGGCGCACACGTTGAAACCGAGTCAGAATCTATACACTGAGATTATTCTGCGGACGCTGGGCAAGCTGAACACCATCAGCCCGAGTCAGACGAACGAGGAAGCGGGGTTGATTGTGGTCAGGAATTTTTTGCGCCAGGCGGGCGTAAGTGAAAGCGAGCTGTCGCTGAACGACGGCTCGGGTCTGTCACGCAACGACATGATCACCGCGAATGCCACGGTGCAGTTGCTGACTTTCATGTCAAAGCACCGGTACTTTGCACAGTTTCGTGACGCTCTGCCGATAGCCGGCGTTGACGGCACGCTGCGCACGCGAATGAAAGGCACCGCCGCGGAAGGCAATGTGCGCGCAAAGACGGGCAGCCTGAGTTCGGTGGCTTCTCTGTCGGGTTATGTGACTACCGCCGGCGGCGAGCACCTGGTGTTTTCGATGATGCTGAATAACTATCCCGACGCCAGCGCCGTGCGGCGCGAATCGGTCGACGCAATTGCGATCCTGCTGGCTTCCTTCACGGGAAGGACGCAGTAGTCGGAGCGCGGGCATCCTGCGCGCGCAAAGCGCTCCAACGACCGCCGAACCTTTGAACGTTTATCGCCGTTTCGTATGACGCGAACAATCACGAACCATATTAACTAATCGATGGGCCTCCGATTCACCAAATTCCATGGCTTCGGCAACGACTACATAGTCTTCGAGGCCGATCAACTCGCCGCAGTCAGCGACCTGGGCCAGTTTGCCCGCCGCATCTGTAATCGTCATTACGGCGCGGGCGCTGACGGCATCGCGATTACAAGACCGGCGGAAGAAGACAGCTCAGATTTTCAGGTGCGCATTTTCAACCCCGACGGCAGCGAAGCCGGCATGTCAGGTAACGGCACGCGCTGCGCCGCTTCCTACCTGTTCTATCATCGACTGTGGTCGAGTGATCTGCTGCGACTGCAAACTCGCAATGGCATTAAGCGCTATCACCTGCTCGATCGACCGGGCGCCGGATCGTTTCTGTTTAAGTCTGAGTTGGGTCAACCAAAGTTCGACCACGCTTCGATCCCGATGCTGACCGATGCGCCCCTGGATCACGTTATCAACTACCCGCTCCAGGTCGGCAAGGAAACTCTGGCCGTCACCGCCCTGCAGATGGGTAATCCCAACTGCTGTATTTTCGTCGATGACTTTGCCTCGATCGATTGGAGACGCCTCGGTCCCCTGATTGAGAACCATCCCAGCTTTCCCGATCGCACGAATGTTATTTTTGTGCGCGTGCGCAATCGCGCAAACATCGAAGAGCGGATCTGGGAGCGAGGTGTCGGCGAAACCGAAAGCTCCGGCACCTGCTCATGCGCCGCCGTGGTCGCTTCGGTGATTACGGGTCAAACCGATCGGACTGTGAGCGTGCACGCCCCGGGAGGATTGCTTCCGATTGAATGGCGCGACGACGGCGAAGTTGTGCTGACGGGTCTGGCCGAAGTAATTTATAGCGGTGAGTGGCTGCGCGAGTAGTCCTGATACAGTTTCAGTTCTTAGAAAAAGGATCCCCCTTTGTTAAATCTTGTCATGCCCCGCTTGCTAATCGGCGTCGTACTTACCATTTTTGCCAGTGCCCTCCTGACAGGTTGCAAAAGTAAGGCTGAGATTAAAGCCCCGCCGCCGGTCATTGATAAACCAAAGCCACCCATCGCAGTCCCGATGTGGCTGGGCAGTGCAGAACGAAACTTCTATGGCACTGGCCCCTGGAAGGATGGCGAACTGAAGGTCATCTGGGCAGTCGGGACCAAAGGAATTAGCGGCAGATTTCACAAAGATCCATGGGGTGGGGCGTCCTGGCCCGGTCAACCCTCGATCCGCGACGACCGGGTCTTTTTTCCTTCGGCCGATGGCTATGTCTATTGCCTGAACAAAAAAGACGGCAGCGAGATTTGGAAATTCCGCGGCACGGACAGCATGAAGGCAACGCCGGTGCTCATCGGCGATAGGGTCATCGCCAACGGTATCGATCATCACGTCTATTGTCTCAAGGCCGACGATGGGACAGTTATTTGGGACTATCAGACCGGGTTCGAAGTCGATGGCTCAGTCATCGTGGTCAAAGATCGTGTCTACTTCGGTGGCGAGGACAAGAATTTTTATTGTCTGAACCTGGCGGATGGTTCTCTTGTCTACAAAGTTCCGGTTGGTTCAGTCGAAGGCAGCATCACCATCACAGATGGCCGCGTCTATCTGGGAACTGAGCAGGGCGATCTCTATTGCATTGATCCAGCAGATGGAAAAACGATTTGGAAAGCGCGCATAGGTGCTGACTCGGATTCGACCCCAGCCGTGGCTAACGGTTTTGTCTACACAGCCGCTGAAGACGGTGTGGTGCGCTGCTACAAACAGGATACGGGCGAGTTGGTGTGGAACTTTGTTACTGAAGGTGGGCACCTCGGCCAGGCCAGCGAGCACATCGGAATCTGGGCCAGCCCGATTTATTTGAAAGGCCGGATCTATATCGGAGCCAGTAACGGTTACATGTACTGCCTGACCGCGGGCAAGGGCGAGGTGGTGTGGAAGTTCAAAGCCCGGGCGGCGATCTGGGGCACCGCGCCGGTGGTTGATGGCCGGGTTGTCTTTGGCGACAAGGCCGGTTGGATTCATATGCTCGCAGCCGAGGATGGCAAACAGATTTCGGAAATCAAGATCGGCGACAATATCAATTCGACGCCGGCCGTCCTCGATGGCCGCATCTATATTGGAGCGTTCAATGGAAAGTTGTATTGTTTAGATCTTGAAGTGCCGGTTAAGACGGACGCTCCGAGTCCACAGCCGTCACCGAAAGCTCGACGGCGCTAGCGTTCATGACCTGATTGGAGCCCACACAGAAATCCCGATTTGAGATCTGAGATCTCAAATTTGAAATTTGAAATCCGTGACTTGAAATGATCCTGCTTGTCGACAACACGATTGAGGGCCAGGGTTCGAGCCCGCGCGAAATCCGTTCAGCCCTGCAACAGATTGAGCCTGATCTGAGAGTGGTCACTGAACCATTTCTAAACATTACGCCCGAATTCGTGCAGAAGCTCAGTCCTTCCCATATCATCCTCAGCGGCCAGAGCCATCCCTGGGATCGCTACTCGCCTGAATCTCTGGCGGGAATTTTCTACGTGATTCGCAGTGCGAGCAAACCAGTGTTGGGCGTCTGCGGCGGACAACAACAAATAGCGCTCGCTTTTGGAGGGCCGGTGGGCTTGATCGAGCGAGTAGCTCCGGGCGAGGGTTATGAAGGGGCTTTTCGTGAACGCGGGTTTTGCAGCGTCAACCTGGAGTCAGATACCGACGGCATTTTCAGTGGCTTGCCGGAAACGATCACTGTTTGGGAGTCGCACTGCGATGAAGTCAAGGCTCTGCCGGCGGATTTCGTCTGCACCGCGGCTAATCAAGTTTCGGATATTCAGGCCATGCAACATACTTCCCTGCCGCTTTTTGGGGTGCAGTTTCACCCCGAATTATTCGACGACGAACATCCGCACGGCCGCACCATCCTGGAGAATTTTCTCAAGCTGTAGTTTCGGTATTCAGAGCCGGGCGGCCTAAACCGTGAGTGATGCAATTCACGCGCGCACCGGGTGGTCCTTCGCGTACGAGTAAGCGCACCAGGCGGAAATGAGATGGATGATCCATCCGAAGATGCCCACCGATCCAATCCACGACACGCCAAAGACAATCATCCAGATCACTGCGATCAGGACCCGGCCGTTATAGATCTGCCCTAAACCGGGAATAAGTAAACTGAGAATGCCTGCCAAAGCTGGATCGCGCATCGTACTTGTATCCTCCTGGGAACTGTACGAAGCCCGCGCCGGGTTGGTTCAACCTGAGAGCGAACCCGTCAGACTGCTGGGGCATCACTCTGGCCCAATTCCGATGGTGGCAGTGGCGGCGGAGTTAATTGGCTCTCCTTTTCCAAATCAGAAAGCCGGCGAGCCGCCTGAAATCCTTTGAAAATCCAATAGACCACCAGCGCATGAAAAGCAAAGCTGATCCAAACCTGAAATACCAGCAGCAGTAACGCGTCGAGCGCGAACAGGACCATGCCCACAACGAAACTCCAAAGGTGACGTTTGAGGGCAAACCATCCGATCAACGCAAACACGCCGGCGACCACGAGGTCCAGGATCAAACCAAAGATTTTGGCCGTGTCGCCAAATTCCTGAGACAGGCCCCTGGCAACGCCATCGATGAACTGCGTCGAACCGAGGCTGAGAAAGAACGCGAAGCCTCCTCCGTACATAGAGATGATCGAAGTCACGGTCGTCAGGCCGGCAATCCAAAAGAACCAGCGCGCACCGGATTTATAGCGTTGTTCAAGGGCCTGCACTTCAAATCTGAGGTCGTTGCTATACATCGGAAACTCCTGGTTGTGGGTTGGAAGATCTAGGGTCACCGAGGCCGGGATTGTGTCATTGAAGATTGTGGGAGTCAACGACTTGATTCTTCTTGCTGTAGAACGGACGCTGCAGCCTTTCGGATTCATACGCAGCAATATCATCCGCATGGGTGAGAGTTAGCCCAATATCATCCAGGCCTTCGAGCAGGCAGTGTCTCTGGAAGTCTTCGATTTCGAAATTCGCGACAAAACCAAGCCCATCTGTGACGGTCCTCGTTTCCAGATCCACAGTCGCGCCATAGCCCTGGACTTGAATTGCTCGTCGCATCAACTCCGCTACTTCAGCCTCGTTGAGGGTGACCGGCAAGAGGCCGTTCTTAAAACAGTTGTTCGCGAAGATGTCCGCGAACGACGGAGCGATGATGGCTCGGAAGCCGTAATCTGCGAGCGACCAGGGCGCGTGTTCCCTTGAAGAGCCACAACCGAAATTCTTTCCAGCGATCAGAATTGAAGCGCCTTGAAAACGCTTCGCGTTCAAAGGAAACGACGGTTCGGGCTGTCCGGCAGAGACAAAACGCCAGTCATAGAATAGAAATTGGCCGAAACCTGTGCGCTCAACACGTTTGAGAAATTGCTTGGGAATAATCTGGTCCGTATCGACGTTGTCCCGATCGAGCGGAACGACGAGGCCGGTGTGAGTTCTGAATGGATTCATATCAGTAGGCGCAGGGGCTCGTCCCTGCCGGCTCATTGGCTACTTAAAATCGGGTAGGGACAAGCACTGCCACTACGTTTTGTATTCCCAATCTCTGACGTCAACAAAGTGTCCTGTGATGGCCGCCGCCGCCGCCATCGCGGGGCTCACCAAATGCGTGCGCCCGCCGCGTCCCTGTCTGCCTTCAAAATTTCGGTTGCTGGTAGAAGCACACCGTTCACCCGGCTCAAGGATGTCGGCATTCATCCCCAGACACATCGAGCAGCCGGCCTCGCGCCATTCGAATCCGGCCTTGAGAAAAACCTGATCGAGACCCTCGGCCTCGGCGGCGCGTTTGACGTTCTGGGACCCGGGCACCACCATGGCGCGCACCGACTGGTGCACGTCGTGGCCATTGACCACACGGGCGGCGGCGCGCAGATCCTCCAGCCGGGAGTTGGTGCAGGATCCGATGAAGACTCGATCGATTGTCACCTCGGCGATTTTCGTGCGCGGCTGGAGCTGCATGTACTCCAGAGCTCGCTCTGCTGCGCGCCGTTCGCCCTCGTTTTTAGCTTCCGCGGGATCAGGAACACTGCCCGTCACCGGGATGACCATGCCGGGGCTGGTGCCCCACGTGATGCAGGGGGCAATCGAGCCGGCATCTATTTCGACTATCTGATCAAATTCAGCGTCCGAGTCGGACGATAAAGTGCGCCAGTGAGTAACGGCTGCTGTCCATCGATCTTTTTGCGGCGCGTACCGGCGTCCATCCAGGTACGTAAACGTCGTCTCGTCGGGCGCAATCAATCCAGCGCGAGCGCCCGCCTCAATACTCATGTTGCACAGGGTCATGCGCCCTTCCATCGTCAAGGCGCGCACGGCGGCCCCCGCATATTCGATCACGTGGCCTGAGGCGCCGTCGGTGCCAATCTGTCCGATTATTCCCAGCGCGAGATCCTTCGCCGTGACTCCTCCGGACAGCAGACCATGCGTGCGCACCAGCATCGTCCGTGGTTTGTTTTGTGGCAGGCATTGCGTGGCCAGAACATGCTCGACCTCGCTGGTGCCAATGCCGAATGCCAGAGCGCCAAATGCGCCGTGGGTACTGGTATGGCTATCTCCGCAGACGATAGTCATGCCCGGCCGGGTGAGGCCCAACTCTGGGCCAATCACGTGCACGATTCCCTGGTCACGCGAATGGATATCGAAAAGAGTGATGCCGTACTCAACACAATTCTGTCTCAGCGCTTCGATCTGTTTGGCCGCGATCGGATCGGTGATTGGTTGATTGCGATCCGTGGTCGGCACGTTGTGGTCAATAGTAGCTACGGTCAGATCCGGCCGGCGGACGCCGCGGTTGGCAGCTCGCAAGCCATCGAACGCCTGGGGCGAAGTGACCTCGTGGACGAGATGAAGATCGATGTAGAGCAGGGCCGGCTCGTTCGGCGCGGCGCGCACCACATGCGCATCCCAAATCTTTTCAAAGAGTGTGCGAGGCATAGGAAGATTGTTGGCGTCATTGGCCAGTTGCATTTTGAACTTTGACCTTTGCAAAATGCCAAAACTAACTACTGGCAACTGAATACTGGCCACTGACTAAACTGCATGATAAGCGTGACGCATGTCGGCGATTTCAACTACGGCTTCGGCTACAAGTTGCCCCATCTCTGCCGTGCTGATCAACCGACCACCGGTTCCCCTGGCGATGTCCATGGTGCGATAACCAGCATCGAGTACAGACTGAATAGCGGCTTCCATGTCCGCGGCTTCCTCTGCGAGCCCCGCCGTCTGTCGCAGCAACATCGCCGCTGAGGCAATTGCCCCCAGGGGATTCGCGATGCCCTGCCCGGCGATGTCCGGAGCCGATCCGTGCACGGGTTCATATAGATCGACCTGGCCGCCTACAGTCCCGGACGCGAGCATCCCGAGCGATCCCGAGATCACCGATGCTTCGTCCGACAGAATGTCACCGAATAAATTTTCGGTGAGAATGACATCGAACCTCCTCGGGTTAGTCATGATGTGCATTGCGGCCGCATCGACATACAGATGATCAAGTTCAACCAGCGGGTATTCCAGGGCCACGCGCGAAACCGTCTGCCGCCACAACTGTGAAGTCTCGAGCACGTTGGCCTTGTCAACCGAAGTTACTTTGAAGCGCCGCCTGGTTGCGGCAGCGAAGGCCACGTGGGCAACCCGCTCGATTTCAGCGGTCGTGTAACGCATTGTATTGAAGGCGGATGTGTTGCCGTCTTGTGTAATTATCCCGCGAGGCTCGCCGAAGTAAAGACCGCCGAGCAACTCGCGAACAAACAAGATGTCTGCTCCCTCGATAATCTCCTGGCGCAGCGGAGAAGCGCCGGCCAGGGCGCGAAAAGAAGTGATCGGCCGGAGATTAGCAAAGCCGCCGAGGCTTTGCCGTAAAGCCAGCAGACCGGCCTCAGGTCGTTTGTTAGGAGAAAGGTGATCAAAGTCAGGCGACCCGACTGCTCCCAACAACACCGCGTCCGCCCTCGTGCAGGCGTCCAACGTCGCCGGCGGCAGCGGCGAACCGCTACGCTCAATCGCGACTCCTCCAGCGTCGTGTTCGCTGAACTGAAAATTGTGGTTGTGAATGCTTGCGATCTCGCGCAAAACGTTGACGGCCTGGGCCACAACCTCCGGGCCAATTCCATCACCCGGAAGAATCACCATTTTCATTTGCATAATTTTTGAAGCGCTGCGTCCTACGCAGCCACTGTCCGTGCCCAGGGATCCGGTTTAGCGATTGTGATCTCAGGCGAGACAGTCGCTTCCGCTACTAAAAGCGAAATTAGATCCTGATCGTAAATCCGTTTCTTACGATCGGCCAGATCGGTAAAGCGCCGATAGGCGCCATCCAATTCCCCGGCGTTGAGAAAATAACCAAGCTCTTCGTAGCGCAACGACAAAGCATGGCGGCCCGAGTGCTTGCCCAAAATCAATTCGCTGATAGCCGCGCCTACCGATTCCGGCGTCATGATCTCGTAACACAGCGGATTGCTGATCACTCCGTGCTGATGTATCCCGGCCTCATGAGCAAAAGCGTTGCGACCGACAATCGCCTTGTTTGGCTGGACGCCAAATCCGATGATCTGCGAAAGCATTTGACTGGTCGAATATAACTGCCTCGTGTCGATGGCGGTTTCAAACGGCAAACGATCGGCACGCACCCGCATCGTCATGGCCACCTCTTCCAGAGAAGCGTTCCCGGCCCGCTCGCCGATGCCGTTGACTGTGCATTCAACCTGACGCGCTCCGGCATCGACTGCCGCCAGACTGTTGGCGACGGCCAGGCCGAGGTCGTTGTGACAGTGCACGCTGATCGTGATATCGCGATCTCCCACCACCCGTTCGCGCACCGTGCGGATGAGTTGCGCAAATTCAGAGGGGAGAGTGTAGCCAACCGTATCCGGCACATTGAGAATCGTGGCGCCCTCGGCCACTGCCGTCGCGAAGACTTCGCAGAGATAGTCCACATCACTTCGGGTCGCGTCTTCAGCCGAAAACTCAATCTCATTCACGAACGTGCGCGCCAGGTGTACTGCTTGACGGGTCATCTCGATTACCTCGGCGCGGGTCTTTTTCAGTTTGAACTCGAGATGAATATCAGAGGTGGCCACAAAAGTGTGAATCCGCGGGCGAGCGGCGCCGCGCAGGGCTTCCGCCGCGCGGCGCACATCCAGTTCCGCGGTTCGGCACAAGGCTGCAACCGTGACCTCGCGACACTCGGCCGCGACTGCCTTGACTGCTTCAAAGTCTCCGTCCGAGGCAATCGGGAATCCCGCTTCGATAATATCTACGCCGAGGGACTGGAGCTTGCGCGCCAACCGGACCTTTTCCTTCAGATCCATTGAGCACCCCGGTGACTGTTCGCCGTCGCGCAATGTGGTGTCGAATATTCTTACCCGCTCGGTTGTCATTACATCTCGCCTTTCGGTTTCAGCCCTGAAAACTCGAATCCTAGACATCAGGCTGCTGAAAGTCAAAGTTATAATTTCTATGACAAGATAATACTTTGTGATACCATAACCACCACCAGAACTCTGAATAACATCGAGCAGGGCCCATGAAGTCATACCACCCGCGTCGGAGGGTGGGTCAAATATTCACATTGTCAGACGTGAGTCCTCGATCCACAGAAGCTGGAAGCATGCCCCGAGCGGGCACAACTAAAGTTTGAACTCATAAACCCATGCTGAGGTAATGCGTATCGATGGATATCAATCAATTGGAAGTCTTTCTGGCGGTGGCCGAGGAGAAAAGCTTTTCGCGCGCGGCTGAAGCACTACACCGTACCCAACCGGCGGTGAGCCAGGCGATCCGCCGGCTGGAGACCGAACTGGGTGAATCGCTGTTCGATCGCTCTTCGAAGGATGGCACCCTGACGGCGCCGGGGCGGGTGCTATTCGACTTTGCCCAACAGATGATGAATCTGCGCCAGCACGCCCATTCGGCGATTCGCGAGTTGCGCGACTTGCATCGCGGTAAGCTCTCACTCGGCGCCAACGAATACACAGTGATGTGCCTGCTGCCTTTGATCCCAATCTTTCGGGCCCGGCATCCACACATCAAAATTGAAGTGAAGCGGAGTCTGGCCAGCCGAATTCCCGGTGAGATTCTCGGTCGTGATGTGGAGATCGGCGTGGTTTCGTTCAAGCCGAACGACCAGGCCATCAAAACGGTGCCCGTAGCAATGGATGAATTGGCCCTGATCGTAGCGCCCGAACATCCGCTGGCGGCCAGGAAAGCTGTTTCCGTGCGCGAGTTGGGCGCCGAATCATTCATCGCGCACAACGTCCCATCGCCCTATCGCGAAAAGGTTGTGAAAACTTTCGAGAAGCAACGCACGCCCCTGAACATCTCGATGGAGATGCCGACCCTGGAAGCCATCAAAAGACTGGTAGAGAAAGGACTGGGTGTGGCACTGATCCCCCGCCTGGCGGCGCAGACCGAAATCGAGCGCCAACAGCTGGTGGGGTTGTCGGTGAAAGAGATGCGTCTGGAGAGACGCGTGCATCTGATCTATCGCAAGGGCGCGACCCTGTCACATGCGGCGAAAGCTTTCCTGACCGTGGCGCGCGGCGCTCTCTCTCATCACGAAGCTGCTCAATAACGCAGGTCAGTACCCTCCGCGCGAGCGGGTGGAGAACCACTCGACCACAGGCTTTGAGCTGTCCTGATCATTCGCTAGCGCGGATGGTAACCACCGCATGTGATGAACGGTCGCAGGGGTTATTGCGCCTTGATGTCGACGATCTCACCACCAAAGGCGCGCAGGACTTGCTGCACCTTGGGGTTCTGGGCTACGGCCTGACGGGTTTGTTTCTTGGCGCGCTGCTCTTGTTCTTCCGGGGAAATGGAGGCGCTGCTTTCATCACCAGCGTCCTTGATCGCAAAACGGATTCCAACTTCACGGCCGCATGCTTCGCTGCACGCTTCACGCAGGGCCTTCGCGTTCTCGGGTTTGGCGAGGGTGTCACGAGACTGACGGGCCGCGGAGGTGAATTCCACGACTAACTCGTCGCCTTCCAACTCAACTCGCGCCGCAGCATCCAGCGCCGCGATCAGCATCCGTCGCTTCTTCTTCTGCAGCACTGCTTTGATTTGATCCGCAGTGGATCCGGAACCACCGGCGATCACTTCTGCTGGTTCTTCAGCCGCAGATGGTTCGACGGGCGCGGCTGCGGGCGCGGCCGGTTGGCTGGGAGCGATGGTGGGCGCACGCGCTGGCGCTTTAGCCGTAGTGCTCACCGGGGTCGTCACAGAATTCTTTCTCTCTGGCGGGGCCTGGCCCGTGCGCAACCAGTTTTCCAGTTCAGTAATGCGGCCGACCAGATCGCCGAGCGCGGCCAAGCGGCGCATCTCCATCAGCTTGACCAGGCCGACTTCAACCTGGTAACGCGGATTGGCTGCATCCTTCAAACACGCTTCAGTTTCAGCCAGGGAATGAAAGAAGCGCACCAGATCGGATTCAGAGAAGAGCGCCGCCTGCTGCTGCAGAGTTGCGGCAACAGCCGACGAAGAGTCAAGCAACTTTGGATCGCCCGAAACTTTGACCACCAGCAGGTCGCGCAAATGACCGAGCACGTCACGGCAAAAGTTCCGCAGGTTGTGCCCACGCATCACCAGGTCATCGACAACCGCCAGGGCCTCAGCCGGCTGGTTCTCGGCAATGCCATTGACGACACGAGCCAGCACGTCCGCGCCGGCAATTCCGAGGGCCTTCTCAACGTCCTCAGTTTTGATTGTCTCCCCGGCAAAACTAATCACCTGATCGAATGCCGACTGGGCATCGCGCATTGAGCCGTCGCCCGCCCGCGCGATCTCGCGCATGGCCTCATCTGAAATCGAGATCCCTTCGGCGTCCGCAATAAAGCGCAGCCGCTCGGCAATTTTGACGGTGGCAATGGTGCGAAACTCAAAAATTTGACAGCGCGAGGTGATGGTTCCCGGAACCTTGTGTTCATCGGTGGTCGCCATGATAAAAACGACGCGCGGTGGCGGCTCTTCAACCGTTTTAAGCAAAGCATTGAACGAGTTGATGGAAAGCATGTGAACTTCGTCAATGATAAAAACTTTATAACGATCCCGCGCCGGGGCGATGTTAATGCCTGCGATAATAACCTCGCGAACATTATCCACCTGAGTATGGGAAGCCGCATCGATCTCCTGCACATCCATCGATCGACCTTCCGCGATTTCGCGACAAGAGGGACACGCAGTCTCGTCTGCGGTAGCGCACGGCGTACCGGTCGGTCCAGCAGACTTGTGACAATTCAAAGCCTTGGCAACGAGGCGCGCGGTAGTGGTCTTGCCTACGCCCCGCGCGCCCGAGAAAAGATAAGCGTGATGCAGACGACCATGTTCGATTGAATTGCGCAGGGTGCGGGTCAAAACTTCCTGCCCGGTGACATCTTCGAATTTTTGCGGGCGCCATTTGCGCGCGATTACCTGATAGGCCATAACTTTTGATCTGAATTAATTTGCTGCCTGGACCGTGCGTAATAGTTCAGGTTTGGGAAATTTCTTAAGCAGCTTCCAGGCTATGACCACGCTGCCATCGGTGTCCTTTCGCACTACTCGACACGCAACCAGAATATCTGAATTACTGTAATTGATGGATCGCAAAAGGAAGGTTGAGTTCACTTTGACCGGCAACCGATTTTTGTAAGTAGCGCCATACAGTATTCGTCCGGTCTGGATCTCATAGTGCTCAGCGCGGGCCTGTGGTTCGTCCCTGGCGGCCACATAATTAAGCAGCGAAAGCACCCTCGGGTGATCATTGCCGATCTCGTCCAGAGGCACGTCACCCAAATCGATCATCATTCCGTAGTCTGCGCCGGCAAAGCCAACCGAAAGATATCCGGACTGCAACTCGAGATCAGAACCGTAACCATACTCATGAGTCAGTCTGGCAAATGAAAAGTAAGCGCCGCCGCCACGGATGGTCAGTGTCTTTCGATTCTTCTTGTTCACTTCGCTTTCGTAGACTTCACGCGGCAACAAGCGAATCAATCCCGTATCAGACTGGGCCAGAAACTCTTTGAAGGCGGCGCGATCTTCTTCCCCTGGAGCCAGGAATTGATCCTCGAGCTGTTGTAACTCGGCGCGTTTGGCCGCGATGTCTTTGAGGATATCGTCACGCGACGCAGACTGAGCACTGACTGCAAGGGTCAAAGTCGCCAGGGCTGCGAGAGCCAACATGCCGGTGAAAAGGCGTCTCATCTATTTGCTCCTTTTTCGGTGGTGCTGGAAAGGCCGAGTGGCCGGGGAGCGTCTTCAATCCAATTCAACAAATCGAAACGAAGTCAGACTCCGGACTTACCCGCAACACACGCTGCCATTGCTACCGTTGCTCCGTTCCCGGCCTGGCGGGGTTCACAAGACTATCGTTGTGCGGAGCCCGAAGTCTGATGACTTATTAAAGCATTGCCGATTGCTGATTGTCGATTCGCGATGTCGGTTGCAACATACCGATGGCCCCAGCCTCAAGAAACGACGCTTGGGTATTCAGAAGTTCCCGAAAATACACGAACGAGCAGAGTCGCTGATGTGCTTCAGGGGCGGTTCCCTGGTGACAATTGTCAGTCACAAACCATCCGCATACTTGCCGGAGTATTTGAAGCTAAACCGCGGTTTTGCGGTGCGCGATGATCCGGAGCAATCCGTTGATTCCGAGGTGCAGCAGCACATACACGATGAAAGCGATTACCAAAGGCATCATCAGCGTATGGCCGCCGTCGGTGCGCGGGCTGGCCACGATACCGCGAAAGGGTTGATAGAACGGATCGGTGACCGTGACGATAAACTGGACGAACCCGGCACTGCTTTTGGCAGCCAGCAGGGCCAGCAGAAAGCGCAGGCCGAGCAGCGCATACAGCACAAAGAAAATATAGTCGATCACCTGAGAGATGCGGGCCACGCCGCGGGCCCGGGTGACTTCATGCTCGGTTTCGACGACCTCGTCTACCGCTTTGGCGCGGAACTGCCCGGCTATCTGATCTATCCGCTCGCTTTCGGGGGCTGGTGCTGCGGCTGCGCTCTCAGCAATCTCTGCCTGCACTTCGCCTTCGACCTGTGCCTTGACCGAACTATGTTGCCCCGCCCGCCGTGCTTCTTCGATTGCCAGTTTTTCGTCGTCCATTTTTACCGCCTTTTGAAAATCGTTTTAGGTTCCGTTAAATCCGGCGCGCATGCGTCGAATATTTGCTCCGGGGTATTTCCCGGAAGCTTTGACCGCCGCTAACATTTTGTTGGCGTCCGCCAGGCTCTTCCCGGCATAAACCGCCATGAAACGAGTCTTCGAGCTGGTATTCGTGTAGAACAAGCCACCGGGATCCGCACAGCGCGAAGAAAAAACCTTATGGTCCGGGAACTGGGCCTGAGCAGCCAACCGCTCGCTTTCGGGAACGAACCTCTCACAGTTGTCGGCCGCTACGTTCACACTCTTGAGAATGATCGCGTAAAACAAATCAGTATCATAAATATTGGCGTTCGATGGGATCTGAAACGGCAAGTCGTTCTCGGGAAACGTTGCACTGGTCCGGCACTTTATCGCTGGGTTACCACAGATGGTTCCGTGCTTGACGGCTCTGCGGGTCTGGGCAGAGATGACGCCCGCGCAAAGGCTGAGCGCAGTCACTACTCCAACTAACAAGACAACTGCCGGACTTAAATGAATTGGAGGTCTCTTGAGACTGATCATGTTTAGTTGTTCATCCTCCCTGGAGGCGATTTTGATGAAGTAACACCGGCAACCCGGCGCCGGGGACTGCCATTGGCCTAATACCAACGGCAGTGAAGGATTGGATAACGAAAATCTGATGGCGGAGAGGGTGGGATTCGAACCCACGGAACGGTTTCCCGCTCACAGCATTTCCAGTGCTGCCAATTCAACCACTCTTGCACCTCTCCAGAAGAATCTCGAATTCGAAATGCGAATGCAACCGTTCTCCAAATTCGCTATTCGAAATCCGCAATTCCAAATTCGTATGGCGGAGAGGGTGGGATTCGAACCCACGGTGGGCGTTAACCCACTCCGGTTTTCGAGACCGGTGCACTAATCCACTATGCGACCTCTCCACAACCAAACCTGAACCAGTCTAGACGCGGGCCACGCCTGCTTCGTCGGGCAATAGCCCGACTCTAACCAGTACTCTTATCTTCTTGCCTTAAAAAATTCCTGCATGAGTTCGCGGCACTCAGATCCCAGTACCCCTTTAATCACTTCCACGCGATGATTCAGTTGGCCGGCATCGCAGATCTTAAAATGAGATTCAACCGCCCCGGCCTTCTCATCCGTGGCGCCATAAACCAGCAACCTCACGCGCGCCTGGATCAACGCGCCAGCGCACATCGCGCAAGGCTCGATGGTCGAGTAAACCACCGCCTCCCCGAGGCGATAGTTGCCTGTCTTTCGCGCGGCCTCGCGCAGGGCCACAATCTCAGCGTGCGCCGTCGGATCACAGTCGGTCCGGGTACGATTGCCTGCCACCGACAATAATTCCCCGCCCGCGACTATGCAGGCGCCGATCGGTACTTCGTCGCGCGTTCGCGCCTCTAGAGCGGCGCCGATAGACTCGCGCATCCAACGCTCATGTTCTTCTTCCGGCGCGAGTTGCGAAACTGAAAACATTTGCTTCAAACAACGAATTTCAAACTATAGGTGCCCGCTAAGATTAGTGTCAAGCAAGGTGTTTTTGTTCAGAATGCTTTCGTTAGTATGATGTTTTCTCACTGCTGCCACCGGAGCGATCCACGAATCCACACTAAATGAGATGAAGAACACGACCTGATTGAGCCTCCTCTGCGCGGTCTCGGCGACCTCTGCATTGAGTATTCGATTCGTAAGACGCTCGGAGAACACCAAGGGGGCGCAGAGGATTTCAAATTCAAAATGTATCTGCGCGATGAAACAGCCATTCCATGATACTATGCCCGCGGTTTTAGCGGGCATCCCGCACCCGCCGTTGATGATCCAGTCATGGCAATTACCACAGACTCAAACCAACCTGCCGCCGGCCAACTTCGCACCGATAGCACCAGTTTTGATCCTGAAGTTCGAACTCCGCCACGTCACAGCGGAAGTCACAGTGGCAGATTGAGCGATCCTGCGGCAGTTACGGTGACGGGTGAGCGACCACCGGCTCGTCTGCGTCCCGTCACTTCCGCGTCTCTGCATGAAACTATAATCCCGGATCGTCAGTCCATCTCGTCGCCGGATCTCAAACGCAAAATGTCGCCGGCCGAATTCAACACGGCAATGGCCCATTTTTATCGCGGGGAGGTGCAGCGTTCGAATACCTGGCGGACTCGGCTTGATACGACGACCTACTGGGCCGTGCTGACCGCGGGTGCGACCCTGTCTTTCACTTTCAGTTCACCGCTTAGCCCGCATTTTGTGATTCCGATAAATTCCATCCTGGTCACTGTGTTCCTGGTGATGGAAGCGCGGCGCTATCGATATTATGAGATCTGGGCCAGCCGCGTGCGCGTGATCGAAACCGGGTACCTTGCGCCGATGCTGGCTCCGGACAGTGTGCCCCGCGAAGAAGAGTGGGCGTCGCACCTGGCTTCCGATTTGTTGACCCCACATTTCACGATTAGCGTGTGGGAGGCAATCGGCCGTCGTCTGCGCCGCAACTATCTCTGGATTTTCATGCTGCTGGCGTTGAGCTGGAACCTCAAAGTTTATTTGCATCCCGTGCCGGCCGACACGCTCGCATTGTTCCTGCAACGAGCGACGGTGGGATTGGTGCCCGGCTGGATGGTTTTCATCGTGGGATTTATTTTCAACTTCGCGATTTTTACGTTTGCGGTCGGTACCATCAGACTCCGCGAAGCTACGGGAGAAGTCCTGCCGCGCCATCAGTTTTCGTTGCACCCGTTGCAGCGCATGAGCAGTTGGACCCGCGCGGCGGCAAGTTCAGGTGGCCGCGCCACCGTACGACGGGCAAAGCGCGCGCGGCAACGCCTGCGTGGCAACTCCGGCGATTTTCGAAAAGGTGACGTTACCCAACCCCCGGACCGGCGCATTCATGTTTCAGAAACCCCCGACCGGGTAATCAAGTAAAAAGGTAACCGCAAAAAGGCAAAAATATTATTGGCCTTCCCGGTGCCCGGACCGCAGAGCGGCCAAATGTTCAGCCGGTGCACCTACTTTTTCCTTTTTACTTTAGCTCTTTCCTTCTCCTATGCTTGAACTCGACGGCCAGAGACTTTCACTCGCGCAAATTGCCGCCATTGCCCGCGGCGGAGAAAACGTTTCCCTGGCCGCGGCTGCCCGTGACCGCGTCGAACGCTCACGAAAAGTCGTCGAGCAAATCATCGCTGAAGGCCGTACCGTCTATGGCGTGAACACAGGCTTTGGCAAACTCTCAGACGTCCACATCGATCGCTCCCAACTCCGCGAACTGCAACTTAACCTCGTGCGCAGTCATGCCTGTGGCCTCGGCGCTCCACTCTCGGAAGCCGAAGCCCGCGCGATGCTGCTGTTGCGCGCGAATGTACTTGCCGAAGGTTTCAGCGGCTGCCGTCCGATCCTGGTTGAGACCCTAATCGCTATGATCGATCGCGGTGTCACCCCGGTGATTCCAGCCAAAGGCTCGGTCGGCGCGAGCGGAGATCTGGCGCCCCTTGCACACCTCGCATTGGTAGTCATCGGCGAAGGCGAAGCTTTTTTTAAGGGCGAAAGACTGCCGGGGCGTGAGGCTTTGGATCGCGCGACGATCGAGCCCGTCGAACTCGAGGCTAAAGAAGGTCTGGCCCTGCTCAACGGAACTCAGGCAATGGTCGCCGTCGGTGGCTTGGCGCTGCATCGGGCTGAACGAGTTGCGCGGCTGGCTGACGTGGCTGGCGCTATGACTCTGGAAGCAGTGCGCGGAACCCCCGTCGCATTCGATGAACGCATCCACGCCGCCCGCCCACATCCCGGACAAATCGAAGTCGCCAGACATTTGCGAGAGCTGCTGCGCGACAGCCAGATCCGCGATTCACATCTGCAGAACGATGCGCGCGTGCAGGATGCTTACTCGCTCAGATGCATGCCGCAAGTCCACGGTCCAATTCGTGACGCGCTCAGCCAGGCACGCGAAACTGTCGAGATCGAAACCGGCAGCGCCACCGATAATCCGCTCGTATTTGCGGAGACCGGCGAGGTGCTGTCCGGCGGCAACTTTCACGGTGCGCCGCTCGCTCTGGCTTTCGATTTTGCGGCCATCGCTTTGACTGATTTGATCAGCATCACCGAGCGGCGCGTAGATCGCCTGGTAAATCCTGATTCCAATGAAGGCCTGCCCCCGTTTCTATCCGCTCAACCAGGCGTGGGCTCAGGTTTCATGATGATGCAGATTGTGGCCGCCGCCCTATTGAATGAAGCCAGAGTCCTGGCCCATCCTGCGAGCATCGACAATGTGCCTACCGACGGCGGCAAAGAAGATCATGTCTCGATGGGAATGACCGGCGCAACCAAGCTGCGGGCGATCGTCGACAACGTGGAATTGATCACGGCGATCGAATTGATTACCGCGGCTGAAGGTCTGGAATATCGTGCCCCACTCGAACCCGGTCGCGGCGTTAAGCAGGCTTATCAGATCGTTCGCCGCCACGTGACGCGACTGACTTCTGATAGGGCGATGTCCGGAGAGATTCAAGCGATTGTGGACGCGATTCGGGCGGGCGAGTTTGATCAGTTAATCGAAGAAAAATTGGCCTGATGAGTCGTGGCCTTTGAATCGGGAACCCGTCCGCCGGTTTGCACAGCGCGCTAAGCGGACAGGACGCCTTTCTCTGTCCTGGGGCTAAGTTGATTCCCTCACAGCGGACCCAAACCGCCTCTAACAACCGTAAGCGAAAGCGCCGGCAGCGTAATGCGCTGGCCTCGAACGGTCTCGATTACCCTATGCTCCGGCGGTTCAGACTTGATTGGGAACGGTTTCTTCGGATCCGGGTTGAGCTGATACTGAGCTCGGAAGAATTGAAACAAATCAACCTGACCCCTGAACGACGAGGCCTTACCCAGTGAAGTATCCTGAAAAACCACGTTCACCGAATAGTCACGCTGCGCCCTGTTAAGCAGCATCAGCGCCCACAGCCCATCGGGCCGATGCACGGCATAGGCTGTGATCAGTTCATCATGATTGCCGCTGCTGATGTCTGAATGCGCCTCATAAATGTCGTGAAGCTGATCGCCGGGTTGCACCCACTGCTGGGTTAGCAGCCGCGCGCCCCAGTAGGCTGCCGTCGGCGTTCTCGGGTGCTGTCGATCGCCACGAAAGAACAGCATGTTATTTCCCGAAGTACACTCCTGCTCTTTAATGACCTCACTCGCTTCATAGCCGTAGAGATAAGCAACGTCGCCGCCCATCGTCAGAAAACGTCCGACGCTGTCGGCGTTCATCAGAGCCCCGTCAACGTCAACTTCGGCCCGCGCACCAAACGCCGAATAACCGTACTCAGTAATCATCCAGGGAATGTCATTTGGAAGTCCGCCCTGCCGTAATTCATTGAGCGCGTCAGTCAACATCTGGGTGCTCTCGGCGAGTTGCTGGGGCTTGCAGTCATCTCCGAACGGATACCACTCAAATGAAAAGAAGGTGAATTTATTGAGCTCGCCACGGGCCTTGAGATACTCAAGGAAGCGATGCATCCATCCGGCTTTTCCAAATTCGATTCTGCCTGGGACCTGCGACTGCTCGATGTCCTGAAGGCTTGGTCCACCGAGCTGCAGCCGGGGATTGATTTTGTGAATTGCTTTTTCAAACTGAAGGTAAAGCGACCCGTAATGTTCCGGATTGACGAATTGCCCGTCCGGCTCTTCCCCCATTTCGATTTGCTCGACCGGATAACCGCGGGCCAGCAGGTATTGCACCTCGGCGGCAACGTTGTCAGGAGTGTCATAAAGCACTGGCGCGGGCACCAATAGCGGCAGCCCGTTGCTTAGGCCGGTCTTGAAGATGAAGTCAAAGCCAGGCTGCTCCGTTTCAGTATCGCGGTCGATGGCACGATGCCACGGATCGGTGGAAGAAACGTAGATGTCCGACTGTTTGTAACGCCCACGCCCATGATCGATTGCATCCTTGAACCGGCCCCGGCCATCGAGCGTGCCCAGATAGATTTCCCGGATCGCGAAGCCGAGCCGGTCGCGAATATCTTTTGAGCTTTTCGGACCCGTTCCGGAACTTTCGTTTAGAACGATCCGAACGTACCTGACAGTGAGGGGCGCCTCGGACAACTTCAGCAACGCATTCCCCCCAGTGCCTTTGACTGACGTGACCTGCGGGAAAGGATGCCACTCGGTCGGCAATCTTTGCGACAAGTCCTCCTCGCCCACGAATTCACCAAACTCTACGGCGTATCTGGTTGCAAACGGCTGCGCCCAAAGAATTCTGATCGCGTCAATCGGTTTGGGCTCGCCAAGATCGATCATCACCCATTGCGGACTGGTGGAGTTCTTTTCACCTGAGAAGTGTTCGTCAAGATAAGGGTTACTTTTCCAGAATGTGCTGGCGTCGCCGTCATCAATCCTGGAATAACCGTCGTCGTTGGCCTGGTCAATCGTATTGCCCCGCCGCGGCAGCCGGTATCCGTAACATACGTGAATGGGCGGGCCCGGATTGCTGCTCGAAGTCCAGTAACCCTGGTTATGCGCGGGGTCGCTCCAGCCGCCGTTCGGATTCCAATGCCAGGCTTCGCCCGCAAGCTCCGTTCTTAAACGATAAGTCAGCGGCTTGAGTCCCGCTGAAAGCATCGCTTTGAGATTCGCTGGTGTGAGCTGCCGATCGGTTTCTCCGAGCGAATGGCCATCGACTCCTGCGCCGAGCGCGCGTGAAGGAACAAAACGATTTGCCTCCCGGCCGGGAGCGATGCTCACGGTCACGACGGCTTCGCTCACAGACGGAATATCCTGAGCAGGAGCTGTCTGTTGCAGTGAAAGGGCGACGCAGATAGCGTACGCCAATAAACGCAATAATGAGTTTCGCAAAAGCGGTCTGGCTCTCATTTATCGCTGCTGAAACTCCGGCGAGCCGAGCAGGAGTGTGATTAGTTCGTTGATGTAGGCGGGCGCGGGCCCTGACGCTTTTACGGCCGCGCTGTCATACCCGACAGGAAGACCTGTGCCTGGCTTAAGAGGTGGCGCCGCCGCTGCCTGGGACTGCAGAGCCTTTTCCAAAACAGTCCGAGTAGCTTGAGAAAGGTCATCTGAAACCGTGATTAGAATGAACTTCGCGGCGACAGAGTCCTTATTTGCTTGATCAACGCCAGACACGAGCCGGCCCACATCGATCTTTGTTCCCTTGAGGCGATTGCTGGCAAGTGATCCAGCAAAATTAAAGCGAGCGATCATCGCCCCGCTCGAAAGCCACTGGTCCGATCGATCGGCGTAACCGTCAGGAGTAATGCGCCCGAAGAGCGGTTGGCCCATGCGAGCGATGGCGTCGAGCACAGGCCGATCGCCGTCGGTCTCGGCGTTAAGAGCCCGCATCGCAGCCGCTACATATTCAAACGGGGAACGCAGCTTGGCCCGGTAGGTTGTGTCAGAGAAGAACTCGGGTGAAGTTACGATCGCGCGCAGGGTCTCGCGAATCGATCCGTCAGTCTTGAGAAACACGACCGCAGCTCGATCGATGACCGACTGTGGCGGATTGTCGCTGATGAAACGCCGGGCGAGCTTGGTCGCGATGAAACGCGCCGTGGCCGGATGCGCCGCCAGGATATCGAGCACGCGCTCACCGTCGGCCATTCCTCCACCGGGCAAAATCCGGTGACCGAGCACAATCTTTTCACCGTCGTCATGAAATCCGGGACGGTAGAGAAATAAACCCTGCTCGTTCGGTTTTTGAATTGTCCAACCACTGAAACAGCGCGCCACCTCGAGCACGTCCTTCTGCGTATAACCGTCATCCACTCCGAGGGTATGCAGCTCCATCAACTCGCGCGCGTAGTTCTCATTAAAGCCACCGTCAATTCCGGCGGGCTTATCTTTGGTAGCGGCATATGGGCGTGGCACGCTGGATCGCCAGTTGTCGAGATAGAACAGCATCGCGGGCGAGTGCGCGGACGCGCCGAGCAGGTCGCGAAAGCGGCCGGTGGCAAACGGGCGAATCGTTTCGCGATCATAGGCAGTCAGCAGGTACCGGTCGTTATCCTTGTTGGCAAAGACATTGAAATGGTTCTCCCAGAAGTCGACTATCACTTCGTACAACTGCCGGTCGCTGTAAACTGCTCGCAACACTTTCGCTCGCTGCAATTCAGTCACAACCATCTGCGGGGTTTTTGGCGCGGGCGTCGGTTTGGCGGCAGCTGGTTTTTCCTGAGGCAAGCTGGGCTTCATCGCCTCCGGCCCTTTCATGCTGTCGGTGCCGGGCGCCGACATGCTCGCGTCTTCCCTCTTTGGACTCATCTGCATCTCGTTCTTGCCCGCTTCATTCTTTTCCGAGATCAAACTCACTTGAGTAGTCTTATTGTCCGGTGCTTTTGCCGGCGTGGGTGATGGAACAGCGCTCGGCTTGGGCGGTGTGTACTGTTCGATCAGCACCGGGGTGGCCATTCCCAAAGTCGGGAGTTTCCTGAGACGCGCCAGGGCCGCGCTCGCGTCGATCGAGTCAGGATCGAGTTGTTCATTAATAAAGGCCTCAACACCCATGGCTTTGACCCGTTCGAAATCGCCCGGCCGCGCTCCGAATGTGAGCCGCGAAAGCACATGAGCGATGCGCTGGTCCGCGGACATCTGATGGTTCTTCGGTTTTGGCTTACGCTGCGCGCTAACTGCGAAGAGCTGTCCGGTGACCAGCACGAGTGAAAGGACGAACGCCAACGAACGAATGAACCCACCGCTGGCGCGTTTGAATTTAACCGCTCTCATTTCTTAGATCCTTTCCCAACCCATGACACCCATCCGAAGGTCTAATACAGTATCCCAGGCGAGGTCACCCGACAAGACTCTAGATCCGAGTCTTTTTTGCCGGGAGCGGGGACGTCCCGTTCGTTCCCTTGCAGAACAAGAGGTTCGCGCTTCGCGTTCAGTGCGGACGGGACATCCGCGCTCCCAGCATTACGTAACTCGTTTACCAGACTGAGAGCCATGACATCGCTCGTTCAGCGCGAAACCGCCCGGGCCATAAAAGGTATTACAACCTGATCGCGAAACCCATGAAAATGTCTACTCAATCGGGTAAGATGCTTCGCCTATGAGCGCGAGAATAATTCGCGCGCCGCGAGGCGCAAAACTCAACTGCAAGGGATGGCATCAGGAGGCGGCTCTGCGCTGCCTGATGAACAATCTCGATCCCGAAGTTGCCGAGCGGCCGGAAGAACTGATCGTCTATGGCGGCGCCGGCAAAGCCGCGCGCGACTGGCAATCGTTCGAAGCTATCGTCCATTCTTTGCAGAACCTGGAGAACGACGAGACCTTGCTGGTCCAGTCGGGCAAGCCGGTGGGGGTCTTTCGTACTCACGAGTATGCGCCCCGCGTGCTGATTGCGAATTCCAACCTGGTCGGGGCCTGGGCCAACTGGGAATATTTTCATGAACTCGAACGCAAGGGTCTGATGATGTACGGTCAGATGACTGCCGGCAGTTGGATCTATATCGGCACTCAGGGCATCGTCCAGGGGACCTTCGAAACTTTCGCTTCGATGGCCGACCGGCATTTCGGCGGCAACCTGAACGGACGCCTCCTCGTCTCCGGCGGGCTGGGGGGAATGGGCGGCGCTCAGCCACTGGCGGCCACTCTGAACGGCGCGGTGTTTCTGGGAATTGAAGTCGATCCGGCGCGCATCGAACGGCGGGTGACGGGCGGTTATTGCGACCGGTTGGCGCAAACGCTGGATGAGGCGATCGCCATTTGCGAAGAAGCCCGAGCACAACATAAACCTCTATCAGTCGGCCTGGTTGGCAACTGCGCTGAGCTGCTTCCTGAAATCGTGCGCCGCGGAGTGAAAGTCGATGCGGTAACGGATCAAACCAGCGCCCACGATCCGCTCAACGGTTACGTGCCTGCCGGGCTTACCCTCGAAGCAGCCGCAGAATTGCGCCAAACCGATCCTCATGCTTACACCGAACGCGCGATGGAATCGATGGCCATTCACGTGGAGGCGATGCTGGCCCTGAAACGATCGGGCGCAATCGCATTTGATTACGGCAACAACATTCGCAAGATGGCCCTCGACGCGGGTGTGAAAGACGCTTTCGAGATTCCCGGCTTCGTGCCTGAATACATCCGGCCGCTCTTCTGTGAAGGCAAAGGCCCGTTTCGCTGGGTAGCTTTATCGGGAGACGCCGAAGACATCCGCAAGACAGACGACCTCGCGCTTGAACTTTTTCCCAAAGACGAAACCTTGAATCGCTGGCTGCGTCTGGCTCGCGACCGGGTCCATTTCCAGGGCTTGCCCGCGCGCATCTGCTGGCTGGGCTACGGCGAGCGGGCTGAGATGGGCGAAGCGATTAATGAATTAGTAAGACGTGGGGACCTGAAAGCTCCGATCGCGATCGGCCGGGATCATCTCGACACCGGATCAGTCGCTTCGCCCTTTCGCGAAACCGAAGCGATGAAGGACGGATCGGACGCAGTCGCTGATTGGCCGATCCTGAATGCTTTACTGAACACTGCCAGCGGCGCCAGTTGGGTTTCGTTTCATAATGGTGGCGGCGTGGGAATTGGTTACTCGCTGCACGCTGGTCAGGTTTCCGTGGCTGATGGGACTGACGAAGCTTCGAAGCGTCTGAATCGTGTGTTGACCAACGATCCGGGAACTGGGATCGCGCGGCACGCCGATGCGGGTTATGAAGAAGCTATCGAGACTGCGCAAAAAAAAGGAGTACAGATTCCGATGCTGGAAAGCTCTTGAGTACGGGGCCCACACTTGAAAAGTGGATTGACTCATACCCGGAATCGATGCGCAGCGACTTTCATCGCGATGGCATCATTGAACATGCCGAAAGCCGGATGAAGAAAAAGCTGCTATCCAAATTGGCGAGATTCGAAGACGATTGGAATTGGAACGCACACCGAGGTAACGGGTAATGGAAAGCGAATTGTCCAAGCTCACAACAGAATTCAGCGACAATGCTGATCCCCGGATGTTAGAATCATTCCGCTATGACAGTCACTCTCAAGCCAGACCTTGAAGAAGAACTCGCGGAGCGTGTCCGCCTTTGGCACGAGTGGCTGGATAGTCACGACCATATCAAAGCACCGCCACTTTCGGATGCAGCTGTTAGTCGTGAAGGCATTTATCACGAACGCGAAGACAATCAACTGTGGAGGTGGCTGACAGA
>JBBRMS010000049.1:0-31546 GCA_038230715.1 Pyrinomonadales bacterium
ATTCACTTCATCCGGATCATTCGGGCCGGTCAAACCATTGAAGCCCTGCGACCGGCCGAGATCAAAGTTATTCAAAAGGAAGAGGCGCTCAACGAGCAACTCTATAACGGCACCATGCAGGCGGTAGTTTTTCTTAACGATGTGCGGGTCGGCGACGTGGTTGATTATGCTTACAGTATAGATGGCGACAATCCGGTTTTCGGCGGACGATTCTCTGACGGCTTTTATCTCGCCGGCAGCGAACCGATTCAGACCCTGCGGATCAGGATTCTGGCGCCGAGCGCTCGCCCTCTCCATTTTGAAAACGCCGCGGCGAATGGCGCACCAAGGATGACTTCGCTGGGCAAAGATACTGAATATCTTTGGGAACGCTCGGATGTTGCAGCCGTCGAGATCGAAGACTCAACACCTGTTTGGTTTAACGACCTGCCGTGGCTCACCGTCACTGAATTTCAGGATTGGCAGGCAGTGGCACGGTGGGCTTTGCCTCTGTATCAGGTGAATGAGCCTCTTGCCACGGAGGTCAAAAATAAAAGCGATGTCTGGCTGAATCAATTGCCACGTCCCGAACAACGAATGATCGCGGCCCTTAGGTTCGTGCAACAGGAAATCCGTTACCTGGGAATCGAGCTGGGCTCTTACTCACATCAACCAAATCCGCCATCCCGCACGCTGGCCCGGCGATTCGGTGATTGCAAGGACAAGTCGCTCTTGCTGTCTGCGATTCTGAGCTACATGCACATTGACAACGCGGCTGCCTTGGTCAACAGCACCGCGCGACACGCGATCGCGGACTGGCAGCCTTCACCGCAGGCTTTCGACCATGTGATCGTCCGGGCCAGAGTTGGGGAGAGGACTTATTGGCTCGATGCGACCGACGATTCACAGCGTGGCGATTTTGAGCACTACTATGATTTGCCTTACGAGCGGGCGCTGGTTTTACGTGCCGACACTCGCGGTCTTGAGACGATTCCGGCCGTGGTGGCCGACTCGCCCACAACCGTGATCCGGGAGCACTATGCGATCCGAAATGATGATGCACCGGTTTCTCTCATCGTGACTTCAACCTATCGCGGCCCGGATGCCGATTACCAGCGGCAATGGCTGTCACGTCGTTCAGCGGCTGAGGCAGAAAAAGCATTTCTCAACTATTACGCTCAGGATATCCCTTCAATCAAATCCGACGGCCCGTTGGAGACCCGGGACGATGCGGATTCCGACACCCTCGTGGTTACCGAGAAGTATGTGATCAAATCGTTCTGGGAAAATCAGAACCACTACCTGCGCGGGGACCTGGCGATTCGGTCACTACCAGTGCCCGGCATATCCCAGCGGTCACAGCCCCTGGCGATTTCGCATCCGACTTTCATCAAGCAGATCATCGAAGTCGAGACCGGGGACACCACCACGTTCGCGGTGAAGTCGGACGTAATTTCCGACGATGCATTTCGGTTCGAGTACAGTTCACAGCCTTCTCCGAAGACACTTGTCCTCACCTATACCGTGCAAACGCTGCGCGATAATGTACCTCCGGGAAAAGTTGCCGGCTATCTGGCCAAGGTGGAGCGCATTCGGAATTCATTGGCTTTCGAACTGCCACGAAGTTCCGCAGTGCAGTTTGTGCGCAACACTTCGGAGGGTTCAACCAGTCTGGGCTTTCAGGTTCTGGCCTTAACTGCGGGTGTACTGTTCATTACTTTTGTGGTGGTTAAGGTGCGCCGCAGGCGCGAAGAGAGCACACGCTTTGCGAGCGTTCCCCAGCTAGCGGGCAGCGCGCCCGGGTCAGCATTCCGATGTGAGAGCTCTTCGGACATCGAGTCGTTCAGCAGAAAGTTCAAGTGCCGTTGCGGCGCACTTCCCTTCAAACCTGAGGCTCTGCTCCATCAGGAAAGCCTGATTTATGATGGAGAGCGCCTCGCAACTCTCAAGCTAAAGTGCCAGAGCTGCGGACGCGCCACGGATCTGTATTTTGTGAAGCCCGTCAGTCAGGCGATTCCGGATTACCCGCCGGCGCCGGCCTAACCCCGCTCAGCCGGCGGCCTGCTGCCCGGCGTGTTTACCTGCGGCAAACTCCTCAATCATTTTTTCGTTGAAAGCCGGAATGTCATCAGGGTTGCGACTGGTCACAATGCCGTCGTCGTTGACGACTTCCCTGTCAACCCATATCGCGCCCGCGTTTCGCAGATCCGTTTTCAAAGACGGCCAGGAAGTGATGGTGCGGCCGCGAATCATGTCAGCTTCGATCAAGGTCCAGGGTCCATGGCAAATTGCCGCTATTGGCTTGCCCGCCCGGCGGAAGCCTTTGATAAAAGCGATGGCCTTTGGAATCATGCGGAGCTTGTCGGGATTCATCACGCCGCCCGGCAATAGCAGCGCATCGAAGTCTTTGCAGTCAGCATCGTCCAACGCGAGGTCGACCGTAAACGTGTCGCCCCATTTATCGTGCTTGAATCCTTTGACCTCGCCGTCTTCCGGCGAAACGATCTTTGTGACCGCCCCGGCTTCTTCGAGGGCTTTCTTTGGCTCAGTCAACTCGACTTGTTCGAAACCGTCGGCGACCAGGATTGCGACTTTCTTGCCTATTAAATTCTGACCCATAACTTTGTTCCTCTGGATGAATACGTTTTATGAGGAGCATGCTACCGGATTAGTTTCGCGCTTTTCGCACACCGGGGTCACAAACCTTTGGCTAAGGTGGGTGATTTGAGTTGGGACGAACAGAATTGAAATGAAAGGAGAAGACTCAGCTCATCTTCAGCGCCTTACCCACCGATGGATCCCGCCGCACGCGCCAAATTTTTGAATCGAGATAGTAGTGAATGAAAGCGACGCCCCAGAGCACCGCCACTCCGAACTGAATCGACAGCGGCAACTGCGCAGTGACATCACCATGCGAGGCCTTCAAGCCGAAGTAACCCAGGACCTGGCGCGGGCCCTGATAAAGCAGACCGAAGAGAATTCCGAAGGCGATGTAGTAAAGCAGGCGGCGACTGATCAGCGCCGCGGGACCGTACTTGTGACGCAGGCTGGCATGCGCGACCTGAGCGGAATCCACGGGCGGGACGCTCGAGCCACTGTATTTCTGATTATGAAACCAGATCAGGCGGTGATATTGCAGGTTGTGATAGATGGTTAGGATCGCCACCAGCGCGATCGGCTTGTTCGGCATTGGCGTTAACAGAGCGAACCAGTGCATCGGAATCGCGGCGGCCAGCAAAAGATACTTGGGCAGATTCAAAGGCTCGCGCAGCCAGACCCTCTGCACCTGTCGAATCAACCAGCCCACGCCGACGATAATCGTGCCGGCCAGCAAAAACATCGTAACCGTGTTGACACCGCTGCGAAGTGAGGGCGGCACGCGCGCCATCGCGCTCGGATCCCCGGCAATGAAGGCGAGGAACGGATAGTTGAAAGCGAAGAGCAGCAACAAGCGATCGAGGGCGTTATCCACTGGGGCCAGGTCGTTGTTTTTTTTCTTGTAGAGCACCATGAAGCCATAATGCTGCTTGACCAGGTGGTAGTAAGCCCAGAGCGCAGCCAGGAAAAAGAACGTAAAGCCCAGGCCAAGTAAGACCATCAACGGCCCAACCACAAAGAACAAGAGCGAGCCGAGCATCAGACGTCTGCGCGTCGTCCATTCGGTGCGATCAAAGTACGTGCGGGACAACGTGCCAAAGACATGCGGCGCGTCGACCAGAATCGCCCAACCGACAACCATCGGGATGAGTGGCAGGATCCCGGCGACATAAAGAACCAACAGCGCATAGCTCGATGCCACCGAACCCACAAACCAGATCAAGTCCTCGCGCGCGCTAATGATCCAGCGCACGGAGATGGCGCGGGGCCGGGCTTGTTCGGTGATGATTTCAGTGGCGGTAGACATCGTTCAATTCTACATCGGCGCTGGTGCGCGGTGTTCGATGAAATAAACCTGGCGGAGAAGATTCAACCGGCGGGCGAAAGGGCGCGTCATTCGTTTGCAGCACTTAGATCTCCCGCAAATCCATTCCCGTCATCTCCGCCGGCTTCTCAATTCCCAACAACTCCAGCATCGTCGGCGCCACATCTTCCAAAGCCCCACCTTCCCGCAACTTCACTCCCAAATGCGCTTGACCGATTAGATGAAACGGCACCGGATTGGAGGTATGCGCCGTGTGCGGTTGCCCGGTCTTCAGATCCAACATCTGTTCAGCATTGCCATGATCGGCGGTGATCAGGGTCGTGCCGCGCGCGGTGCGCATCGCTTTGGTGATCCAGCCGAGACAAGTGTCAACGTATTGGCAGGCTTCGATTGTCTTATCGAGCATGCCCGTGTGCCCAACCATATCGGGATTCGCAAAGTTCACGATGAAGACATCCGTCTCGCCTTCCTCAATCGTGCGCAGCAGCTTGTCGGTGATCTTGAATGCAGACATCTCAGGCAACAGATCGTAGGTCGCAACTCGCGGGGAAGGAATCAGCAGCCGCTTTTCGAACGGGAATTCCTGTTCGACGCCGCCGTTGAAGAAGTACGTGACGTGCGCGTACTTCTCGGTTTCTGCCAGGCGAAAGTTCCGCACTCCCAGCCCGGCGAAAACTTCGGCCAGAACGTTCGTCGGATGCGCCGGCGGATAAGCGACCGGCAAAGGATAATTCTTGTCGTAGACCGCGAAGCAAACAAAATGCACGTGCGGCCGGTGCGGCGTCGGGAAGCTATCGAAGCCGGGCTCAGTCAGCGCCGCAGTGATTTCCCGCGCCCGGTCAGCGCGAAAATTAAAGAAGATTACTGAGTCGCCGTCCTCGATCGTAGCGATGGGCTGGCCGGAGCTCGTGACTACGATGGGTTCAATAAACTCATCCGTGATGTCGCGCTCATAAGATTGTCGAATCGCGGTCAGAGGATCCTCGGCGCGTTGGCCTTCGCCACTGACCAGGAGGTTGTACGCCAACTCAATTCGCTCCCAGTGCTTGTCTCGATCCATCGCGTAATAACGGCCGACGACGGTCGCAATCTCGCCTATGCCGATCTCTCTGCACTTCTCCTGCATGGCCGCAACGTACTTTTCCGCGGACGACGGCGGCGTGTCGCGTCCATCCAGAAAGCAATGCACAAAGACCCGGCGGACGTCCCGCTCTTTGGCCAAACGCAGCAGCGCGTAAGCGTGCTCTTGTGAAGAGTGGACCAGACCATCCGAAAGCAAGCCCATGAGGTGCAGGGCGCGATCGTGTTTGACGGCATTGTCCAGCGCTGCATTGAGCGACAGGTTATGAATGAACTCGCCAGTCTTAATCGCGTGATTGATGCGTTCGATGTCGGTGAGCACTACACGTCCGGCCCCGAGGCAAAGATGACCCACATTCGAATTACCCATCACGCCCGTCGGCAAGCCAACGCACTCTCCCGACGCTTCAATCAAGGTGTGCGGATATTTTTCCAGCAGTTCGTCATAGTAAGGCATGCGAGCGAGGGCAATCGCGTTGGCTTCGCGTTGGGCGCGATAGCCAAAGCCGTCGAGGATAATAAGAGCGAGCGGACCTTTTTTCGTGTTCAATGGAATCCTTTGTCAACGCCAGTAGTCCGGGCTTTCTTTCATGTTCGGATCGGGGCGCTCCATCCAACGTTCCGGCCGGTGCAGCTGGATAAAACCAAACGGCTCGTAGACTCCGTGAGCGTCCTTAGTGGCCAGCACCCAGCGACGAAATCCCTGGAGCTGCGGATGCGTCAGCATTATCTCCATCAGCCACTTTGAGAGTCCGCTGCCACGATGCGCCGGCAGCACAAACACGTCGGCGATCCAGGCAAAGGTTGCATAATCGGTAACGAGCCGGCCAAATCCGACCTGCTCGTTTCCATGATAGATGCCAAACGGCAGCGAGTTCTCGATCGACCGCTGGACTACTTCGAGGCTGCGCCCCGTCGCCCAGTAGGTTTGATTCGATAAAAAATCGTGAATCAGATCGAGATTAAGCCGCGAGCGATCAGTGCTGATGGAATATTCTTCGCGTTCCCAGGTGTCGGTCATAGCTGTTCGAAGCGTAGCGAGGTCAGTACGGCCCGCGTCAGCTGCAGGGCCAAACACTCAATCACAGGCTGCCCCAGAACCCACCTGCTGACATACGTGGTACTGACCCCATTTCCACTCATGCCGGTATCTCGCGGCGCAGATAGAAAAGCAAGTCAGTGGATGGTGGCGCGATCCCCATCTGACGAATCATGCCCACCACCTGTCCGCGGTGCATGGTCGAGTGATTCGCAACGTGATGCATCTGATCGACCAGCGGCAGTGAGCTGGGATCGCCGCTGAGCAGCTTGAACGGCATCTCTGCCGCCAGCCGCGCTTCGTCGACTTTGGACAGAAAGCTAACCCGCCGGTCGACCACTTCGCGCCAACGTGCGTTCAATGTCGTGAGGTCCGGGCACGCTTCAGGCGTCCACAGCGACCAGGCTTCCGCTTTCGCGGGTGATCGCCCGTGCCAACGCTCCAACCAAATCCATTCGGCGCCGGCCATGTGCGTCAGGGTCCCCAGAATCGAACGATGACTGATACTGAAGTCACGATGGAGATTTTCGGATGACAACTCGGCCGTCGCGCTGAGCGCAAGGCCGTTGGCCCATTCGGTGTAATCAAAGAGATGTCGCACATCAAGTAGATTCATCGTTGCTCACTTTCAACCGGAGATACGAATGATCCTGGCTCGCGCCTCTTGCGCGTGAATCACGGTCGAGACGCCCGGGCCACTGGTAAATTCAATCGGTCTTCTGCAAAAACGCCGCGCGGCCCGGATAAACCGCCGCTGTCCCCAGCTCTTCTTCGATTCGCACCAGTTGATTGTATTTCGCGATTCGATCACTGCGAGACAGCGAACCCGTTTTGATTTGACCGGCGTTGGTAGCAACGGCCAGATCGGCTATGAATGCATCTTCGGTTTCGCCCGAACGGTGTGAGATCACCGCCGTTCGTCGATCGGACTTCGCCAGCTCGATACACTCCAAAGTCTCGCTCAGGGTACCGATCTGATTGACCTTGATCAAAATAGAATTTGCCACGCCCAGCTCGATTCCCTTCTGCAGAAACTTTGTGTTGGTGACAAATAGATCGTCGCCGACGAGCTGGACATGTTCACCGATCGCGTCAGTCAAAGATTTCCATCCGTCCCAATCGTTTTCAGCCATACCGTCTTCGATCGAGATGATCGGGTACTTGCCCGCCCATTCTTTCCAGTAAGCGACCATTTGCTCGCTCGACAATCGACGGCCGTCTGACTTCTTGAAAACATATGCCGAGCCGTCATAAAACTCGCTGGCCGCCGGATCGAGCGCCAGCAGAACATTCTCGCCGGGCCGATAACCGGCCTGCGAGATTGCTTCGATAATAGTTTCGATGGCCTCCTCGTTGGATTTCAGATTCGGCGCGAACCCACCTTCGTCGCCAACGCTTGTGGCATAGCCCTTTTTCTTCAGCACTGATTTCAGCTGGTGAAAGATCTCGGCGCCCATGCGTAGCGCTTCACTAAATCTGGCGGCGCCGACCGGCACGATCATGAATTCCTGAAAGTCGACGTTATTGTCGGCATGGGCGCCGCCGTTAATGATATTCATCATCGGCACCGGGAGGGTATTCGCATTTCTTCCGCCCAGATAGCGATACAAAGAAAGTTTCTGAGAATTCGCGGCTGCCCGGGCACTCGCCATCGAAACTGCGAGTAAAGCATTCGCGCCCAGGTGGGATTTGTTCGCTGTGCCATCCAGGTCGATCAGCACCCGATCGATTAATTTCTGATCGAGCACATCTTTACCTTTCAACTGCGGAGCGATGACGTCGTTGACGTTGTGCACGGCTTGCAAAACACCCAGGCCTCCAAAACGTTTCGGATCCTTGTCACGCAATTCGACAGCTTCGTGCTCTCCGGTCGAGGCGCCGGAAGGCACCGCCGCGCGGCCCACCGTCCCGTCTGAAAGGACTACGTCGGCTTCCACAGTTGGATTGCCACGTGAATCAAGAATTTCGCGGGCGTGAACGTGTTCGATTTGGGTCATTGATTAAGCAGAGCCTTTCTGAATGGTTACGCTGATCACCTTTCCGATAACCGCCCCCAGAAGTGCGCCAAAGATTCCGAGGATAACCGCAGCATCTGCGGCTCCGAGTAAGATTCCTACGAGTATTCCAAGTAACATCCCAGTGGCTATCCCGCCAAAAATCCACCGAGCGAGTCCTGAGTGGAGGCAATCTTCTCAACTGCGACCTGCCTACTATTTGCCGGGCTATGATCGAGTGGCACATGAGGCATCGTCGGCATCAACTCCGGAGAGGGCACCGTTGGGGGCAGGTCTTCGCGCTGCGCCTGCATGTGAGACGGCAGCACTTCTGTCACCGGAGCCTTGGTTGCGCGGGCGGCTGGAATCCGTTTGGTTGCCTTAGGATCAAAGGGTGCAGACAGGACTGCTCCGTCAATCAAACAAAAGGTAAACGAGTCCTCAAAGGTTCGGTTGCACGTCGGGCAACTTTTCATTTTCCACCTCGGTCAAGGTTCATGCTGGTCAGGACGCGTAATCAAACTTAAGCCGAAATCGAACGGCAACTTTATCATCGGCATGGCCCGGCAAGCGAGTGGCCTCTAAGTGCTCGTCGTAGCTCACTTCGGCCTCCGTGGCAGATCAGGGTTTACGGCTGTCCCGCCTGATCCGCGGTATGGCTTCGCCTTTCCGACCTGTGTTTATTCATCAGGCGGCAGAGCCGCAACTCTGACTCACCCGGCGGTAACCGAGAACACAGAGACGCCGCGGAGAGTTTTTTGATAGACTCCCCCAACTCAGATGAGCAATCAGGACAATGACGCAGCGCTGGTCGAATTTCGTGAAGTGAGTTTCGCGGTCGATGGTGGCCGGCCGATCATCGACCGTCTTAGTCTGCGGGTTGAGCAGGGCGAAACCCTCGTGCTGCTCGGCGAGTCAGGTTGTGGAAAGACGACCACGTTGAGGCTGGTGAACCGTCTACTTACGCCCACCTCGGGCAACGTTCTGGTCGAAGGCAAGACAACCACGGAATGGGATGTTATCAGCCTGCGGCGGCGGACCGGATATGTGATTCAGGAAGCGGGCCTGTTCCCGCATTTCACTGTGGAACGAAACGTAGCCCTTGTGCCGAGTCTCGAAGGCTGGGATGAACCCCGTAGGCGCGCCCGCGTGCGCGAACTCCTTTCGTTGGTTGGGCTGGATGCCGGGAAGTTCGCCAACCGTTATCCGCGCGAATTGTCGGGTGGGCAACGTCAACGCGTGGGGGTGGCCCGGGCACTCGCTGCCGATCCGCCGCTACTCCTGATGGATGAACCGTTCGGCGCGCTCGACCCGCTGACGCGCGCCTCATTGCAGAGGGAGTTTGCCGAATTGAAAGCGCGCCTGAGCAAAACGGCGATCTTCGTTACCCACGACGTGCGCGAGGCGCTGCTGCTGGGTTCGCGCATCGCCCTGATGGATGCCGGGAAGATCGTCCTGCTCGAGACGCCGGAAGGTTTTGTGAGATCAGAAAACGGATTGGCCAGAGCTTATCTGGAAACGTTGCGGAATGATTTTGTCGTCGCTCCGTAGGAGCGAAATGTTTATGGCGCCACAGAATCCCGGATGGGGACGCTTCTTGCAGCGAAATCAACAGAGCCTCCAGGTCTATAAACGTTTCGTGCCTAACGGGACTCACGAGAAAGCCCAAACTTCGATCCATGCTCGACTTTCTTAGACAGAACTGGTCAGACATTCTGGCGCATATCGCTCAGCACCTCTGGCTGGTATCAATCTCGATCGCGATCGCAATAGCGATTGGCCTGCCTTTGGGAGTCCTGATCACGCGTCGCCAGGGCCTACGCGGACCGGTGCTGGGGATCGCGAATGTGATGCAAACGATTCCCAGCCTGGCGCTGTTTGGGTTTCTAATCCCGCTCCCTTTCATCGGCGGTATTGGCCCGCGCACAGCCATCGTCGCCCTGGTCTTTTATGCTTTGCTGCCGATTATTCGTAACACGGTGACTGGAATCTTAGGTGTCGATCATAGTGTGCGCGAAGCCGCCGTCGCGATGGGCATGACCGACCGACAGGTCTTATTTCAGGTCGAACTACCCCTGGCGATGAGCGTGATCCTGACTGGGGTGCGCGTCGCGGTCGTGATCACGATTGGCGTAGCGATCATCGCGGCTGAAGTCGGCGCGGGAGGCCTGGGCGAATACATCTTCCGCGGCCTGCGACTAAACGATAATAGGCTGCTGTTAGCCGGTTCCATTCCATCTGCTCTGATGGCCTTGTTTGCTGACTTCGGTTTTGGCGTAATCGAAAAACATTTCGACCATACCGCGCAGCGGAGCGGACGACGGTACCTTCGCCTCGTGGCGGCGGCAGTTCTGGTAGTGACGATTGGGCTACTGGGTTTTGCGACCTGGCGCTCGCTGAGATCTCGATCGAGTTCCGCCGTCAATCAACTGCTGGTAAGCGTAGGGTCGAAAGACTTCACTGAGTCAGAGTTGCTGGCTGAAATCGTGGCCCAGATGCTGGAAGGTTCGCACATCGAAGTTGACCGTCGCTTTGATCTCGGAGGCAATCTTTGCCACACCTCGATGTTGGCCGGCAAAATCGATCTCTACCCGGAATACACGGGAACGTCGTTCGCCGACATTCTTCATCACGCGCCGATTACCGATCCGCGCGCGGTCTATGATCAGGTCAAACGTGAGTACGCGGCAAATTTCAAAGTTGAGGTAAGCGCGCCCCTCGGCTTCGAGAACACTTTTGCAATTCTGGTGAGGGGCGACGAAGCTCGTCGTCTGAATTTGAAGAAAGTTTCAGATGCGTCCCGGTACGCGCCGCAATGGCGCGCGGGTTTTGGTCATGACTTTGTCTCGCGCGCCGATGGTTATCCGGGTTTCTCGCTCACCTACAACTTGCAGTTTGCCGAAGCGCCGCGCGAAATGGCGCTCGACCTGACCTATACTGCGCTGTCTTCGCGTAAGGTCGATTTGATCGCGGGCAACTCAACTGATGGTCGCATCGCCGCGCTCGATCTGGTCCAGCTCGAGGATGATCGACATTACTTTCCACCTTATGAAGCGGTTTTTCTTACCCGCGAGGACGCTCTGACTCGCGTTCCGGCCCTGGCGGAAGTGTTGCGAAAACTTGCTGGGGCAATCTCAACGGAAGAAATGCGCGGGCTCAATTATGAAGTTGACGGTTTGAAGCGCGACAAGAAAACTGTGGTTCATGAATGGCTGGTAAAGAAAGGGCTGACTAAATAGATGAAGGTTCTGGTCACCGGGGGAGCAGGTTACATCGGCAGCGTCGTCACCGAAAAACTGCTGAATGACGGTCACGCAGCCGTGGTGTATGACAGTCTATGCAAAGGTCATCGCGCCGCAGTGGATGGCCGCGCCGAATTCATTCAAGCGGATCTGATGGACGGGAAAGCTCTGCGCTCCGCTCTTTCAGATAATGAGATCGAAGCAGTAATCCATCTGGCGGCAGATTCACTCGTAGGCGAATCGGCCGATCACCCTGCGAAGTATTATCGCAATAACCTGCTTGCCGGCTTGCAACTGCTGGACGCGATGCGCGATTGCGATGTGCTTAAACTTGTCTTCTCTTCCACGGCAGCGACTTATGGCGAGCCGGACAAACAGCCAATTGCTGAAACCGCTCCGACCAATCCAACTAATCCCTACGGCGAAACCAAACTTGCTTTTGAGCGCGCGCTGCGCTGGTACGAACGTGCCTATGGTCTGCGTTATGCGAGCCTGCGCTATTTCAACGCCGCGGGTGCGACCGAGCGCTGCGGCGAGTGGCACGATCCGGAAACACATCTGATCCCCCTCGTGCTGCAAGTGGCAGCCGGAGCCCGAGACGCCGTTGCCGTGTACGGCTCGGACTATTCCACTCGCGACGGCACCTGCATTCGCGATTACATTCACGTAGTTGACTTGGCGCGGGCCCACATCCTGGCTCTGAAAATTCTTGATGGACGAAGCGCCATTTACAATCTCGGTTGTGGTGGCGAGGGCTACAGCGTGCGGGAGGTCATCGAGACCGCACAAATTATTACTGGCCGCGAGATTCCGACCAGCGTCGCCCCGCGCCGCGCCGGCGATCCGGCCGAACTCATCGCCAGTTCAGAGAAGATCAAGACCGAACTCGGCTGGCAGCCAGAGTTCCAGGACCTGCGAGTCATCATCCAGAGCGCCTGGGATTGGCTAGTCGCGCATCCAAAGGGATACGGCACCTAAATGGATCGTGGACATCTTGTCCGCCAACCTGCGCAGCACGCTCAGTCCTAAGGAGGGTTCGCGCTCCGTGCTCAGGCGGAAAGGATGTCCGCGTTCCGATCCCGGCAATCGCCCTCACGACCTCCAAAATAATGCCAATGCCTACGATTTTCTGTAGGGCGCCTGGATTGGTGAGAATTGCTTCATCTACTACTCGTTAATAAACCAGCCTTCCCACACGTCTTCCTTGTGGAACATCTCCGGCGCTTTATCGTCTAACGATCCAAACTTTTGCCGCCGTCCCGTCGTACTTGAGTTCGACCTAACGGATGCTATGCGTTATCTCTTCTCAGTTTATTCCGACTCCGCCCGGATTGCTCTGCAATCGATCCTGGCGCACAAGCTGCGCGCTTTTCTGACGCTGATTGGCATCATCATTGGCGTGGCGGCGGTCGTAGTAGTGGGTGCGTCTGTCAGCGGTCTGAACACTTACGTCACCGACAAGGTGGCCAAGCTGCTGGGCGCGAATCACTTCATGATTGCGCGAATTGCCTCTTCAAAGCACCTGACCGATGACGAGTTTGAGCGCATGAACCGGCGCAACAAGCGGCTTAACTGGGACGACTACGAGTGGGTTAAGGCTCACTGCACTACCTGTTCAGAAGTCGGCGCAGAAGTGGGCAGCCAGGTCGATCTGAAGCAGGACGGAATTGAATTTCCCGGAGCAATCGTTTTTGGCGTCACCTCAAACATGGCCGACATCGAAGACAAGACAATTGTCGACGGCCGGTTCATTTCAAACGATGAGGTGCAACGCTCAGCGATGGTTTGCGTGCTGGGCGGTGAAATTAAAGACAAGTATTTCCCCAACTCAGAGGCGATCGGGCAGACCCTGAAGGTCCGCGGACTACCCATGCGCATCGTCGGCGTGGAAGAAAAGCGGGGCGCGTTTTTCGGCGATTCGCTGGATCGGCACATCTATATTCCAGCTACGACACACCTGCAGATATTCGGCCGCAACGGCCTGCAGATACATGGCAAGGCTCCGACGCGCGAGGTCTTTCAGCCTACGCTCGAAGACGCGCGCCTGACTATGCGCAACAAGCATCGTCTGAAGGGCAACGATGAAGACGACTTTGGCCTGGTCAACGTAGAAGAGATTAACAATCAGATCGACCAGTTCACGGGCAGCATCGCGGCCGTGGTCGTTCCCATCACTCTAATCACCCTCCTGGTCGGCGGCATCGTAGTAATGAACATCATGCTGGTCAGCGTGACCGAGAGAACTTTTGAAATAGGTTTGCGCAAGGCTGTCGGCGCCACGCGCAAGCAGATCCTGATGCAGTTTTTGATCGAGTCAGGAATGCTCTGCGCCTTTGGCGGCGTGCTGGGACTGTTAGTGGCTTACGGGGTTACCAGCCTGATTACATTCCTGGCGAATATTACGATGACGATTACGTTGGGCTACATCCTGCTGGCGATAATCGTCTCGAGTGCCATCGGGATGATCGCCGGAATTTATCCGGCGTTCAAAGCCGCGCGCCTGGATCCGATTATCGCTCTGACGAAGACGAGCTAGCACCTTTCGATTGTTTAGAGGCGGGCTACCGCCCCCCTGATTTCGGAATGTAGGAATGGCGGGTCAGTAGCCCACCTCTAAAACGGACGGAATCAATAAGATGAAAATCCGGCTGCCAAGAATTCTTTTGCGTGAAACGGCGACGATGGCGTTGGATAACGTGCGCTCAAATAAATTCCGTAGCTTCCTCACTGTGCTGGGCATCGTGATCGGGGTCACCGCCGCCATCGTGGTGGCATCGATTCTAACCGGAATGCGCCAGAGCATCGTTTCTATTATCGAAGAATACGGGACGAACAATATCTATGCTTTCCACCTTACAACCGGACCAAGGACGAGCACCGACCGCGCCGAGCGATTGCGAAAGCCTTTGACGGTGGCAGATGCCGACATGATCAGGGCCCAGGCCCCGGCGGTTGAAGAACTCGCGGTAACCGCGCCCAACGTGGGCTACAGCGGCGGACCGTTTGACGACAACATCAGCTATCAGGGTCGCAACTATCGTTGGGGAAACACCCAGGGCGTCACGCCAAACTATGGGGGCATCGTCAATGTCACGATCCACGAAGGCCGGTTCCTGACTGAGAACGATGAAGAGCAAAGGCGCAACGTGATGGTGATCGGGGTTAACGCGGCAGACGCGTTATTTCCCGGCAAGCAGGGCAACGTCGCCGGCACCGAAGTGCGCATGGGCGGGCTGAACTGGGAAATTGTCGGCGTGCTGGAGAAACGCAAGGCAGGATTTTTTGGTGAGAACGAAGAAGACAACGCCGTGCTGATCCCTCTGCGCACCGCGCAGAAAGTCGCGCCGGCGCGGGGCTGGCTTCTGTTTGTGATTAAGGCCCGCTCAGGCCAGCTCAATGAAGCTTTGAGTCAGTCGGAAGACGTTCTCAGGCGCCGGCGTAATGTTAAGTTTGACGCCCCCGACGACTTTGACATCAAGACCGCGGATAATTTCGTCAAACAGTTTGACGGCATATTCGCCATGGTAGGCCTGGTGGCGATCGCGATTTCCAGTCTGGGTCTGCTGGTCGGCGGCATTGGTGTGATGAACATCATGCTGGTCAGCGTCACTGAGCGCACGGCGGAGATCGGCATCCGCAAAGCGCTCGGAGCGCGCCGGCGCGACATCACTAATCAATTTCTGTTCGAAGCGATGACGTTGACATTCTTAGGGGGGATGCTGGGGGTGATCTTTGCGATCGGCATCAGCAAGCTTGTGATGCTATTGATTCCCAGCCTGCCGGCCTCAATTCCGATGTGGGCGGTGACGTCCGGTGTCAGCGTTAGCGTGGCGGTGGGTTTAATCTTCGGCGTGTGGCCCGCGCGCAAAGCCGCCCGCCTCGATCCGATCGAGTGTCTTAGGTACGAATAAGCACTGCGACAGGATTTACAAGATGAACATGACTAAGAGGCAGAAAGGGATCTTCTTCCCTGCTTCTAAATCTTGTGAATCCCGTTAATCCTGTCCAGCGGTCTTACCCTTCCGCTGCATTTCTTTCAAAGTCTCCGGAATAAATGAAGTGATCTGATGGGTCGCCGTCTGTCCGTCGGCAAATGCTTGATAAAGGGTGAAGTCAGGGAGAGACAGACACGTCAATGGAGATTGCAGGTTGTACCCGGTGTCGATGCCAATCGCGCTGTTGAAGATATAAATTCCGTGACGACCAAGGCGGCCGCGCCAGGGCAGGAAGGGAGTTGGTGTGTGTCCAAACACACAGGGCTTGCCATAGTAGCTCTTGTAGAAATCTTCGTCGCGCGTCCACAGCAGAGAGTGAGATGAACTCTCGCTCGGGTGTTTCCCGTCTTCCAAACCAGCGTGAACGTAAATCGCGTAATCGTCTTCGTGATAGAGCGGCCGTTGACGCAGGAACTCAATCCGATTAGCGGGAATCTTTTCTGCGAGCAGACCCCGGGCCACGGCGAAGTCGTTTTCCACCCGCAGCCGGAGTGGGCTCTCGGCATATTGTTCGAAGGTACGGTCACCCCCGCTCGCGGTTTCCAGCCACATCAAGCTGATGTCGTCAAGAAAATCCAGCAGCATCTGTTCGTGATTGCCGCGCAGGCAAATCACCCGCTCGGGATTGTCTTTGCATAAGCCCACCACGTGCTCGACCACGCCGGGCACATCCGGACCGCGATCGATCAGATCCCCGAGAAAGACCAGCCTGTCTGTCGACGGCTCACGCGGCAGCATCTCGATCAAGCCGAGCAGCTGCGCGCAGCGGCCGTGGATATCACCGACGACAAAGGTTTTCATTTCGGGCTTCTTATTCCCCCTCTTCCACTATGAGAGGGTTAGGGAGACGGCTCTGGTAGCACTGCTCCTCTGACAGGTTTTGGTCTCACCAATGAGATCTTTGGCGACGAAGGTTTCGGGTTGCGCCTACTCACACTTCTTCGTCCGCCGCGATCGGCGTGACGATTGACTGAATGATCTGCTGGTACTCAGGATCACTGCGCAGGGAATCCCAATTCTTATCACGTTCGAACCATGGCCGGTTCTCGTTCCCCAGGGCGATCGCGCGCCGCAACCACTTGAGCGCCAGACCCCGCTCGCCTTCCATCGCATAGGCTGAGGCCAGCCAGTACGCAACGTCGTGATCTGTGTCCGCAGTCTTGATCACTTCTTCGGTGATCTGTGCGCGGGCTTCGTCGTGCCAACCGAGCGCGCTCAGGAAGGTCGCATAGATCGGTCGGATGCCGTCGAGTTGCGGCTGCTGCTCCAAAACCTGTTCGAGAATTTCTGCGGCCTTCACCGGCTCGCCACGGAAGTAGAGGGCCCGCGCCCGGAACGTTTTGATCAAAGGATGATCCGGTTCGACCGCGGCGCCGGCATCCAGTTCCGCGAGGGCTTCGTCGTAACGACCGAGATAAGTGAGCAGCCGCGCGCGGTTGTAGCTGACCACTACGCGCTCGGCCGGATTCAATCGAGCCATTCGATCCAAACTGCGCAAAGCTTTGTTGTAGTCACCATCAAGCCGCGCCAGCACGCCCCGGACAAAATGGACACTGGCATCGTTGGGAGCTTCGCGCTTCAACTGGTCCGCGGCCGCCCGGGCCAGCTCTTTGCGGCCACTGGAAAGATAAATAAAGATCATGTTCATGCGCGCCTCGATCAAATGGGGATCGAGGGCGAGGGCTTTATCGAAAGCTTCCTGGGCCAGGGCGTGGTCTTCGGGTTCCCCAAAGCCCTTCATTACCCGGCTGGCATACGCGGCGCCCAGAGCGCTGTGGGCGAGGGCAAACGAAGGATCGAGATAGGCCGCGCGCTCAAAGTGCTGGATCGCTTCGTCCACATCCTTGCGCGCCACTGTGTGATAGACGTAGCGGCCCAGACAGTCGCGACCGCGCAGATATACTTCGTATGCTTCGGCGTTCACGGTCTTGGGCTGTTCCAGCCAGACCTTCTCGTCCGTGGTCAGTTCCAGCCGGAGGCCGTCGCAAATCTCCTGGGTAATAGTGTCCTGAACGTTGATGATGTCGGTTGCGTCAGCGTCAATCTTGTCACTCCAAAGCAAATCACCCGTATCCACGTCGACCAGTTGCGCAGTTACCCGGATGCGATCGCCCGCGCGCAGAAAACCCGCGGAGAGCACGGCGGCCACGCTCATCTCGCGTCCGGCCTGGCGCGGGTCAACCTGGACACCCTGGTACTTAACTATTTCTGATGAAGGCCGCACCACGAGCGAACGGACCCGCGCCAATTCCGTAATCACGGCGTCAGCGAGGGAGAATTCATAGAAGCTCGATTCCGGATCATTGCTAAGATTTTTGAAAGGAAGGATCGCGACGCTCTTACGCTCCGGGTCGCCCGCGCTGGTGGCCGGCGTGTCGTGCATCGGCCGGTCTGACGTCGAGATTCTCTGCGGCGACGTTCGATCTCCGGTGACGCTGCGCAGCCAGCGCAGCGCGCGTCCCATGCGACTGGTGCCCGCCAGATGACGCGGCGCCACTGGCGTGATTGGTTCGAAGCCCTGGGCACCACCGGCCTCGACCTCGCGCAGCACGCCGCGCAACTCATCGCGCAGTTCGCCTACTTTCTGATAACGCTGCTTCGGATCTTTGGCCATCGCGTGATCCAGAATCCGCTGCAGTTGCGCGGGGGCGCCGCCTGGTCTGGCTTCCGCCAGAGGTTCGGGTTCGCCGTGCAGTACTGCGTGGCGCACATCGACGCTGGTCTTCCCCTGAAACGGCCAGGTACCGGTTAGCATTTCGTAAAGCAGCACTCCGGTCGAAAAAATATCAGCGCGCGCATCGACGCGTTCACCCTTGGCCTGCTCGGGCGCGGCGTACGTGGCGGTGCCATAGGGAATGCCGACTTCGGTCAGGTCGGTGTGATGAATCCCGCCGGGGCCGGTGCCTTCGGAGTCCATGAGCTTAGCCAGGCCGAAGTCCAGAATCTTAACCTGGCCGGTTGGCGTGACCATTACGTTGCCGGCTTTGATGTCGCGATGGATGATCCCGCGGGCATGCGCCGCATCGAGAGCATCGCAAACCTGTATGCCAATCGAAAGCGCGCTGCGCAGATCGAGGGGCCGGCCGTTAACCAGTTCGCGAACGTTCTTGCCATCGACAAACTGCATGGCAATGAAATGAACGCCCTCGACGTCGTTCAAATCAAAAATGGTGCAGATGTTCGGGTGATCCAGCGCCGAAGCCAGACGGGCTTCGCGCTCAAACCTTTTAAGGTTGGCTTCTTTGACGGTTAGTTCCGGCGGTAAAACCTTAACGACGACCACACGTCCCAGCTTGGTGTCGGTCGCCTTATAAACTGTTCCCTGACCGCCGGCGCCAATCTTTTCCAGGATCCTGTAATTCCCAAGTTTTGCGCCGATCATTCTTGAACCTATTAAACTCTCACGGAGCGATGGGTGCAACCGACGAGCCAGCACGAGGTCGGTAGCTGACCTCTTTGCGCCAGACTATCTCTGCCCATGCGCAATTTTCAAAGCCTCGGGCAATCGCCGCAACCGCAACATCGAAATCACTCCGAACAAAGGTCCGGGCGCCAGAATCACGAAGGCATACCGCCAACCAACCAGATCGACAAAACGCGGGATCAACTCAATCGAGATCGCCGTCAACAGAAATCCGAGACATGTCTGCATTGTCAGCGCGGTGCCGATGTATCGAGGATCGCCCAGCTCAGTCACACACGCGGAAAACTGTGCGGAATCCGCGACCACACTGGCACCCCAGATCGCCGCGACGATCAAAAGCAGGATCGGATTCGCCCCGAACAGTAAACCGATAAACAGACAACAGCTGCCACTGATCGCCATCGCCACTGAAGTAACAATCGTGCGGCCCACGCGATCAGCGATCAACCCGGCGACTACGCAGCCGACGGCGCCGCAACCTATTACGAGGAAGGAAGCGACCTCGGCCAGCGACGCATCGCTGTGTCTCTGGGCCAGGCTGGCGCGAATCATGAACGGTATCCAGGTCCACATCGCGTAGAGCTCCCACATGTGACCGAAGTAACCAAAGTTCGCCAGCCGCAGCGGCCGATTACTAAAAACGCTGCCCGCCTGTTTCCAGTCGAAACGCGCCGCGGGCAAAGCATATGGGCCATCGCTGACAAAGAAGAGCACCAACAGTCCGCCCACCACGGCGAGGAGCGAAACGAACATCACGTTGTAACGCCAGTTCGAACTGCCGAGTCCATTGACCAGATAAGGCGCCGCCTTGCCCAGGGTCAGGGCTCCCACAAGGACACCGAGCGCGAGACCGCGACCGTGGCGAAACCAGGTGGCCAGAATCTTCATGGCCGGCGGATAGACGCCGGCCAAAAATAATCCGGTCAAAAAGCGCAGGGGAATTCCCGTCGATGCCTGGTGCGCACAGAGCCCAAAAGCGGCATTGACGATCGCTGCGGCAATAGCGGTCAGGGTGAACAGACGACGGGGGCTGATTATGTCCGGCAGATTAAGGAGGGCACTGAGAAGAGTTCCGGCAACGAAACCCAGTTGGACGGAAAGCGTGAGCCAACTTGCCGTGCCGGCATTCAGGTTCCATTCCCTCGTCAGCGCCGGCACCACAGCCGAGCCGCTGAACCAAAGCGACATACCCAGCAGTTCAGCGATCGCCAGCACTGCAAGCGTGCGCCAACGCAACGAAAGAGCATCGTTCGATGAAGGGGAAGTGCGCAAGCGGGAGATTGTAGCGCAGCTGGGACTGAGCAGAGAAAGATCTGGGGGTCCCATGACTCACACCGTGGGCTAAGATCTTTCCCCGCTTAGCGGCTTCAGACGGCGATGCAGAAAAATGGGTTTAGATTTAAGCTGCGGCTTCAATGCGCGGCCGGACTAAAGTTGGAGGAGTCAGCCGGCCGGAGTTCTTGCGCCGTTTGTCCTCGTACATCGCCTGATCTGCGCGGGCCATCAACTCTTCGATCGTGTGGCTGTCTTCATCGTCGAAGTGCGCCAGGCCGACACTGATCGAAAGGTCGTACGGCCGGCTGCGCCTGCGATTGTTAGCGTTGAAGTTCTGCTGCAACCGGCTCGTGATCGACTCGGCTGCTTCATCAGGACCGAGCGCGGCCAGCACCACAAACTCATCGCCACCCAATCGCGCCACAATGTCCGAACTGCGGAACGTCTCCTTGAAGATCTCGGCAGCGGCGGTCAGCGCGCGGTCGCCTTCCTGGTGCCCAAGCGAGTCGTTAATCTCTTTCAATCCATCTAGGTCGGCATACAGAATCACCGGCACTCTTTCGCTGCGGCGGATGGCGGCCAGGTGTTGCTCGGTGACCGCGAGGAAACCGCGCCGGTTATAGAGGCCTGTTAGTTCATCGATTAGGGAAAGACTCTGCAGGGCCGCTTCAGCACGTTTGCGCTCAGTGATGTCCTGAATCTGAAAGATGTAGTGCGTGGGATTTTTGTCCGAATCGCGCACCATGGAAACACTATTCAAGGCCCAGACAATTTGGCCCAGCCGGTGCACGTAACGCTTTTCTACTTTTGAGGTTGGGGTTTCGCCCTGCATCAGGCGATATAGATTGGCGAGGTCATTTCCCAGATCGTCAATGTGGGTTACGGCTTGAAAGTTGGATTCCAGCAACTCACGTTCGCTATAACCGATTAACTCGCATAACGAACGGTTGACGCGCAACCAGGCGCCCTGGGGTGATACCAGCGCCATGCCGATGGCGGCATAGTCAAAGGCGTTGCGAAAGTCCTCTTCAGTCTCCCGGAGCGCCCGGCCGATGCGTTCCTGTTCAGCGATGTGCCGGTTCAGTTCCTCTACGTGACGACGCGCCAGCTCAGCCTGCGCCGCCGCGCCTTCGACGTTCTTCATGTATGTCCAGTAGGTGAAGTAGACAATCGCGATGATGGGGATCGTGGCACTGAAAGCAAAGAAACCGACGTTGCCGATAAAGCGGGCAATGATCCCGGCGGCCGAGGCGCCGGCAAAGTAAGTAATCGAAGTCCACATGAAGTTCCGCCGCCAGGTGGACCACACCGGGTCGCCAACCGTGAGCGCCGAACTAGTGGCCACGAGAATCGAGTTGCCGGCGTACTGCACTACCGCCATGGCGCAAAGCGCCACCAGATAGTTCGAAGAATAAACGTCGCGCCAGGTAAGCGTTTCGCCAAAGCCCAAACGCAGAGTCCAGACCGTGAGAAAGGTCGCGCAGGCCATCACGCTTGCATTGAAAAGATGCGTTCGCACTCGAGTGCTGATCCGCACCGATGAGCAGAGTGCTTCCAGAGTAGCGAGAACAATCGCTGCTTCGCCGCCAAATAGCAGGAGGGAGAGAAAAACGAAAGTGTCTGAAACCGAGATGTGGGCTTTAACGCGCGGAATCTGAATGCTCAGTCGCGGACCGATGAGAAGGGTCGCCAGCGCCAGCAACAGGAAACGAATATCAAGTTGGGCGAAAGTCAGGTGAGTTCCGGAGAAGACGACGACGACAGCGCCGACCGCAACTACGGTCCAAATAAAAATCTGATTGAGTCGGGAGCTGGTCATACTTATTTTGAGTGCAGAGGGAGCGTCTTCTTCCCGGTACGCAGGATGGCAACGGCCGTTCCACGTCCTCATGGGGGAAATCCCTTTGAGAAGCGGCTTTTTCCGATTTGCGGTCTGAAGGATCGGTCAGAAAGGTCTGGTCAGGGTGCACGGTTCGCTTCAGTTTGAACGATCGTCTCGGTGAGGTCAGGGGAGCGCGGGAATCCTCTCCGCGCTCCCTGCTCTCACGGTACAGGCCTCGTCTGCCCGCTCGCTTGAGGCCTGCGACCCGCTTTGCCTCAAAAGTATTTTGAGAGAAGAGATCAACTGGGCCATGAAGCGACCGGGTAGAACCAACGCTGCCAAATATTCCCGAGAAAAACCTGAACTGCGACACCATTAAGACGACTCTTTGGCGGCGACCCGGTCGCTATGGCTCGCGGTACCGACTTCACACCGCCACTGTCGAGACCTCCGTTTGCACACTATTGAGGCTAAGCCCCTGCGACCTTGTACTCAGTGGATCAACTTTGAGACTAACCACCCACTGCTGTAGAATTCTGAGCCCGGTTAAGTTTGCGCCACGGCCACTTATCGAAAGCTTCTCCAGAATAATCAAAACCAGATGTTATTAATGCTTGCCACAAATGTTCGCCCTCTGACTGGGAATCTCTGCGTTGACTTCCCCGGTTATTGCGACATTATCGACAAGACTTCCACCAACATCAGTCCGCTTTATCAACTCGATACTTTCGATTGGACCGTGCTGATCCTTTACTTTGGCATTCTCACGGTACTGGCGATTTATGGCGTCTATCGCGTCAAGCAGGTAATCGACTTTTGGCGGTACTCACGATTTCCACCAACAGCAAAAGGCGAATTCACCGACAGTGATCTGCCACACATCACGGTGCAACTCCCGCTCTTCAACGAGATGTATGTCATTGAGCGCCTGGTTAAATCCGTGACCGAGATTGACTATCCGCGCGACCGGATCGAAATACAGGTGCTGGACGATTCGACCGATGAAACCGTGACAATTGCGCGCGCGACGGTCGAGAAGTACGCGGCCCTGGGCTTCGATATCCACTACATCCACCGCGACGATCGCGTTGGCTTCAAAGCCGGCGCGCTCGAGAACGGCATGAAAACGGCGAAGGGAAACCTGGTCGCTATCTTCGACGCCGACTTTGTTCCCAAGCCGGATTTTCTGCGCAAGCTGATTCACCACTTTACTGATCCGATTGTCGGCTGTGCCCAGATGCGCTGGTCCCACATCAACGGTTCTTACAATCTGCTCACCCGGCTGCAGACGATCATGCTCGACGGACACTTTGTGGTTGAGCAAACCACGCGCAATCGCTCGGGCAATTTTTTCAATTTTAATGGCACTGCCGGAATCTGGCGGCGCGAAGCGATCGAGATGAGCGGCGGCTGGCAGCACGACACGCTCACCGAAGATACCGACCTGAGTTTTCGCGCGCAGTTGATGGGCTGGCGATTTGTTTACCTGCTGGACGAGGATGCACCCGCCGAGATCCCGGTTGAGATTAACGCTTTCAAAGCACAGCAGCGCCGTTGGGCCAAAGGAGTGCTGCAGGTCTGGTTCAAGCTCTACAAGCGCATCTGGGCCGCACCCCTGCCGCTACGGGTAAAGCTGGAGATGTTCTTTCGGCTCACGGGCAACATCAGTTACCCGCTGATGATCGTCGCCAGCTTCATGCAGTTTCCCCTCCTGCTGGTTCGTTACAACCAGGGGCTGCATCAACTGATGATGCTCGACGTGCCTTTGCTTTTCTTCTCGACCGTTTCCGTAGTTCTTTTTTACGGCACAGCCGTTTTGTACATCGACAAGAAGCGCAGCCCGCGCATGTTGTATCTACCGCTGGTGATGGGCCTCGGAATTGGTTTGGCGTTCTCAAACGCGCGCGCGGTGCTGGAAGCTTTGGTCGGAATCAAATCGGACTTTGTGCGCACGCCCAAATACAGCGTAGAGAAAACCGACGACGAATCATGGAAGCGGAAGAAGTATAAGCGGAAGCATGGTTGGCTGCCGCTGCTCGAGTTGAGCTTTGCGCTCTATTTCGTACTCGCAATTGCTTATGCCGTCCGCATGCACATGTGGGGTCCGATTGCTTTCCTGCTGCTATTCTGTTTCGGCTATGGATACATGGGCACGATGAGTTTGCTGCAAACCGCGGGCGGACAACGGATCGGCTCGCTGCGGCGTCCCGCACCCAAGACTACCAGCTGACGGTGTCAGAAACCCGACCGTCAAGCGGGCAGTAAGTTTGTCCTACAGCTCAAACAAAAAGTAACCTGATTGTCCCGCTGAACGTCTTAGGTACCGAACTCGCACAAAAGTCTCGAACGCGCAGACAGCGAAAACACACATTTTACGGAGGGTTTTCTGATGAGAAGATTGTTTTTGATAGCTGGATTTATGAGTGCGTTGGGTCTTGCCGTTCTGGCCGCCAGCGCAGCTTCGGCGAATTTCGCCGGCACCTGGGTGCTGGACAAGACTAAGAGTCAGGGCCTGTCGCAACGTATGCAGGGCGCGGACAAAGTGACCTGGACAATCACCCAGGACGATAAAACGATCTCCATCGACCAAAAGGTTGAGGGTGGTCAGCCCGCTGGCGGTGGTGGCGGCGGTGGTGGCATGGGCGGTGGACGCGGCCCGGCAGGCCCAACCGTCTATAAACTCGACGGTAGCGAAACCACGATGGAAATGGGCCAGGGTAAATCTGCCCTCAAAGCCACCTGGGCTGGTAGCGCTCTCAACCTTTCCCGCAACAGCACCTTCAACACCCCGAACGGTGAAGTGACAAGCTCGGAAACACGTAAGCTGGAGTTGTCCGGCGACGGCAAGGTTCTGACCGCGACTGTTCACAGTGAAAGCCCGCGCGGCACGACCGATTCAACGCTGGTCTTAAACAAACAGTAAATCAGTTTTTGCGGCTCTGCCCGCATCACAGTGAGGTAAGGCTTGCCTTACAGACCAACCACTGCTGACTCTGGCGCAGTCGAGGCTCTGCCTCGACTGCGTTTCTTTTTCTGCGGTTATTTTGATTTGGTTCGTGTTTCTCTCCACGCGGGAGAAGGAGCGATCCCTGAAGAGACACGAAATCAACTCCACCTCGTGTCTTACCTACCAGAAAATGTCCCAATCAATTTTTGAACTTTTTCCTGATACTTCCCCCGGCGTGCTGTCTGGCCTCGCCAACCAAACCCAGCTACAATCGCCCCGGTGCCGACACGATTCAGATGGAGTCTCATTTCAGATGAGCGCTTGCTCGACACCCGTATTTGCGATTTGCCGATCCGGATCAAGGGATCCTTTCTCGAGCCTCACATCAAACGTCTGTACAGCGAACTAAACGATCGCGGCATTCGCTTTAAGCCCCACGTCTGGTTGTCGGCGGAATGGTTTACCCCCGATGGCGTCCCGGGATTCGCGATACCTTTTTACCTGGCCCACCCGCGGCTGATGAGGCTGGAACGAAAGCAGATGCTGGAGGTCGAAGGCGGCTCAGACGTCCAATGCCTGCGCATCCTGCGGCACGAAGCGGGGCACGCGATGGACAATGCCTTCCGTCTGCACTTCAAGCGACAATGGCAGCGCGTCTTTGGTCATTTCACGCAGCGCTATCCTGATTCATACAAACCAAAACCAAACAGTCGGCGCTATGTGCTCAACCTCGATGCCTGGTACGCGCAGGCCCATCCGGCGGAAGACTTCGCGGAAACATTTGCGGTTTGGCTGCAACCACGCTCAAACTGGCGCGTGCGCTATCGCAATTGGCCCGCGCTGGCGAAGCTCAATTATATCGACGAGGTGCTGAACGAACTTGCCGGGACACGACCCAGGAACCGCGTCCGCCGTAAAGTCGAAACCCTGCCCGAGATCAAAACGACTCTGCGGGAACACTATGAACGGAAGCAGAGGCAATACGAATTTCAGTGGCCGGCTTATCTCGACGCTGATCTGCGTCGCATCTTCTCAGCCGAGCCACGGTACAAATCGCGAATGACGGCGGTAAGTTTTCTCAGATCGATCAAGCGGGAATGCGAACAACTCGTAGGCGACGGCACGGGTGTGCACAAGTACGCCATCGATCATGTTTATGAATTGATGATTGAGCGGGCCGGTCAGCTGAAACTGCGCGTTTGCGGCGGTCGCGAAGAAGCCAAACGCGAAACCATGATCATGCTTACGGTGCAAACCATGAACGTGGTCCATTCCGGTTACCACAGGATTTCATTGTGAGCACAGAAACCTTCAAAAAACTTCGGGTCCTGGTTTTATGCCATGAAGATCTGGTCCCGCCAGACAGCATTGAAGGCCTTACCGCCAGGGAAGTTGCGCCCTTCAAAACCGAGTGGGACGTGATCTCGACTCTGAAAAAAGTTGGCCATGACGTTTTCCCTGTAGGCGTCTATAACAACCTGGGGGTGATCGGCAATGCTTTGATGGAGCATAAGCCGCACATTGCGTTCAACCTGCTGGAAGAATTTCACGGCTATCCCCTCTACGACCAGCACGTGGTCAGTTATCTCGAACTGATGAAGCAACAGTACACGGGCTGCAACCCGCGCGGATTGACGATCTGCCGGGACAAAGCGCTCTCAAAGATGGTGCTCGCTTATCATCGAATTCACGTGCCGGCTTTTGCTGTCTTTCACATGAACCGCAAAGTGAAGCGTTCCAAGCGGCTGAAGTTTCCCCTGCTGGTGAAATCTATTAGCGAGGAAGGCTCAGTCGGAATCGCGCGCGCTTCGATCGTCAATGATGACGAGAAGCTGGCCGAACGAGTCGAGTTCATTCACCGCCAGACCAAGACGCACGCGATTGCCGAGCAGTACATCGCCGGCCGCGAGATCTATGTCAGCGTCATCGGCAATCAGCGGCTGCAGACTTACACGCCCTGGGAACTGGTGATTGAAAAACTTCCGGAAGGCGCGCCGAACATCGCCACTTCAAAACTGAAATGGGATCCGGCCTATCAGGAGAAAGTCGGCGTGGTGACCAAGGCCGCTGAGATCGATAAAGCCATGACCGAAAAGCTCGAACGTCTTTCCAAACGGATTTATCGCACGCTGTTTCTCAGCGGCTATGCGCGGCTCGACTATCGGGTCACTGACGACGGACAGGTTTACGTGCTGGAAGCAAATCCGAATCCGCAGATAGCTCACGGTGAAGACTTTGCCGAGTCGGCCCAGCACTATGGCATCGACTATGAAGGCCTGCTGCAAAAGATTCTGGCGCTGGGTCTGCGATATCGCACCGGGGCGTAAATAGCCTTGAATGATCGGATAGCGGCTACGGCCCACCTGTTCCGAGGCAAAATCGAGAAGACGGGCAGTAGCTCGCGGCTAAACATTCAGGCAACTGTTTTTTGGCGTTCTAAAAAAAGACACGCCCCGAAAACTTTCGTTTCCGAGGCGTGCCTTCACCAACAAACGGAGTCGCACTAATTACCCGTTACTGCGCCGCCGCTCGCACTCACAACTACATCCTGCTTGGAACCACCGAACGAAAAACCGACCAATTCGGCCACGCTGCCCTTGCTCATCGTTCTCACTGATGTGTTCTTCGACTTATCGCTACGCTCATGGAGTTGCGCAGTCGTTTTGGCCTTCACTTTGCCATCTTTCAGAATCGAAAGTTCGCCGGTCTGCTCATTGAACTTCATCTGATAGTCACCGGCTTTCACCAGAGTTCCGTTCACCATCGTATCCGATGCGAAGGTCACATTTTCGGTTCTCACTTTGTCCTTGGCCGCCGCCGCAATTGAGATTGACGCAAGCGCGCAAATCATAAGTGCCGCGAATGTACCCTTGAAAAAATTTTTCATCTCTTTTCTCCCTGTTATGGTGTTCGTGCTTCTTACGCATTCAAGCGCTTGAGCTCTCTTCGTTACTAGTTAGTGATAACGCGGGATGAAAGGTTGCAGTTTCAAAATTAACTTTTGCTTTGCACTAAATTCACAAAACCGTCTTTGATGTTGTAGGAGCATCCAGAGAACTGAAGAATCTGACGATCCTTTTCTAACTTTCAGGATTTTATCCACTCACGTGTCAGGTCGCACCACAACGCCAGACCGCGCCATGAATTGAAACGTGAGTAAAAGCGGAGAATTTTCTTGTCTCCCGCCACTCGGCCCTGATTACGCAAACGCGCAAACTGCGCTCGCGTCCATGAATCCAGCGCCAGGCCGTCGTAACGACCGATTAACTTAAGCAGATTTTCAGCTGCATAGGTGCCCACGCCTTTGACACTTTTGATCTCCCTGATCAACTCATCGAGTGGCAGTTCGCTGCACAGCCAAGCCTCGACATCGAGCGATCCGGCGGCGACTCGCTGCGACAGCTCAGCCAGGTAAGGCGCGCGATATCCTGCCCGAATCTGATCCCGAAAAAACCGGGCCGGCTTTGCGGCCATGGCTGCGGCGTTAGGAAAAGATTTGCGGCCATCCGCCGCGTTGCGCCCTAGATGCTGCACCAGTCCGCTTACCATTTTTTCAGTTAAGGCCCACGAACAATTGGTAGTGCAGATCATTTTGACGAGGTCTTCAAACACCGTGGGTGATCGCAACAAGCGGCCGGCGCCTTCCTGCTCTATCCAGGCAAACTCAGGATCGGCCGTGGTGGCGCGGTAAAACTCGCGCAGGTCATCATCCAGGCGGAACATCCGACGGACCGCTAGCTCAATCTCGGTGGCCACCTTTTTTCCCACCCGATGAGAAGTTCTGATGCTGATGATGCGGCGGCGAGAGGTGATTTCCAGGGTCACCGGCTCACCCTGAACCAGGTCAAGCACGCGCACCAAAGTCCAACTCTTTTGATCCAGTTCGAAGGGTTGCAACGCGCACCAGCCATGGCTGAGAACTGTACGGCGATAGTTGAAATCGGAAGGGGGTTTGATCTTGATCTCCATGAGAGGAGATTACCAGAAAATTATCTGCGGGTGAGCGCGGGCCCGCACAATTGGCGCCGACGCGATCGGTGTTGTTTTGGAAAGAATTCGATAGATGTTCGCGCTTCGCGCTCAATGCGACGGGACGTCCGCGCTCCCAAGATCGCTGTCCGTTTGCCCGGGGTGACCCCACGTAGTAACCTGTCAATCCAACCCCTATTTCAGTCAAAGCCCAGAGAACTCGTGGCGGCAATTCCCTCGGCGGTTCGAAGTTCAGGAGAAAAATTGTGTTTGCAAACGTCAATCCTCAGCAGCTTTGGTTCCTGGTCATTCTCGTCCTCGCCCTCGTGCTATTTATCACCGAATGGATCCGCACCGACGTGGTCGCGCTGCTGATCGTCATCGCACTCTACGTCACTCGGGTCCTGAAAGCTGATGAAGCACTCGCCGGATTCAGTAGTGAACCGGCAATCGTAGTCGCGGGCATTTTCGTCTTGAGTGGAGCGCTGCATGTCACGGCGCTGTCGGATAAGATCGGAAACCTGATCGGCAAACTCGCCGGCAAGAGTTTGACGCGGGCCCTCGCTGTGATCATGCCTTCTGTGGCACTGATGTCCGCCTTTACACATCATGTGACCACCACGGCGATCATGTTGCCGGTGACTCTGGATCTTTCGCGCGAACGAAAGATTCCGGCTTCAAAGCTGCTCATGCCGATGTCTTTCGCCGCCTCTTTGGGAACGGCGATCACGATTATCGGCGCGCCGGCGTTTCTGATCGCCAGCACCATCCTGCAGCAATCGGGACGTCCCGGCCTCGGAATTTTCTCCATCGCTCCGATCGGTTTGTCGCTTACTCTGGCGGGCACTCTATTCGTGATGCTGATCGGGCGCTTTCTTTTACCCGAGCGTTCGGGCACCGAGGACCCTGACAAACATTTTCGGCTGGAAGAATACCTCACCGAAATTACGGTCCTGCCCGCTTCCCCTTTCCTGGAAAAGACAATCGCCGAAATCTCCAGCTCCGGCAACTATCATTTCCATGTCGTCGGTTTGATTCGCAACGGCCGCAGGCTGCGCGCGCCATACGTCCAGGAACCGCTGCGCACAGGAGACGTGCTGGTGGTCCAGACAACACCGGAAGAATTGGTTTCGATTCGCAAGGAAGCAAACCTGGAATTACACCCGGTCAAGATGTATGGGACCCGGAAAGATCGAGCCAAGAAAGAAGCAGAGCACGAGAACGACGATGGATCCGACCTGTTTGTCCAGGCCCTCGTCGCACCTCGTTCTGATCTGCTGGGGCGCACCCTCGCCGAGATCGATTTCCGTCGTCGTTACGGAGCAATCGTCGTCGGTCTCTGGCGAAAGGACGGTTGGTTGAACCAGGAGGTGGCCAAGGTCAAGTTGCGCGCGTACGATGTGCTCGTGCTGGAAGGCGACGAGGAATCACTGGCCCGCGTCGCCGGCGATAGCGCGTTTCTGATGATCGTTCCGTTTCACGCAGAACCGAAGCTGCGGCGCAAGGCCTGGCTGGCGGGAGCCATCATGCTGCTGACCATCCTGCTGGCAGCCTTCAACCTCATGTCGATCGAAATGGCGGCGATCACCGGAGCGGTAATGGTAGTTCTGACCGGCTGCATACCGCTCAATCAGGCCTATCGATCCATCGATGTAAGGATTTTCGTCTTTATCGCCGGCGCCATTCCGTTGGGGGCAGCGATGCAGAAAACCGGAACGGCCAATCTGCTCGCAGGTTGGTTACAGCATGCTGTGGGTAGCTGGCCGCATCGGCTCGTGCTGTTGGCGCTCTTCGCGGTGGTGGCGCTCATTACTCAACTGATGTCCGACTCGGCTACCACGGCCCTTTTCGCGCCGGTTGCCCTCGCACTCGCAACAGCTTTGGGGCGCGCTCCGGAACCCTTCGTGGTCACCGTGGCTATGGCTTCAGTCGTCGCGTTCCTGACCCCGATCGGTCATCACGGTAACCTGCTGGTTTACGGACCCGGCGGCTATAAATTCTCTGATTTTGTTAAGGTAGGAGCACCGCTCACTGTTATTTGTGGCTTGGTGGTTGTGCTTCTTGCGCCGCTGATTTGGCAAGGGTAATTGAAATGTAACGAAGGCGATACAAGAGGCCTGTATGTATCAGGTGCGGTCAACATGATGCTTGACCAAAGAGGGTCCCGAGACTACAATTTTCGACATAACCAAGATGAGTGGAAGGCTGTACTCGCTGGCTCCTAAAACTTGGTTTTCAGCGGGCGAAGAGTCAACACCGAGACTCTCTACAGCTCAGGTTTCTTAAGAACCGTTTCCAAAAAATGCTACCGGAGCTTTCCGGTGCGCGCTCCGTCGCCCTGAAGGGAAAACCCTTCGGGGCGATGTCGTATTTGGGTTCCGATCTTACGCTTAAACCTTCGGGCCCGTTTTCTGAGGCCAGATCAGCGAAGCCCCGACTGAAGCCAGCAAGACCGCCACCACAATTCCCAGCGCAATCCCAATTGGTATGTCGTCAAAGCCGTGCATCCAATCCCCCAGCGCTGGGTACCCAAACCAATGACAAACCGCACCAGAAACCTTTGCCAGGAGAGGCACGAGCATCTTGAGACCTATGAAACTCAAGACAATGCCAAGGCCAACCTTCAGATAGTGAAACTTCTCGACCACTCCGGCCAGCAAAAAATAGAAGGTGCGCAGGCCGAGGATCGCAAAAACATTTGATGTGTAGACAATAAATCGATCGGTGGTGACCCCGAAGATTGCCGGGATCGAATCCACAGCAAAAATGAGATCGGTCACCTCAACTACAATCAAAACCAGCAGCAAAAGAGTGCCAACGCGTTTGCCGTCCACCACGGTGAAGAATTTTCGACGTTC
>JBBRMS010000050.1:0-30886 GCA_038230715.1 Pyrinomonadales bacterium
GCTTCAGAACTTTCGCCACCCGTTTCTTTTGCGACTCTCGCTCAATCGTTTGCATTCGCGCCTCAATCACGTTCAGAAACCTGGTTTGGTGATGGACGTCAATCACCGGCCCAGCCTTCTCGACATACATGGCGAACTGAGTGTCAGGACAACCAGCTATTTGCTCGATGAGGAGCGGCAGGCAATCCCGTTTGTAACGATCAAGCGCCGCCAGCTTAGCCAAAATTCCGACCGCATGATCCCGCGCGATCACTGAGCCGCTGGTGTCGGCAACCTCAAGAATCTTCGACAACATGCCGTAGATTTTCCGAGGCTCAATGGTCGTAATCGTGTCGAGCGCCATCATGGCTCCCCACACCAGACGCGGGTGCCTGGCAGCGAGCAGCGCGCCGAACTCGCGATGATACTTCGCGATTAAGTCGGGCTTCATTTCGCCTATTTCGTACAAGGTTTTGATGCAGTCGCTACGGATCGCCCGGTCCTGATGGTGCAGAGCTGTGATCAGGTCTTTCACTGCGCCGGCATCATTGTCGCGGACGATTTGGCGCGCTAACTCCTGATTAGGGACCTCGTCCCGGCGGTTAAGCGAGGTCGCCAATTTGTTCAGAACCGTCACGGGTTCATCCTCTCGTTCGAACGCAGTTTCACCGGCGTCACATTCTAGCGCAATTGAAGGCTGAGCCATCCATACGATGGTTGATCCATTGACGGGTTTTCCTGGGCAGCTTATGAAATTGATAACAAGAGGTATCGATAGGGGGGGTGCCCGGCCGTTAGAAAGGCTCTGAAGCCGTACTAACTGAGCCCTCCCTCACGGTCGCAGAGTAACCAGTAATCGCCGCCCCGCTACCTGCAGCGCTGCATCCTCGCAGCTTCTCGGTGTATTATGACTCCCGCCATAATCCCCCAAACGAGGTAAACACCAAACGTGAGCGAAGCTATTCTGGAAGCATCCGAAGCCAACGACGAATCTCCCACCACGGAACAATCACACAAGTGGGTGTATCTGTTTGAGGAAGGCAACGGCACCGACAAGAGTTTGTTCGGTGGCAAGGGCGCGGGTCTTTGCGAGATGACCCAGGCCGGCCTGCCCGTCCCGCCCGGTTTGATTGTTACCACCGAAGTTTGTAACGCCTATTACGCCAACAACAAACAATTTCCGGAAACGATGTGGGAGCAGGTCACCGACGCGCTCAAGGAGATCGAGAAGAAGGTCGGCAAGAAATTCGGTGACGCAAAGAACCCGCTGCTTGTCTCAGTGCGATCAGGCGCGGCGTTTTCGATGCCGGGAATGATGGACACCGTTCTGAACCTGGGCCTCAATGAAGAGACGGTGCAGGGGCTCGCCGAGCAGACCGGTGATCTTCGCTTCGCTCTCGATGCCTATCGCCGGTTTGCTTCTCTATTCGGTGAGATCGTGATTGGCGTGGCGCATGAAAAGTTTGAACGCGTGATGGATCGCTTCAAATCTCAGACAAAAGGCGGCAAGGATACCGATCTCAAGACGAAGGATTTGAGCGGGATCATTGCGGCTCAAAAAGAGATCATGCGGGCCGAGCATCATGACATCCCCGACGATCCGTACGAACAACTTCGCGTCGCGATCGGCGCGGTCTTTAACTCCTGGATGGGCCGGCGCGCTGTCGACTACCGGCGCATTAACCGGATTTCTGAGCATCTGGGCACAGCCGTGAACGTGCAGGCAATGGTGTTCGGCAACATGGGCGCCAACAGCGGCACTGGAGTCGCCTTCACGCGCAATCCATCAACCGGCAAAAAAGAGCTTTACGGCGAATACCTATTGAATGCGCAAGGCGAAGATGTGGTTGCCGGCACACGCACTCCAAATCCAATCAGCCAGCTCAAAAAAGAACTCCCGAAAGTTTACGAGCAGTTCAATGCGATCACGCAGTTGCTCGAGAAGCATTACGGGGATATGCAGGATTGCGAGTTCACGATCGAGCGCGGCAAGCTCTGGATGCTGCAAACTCGCACGGGCAAGCGCACCGGCGCCGCTTCAGTTCGTATCGCGGTTGACATGGCGAGTGAGAAACTGATCGATCGCGCGACTGCCGTCAAGCGCGTCACACCCGAACATCTCGATCAATTGCTGCACCCCACGGTCGATCCGAAGACTGATGCGCGCGTGCTGGCAACTGGTTTGCCGGCAAGTCCCGGCGCCGCGCAGGGGATGGTCGTTTTCAGTCCGGATGAAGCGGAAGAGATGGCCAAAGAAGGCGCCCAGGTCGTCCTAGTACGACAGGAAACTTCACCCGATGATTTTCACGGCATGGTCGCGGCCCAGGCAATCGTCACGGCCCGCGGAGGCATGACCAGTCACGCAGCAGTCGTGGCGCGCGGCATGGGCAAGACCTGCGTCAGCGGCGCCTCCGATTTGGAAGTTGATTACAGCCAACAGCAATTCAGCGTCAACGGCGAGATAATTACCAAGGGCGAATGGATCACGGTAGATGGCTCAACCGGTCGCGTCTTCCTCGGCAAGGTGCCGACGATTCAGCCTTCGCTCGGTCCGGACTTTTACGAGTTGATGAAGTGGGCCGACGGCTTCCGCCGGCTAACAGTGCGCGCGAATGCCGACACGCCGCACGATGCGCGCGTGGCCCGTTCGATGGGCGCGGAAGGCATCGGTCTCTGCCGCACTGAGCATATGTTCTTTGGCGATAAGCGGCTCGCGTCAATGCGACAGATGATCCTCGCCGACGGCACCGGGGCGCGTGAAAAAGCTCTCGAACAACTTTTGCCGCTGCAGCGCGGAGACTTTGTCGGCATCTTTCGCGAGATGGCTGGGTTCCCGGTCACGATCCGATTGCTAGATCCACCGCTGCATGAGTTCCTGCCTAACGTGGATGAGCTGCTCGGCGAATTGTCTGAGTTGAAGATGGCCCTGCGTTACGCAGAGAAGCTTTCGGACATGGATCATCTGCTGGACGAGATTGACGAGAAACGGCAGTTGCTGCATCACGTCAATAAGATCCGCGAAGCTAATCCAATGCTCGGGTTCCGTGGTTGCCGTCTGGGGCTGCTGTTTCCCGAAGTCACGCGTATGCAGTGCCGCGCGATTTTCGAAGCGGCCTGCCAGGTGAAGGGCGAGCGGAAGCAGGTGATGCTCGAGATCATGGTGCCGCTCGTCTCGATTGCCGAAGAGTTGGCCCAACAGGCGGAGATGATTCACGACGTGGCGCGCCAGGTTACCGGCGAGCACGGCATGAAAATCGAATACTCGGTGGGCACGATGATTGAATTGCCCCGAGCGGCTTTGACCGCCGGCAAGATTGCCGCACATGCCGACTTCTTCTCGTTCGGCACGAACGATCTGACGCAAACAACCTTTGGTCTGAGCCGTGACGACTCTGGCCGGTTCCTGCCGGCCTACGTCGATCGCAAGATTCTCTCAGACGATCCTTTCCAGGTGCTTGATCGCGAAGGTGTGGGCGAGTTAGTGCGCATCGGCGCCGAACGCGGCCGCGCCGTCAAACCCGATCTCAAGGTGGGTATCTGCGGCGAGCACGGTGGGGATCCCAGCTCGATCTCGTTCTGCCACGAGATTGGACTGAACTACGTCAGTTGCTCGCCCTATCGTGTTCCGGTGGCGCGGCTGGCCGCGGCGCACGCGAACCTGGAGGCTGAAGCGAAGTTATTAGCAGAAAAGACGTTCGGGATAATCAACGACGGCGCCAGTGGTTAGCAAGTCCGGATTGTTGATATCATCCGCGCGTCTTCAACGCCAGCTTTACCTTTCAGAAATCAAGCTGCCCTAGTTCCACTCTCTCTCCATTCGGTCGGGTCGCTTTTGCCGGAGGAGCGAACTGTCATGAGAATTTCGAACTTCTTGTCGCTGGTTCTTGTGTTCTGTTTCCTGATTCCTGGTCAGGCGCAAACACCTGTCCCGGCCCAGACGCCAGCCCCAACAACGTCACCAGCACCGGCGGCTTCGCCGACGCCGGCACCCTCTACTCCTGATCAAACGGACACTAAGGTTGACGAGCAGGATGTGATTCGCATCGACACAAAGCTGGTGCAGATCGATGCTGTAGTCACCAAAGGCAGTAAGCAGGTGACGGATCTGACCGCCGCCGACTTTGAAATATTTGAAGACGGCAAGCCCCGGACCATTACTAACCTTTCATACGTTTCAACTATGCCTGCCGGCCCGGCAAGTGTAGCCAAGCCGTCGCCCGTCCCCGGGGCGCCCGCGCTGCCGTCAATCCTTCGTCCGCACGAAGTGCATCGCACTATCGCTCTGGTGGTCGACGATCTGGGAATGTCATTTCAGAGTATTGACCAGGCAAAGCGGCAGCTAAAGAAATTCGTCAACGAGCAGAGGGCCCCGAATGATCTGGTGGCCGTGTTGCGCACGAGTGCTGAAATGGGCGCGCGCCAACAATTCACTACCGATTCAAGAGTGCTGCTCAGCGCGATTGAGAGCCTGCAATGGACCTCCTGCAGTCGCGTGGGCAAGAACGTTTTCTCGGAGAACCGCGAGACTCGCCAGGCAGCAAGTGGCGGGATCGAGAGTCGCCACGAAACAGAGCGAGGGAATGGATGTGGTGGTGATTCCTACTGGCAAACCCTGAAGTCTCTGCGCTATATCGCAGCGGGCCTTGGTACTCTTAGTGGCCGCAAGTCGATGGTGATCTTTTCCGACTCAATGCCGGAGGTCAAAAAGCTAGCCGGGGTTTCGCCGTACAATCCGCCGCCGGTACCCGTCGGTTCGGGAGCATCGGCCATGCCCGAAGACCCTCCCAAAGGCGAGGGCGGCGACGGTACGGATCACTTCGACGTTGCTACCAGTTATCAGGATCTGCTCGCACGGATTGTCGAATATGCTATTCGTGGCTCCGTAGTGATCTATGCGGTCGACACGCGCGGGGTTCCCGATACAACTCTCTCCGCGGCAGACTCGTTCAAGCTTTCCGGCACGACCGGCGGCGCGGGGCGCGAAATGCAGAACGTCTCCAGCACGCGGTCTACTCAAATTTTCGAAGGCCGTCTGGGTGCGTCAATCCTCACCAGCCAAACAGGTGGTTTTCTGGTCAGCAACTCGAACGATTTCGAAATCAAGCGTGTCGCTGAAGACCAGCAGGGCTATTATCTGATTGGCTATCGCCCCGTGGGCGAGACTTTCGATCGAAAGTTTCACGACATCAAAGTTCGCGTCAAAGGCAGCGGGTTGGTCGTGCGGACGCGAGCGGGGTTCTACGGAGTGACCGACAACGACTCCCGGGCCAAACTACGGGTTGTCCCGACGAACCTGGACGCGGCCCTGACCTCACCCTTTGACGTTTCGGAGATTACAGTGCGGCTGAGTTCGCTGTTTGCGAATGCCAGTGACGCCGGATCGCTTTTGCGATCGTTTATCTATGTCAACGCTCACGATCTTTCGTTTACGGATGGACCAAACGGAATGCACAACGCGGCGCTGCAGCTTAAGAGCGTTGTGTTCGGCGACAACGGGAGAGTCATGTATGAACGAGAGCAGACTGCTTCGCTGCAACTCAAAGAGCAGCAGTATGCGCAGATCCTTCGGCGGGGATTGGTATACGACTTTGCCGTGCCGGTAAAGATTCCGGGTGCTCTGCAGTTCCGGATCGCGGTTCGTGATAAGACATCCGGACACCTCGGTACGGCTGGTCAGGTGGTCGAGGTTCCTGATCTGAAAAAATCTCATTTGACCCTCTCGGGGATCCTGCTTGCTGCCGACACGAATTCGGCCGGATTGTCCGGAGCAGAATCCGGGTTCGTGGCCGCGTTGCGCAGGTTTCCTCCGGGGGCGAATCTGACCTTCGCTTTTGCGGTGTACAAATCTCAATTGGACAAGTCCACGCGCGCGCCGCAACTAACTTCCCAGACGCGCGTCTTTCGCGACGGCCAATTGATCTATACCGGCAAGGTGCTTCGACTCGACCCCGCCGGCCAGGATCGGCAGCGCATTGTCGGCGGCAGTCGGATCAAGCTCGGTTCAGAGTTCCCGGTGGGCCAATACGTTTTGCAGGTTGTCGTAACCGACACGCTCGCCAGGGAAAGCCAGCGCACCTCAACGCAGTGGATCGATTTTGAAATAGCTAAGTGAGGTTGCGGCCGGAGTCATTGCCGAGCGACCGGGTCGTCGCGACCGTCAACGTCTGCGGGTTGAGGGCCCGGTCGCTGGCGCTCCCGGTACTGACCTCTTCGTCGTGATGGGTTCACTGGGTACCGACACGACCCTTCTTAAACCCAGGCTTTGGTGATAAGCTCACTGCCAGCCGCCCAACTGCAGAGTAGAAGTTGCGCTCTCTCTCCCGGTTTTTTTCCACCTGGTCTCCCGAAAGAAGAGAGGATTCTTATGACGCGACAAAACCTTCTCGCAGCAGTCCTGCTGGGATCGCTACTGTTCCCGCTGCCAGCCTTGTCTCAGTCTACTGTTCCCCAGCAACCAACCAAAACTGCGACTGAGCCACCTCAGCTTGAGGCGCAGGACATCGTAAAAATCAATACTAACCTGGTGCAGATTGATGCAGTGGTTAGCCGCAACGGGAAGCAGGTCAAGGATCTTCATGTGGAAGACTTTGTCATTTTTGAAGATGGCAAGCCGCAGGCGATTACCAATTTTTCCTACGTTTCAAATGTGCCCACAGTGATCGAGAAGGTCGCCACTGCACCGGCCGGATCCAGGAGCCGGATAATTATTCCCACGGTTCCAGCCGCCATCAGGCCGCATGATGCGCATCGTACCCTGGCGTTTGTCGTGGATGACCTGGGCCTTTCGTTTGACACCATCAGGCAGGTGCAGAAACAACTGCGCAGATTTGTTAATGAACAGATGTTGCCGAACGACCTGGTCGCCATCATTCGCACTGGTGGTGAGGTTGGCACCCTGCAGCAGTTTACTACCGATAAGCGCCTGTTGCTGAATGCGGTTGATCAGCTCAAGTGGAACCCCTGTAGTCGAGCCGGCATTAGTTTTTTTGAGCCGGCCAACACGCAACGTTCCTGTACTAACACGTACTCGATGACCCTGCGGTCGTTGCGTTTCATCGTCGGCGGTATGGGACAACTGCCGGGCCGCAAGTCGGTGACGATACTCTCCGATATGATGCCGGTGGATATTCAGGCTGCCGGGCCAGCGCCACCTTCGGCGCCGCTGTCTCCAGGCGGGGCGGCTGCCGGAGGCTCGGTTGGCGGTGCGGACGGCGAATCCGCGCAGAACTCCGGCAATTATGGTTTAGCCCTGCAGCGGATTGCTGAATACGCGATTCGCAGTTCAGTCGTGATCTACGCGGTAGACACCCGCGGGCTGGTTGATACTTTTCCGTCGGCCGCTACTCGCTTTGGATCCAGCGGAGCCTGGAGTCCCACGCCGGCCAGAGGCCCGGGAAGTCCCTCGCGCCAGGTGGGAGCATTCATCAGCGGATACTCCGAGCGGCTTTTCCAGGATCGCCAGGGCTCAGGAATGATCGCAAAAGAAACCGGCGGACTTCTGTTTTACAACTCGAACGATTTTGGCATCAGGGATATCGTCGAAGATCAACAGGGCTATTACCTGATCGGCTTTCGACCTGCCGGAGAGACCTTCAACCGCAGCTTTCATCACATCACGATTAAGTTGAAGCCGAAGGATCTGGCGGTACGCACGCGCACCGGCTTTTACGGGGTGACCGATGATGAGGCGCGCCGGACTCAACAGGCCGCGCTCACTAACGTCAACGCGATCCTGTCGTCGCCGTTTGGGATAAATGACATTACGGTCCGCCTCAGTCCGTTATTCGCCAACGTTTCGCAGACGGGCTCGGTGCTGCGTTCATTCATCTATGTCAATGCTCGAGATCTATCCTTCACCACTGGTCCGAATGCTACTCACACGGCTGCTTTCGACGTCGACAGCATTTTGTTCGGAGACAACGGCCGACCGGTATACCAAAGAAGCCAGACGGCCAGTTTGCAGCTGAACGAAGAACAGTATCAACGCACGCTCCGTGACGGCGTGGTCTATGACTTTGATTTGCCGGTGAGTAAGCCGGGCACCTTTCAGTTTCGCGTCGCGGTCCGCGATCACCAGTCAGCGAAGATTGGCACCGCTGCTCAGGTGGTCGAGGTTCCCGATCTGGCCACGAATGTGTTGACGCTTTCCGGTCTGGTCCTGACACCGGAGATTCCCTCAACCGAAACAGCGCCGGCGAACGGCGAAACAAATGATTTCGTCTTGCCTGGCGCTCGCACCTTTCGGCGCGGCACGACTGTGATGTTCGGCTATGCCGTCTATAACGGTCAGCTGGATAAGTCCAATGCCCGGCAGCCGGAACTCACCGCCCAAACGCGAATTTTTCGGGACGGCAGGCTGGTCTATACCGGTCAGCCGGCTTCGTTGTCATTGACGGGTCAAACTGATCTGCAGCGCATTACTGCCGGTGGCCGGCTGCAACTCGGCGCTGATTTTCCGGCGGGCGAATACGTGCTGCAAATCGTGATTACCGATAACAGCAACAAAGATAAGCCGCGGATCGCCACGCAGTGGATCGATTTCGAAGTTGTGCGGTAGGGATGGATCGCGGACATCCTGTCCGCCTGAGCGCGTAGCGCGAATAATCTTTCTGAAATGACTGAGCGGGCGCGCGGCGGACAATGGATGTCCGCGATCCGTTTTACTGAGCTCGCGACAGGCGCGCCGCCGCTGCTATACTCTCGCCGCTCCAAACCTTCAACATCTCGAGAGGTTTACTTATGCGCCGTGCGCTTCTGCCCTTTCTGTGCCTGCTGGTAACGTTTCCAATCATGCAAACGCAATCGCCCGCTCAAACTCAAGTACCTCCTAAACCACCTGACAACGTTTACCTGCTCAGGCCGGCGCACGTCTTTGATGGTGAGTCGGCTCAACTACATGAAGGTTGGGTAGTGATAGTACGGGGTGAGAAGATCGAAGCGTTTGGCCCGGTTGGTGAGATCAAAGCGCCGTCGGATGCGAAGGTAATCGAGCTGCCGGGCATGACCCTGATGCCGGGCCTCATCGAGGCGCACTCGCATGTGCTGCTGCATCCTTACAGCGAAACGGTTTGGAATGATCAGGTGGCCCGCGAATCCCTCAGCCTGCGCGTAGCGCGAGCGACGAATCATCTCCGCAGCACGCTCTTCGCCGGCTTCACCACGATTAGAGATCTGGGGACGGAAGGCGCGGGTTATGCCGACGTGGGTCTGAAGCAGGCGGTTCAACAGGGAATCATTCCCGGGCCGCGGATGTTTGTGGTCACGCGCGCGATTGTCGCCACCGGCACCTATGGGCCAAAGGGATATGCATCTGAATGGGACGTGCCTCAGGGAGCCGAAGAGGCTGATGGTGTCGATGGTTTGACCCGCGTGGTGCGCGAGCAGATTGGGAAGGGCGCGGATTGGATCAAAGTGTATGCCGATTATCGTTGGGGCACAGGTGGTTTGGCCCATGCGACCTTTACGCTCGAGGAGTTAAAGCTCGCGGTTGAGGTGGCAAAAAGCGCCGGCATTCCCGTAGCCGCGCACGCTACCAGCACCGAAGGAATGCGGCGCGCGATTCTAGCCGGGGTTGAAACTGTAGAGCACGGCGACGGCGGCACGCCCGAGCTGTTTCGTTTGATGAAAGAAAGGGGCACCGCACTCTGCCCAACTCTCGCAGTTGCCAGCGGCCCGAACATCGATAAGAAGAAAGTTGTGTTCAAGCAGGCGCTTGCTGCTGGTGTGACCATCGCCAGCGGCAGTGACGTCGGCGTTTTTGCTCACGGAGACAACGCCCGTGAAATTGAAATTATGGTTTTGTGGGGCATGCCGATTCTCGATGCGCTGCGTTCGGCGACTTCGGTCGATGCGCGCGTACTGCATATGGAGGATCGGATTGGCCGGGTCAAGCCGGGATTGTGGGCGGATCTGATCGCAGTCGAAGGTGATCCTACCCGTGACATCTCGGCTCTGCGACGGGTGCGTTTGGTGATGAAGGGTGGCGTGATCTACAAGCAGCCGTGAGGATGAGGTCAGTACCGGGAGCGGTAGCAACCGGAGTACTCCAAGCCAAACGCACACTTGCGATGGACGACCCGGTCGCATCGCTCCCGGTAGTGACTCCATTTCAGACTTCCGATGACCTCAACCAAAACCAGGCGCCCAAAGATTGGCTTCCATGCTCCGATCAAGGGCGGACTGCATGAATCTCTGATCGTTGCCAAAGACACGGGTTGTGATGCGGTCCAGATCTTCTCGCGCAACCCACGCGGTTGGATGGCCAAGCCCCTCACAACAGAAGCAATCGATTTGTTTCGGCGTACGCGCAGGCAGACCAAACTCTCACCCGTTCTGATCCACACAAATTATCTAATCAACCTGGCGGCGGCGGATCAAACGATTCTGATGAAGTCGATCGCTTCGTTTCGCGAAGAGGTCGAACGCGCGATTCTCCTCGGCGTGGACTACCTGGTCCTGCATCCCGGCAGTGCTCGGGATTCATGCGAGGCGGACGCCATCGAAATCTGTGCGCTGAGTTTGCAACTGGCCTGCAAGGGTTTGCAGATGGGCCGGCTGCGCATCCTGCTCGAGAACACCGCCGGCCAGGGCCAGTGCATCGGACATCGCTTTGAACACCTGCGTGCGATCATGGATGCGTGTCCCGATCTCAACCTTGGCGTGTGCATCGACACCGCGCATTCGTTTACCGCCGGATACGACATACGTGAAGCGGATGGTTTAGAAGCCACTTTGGAAACCATTCGCCGCACAGTGGGTTTGAAAAATGTGCGGGCGGTGCACTTCAACGATTCACGCGCGCCGTACAACTCACGGGTCGATCGGCATTGGCATATCGGCGAAGGCCACATTGGCCGCGCAGCCCTCCGCCGTTTCGCCCGGCATCCCAAACTTGCTCACGCCGCTTTCATTTTGGAAACCCCTTATGACGATCCGCGGGCTGATTTGAAAAATCTCGAGGCACTGCGATCGTTTGTGAATGGAAAAGCATGAAGGAAAACAAGGGAGGATTCCTAGCACCTCCACGATGTCTTAGCCCTTTGCGTGAATCAAATATTGATTTCGGGCAAAGGCGCCTCTTAATTAGTCTTGCCTAAATCAATTTTGCAAAGTATTCTCTTGCCGCTTTCCAAGACCTCGAATTCCTCAACTCAATTCGCGTTCGTTTACTGTCCGAAACTCGGGAGGAAACTGTTATGCCTGAAAAAGTAAGAGCGAAGGACATCGCAGTCACCATTGCCGTAATCGTCATATTTGCGGTGGCTCTGGTAATGGTGCTCAGGATTTATAAGGGGGAGGGAGATAAGCGCTCGGCGGCGGTTTCCGATGTTGGAGAAAAGGATCCCAACCACATCGAGGTCGACGTGAAGCTAATGTCGATCGATCCCAACAAAGGCGACGTCGTTGCGCGTTTGGAATTCGTGCCCAAGGGTAGCTATACCAAGGACGAGGGGTCGACCCTGACTCGCGACCTGAAGCTCTATGTGAACAGCGCCAACGGCAAACAGGAGCTTGATTTTCCCAAGGGCAAACGCATGAACCCGATGGAAGTAACCGTCAGTATGTTTGACGGGGTCGTGACTGACTACCCTTTCGACAAGCACAGTGCGTTTCTTGAAATCTATTTCCTCCCTGGCAAGGAAGCGGCCAAGGAGAAGGTTGCCGAAGGTGCACCGAAGCCTGCCGAACCCACGCCCACGCCGACACCCGCAGCGCCAATTGCTGGTTACGAAAAAAAGGACACTGGCGAAAAGAAGGAAGAGCCTGCCAAAGCAGACGATGACGAGGTCCCAATCGGCGTTGATTTCGTCGGCTCGATACCCGGCTTCAAAATCGTCGCGGCCAAGTCGAAAGAGAGTACGAATGATTATGTCGGTATAGATATGACAATAGCGCGAGCCTCGACGACCAAGTTTTTCTCGCTCTTTGTGATGGCGATGATGTGGGGTCTGACGATTGGCGTGATGTTTCTGACCTTGAGTGTGGTTCTGCGTGGCCGCAAGGTTGAGCTCGCGATGTTTTCTTTTACCGCGGCTTTGCTGTTTGCTTTTGCCACCGTGCGCAATGCCCAACCGGGCACGCCACCTATCGGCACGTACAGCGACTTTATTTCATTCTTCTGGGCCGAAGTAATTATCGCCTTGTGTCTGATCATCCTGGTGTTCACCTGGGTGCTGCGCCCGGCGAAGTGAAGCAGCGCAGCTTTGCCTTATGTGGAGTGAGGTGACTTGTCACCGCTTCGAGATGTCGCGACTTGTCGCGACGGTGCTCGGCGACAAGTCGCCGGCTTTCAAAGCGCGACAAGTCGGCGCACTCCACACAGTTGCCGGTCTCTGGACGTAACCGCAATCTTTCGCTAGAATCTGCTCATCAGGTGAGACGAATGTTTCAGAATAGATCACTTACCAAACTCATCCTTACGGTGCCGCTTCCGCGTCGGGTGTTCTAGCCCACGCAGGCCGGAGCGGCGGACACTTCAGTCATCAATTTAAGAGTTAGGTGGGCGGCCGGAAATGCTCGGATTGAGCTTTGCGCGATCTGCCTCAGCATAGTGCAGGGTACTAATCAGGACAGGTGATTCATGGACGAGAAATATTTTCCGGAGAATATCGAAACCAAATGGCAGCAGCGTTGGGCTGAGGCCGGTACGTTCGAAGCCAAAGAAGACGATCCGCGGCCGAAGTTTTACGCGCTCGAAATGCTGCCCTATCCATCGGGATTTCTGCATATGGGCCATGTGCGCAACTACTCGATAGGTGATGCGCTGGCCTGGTACAAGCGTTTGCGCGGTTTCAATGTGCTGCATCCGATTGGCTGGGACAGTTTTGGTCAGCCGGCCGAGCAGGCCGCGATCAAGCGGGGCATTCAACCGCGCGAGTGGACCGAACAGAACATCGTTCACATGAAGGGCCAGATGCAGCGCCTCGGCGTGAGCTATGACTGGCGCCGCGAGATCGCCGCGCACCGACCGGACTATTACAGATGGGACCAGTGGTTCTTTCTCAAGATGCTGGAACGCGGTCTGGCGTACAAGCGCAAATCGGCGGTGAACTGGTGCCCGAAAGAGCTGACCGTGTTGTCCAACGAGCAGTCTTCAGGTGGAATCTGCTGGCGGTGCGGCACGCCCGTGGTTAAGAAGGAGATTGAACAGTGGTTCCTGCGCACAACCAGGTACGCGGAAGAGCTGGTCGATGACATCAAAGAGATCGAAGCCGGCTGGCCGGAAAAGGTTCTCAAGCGCCAACGTGATTGGGTTGGCCGTAGCGAAGGCGCGTTCATCGACTTTGCCGTCAAAGACAGCGACGAAAAAGTGCGCGTGTTCACCACCCGTATCGACACCATCTTTGGCGCGACTGCGATTGTCCTCGCGGGGGAACACCCGCTGTTGCCGAAACTGCTGGCTGAGTCTTCCCTCAAGGACGACGTCATGGCGTTCGCTGAAAAGATCAAACACGCCCGGGCCATCAAAGCGCAGGACGCTGCCGAGGAAGACGAAAAGCTGGGAATGAATACCGGCCGGTTGGCGGTCAATCCTTTCAGCGGCGATTTGATGCCGATCTGGGTAGCGAACTATGTGCTGATGGATTACGGCGCGGGCGCAGTCATGAGTGTACCGGCCCACGACGAACGCGATTTCGATTTTGCTCGTAAGTACATCCTGCCGGTGCGCCAGGTGATTGCTCCCGCAGTTCATGGCCAGCAGGGTGAGTCCGACGACTCGGTGCCCGGGACCGATCAATCTATTGAGATGAAACAGGCCTTCACTGGGGACGGAGTGCTGGTGAACAGCGCTGAATGGAGCGGTAAGCTGTCGCGTGATGCCATGTGCGAAATGGCCGATTACGCCGAGACGAAAAAATTTGGCGGCGGCGCGGTGACCTACCGGATCAGAGACTGGGGCATCTCGCGCCAACGTTTCTGGGGTGCGCCCATCCCGGTTGTTTACTGTCAGTCATGTGGCGCCGTCCCGGTGCCGGAGAAGGATTTGCCGGTTCTGCTGCCTGACAGAGCCGAGTTCACCGGCACAGGTGAATCACCTTTGAAGGCCGTGCCTGAATTCGTCAACACTACCTGTCCAAAATGTGGCGAGGCGGCCCAACGCGAGACAGACACCATGGACACCTTTGTGGATTCATCCTGGTACTTCTTCCGCTACACGGATCCAAAGAATGAATCGATGCCCTTCGATCCCGAGATTGCGGCGCAATGGACTCCGGTCGATCAGTATATCGGTGGCGACTCGCACGCGGTGATGCATCTGATCTACACGCGTTTCTGGAACAAGGTGATGCGCGATCTCGGGTTGGTCAAATTCAATGAACCGGTCAAGCGCCTGTTAACGCAGGGCATGGTGACGAACCGTGTCGAAGGCACGAACGAATTCAAAGCCATGTCAAAGAGTTTGGGCAATGGCGTCGACCCGGATGAAATGATCAAGGCGTATGGCGCCGACGCCACGCGGATGTTCGTGCTGTTTGCGGCTCCGGTTGAAAACGAATTGCGCTGGTCCGAGTCCGGGATTGAAGGCGCAGTGCGTTTTCTGCGCCGGGTGTGGGGGACGGTCTATCGTTGGAGAGATCAGTTGGAATCGCGGCGGGCAACGCCCGCCTCTAAACCGGAAGGGTTTAGTGAGGCGGCAAGAGCTCTGCGCCGTAAGACCCACCAAACCATCGCGCGAGTGACGAGTGATTTTGAAAAGCTCGATCTGAATACGAACGTGTCGGCGCTGATGGAGCTTTCAAATGCGATTGGTGAATTCAAGGTCGAACCGGCCGCAGCCTCGCCCGAGGATGTCTTCGCGGTTGGGGAAGCCATCGAAGCACAGGTTGTGATGCTGGCGCCTTTCTCACCGCACGTGGCCGAAGAGATGTGGGAAAGTTTGGGACACCAGGGCGGGCTGGTGCAGACGACCGGCGTTTGGCCGGAGACAGATGCAGAGCTGACGCGTAAAGAAGAATTAGAGATACCGGTGCAGGTAAATGGTAAGCTGCGTTCGCGCGTAATCGTAGCGCCCGATATCACCGAAGCTGATCTGCGTGCGCTGGCCCTGGCTGACAGCAAGGTCCAAACGTTGATTGACGGCCGTGAAATCGTGAAGGTGATCGTGGTGCCGGGGCGGTTGGTGAATGTGGTGATCAAGTAGCGGTTTCGAGTGAAAGAACTCTGTCCGCCGCTTTGTGTCCTCTTGTCTCTGTGGTGAATGTTATTGGCGGCTAATTCACCACAGAGACACATAGGGACACAGAGATTGCACAGAGGACAAACTTATTACTGCTTGCTTGCTCGCCCTGCAGCCGCTAAAATCCTTTTCGCAGAGTGTCTTAGCCCGCGCGGGGTGAAGGTAAGTCGAACCAACGAATGAAAGAGTGCCCAACCTGTCGTAATTGTTTCGCTGACGACGTCAATCACTGTCCCGATGATGGTGTCGAAACGGCTCCGTCCATTCAGGGCGAGCCGATCCTCGATGGCCGCTACCAGCTCGAGAATCGTCTGGGCCAGGGCGGAATGGGTGTCGTCTACAAGGCGCGGCATATCTTTCTCAAAACTGCGCACGCCATCAAGATCATCCTTCCCGACCTGGTCGGCAACGATCCCAATCTCGTCACCCGCTTCCGGCAGGAAGCCCTGGCGGCCGCGGCGATTCGTCATCAAAACATTATCGCGGTCACAGATTTTGGCGTAGTCCGCGGCACCATGCCTTTCCTGGTGATGGAGTTCGTCCGGGGAAGATCTCTGCAGGAGATCATGGCCGAAGAAGGCGCCATGCCGCCCATGCGCGCGTTCGAATTGATCCAGCCGATTTGCGCCGGCATCGCCGCGGCCCACCGGCAGAAGATTGTCCATCGCGATCTGAAGCCGCTGAACGTAATGATCCAGGAGGGGATTCCGGTTTCGGAAGGTGCGAAGATCCTCGACTTCGGTTTGGCGAAGATCAAATCCGGCGAGCTGCTTGGATCGTTTATCGCGGCCCAGACGACGGGCTTGATGGGCTCGCCTTTTTATATGGCGCCCGAACAATGGTCCGACGATCCGCCGGATGCGCGAGCCGACATTTACAGTCTGGGTGTGATGCTGTTTCAGATGTTGAGTGGCGACGTGCCTTTCAAGGGCAGCTCGATCCCGGCCATCATGAAAAAGCATCTGACCAACGAAGTCCCCTCTCTGGCTTCGAGAGGAATTGAAGTTCCGCCGCAGGTCGAGGCAGTGATCCGTCACGCCCTCGAGAAAGAGCCAAAGTACCGCACGGCCTCGGCCGATGAATTTATCGCGGAACTGCGCGCGGCCATGGAGACGGCCAGCGCAAATCTAAAGCGCACGGGCGAGTCGGCGGAAATCGATCCTTCCAAAACGCTGGTTAGTCCTCCTTCTTCGGATACGTCCACCATGTCGGTCAAGGGATCGTCGACGGCTTTTGATCCGCTGGCCGGCACGATCAGTGCGGCCTCACTCCTCGAAGAAGATCAGAAGAGTTTGTACGCGCAAAGAGAATTGGCGCGCGAAGCTGATGCCCGTCGCAAAATGGTAGACGATGAAGAGCAGAAACGGAAAGCGGACGAAGTTGATCGCGACGCAGAGCGGCGGCATCTCGAAGAGTTGGTCGCCAAGCAGACTAAGGTGCTCGAGGATAAGCTAACGCAACTGGCATCGACCATGTCTCCCAGAGCTCCCGCAGGTCTCGATCCTGAGGCGACCCATGTGCAGCATCCGGGGATGGCCACTGCGGATAATAGTATTCCTCTTAACGCTCAATCGTTTTCACAAATCAGTCTGGTCCCGAAGAAGAAATCTTCGTTGCCACTGATCCTGGGATTGGCGCTGGTGCTGCTGATAGGCGCAGGCGTGGGCGGATACTTTCTACTGCAAACAAAGGTAACTCCGGCCGGCCCACCTAAACCGCCCGTCACCACGGGCCCGGAGGTCGTCAACAAACCTGAACTGGTAGGGATTCCCGGTGGCGCTTTTCAAATGGGCCGCAACGATTCGCTGCCGACTGAGTCGCCCGCGCACCCCGTCACGGTCAAGGCCTTCTCGATGGATAAGCATGAAGTGACAAACGCCGAGTACGCGCGCTTTGTGAAGGAATCCAATTACCCACCGCCAACGCAATGGGGCAGTATCGCCGCTCCCGTCGGTCAGGAACTCCTGCCCGTAGCGAATGTTTCCTATGAGGACGCAGTTGCCTTTGCCGAGTGGCGTTCAAAACGCGATGGCGTCACGTACCGTTTACCTACCGAGGAAGAATGGGAATTCGCCGCGCGCAATGGCGACAAAGATAATCTGTACCCCTGGGGGAACGCCTGGGCGCCGGGACGCGCCGCCATTCAGGAGGCCGGTGTGGGTAAAGAACAGCCGGTTGGGACTTACCCGCAGGGTGGCAACAGTTGGGGTGTCCAGGATCTGATCGGGAATGTCTGGGAATGGACTTCCTCGAAGGCTTCGCTCTATCCAAGCAGTCCGCTAAAACTACCCGACGTGCAGAAGGGGTGGCTGGTGGCGCGCGGCGGCAGCTACAGCAGCCAGGCAAACAAAGTCAGCGCCACCATGCGAGACTGGTTCGCGCCTAATTACAAGAATCCTGTGTTGGGATTTCGTTTGGTTAAGTCCGGCTCTTAGCCTAAGCTCTCAACGGCAAAACTGCTGCCAGGCTTCGTCCTCTAAAAGACTTGCTTTTTACGGTCGGGTTTCCTCAAAATCAGTCGCTGGCGCGGAGTCGTAGAGGGTTTGTTATTTGTTCAAGCTTTCTTTCGGCCTTGATCTGCTCACCAATGAATGAATTTGGCAGGCAGACAATCGCAAGGTTATCCACCTAACTTCGTTCGAGCATGGTAAGTTACTGCATAGTCCGTGAGGAAGATGGAGGATTAGATGTTTCATTGGCCCCTAAAGCGATTTGGTTTGGTTGGCTTGCCCCCGGTTCTGCTTTCATTTGCAATCCTGTTGTGTGCCGGCATGGCCGGCGCGCAGGAAACCAGTGGCGACCTGAGTGGCGGCGCCGGAATTTTTCGCCCCAAGAATCCCGAGGCGAAACGGAGTTCCAGCCGGCCCACGGTGCGGCCTACGCGACCTAACCCAACGCGTCCGAACCCCGCCGAGATTGAAGAAAAATTTGAAGACGCGCTGGCTGAAGGAAATGATGCCCGGGATGCGCGCAAGTATGCGGCGGCTGAAGCCTCGTATCGTGCCGCGCTAAAGTTGAAGCCGCGTGACGCGCGGGCCCACTACGGACTGGGGAATATCTTTGCCGATCAGCAACGCTGGGACGAGGCCGAAAAGATCTATCGCCAGGCCGTTGATATGTCACCCAACAATGCCGAAGCAATGATGGCCCTCAGTTTTGTGCTGGTGCAGCCGCGCACGGAGGGATCAAACGCCACCCGCTTTACTGACGCCGAGTTGTTTGCCAGACGAGCCACACAATTCCAGCCGAAAAGCGCGCTGGCGTATGACCGTTTGGGAGTGGCTATGGTCGCCCGCGGCCTATTTAACAACGACACCGAGGCGGCGTTTCGTCATGCGATGGAATTGGATCCGGGATTTGTCGTAGCCCAGGTCCATCTGGCGCGCGTGCTGCGACACATGAATCGCAACGGCGAAGCCGATCCACTTTATAGGTCAGCGATTGAGAAGGCGCAGGACGCGCCGACACTAGTGCTGATCGCCGATGCGATGCAATCAGAGTCGCGCTGGAGTGATTCTGATCCGGTTTTGCGGCGCGCGTTGGGGTTGGATGCGCGCAATCCCGGCGCACTATTTCTGATGGGCCGGTTGCTTTCGGTCAACCGGAAATACGCTGAGGCTGAGCCATTCCTGAAGACGGCGGTGGAAGTGAATCCGAAATTCTTCCCGGCCCACAACATTTTGGCCCGATCATATTTGGGGTTGGAGCGTTATGATGACGCCGCACGAATCTACGAACAGGCTGTGCCGCTGGCGTCTGAGGCAGATCGCAAACAGCTCGCCGGGATGTTTGGTTTTGGCGGAGTCGGTGATGGTTACATGAAGTCGGGCCGCGCGAAAGATGCCCTGCGCGCCTATGAGCGTGCCCTGCAACTGGACCCAGCCAATGCTGAGCTGCCAGGTAAGATCGCCGCCGCACGCGGCAAGCTTTGATGGCAACACTTAACCGAGAGAACTCAAATGAAACGCTGCCCGAAATGTAATCGCTCTTACACGACCAACACGCAGAAGTTTTGCACTCATGACGGCGGTATCCTCGAAGGCGTTGACATGGATACCGAGACCGTTCGCATTGACGCACACGACGCGCCGACACAAGCGATCTCCGCGGGGTTAGGCCATGATATTCCCGCCCAATTCGACCCGTTCAAGACCGTAATCTCGCGCTCTGAGACCGTTCAGCCAAAGCCGCGCGACACACAGAGTATCGAGCCGCCCGAGACGACCGTGCAGCCGACACCGGCGCCGCCAACACCTCCGGTCGCGCCGCCCCCGGATGACATGATGCAGCGGACGATGGCTTCAATGCCGCCACCGTATCAACCGACTCCGCCTCCGGTTGCAGCGACACCTCCGCCTGCGGCGCCGGTGCCGCCACAGCTGCCGACGCAGAGACTGGTGGGTTCGGGGCCAATTGCTTCGGCGCCGTTGCCGTCGCCTCCTTCGGGTCGGTCGCAACCGGTAACCACGACCCCGGCAAAGCCCGCAAAGAAATCAAAGTTGCCGCTAATCCTCGGCATACTTGTGGTATTGCTGGTGCTCGGCGCCGGCGGTCTCGGCGCAGCCTACTTTTTTCTGATAAGACCCATGCTGGCCGCGCGCAAGCTTGAAGTGGCTCCGCCCACATCACCGCTCGAGACGCCGACTCCAATCGCCCAAAGCAGTCCGACCGCGGGTCCAAAGGCAACACCCGCACCCGAGCCGCCGCCTTATTCGGCCCCGGCTGACGCGGTCCAGTTTGTTTCCTCGAAAGCGAATCTGGACGGCAAGCTCGCCGAACACTTTGTCGCTTTTTCTTTCTACTATCCGAACCGTTGGTCGAAGGACCCCACCGCAGGCGTTTCGGGTGCTACCAACTTTGCCAAGGTCGAACGACGTCTGCCGCCTGATCTGACCCAGGAGAACTTCGCTGTGGGATCTTACGTGTCCGCAGGTTCGGCCGAAGATGACCGTGCCTCGTTTCATACCGTGGCCGACAATCTTAGTGCGCAATTTGCGAAGAAGTTTCCGGAGTATCGGAAGGTTTCCGAGGGTGAAACCAAAGTCGGCGTCTATGCTGGTTACGGATTTCGCTTCGAAAGCATTTCGCGAAATACTGACCGGGGCAATATCAATGTCTGGGGCCGGGTAATCTTTCTGCCGCCGATTGATGGCAGTAAGAATGGGGTGGTGCTCTTAATGCTGGCTACTTCACTCGCGCCTGAACTGAAGAGCGTCGATGATGTCGGGGTCAAGGGCGAGCTGCCGATGATGCTCGCGTCGTTCAGATTTGGAAAGAAGTAGTTAAATCGTAAGCAGCGTTCCGAATTCCATTTTCCGATCGTCATTTGACCTTTCTCATTTGCTATTTCGCTTTTGACATAATGCCATTGTCGCCGGATATCCGTGCTTGCTCCGGCTTCAATGATCAATGAAAGATGTCAGATGATAAATGGAAAATGGTTCTTAACTCATCAGTCTAAAAACCAATGAAGATAGTTCTGGCAGAAGATCGCAGCGGTCAATTACACGGCGAACACACCTTTACCGGCGACCTCGTCGTGGTCGGGCGCGACCCCGCCGTGTGTCATTACTTTTTTTCCCAGGAACAATGGCCGATGGTGTCGCGCAAGCACGCTGAGTTTCGGCTTAGCGGCGGTCGCTATCTGGTCAACGATGCCAACTCTCGCTTTGGCACTTTCTTGAACGGTCAGAAGGTCACCCAACCCGTCGAGGTTAGAGTGGGCTCGCACGTGCAAATAGGAACTGGTGGACCCATTCTGCGCGTCGTCAGCATTGAGCAGGCCGCGGTTTCAAAGCCCGAGCCAAAGGGAGCGGACCTCGGCCGCATGGACACAGTTCGTGAGCCGAGCGGTGACAGTCCCAGATTGGCGCCGCCGTCGCCGGCTCCTCCAGCACCTCCAAAGCCGCCCCCGGTTCAGCCAAAGGCTCCGCCTGCGCCACCCCCCGCGTCGCGCTCGACGCCCATCCGCAGTGGCCCGGCTCACCTCGATCTGATCGATCCCGACACGAAGCAGTCGCGACGCATTGCTCTGAATAAGGAAGTCACGCGCCTGGGCCGTGATCCGGAAGGCGAAGTGGTGATTGACGCGGCGGCCGCAGTCGTCTCTCGGCGCCATGCCGAGATCAAAAAGACCGACGGCCAGTTCGTGATCAGCGATCTCAAGAGCTTCAACGGAACCCTGGTGGGCGGGAAGAGAATTACCGAAGCATTGCCGTTGTTTGACGGTGACGAGATTCAGCTCGGCGCGGGCGGTCCGCAGCTGCGCCTGACTGATCCGGCGCATCCGGCAGCTTTGCGCAGCGCGCAGGGAGTTCCAAGCCCCAGTCGGCAGGCGATTCCTTCTGCGTTTGGTCAAATCGCGGCGATGGCCGGACGCCAGACGATCGTGTCCACCGGAACCGGTTCCTTGCAGGCGAGCGCCGCAGCGGCGGGATCTTCTCAGCCGAAATTACTCGCGCGGCTCTCGTTTCAGACGCGCCCGCAATTGTCAGTAGGGCGTGCGCCTGACAATGACCTGCGGCTCGACGGGCTGCAAATCTCAAATCATCACGCGCGCTTTTCGCTGACCAATGGCAGCGTCACGGTCGAAGATGCCGGATCAACCAACGGCGTTTACGTCAACGGTGACCGCATTAGTGGCCGCAAACCGGTACAACTCTCCGACGTAATTCAGATCGGGCCCTTCGTGTTGCAGGCCGACGCTCAACAAGGCGTTGCGGTTTACGACACGCGATCCAAGACGCGCATCGACTGCATCAATATTGCCAAGGTTGTAACGAACCGATCGGGTGGCGGCTCGATCAGGCTGCTGGATGACGTGGGCCTCACCATCCAACCGAACGAGTTTGTAGGTTTGCTGGGCCCATCAGGCGCGGGTAAATCGACCCTCATGGATTCGCTGAACGGCATGCGGCCGGCTACCAGTGGATATGTGCTCATCAACAATCTGGATCTTTACCGGCATCTCGATTCGCTCAAGCAATCGATCGGGTATGTACCGCAGGACGACATCATTCATCGCGAGCTGACCGTGTTTCGCACGCTCTACTATGTTGCGCGGCTGCGTCTTTCGCGCGACGTGTCCACTCGCGAGATCGATCAGATCGTCAACGAGGTAATGGACGTTACCGGGCTTTCGGAACGACGCGATGTTCCGGTGGGCCAGCTGTCCGGCGGCCAGCGCAAACGCGTCTCGATCGCGGTGGAGTTGATCACCAAGCCGTCCGTGATCTTTCTCGACGAACCAACCTCCGGTCTCGATCCGGCCACCGAAGAGAAGATCATGAAGCTGTTCCGGCAGATTGCCGAGAGTGGCCGCACCGTCGTGTTGACTACGCACGCGATGGAGAACGTGAAGCTGTTCGATAAGATTGTAGTGTTGATGCGCGGCAAACTCGTTTTCTACGGCGCGCCGCAGGAAGCCCTGGCCCATGTAAAGGCCGAGAGCTTTAAAGACCTTTACGACAAGCTGGAAGGACCAATCGATCAGCAGACTGCGGCACTCCCCGCCCTCTCGCCAACCGCCAGCAAGTCTGAGAAGCAGGCGCGCAAACTGCAGCGCGAACAGATTTCGGAACAGGTGGCAGATGACTGGAAGAAGAAGTTCATGGCCACCGAACAGTACCGGCGGAATGTGGTCGAGCCGCTTAGTCTTTTACCGCGCGATGGTAAAGCTGCGGCGCCGCCCAAGCGTCGTTCATCACCGGTGGATGCCGTGCGGCAATGGGGCACGCTTACTCGCCGCTATCTGGAAGTGCTCAGTCGCGACAAATTCAATCTGCTGATCCTGTTTGGTCAGGCTCCAATCATCGCTTTCCTGACTTACCTCGTGGTGGGCTCGAAGAGCCCGCGCGACTTTCCGTTTTTCATGCTGGCTTTGGTTTCGATCTGGTTCGGCACATCGGTGGCCTCGCGCGAGATCATTCGTGAGCGCGCCGTGTACGCGCGCGAGCGCATGGTGAACCTGCGGCTCTTGCCTTACGTCAGTTCGAAGATCTTTGTACTGGCCTTGATAGTTTCATTCCAGTGCCTACTGTTGTTTGGCTCATTAAAGTTCATGCATTACGCGGGGCTGATGAGCCTGCCGGGCTGGTTTGTCCCCCAGTTGGCCATAATTCTATTCACGGCCATGGCCGGCATCGCGCTCGGCCTGTTGGTGTCGGCGATCGTCAGGACATCGGAAATGGCTACCAGCCTGGTACCGTTGATCCTGATTCCGCAAATTCTGTTTTCGGGTTTGGTGGGTGTACCGCAGAGCACGGCCAAGGTTATCGGCACCCTGATGCCGGCAACCTGGGCGTTTGATGGGCTGAAACGCTGGTCGACGCTGGATACCCTGGACGAAGAAGGTTCCGATCCGGACCGAGATAACAAAGGGAAGGGTCTTTACAAGCACGTCGAAGACGTCAACGACGAAAACATTAAGAACGCACAGAACGATATCGAGTCTTACAAGTCCGGCAGCGAGGACAAGCTGAAAAGCTATGAGAGCAAGATGAAGGACTATGTGAAGGATCTGCAATCGGGCGCCGGAGGGACGCAACCCGCCGTGCCCAAACTCGATCCGCCACCATCTGTTCCCGCCGCCAAAAAGATCGATGAAGACCTGAGCGAGTACATAAACTTCCTGCATCCTTGGGGCAACAAAATAGTCGATCCGCTGGTCCTGATCATAATGTTCTTCGCGCTGGTTATCGCCACGATTGTGACCCTGCGGGCACAGGATATTTTGTGAGGGAGACTTGCAACGAGCGTCTCTAGTACCAACGATTTTGAGTCGTTCTTCAAAAGCGGCAAGCCGCTTCCGTTTACTAAGCCGTCTTCGCGTTCATTTTCGCCCCTTTTCCCGAGCCCTCCAACCAACATCCTTGTGGCTGGACGTGGCATCACAGTAAACTGCCAGATCTAAGATCTGCGGATCCGTGAATGTCCGGGACCGCGAACTGCTTTAACCCTCGGAGTTGAAAAAATGATTCGCCCTTTGCTTTGTACACGCGTCGTCGTTTCTACCCTGGTGCTTTCTTTGTCCGGATTTGTTCATGGCGGCGCAGCTGTCGCACAGGACATCAGCGGCGGGGCGAATGTCCTGTTGGCCAGTGCCGACGTCGAGGCCAAATTGGGCAAAGGCATTTTTAGCGCCCCACAGAATCGCGTCCACGCACCCAAACGCCTGGAAAAAAAGGTGGTGGCTCGGTCGGCCCACTCCAGCCGGCCCCAGGGACAAACCTCTGCCAACAACAAGCCGGTCGGGAACGGTCGTGGCGGGATCAAGCATCCCACCGGAGATAAATCAAAGCCGCTCGGAGATAAATCAAAGCCGCTCGGTGATACCGCCCGCCCAGTGCCGACGGCTGCAGACTTTAACCAACAGGGGGACGATTTTTTTGACGCGGGTCAGTATCAAAAAGCTGTCGACGCTTACCAGACGGCGATCAAGATGCAGCCCCTATATCCTGAAGCCTACCTCAATCTCGGTGAAGCCTTCTTCAACCTCGGCCGCTACGATGACGCCATAGCTGCAGAGAAGCAAGCCAGTCAGCAGAAGCCTGATTGGGCCCCTGCTTATCGCGCTCTCGGTAATGCTTATCTAAAACTTGATCGCCCAGGGGAAGCGATGGAGGCTTTGAAGAAAGCCGTCGATCTCGATCCCAAAGACAAGGATGCCCGGGATGCGCTCAGTCTGGCCTATTACGATCAAGGCGTAGCTGACTACAACGCCGGTAAATACCAGGACGCGGTCACCGCTTATCAGGAAGCAGTGAAACTGAAACCGGATTACGCCGAAGCGCATAACAATCTGGGTGATGCTTACCGGCGCCAGGATAAATTTGCGGAAGCAGTCGAAGCCTACAAGCAGGCGGTCCATTTTAAGCCCGACTCAGTCGATGCCTACACCGATCTGTCCTGGACGTACGACAAGCTGGGCAAGTACGCGGAAGCGGCTGAGGCTTACCGGCAGGTGATTCGGCTCAAGCCTGATGACGCTGAAGCAAACAACAACATGGGTTACGCCCTGGGCAAAACCAAACGCTGGGCCGAGGCGATTGAAGCTTTCAAACGGGCCATTCAACTGAAGTCGGATTATGCCGAGGCGTACAGCAATCTGGGTTGGGCGTTTAACAACACCGGTAACTTCACGGCGGCGATCGATCCGCTGCGGAAGGCCACCCAACTCAAGCCCGAACTGCCCGAAGGCCACTTCAATATTGGCATCACTTACAGCAGATTGAAACAAGCCAACGAAGCGCTCGTTTCATTTCAGGAAGCGGTCAAACTAAAACCGGACTGGCCGGCGGCGCAGAATAACCTGGGTTATGCGTATGGCAATTTAGGGCAATGGAAAGAGGCGATTGCCGCGCACAAAGAAGCCATCAGACTGAAGCCGGATTATGCCGGTGCATATTTCAATCTGGGCTTTGCCTATCTCAGATCCGGAAACAGGAACGGCGCTATCGATCAGTACAAGCTGCTGCAACCTTTAAATCTGGGACTGGCCAACCAGCTCTACATTTTCATCTACAATAAACAGCCACCGGCGACGCGGCCTTAGGGTAACGGGCACGTCAGATCCGAGCTGGGTAACGGATCAGAATAGAGCAACCCTAATGGGGTTGTTGGATTCACGTGAAAACAGTTACCTCAGGGTAGTCGTGAAGCGCGACGACCCTGGCTGTGGAAACTAAACCGCTTCGCGTTTGGGAGCTTATTAATTGCGAGAGATTAAGAGAAATATTTTCGGTATAGTTGTACTCGCACTCAGCAGTGCTTTCGCCGCTCCTCCTGTCACTGCCCAGGAGTTCCTCCCAGCCGCTCCTTCCGATCGCGGTTTGATTTACATGCTCGACGAGCAAAACAAACTTGAGCCGTTGCTTTTCGAGCAGGGCCAGACCCCGCTCCGGCCCGACGCGGTCGCTAAAAGTACCAGGATCAGCTACATCGAGCTCAAGGGCGAACACGCCGTGACCGTCTTCCATTCGGCCCAGCCGCGGGTCTTTCTTTTCACCTTCCAAAGACCGGGCGCCCATCCACCTTTTCTGGTTTGGCTGACGCCCCACAAAGGCGCGCGCCGCGTCACGGCAATTGCCCAGCGCGGATTGGCTGGATTCGCCATCTCGTCCGAAGAAATCATCAAGCCGACGATTCGGGTGCTGGTCAAGGAGGGTGAGCAGGTTTTTATGGAAGTGCGCCCACGCACTTCGCTGATGCCGGGTGAGTATGCGATTATTGGCGATGACCTGGCACGCATTGCTACTTTCCGGGTCGTCTTGACGGCAAACTAATCTCGGGAAAGTTAATTAGATGGCTTTATCAAAAAATTCTACTTCAGGCGGGCAATCATTCTGGACGTCCGGACGCGTCGTGCTTACCCTCGTCGCCTTTAGCTTGATTGGAGCGTTGGGTCTTTCGAGTTGTAATTCAAATGAAGTAGCCACCAACAGCAACGCGCTGGCTAACCGGCCGGTGAACGCAGCGCCGCCCATTAACAACGGACCGTCCCAGCCGCCGCCGGCTTTTGTAAGTTTGCCTGCGGGGTTGCGCGATACGAAAGTGCAAACTTTGGATGGAGGTTCGTTAAAGCTGGCGGATTTTAACGACAAGGTTGTGATCCTGAACATCTGGGCCACCTGGTGCGGCCCCTGCCGGCAGGAGATGCCGGAACTGGTGAAGATGAGTAACGAGTACAAGGCCCGCGGTTTGGTTGTGCTGGGAATCGCTACCACCTATAACGAACAGAACGACCAGGCCCATGTGAAGGAATACATCAAGGCCCAGAACGTCCCTTACAAAATTATCTGGGACGACGGAACTTTGTCGGCGCCTCTGGTGCAGGCAGTCCAGGGCAGGTCCGTGATTCCCCAGAGCTTTGTGCTTTCGCGGGACGGCCGCATCGTCAAACACTTTCAGGGCTTCAACGCAAACTCGACGCCCCAGTTGATGCGGCAGGCTATCGAAGATGCCCTGAACGATAAGGGCAAAGCATAGATCGAACGTTTAGCGGCGGCTCTGCCCGCCACTCGAAGCAGGAAATTAATGCAGGAAATCAGAAAGAAGCTTCAGGGCGAACTGGATGAGTTGGAAACAGAACTGCGCGTCCATCTGCCGAAAGAGATCAAGCGCGCGCTCGAGTTTGGCGACTTGCGCGAGAACTCGGAATATCAAACAGCTCTGCAGCGCCAGACCATGGTCCAGGCGCGAATTCGCGAGTTGCGCCAGCGGATAAGCGAAGTTGCTTCGATCGATCTTTCGAAACTGCCGCGCGATAGAGCGTCCTATGGCTCGACGCTCGTTTTGTACGACGCCGGGAAGGACGAAGAAGTCACTTATCGACTGGTGACTCCGGAAGAAAGCGATCCGCCCGCCGGTTGGATCTCAACCGTATCGCCGATTGGGCGCAGCCTGATGGGCAAAGAAGAAGGCGACGAAGTCGAGGTAAACATCCCCTCCGGTTCGCGCCACTTTCAGATTCGCCGGTTGACGACGCTGCATGATGAGGTCAATCCTGAGGGCGTTGAATAGCCCGCAGCTTACACTCCATAGCCATAACGAACCCGAGCCCCTCAGCGGGGGTCGATCTACTCGCTGCGAACAAATTCACCAACGCGATCATCGCCCGGCCGCGTAAAGTCCTTGTACCACATCCCTACATTGCCGAATGTCCGCGGCTCTGCCAGACATACAAACTCATCAGCATCAGGCAGGACTGCTGTGTGTCCGCCAATTGACGTAATTGGGACCGCGGCGAGAATGCGAGCGGGCCCGAGGGTGCGGAGGGCTTGGATTGCAGCCCGCATGGTTGAACCCGTCCGGATCCCACAATCGACCAGGACAACAGTCTTGTCAGAGAGTTCAAGCGGCGGCTGGCCGCGGCGACAGGTGCGTTCGCGCATAGTGAGTTCAGTGATTGCGTCGTGCAGGAAGTGCTCCAGGGGACTCGACGGGGACGCGGGCGGCTGCAAATCTTTGTCGACAATCATGGTACCGGCGACACTGACCCCGCAGCGCTGCGACCCGGGCCCCTCCGGCGCCAACAGCCGGCGTATTATGACCACGTCAAGCGGTGCCTGAAGACGGCTCGCTATCTCGTTTGCCACCGGCAGACCTCCCAGGATGATGCCCAGCACAACCACCTTATCGTAGTTGCGGCAGAAATCGAGTCTGACCGCGAGTTCGCGTCCGGCACTCGTCAGATCAGGGTAAGGTTTTGCCGTTTGGAGCTGTTCGCTTTCTTTCGCAACAGCTGAATTATCGGGATCGGGAAAGCTAATCATGGGTCTTCTTCTCCAGAGCTTAAGCCTGGCCTCCGGCACGAGTCTGCATCGGCCAATTGAATAAAGCTATCAACGGATGGCACAATCCGCAGTGCCAGTTTGGAAAATGATCTAATAGCAGAGACTGATTAACTTGAGCAACGAACCAAGTCTATCTCAGCCCGGACGATGGGTGACCCTGCGGGTCGCAACTCCCCAAGACGATCCGTTTCTGTTTGAAGTTTTTACCGGCACTCGCCGGGATGAATTCAGATTTCTCGACGAGGTGCAACAGCAGGCAATCATCAGAATGCAGTACAATGCGCAGCGGTCCCAGTACGACGAGGGTTTTCCCAAAGCCGAATCCAGCATTATTCTTTTGGACGACGTCCCCGCGGGTCGCATGCTTGTTAATGAAAGCGAGAGCGAGTTCAATCTGATCGATATTGCCTTGATCCCCGAACACCGGAAGGCCGGAGTCGGAACGCTTCTGCTCACAGAACTTCTGGACCGGGCAGGTGCGGCCCAAAAGCCAGTCAAGCTACATGTTTTGAAATCCAATCCGGCACGGCGTCTATATGAACGCCTCGGATTTTCTACGACGAATGAAGACTCGATGTATCTCGAAATGACCTTTGAACCCTAGCTTTTAGAGTCCCGGCCTGCACGCGGGCCGCTCCCGGGTGGGTCCTCGCCTGGCCCGTGAAGGCGAAACGCAAACGTTCGGTGTGCAATTGAACCAAGTCTGATTTCACCTTTCGAGGAAGGCATGAACATGGCGGACCTGACCCACGAAGAATTCTCGAAGCACCTCAATACGAAATTTGCAATTCGCCTCGGCGAAGAGCAGTCGGTAGAAGCTGAGTTGGTCGAAGTTTCGGAGTACCTGGTCTCCCCGAGACAGGAACGATTTTCGGTAGTGTTCAGCAGCTCGAACGAACTTCTGTTGCACCAGGGGCTGCACCGATTCGAGCACGACGGAATGGGTCAGTTTGATCTCTTCATCGTTCCCATTGAACGCAATGAGAGCGGAACCTTGTATGAAGCCGTGTTCAATCGGCTGGTCAAGAAGGCGACTTAACTTCCGCAACATCTTGTCACAGCCATGGCGATCACACTCCGCGATATTAATGAAGAGGACGAAGAACTCCTGCGCGAAATTTATGCCTGCACGCGGGCACAGGAACTCGCCATGGTTCCCTGGAGTGACGAGCAGCGTGAAGCTTTTCTGAGAATGCAGTTCGACGCCCAGCATTTGCATTATCACTCACAATACCCGGAAGCCGATTACAAGATAATTCTTCACCACGCAGAGCCTGTAGGCAGACTCTATGTTCACCGTACGTCCGAAGGCATCCGGATCATGGATATCACCATCCTTCCAGCCTTTCGAGATCAGGGGTTGGGAATATGGCTGATTAGAGAGTTGCTGAACGAGGGAACCCGCCTGAATCAACCAATGAGCATCTGGGTCGAACGTTTCAATCGTTCCAAATCTTTTTTTGAGCGCCTGGGCTTTTCACAGGTCCAGGAAGATGGGTACAACCTTCTGATGGAGTGGCGTCCCTCGAAGTATCAGATCGAGCGTGCTTAAGATATGAAGCCAGGAGGCTTGCACAACCGAAGCCTCCTTTGCCTTCTCCACAAGTCGAGACAGTCGACTGCCCCTCGACAGCAAAAAAAGTTCAAAAGTCAGTCATCTATGTTGAATGTTTCTGAAAAAGGTAATAGACTCGCCCGTCTTTAGTTCTGCGGAATCTCACTCTCCGCCCCGGCCACGGACCACACTTCCGCCCGATATACCTGGAGGTTTAATGTCGATTTCGCGTAGAAAGTTTATGCGTGCGGGAACGCTTGTGGCTCTCGCGGCCGCTTTACCCGTTAGTATGTTTGGCCAGAACCGGAAAGATCGGGACGGAAATCCCGATGATCGAGGCGTACCGAATGATCCTCTCGCTTTTTACTCAAGCGCGGCTTTTGCATCGTATCTGAATTCAATCTTCCAGGTTTCCACCGGCTACTCAGTCGTTGAGGTTGCGCTCACTCGAGTTAAAGAGCTGCCTACGGGCGGCACCGCGGCTCCAGCCGGAGGTGAGTGTTTCTCACTTCTTTTCGTCGGCGGAAGCAAAGGCTTTGAGCAGGGGACATACAAAATAGATCATCCGTCCCTCGGATCTTTTCAAATGTTTTTGGTGCCCGGGGGGCCCGATGTGTACGGAGCCCAAACCTATCTAGCCACCATTAACAGGATTGGCTACAGCCCCACACTCGGTAATCCGCCTGCGCCGCGGACCAAAACATCAGACACTATTAAGCCGGAAAACCCGACTAAAACTCAGCCGGCGATTCAGCCTGTGCTTGCACCCGCAACTCCAGCCCCGCAAGGGCCCGCTCCGAAAACCGAGCCCAAGCGTAAACCAATACCTTCATGGAAACGAGACGGAACCGACCGGGATTTTGAAAGTCTCTTGATAGATAA
>JBBRMS010000051.1:0-29720 GCA_038230715.1 Pyrinomonadales bacterium
GGTGGCCGATCACGCACACATCAAAGCTGCGCTCGCCCGATGATTCGGTCGACGCTCGCCTGGCGGCACGTTTCTTCGTTGTTCTCGCACGTCTATCGCCAGAAATGTCGGCGACTGATTGATAGATAATACGGGTCTTGTCTCTGAGTTCTGGTCTCAGTTCTTCAAGAGATTTCGGTTGCAGGCCAACGATGCGCGTCGCAATCTCAAGTGATTTGCGCGCTGGATAATTACTGCGAAGATCTCGATAGAGATCGGTTCCCGTCAGCGCGACGATGATCGGTGCTGCTGGATTCTGATCGTGAAAGCGCTTGATTGATGAGTGGCTCCGACGAGCATGTAACGCGATCAGCAAATCAAATGGCTCGCCGTCGTAGGCTTGCGAGATCGAGACGCGGTGACCGAGTCTTCTGAGAATCCCGGCCCAGCGCAGCGCTGTGATTCGATTTCCGTAAGTTGATCCTGGCGGGGCCGGAGTGATTATTCCGATTCGCATCTTTCTGGAATTAGAGCGCGCAGGTACGGAATCCGGCCCACACGTCGCGCCGATCAGGTTTGTAGAAGTTTCGATACGCGCTGTGAATCAGGCGCGAACGAGTGGCCCAACAGCCGCCACGCAGTACTTTGTGATCACCAAACCATGGTGCTGAATACTCTTTGTACGGACCGGCAATAAAACTGGGATAAGGTTTGAAATCGCTCGCCGTCCATTCCCATACATTGCCGATCATTTGCCTGCATCCGAAGGCGCTATCACCTTCCGGCAACGACCTTACATCGACACAGCCCATCGCGAGCCAATCGAGATTGGCACGCTGGGGTGTCGGTTCATTATCGCCCCACGGAAAGCGCCGTTTATGACAGGTGGTTCCGCCGCCATCCGGGGCGGGTTCCGCGCTCGCGGCCGTTTCCCATTCGGGTTCTGTTGGCAGGCGGCGGTGGGCCCAGCGACAGAAAGCGTCGGCTTCATACCAGTTGACGTGCAGCACCGGCAGATACTCTTCCAATTGCACCATCTGATCAAAGTTGCGCCGCTGCCATTGGCCTGCAGCAAATCTCCAGTACACGGGATGCTCAGCGCCGGTTAATTCACGCCACTGCCAGCCATCATCAGACCATAACTCACGGCGCGCGTATCCTCGGTCATCAACGAACGCCGCGTACTCGGCGTTGGTGACCGCCGTCCGCGAAATCGAGAAGGAGTCAACCTGGACTTCGTGCGCCCGCAGCTCATTATCAAACACGAACGGTTGATCCTGCTGGCTACCGATAACAAATGTGCCGCCGTGGATGAATGCATCACCCAGTTTGTCATGAGTCAACGATTGTTCATTGAGACTATTGTGAGTAACATTTTCTGCACATTCTTGTCTGCGGATTTCATTAAGTGTGTTGAACTTGGGCGCTGAATATCCCAGTGTCTGACGTGTGTACGTTATCGCCTCTGCGTGCATGTCTTCATGAAAGAGCGCCAGGGACAGAAAATAACCTGCCTCGGTGGCTTGTTGTTGAACGTACTGATCGATTACCTGGTCCAGGATATCTTGCGCGTAGTTTATCGTACCCACTTTTGATGCCAGTGGCAGGTCCCAACGCGTTTCGTGGGCCACTTTTGCCGAATCATAAAGCGCGTCACCGGAAAGAAGTATTGGTGGACGATCAAGCAGATGACGCAAGAGCCAGTATTCCTGAAACCAGGCCATGTGCCCAATCTCCCAACGAAGAGGGTTCACGATCTCCAGGCGTGGTCCAATCATTTGCTGATCGTCAAGATCGGCGACTAGATCGAGAGTGTGCCTGCGAGCATCCTGCAATAAATCAAGACATTGAATGAAGCTATCCGTGTTCATCTTGCTTATTGGTTTGTTTGGGATTATAAACTTGCCTCAAATTCTAAAGGTATGGGATTGGGTGTGCAACGGTAGTCCTCATGGTCTTCTGCATCTGGTAAGCGTACGTAAAATCATGTTAGCAAGGAGCATTGGATGAACGATTCTGACCACAACCCGGTGAAAACTCAAGGGCGCTCACAAAATCCGAATGCCCCGCTAGCTCTCGCGATTTTGCGCATTGGTCTCGGCGCGCTCTTTGTCTCTGTCTTTTTTGAGAATCTCCAGAAAGGCCTCTACAGTCCATTGGGTTATTCTGGTCTGATCAATTACTACATCGACAAAGGTCACGCTCCGCAAGCCTTGAAAGCCGTAATGGGTTTAATGGCGAGCCATGCTAGTGTAGCCGGACCGATGCAAGGCTTCACAGAAATCACTTTCGGCGTCCTTCTGTTGGTTGGGTTTTTGACCAGGCCGGTCGCTCTCGCTGCGCTATTATTCCTGACCACGCTTTGGATCTCTGAGTGGGGCGGGGCGTGGATCTGGGAGCTCCTCATGCCGATGATCGTCGCATTGAGCCTGATGATTGGAGCGGCTGGGCGCAAATGGGGAATCGATGCATTAATGCTGCGCAGGTATCCACGAGTTCCGCTTTGGTAAGGCGAGACTGGAGCCTATCCTGGCCGAATGAAATGCGCATACAGAAAGTGTTGGGGTGAATGGCGAATAGCGTTCTTACTCAACCAGACTCTGAGACTCGCCGGACCAGAGGTGGTTTTGCGCTTGGACTGGGACTGACGAATGAATGCAATCTCGCCTGTTCGTTCTGTTATCGTGATCCAAATCGGATTGATCGTCTGACCCTGGATCAAGTTAAGAGCGTAATGACTCGTTTGCCAGTTCGATCGGTCAATCTTGGTACCGGCGAGAATGGGATGCATCCTGACTTCCTGCCGATTCTCGACTTCCTTCGAGTACAGCCGATAAAACTGACTATCACTTCCAATGGCCACAGCATCGCCCTGCTCGACGATGAACATGTGCGCGCATTTCACGATGTCGAATTCTCGTTGGATTATCCGAGCGAGGCAGAGCAGGACTCTCAACGTGGCACAGGTAATTGGAGTTTGATTCACGAACAGGCAGTGCGCTGCCGCAGTCTGGGAGTGCCGGTCACGATCATCGCGGTGATGATGAAGGCAAACTACCTAAAGCTCGCCGACTTGGCGCGAGTCGCCAGGGAACTCGACGCGCCCTTGCGCGTTAACGTCTATCAATCAGTCCGGACTGATTCGTATGCTTTAACGTACGACGAGTATTGGGAAGGTTTTCGGCGACTGTTTGCTGAAACCTACGTGGTCGCGATTGGCGAACCCCTGGTGCGCGCGCTCGCTGGGCTGGCGCCTCCCGGAAATGATTGTGGCTGTGGCGTGACTACCGTGCGGGTAACGCCGCGGGCCACAACTCAGCCTTGTGTTTACTGGCCCGGCGTTGGCGAGCCTTTGGCGGATCTTCCTGAAACTGGCGACGAGATAATAAACACGCCGGCGTTTGTCGCAGCGCGCACGTTACCCGCCGCTTGCGAGCCATGCGAGTTTCGCGAGACATGTCGTGGAGGCTGTGCGGGCAGACGCGCTTTGCAAGGCGCGTTGGACGAGCCCGACTTCTACTGTCCGATTGTGAGAGGCGACCGACCTCAATTGGAGATCAAGATGGCACCCACGCGTGATCTTCCAAAACTCGGCAGCGCCTGCACGACTGTTGTGATTGCAAGGGATTGAGTTTTAGGTCACACCTTAGTGTAGAGATCCGACGCTTGCATACTCCAATCCTTCTTCATCGCCGCTCGATTGAGATGCGCGCCAGAGTTGCGAGAATCCGAGTCGCCGCCAGAAACGAGCCCCGCACTGTTCCGGCGATCTTTGAGCGACCTCCAGCTCGGCGTCGGTAGTCGACCGGCACTTCGAGTATGCGAACACGCGCACGCGCGGCACGCATCTGCATTTCTAAAGGCCACCCATAAGTTTCTTCCCGCATTCCGAGCCTTTCCAGCGTTTCGCGACGGATCGCCCGAAATGGTCCCATGTCTGTGGAGTGAACTCCATATAGAATTCGAAGAAAGAATCCCACCATGTATCCGGCAAAAACCTGATGAAAGTTCATGCTGCCGGGTTCACGATGCCCGCGAGTGCGCGATCCAATCACAAAGTCATGGGTTCCTTCGATTATAGGTCTGACAAGTCCGCCCATCATCTCGGGACAATCGCTGCCGTCGCCATCGAGAAATACGACGATTTTGCTTTCAGGCGAAATCGAGCGCAGGCCGGCCCGAAATGCTCGCCCGTATCCGCGAACGGACTCTGTCACGACCCGAGCGCCCGCCGCACCAGCAACTTCCGCCGTTCGATCTGTGCTGCCATTGTCGACTACGATGATCTCGTTCGCCAGATCGCGGGGCACCTCGCCGATCACATTCGCGATCGCGTCCTCTTCGTTTAGAGCGGCGATGATGACTGAAATATAAGGCTTCACTTCGGCGTTACCCATCGATCAACGGGGGACTCGTTTTGCGGCGCCGCAACCAGATCACGATGACGCTAAGAATCAGAAACGGCACAAAGAGAAAAGCTTTCAATTCGAAGATTCGGTCAGACGAATCCGGAAGCCAGGTCAGATAGAGGAGGAAGCTCGTAAGCGTCAGATAAAAAACCGGGATAGACGGAGAGATGCACAAAAACGGTATCAGCCACGAGAAGTACCAGGGGAAGTGCGGAGCCAGCAGGACCATGAAAATGGAACCGATGATCAACGCGCTGCGAATATAGCCAGCATCGTCGTCCTGCTGGTTTCGCATCAGCCACACAGACAGAAGAAGGAGGAGCAAGAGCACAGAAATCAAGTAAGCCACAGTTGGCACATGCGCACTGAAGAGCCGGCGCATAGCATCCAGAATAAAAAACTGTTCGCCGCTAATCATTCCCCGTTCACCCGCATAGCCGGGCAGAAAACCGAGCACGCCCAGTGGGCCAACGCTGAGGTACGGCAAATAAGCAACCACTGCGGTGAGCGCGAACACCAGCGGCATCTTCCAGCTCCAGCGCTTGTAAAGTGCGGGAAACAACACCAGCGGGAAAAACTTCACCAGCGTGGCGCAGGCCAGGGAGATGCCCGTCGGTATCTCTGCATTCTTGCGGCGCGCGAGCAGCGCGAGTGCGATAAAGGCGATTGCTATCGCATCAAGGTGGCCGCTCCCGGCAAATTCCCAAATGGCGAGTGGGTGCCACGCGTAAATCAAGACTCGTTGACGCGCGAGTCCAAATGAAGCGAGCAACTGGATGATCGCCCAGATGGCCAAGGCCTCAAAGCCAACCATAGTCGCCTTCATCCAGGTGACGGATTCGCTGAGGCGCGTCGTTAAAAAAAAGACGGCTTCGGCCACGGGCGGATAAATTGTACGGGCATAATCGCGACGATTGATCTTCGGATAGATTTTCTCGTCGCGAAGGCTGGCCAACGATTGATCGGCTGGAATGTAGCGGTACGGATTGATGGCTGCCGCTTGCACGCGTCCGTCCCACACGTACCGATAGATATCGTCGGAAAGATAGGGCGGTGAGAAGAGTATGCTGAGCCGAAAAAGCACGGCAAAAACAAGTCCGATGAAGAGCAGCGACCGGCTTTCTCTTACACGGAGGAGCAGCCAGCAGGCTGCAACATAAAGCACTGCTTGCGCGCCAACGCGTTTCAGAAACCAGACGATGTCATTCGTACCTTCGGCGCGGACGCCCACCCTGTAGAGCAGAAGCGAAGCGATACCGAGCACGATCAGAACGACCGTAATCCGGTTCGCCCTCAAAACTCCGGGCGGCGCGAGCGAGTCTTTAGTCATGTTGTCATCCGCTGGGACAGTTTCGGATAAATGCGTTGGGATCCCTCTTTCTTGATCAGCGAAGCCAAAAAGTTGCGAGTGTGGTGCGCCGGGTAAGCCCCGTCCTGTGGTCGCCGGGCGAACAACTCTTCACAAAGCCGATTGAGTGTCTCGGCGTCGTCAACGTCGTACCAGCGTGGCAGCAACTCGACGGGAACTTCAATCTCTTCCGCACGTTCGATTGTATGAGTGAGAACGTCAGCCGTGCTCCACGCGATTCGGTCGAACAAACTGCGATGCGCCTGCTTCAAGCCGATGAGATAATAGCCACCGTCATCCGCGGCCCCGAGCACTACGCGATCCCCGTCGTGTGCAAGTAACTCGATAGCTCGCTCGAGCACTGAGCCCGGAAGAGTCGGGCTGTCGGAATTGATCAGACAGACGGCGCTGTAGCCATCTTTTAAGAGATCGTCGGTGGCGTTGCAGAGACGATCACCCAGGGATTGACCGCGCTGGGCCAGAAGTTTGAATCGTTGGGGCAGGACACCATCAAATGCAGCTTCCGCGCCCACAGGAGTGTAAACTACCAGGCCACTTGCTCCGTGGGCGTCAGTAACGGCGCCGACATTCGCGGCCATATCCCGCAAAAAGCAGACATTGAGCGCTGCGGCTTCCGCCGCCGTCAAAGGCGGCACCAGCCGGGTTTTGACTTCGCCGGCAATTGGCGCCTTAGCCATCAATCCCAGCGCGCATTTTATTTTCGGGGTTGGAGAGTGTGACATGATTGATGTGTAATGACGTTCAAGTAATCGTAGATCTAATTGTTGTCCAGATTGATTCAGGCGTAGTGTAAATCTAATGAGTGCCATTCAGTCAAACAATACACTGCGAGAGTGGAGCGAATCGGCATACTACTGGGAGAAACACGCCGCCACTCTCCGCGCGATGTTCGCTCCGATAACTCGCGCGCTAATCAAAGAAGCAGGAATCGCCGCAGGCCAAAACGTTCTGGATGTGGCGGCTGGTACGGGCGAACCCTCAATCACGATCGCTGAAGTTGTTGGGCCATCTGGTCATGTTACCTGCACCGATGCCATTGCCGAGATGGTTCGCGCGGCCAAAAGCGAAGCGCGTCGGCGAAAACTAACAAATATTAGCTTTCATCAGTGTACCGCTGATGCGCTTCCATTTGACGACAATCTATTCGAGGCGGTAGTAACCCGCCTCGGCGTCATGTTCTTCCCGGATCCTCTCGCAGCACTACGCGAGATGTTGCGCGTCGCCAAGCCGAACGGCGTGTTGGCGCTAGTTGCCTGGGATAGAAGCGAAGCTAATCCGTTTTTGCAGATTATCACGACGGTCATATCGCATTACGTTGAAGGGTCTCCTGCCGACCCGGATGCGCCGGGCGCGTTTCGTTTCGCTGAATGCGGGAAGCTTGCCCAGATTCTTGCCAGTGCAGGCGCGACTTCAGTTCGGGAACGTCTGCTTGAGTTCCGAATCGAAGCGCCCATCTCATTCCAGCAGTTCTGGGAGCTCAGATCCGAAACCTCAGCGACGTTACGAGAGAAGCTAACAACGCTCTCGACGGAAGATCGAGTCAGAGTGAAGCATGAAGTGAAGAAAGCGGCGCGAAGCTTCTTTCGAAACGAGCTCATGAGCTTTCCGGCGCAAATGATCATCGTGACGGGCAGGAAGCCGAGCTGATCGTTCCGGGTCCCGCCGACTGCCGGGTCAAACCAGAAATCGAGATGCAAGAGATGCTAAGCCGGCGAATTCTCGTCGTCTAATTAAGGAGGAATCAGCATGTCCTGGATCAAAGTAATCCCGGAAGCAGAAGCAAGTGGAGAGTTAAAGGAACTGTATGAGCAGATGAATGAGCCTTGGGGAGGCGTGGATAATGTTCTGAAAATCCACAGTTTGAATCCTGCTTCTCTGCGGACGCACTTCGAATTCTACAAAACGCTGATGCGAGGCCCTTCAGGTCTCAGCCGCGCCCAGAGAGAAATGATTGCAGTTGTAGTCTCCGCGACCAATCGTTGCCACTATTGAATCCGGCATCACGCGGAGGGTCTCCGTCGATTAACCAGGAATGACGAACTCGTGCAGCAACTCCAAACGAATTTTCGCCGCGCGCAAATCTCCGCCCAGGATCGCGCAATGCTGGAATACGCGGTAAAGCTCACGCTGGAGCCGTGGAATATGATTCACGCGGATGTTCATAAATTGCGCGAGGCGGGATTTGAGGACGGTGATATTTTAGATATCAATCAGATCACCGGTTACTTCGCTTTCGTAAACAGGTTGGCAGATGGCTTGGGCGTGAAACTTGAACCCTACTGGGTCACTATGGATAGGCAGCGAGTGCAATGAACCGTCTTTACACGAACGTGCAGACATCCTCGAATCTTTTCCTGCTAATAACCGGCACTACCGCATCTTCCGCCGGGTAACCGACGACCAACAAGAGGAAACAAGATTCATTCGCCGGTCTTTTCAATATTTCACTAAGAAACTTCATTGGACTTGGTGTATGCGTTAGTGAAATCAGTCCCACGTTTTGGATCGCAGTGATCAGGATGCCCGTGGCAATTCCGACCGATTCTGCCGGATAGTAATTCTTAACCTGCCGGCCATCTGGAAGCTTTGCATATCGCTCCACAAAAATGGCTATGAGAAACGGCGCTGTTTCCAGAAATGGCTTTTGTTCGTCTGTACCCAGCGGAGCCAGAGCTTCCAGCCACTCTTTAGGGGCACGTCTCTCGTAAAACTCCCGCTCCTCTCGTTCGGCAGCAACCCTGATTTGCCCTTTCAAGGACGAATCGGTGACGACGACGAAGTGCCAAGGCTGAAGGTTGGCTCCGCTCGGCGCGCTAGCCGCCGCTCGAATGCACTGCTCGATGATGTCGCGCGGAACAGGGCGACTGGAAAACTGCCGCACAGTGCGTCTCCGTCTCATCTGTTCAGAGAAGGAAAGCGCGCGCCGCGTCATTTCAGCAGTGTCATACTCATGGTAGCTCTCGAAGGGAACAAATTGAGGCGATGACATCTTTGAATTCCTTTGCGGCTATGCTCTCGTCAGGGTCCAATAGATAAGTTGCGCCGGACATGAGGACTCAGCCTCACAGCGCGATGAGTGCGACGTTGATTGCGAAAGGCGCGGGCCAAATGCGTCGATGACCAGCGTAGAACTCCGAATTACTTCAAAGCATCAAGAGCTGCTCGGATTTCCTGGTTGACCGGACGCTCGCGGTAGTTTGATTCGATTTTGGACCAAACGACCTTCCCGCTCTTGTCGATCACGTAAACCGCCGGGTGCGGGATACCATAAATCTTTTGTCCTTCGTAAGCAGGATCGCGAAGGCCGTAAGCGTCGATAATCTTATGATCAATATCGGAGAGAATCGGGAAGCTAACTTCGCCGTGACCATCTGACGCGATCTTCTCGGCAAAGCTCTTGCTGGTCTCTGGAGGATCGACGCTGATGGCGTAGAGCTTTACGTTTTCATCCTTCTTCAAAAGTGTCCGTAGAGCGGCCAACTGCCGCGCGCAGTACGGTCACCAATACCCCCGATAGAAAACGAGCACCACCGGACTTTTGCCGCGCGCGTCGGCAAGAGTGATTTTTTGCCCGCGCTGATCTTCAAGCGCGAAATCCGGAGGCATTGCTCCGACTGTGAGCGGTGAAGTACGAGACTGCAAATTGAAAGCCATTGCCATTGAAGACAAAACGATTAGCTGGATGAACGTTGTCAGAATTCTCACGTTTCTTCTCCTTACTCAAAATTGACCGTTGCAAGCAAAACTTCACCAATCAGACTGTTAGTTTCTCCTGGAGCTTCACCCGCTATGTCGAGTGCGAACAATCATTGATTCACACTTGATGCTGGTGCTCACTGTCGACAGGCAAGCCGGCATCGATCCAGTCCTGCTTCCCTCCGGCGTAGTCGCTCACGTTTGGGTAACCCATCGCCGCCAATTCACGGGCGGCCGCATCTGAGGCATGTCACGTTGGGCTGGCGCAATAAACGACAATATCCGCATTCTTGTCGGGTAAAAGAGTTGGAGCCAACTCCTTAAGTTGATCTGGCGGCAGATTAATCGCATGCGGTAGATGCGCATGTTCGTAAGCTGTCTTGGCCAGCGTCTCGACGAGCAGAAAATCGTCTTTGCGAACAAGCTTCTGCTTCAGTTCATCTCGGGAAATTGTTTGGACCATCAGAGTCTCCGTTGCACGCATGATGAGCCGCGCAGTCTGTTAATACTTGTTCTTCGGCTGTATGTTTGCCTTTGAGGTTGAGTTTGTATAATAGCGCCTTACAAGCGAACAACAAAGTCAGAGATCGAAAGGTGATTGCGCGTGACCAGCATGGAGGGCGTCTGACCAAGCGAGGGCGCGGGAAAACCAAGGCCCGAGTTCGGTGTGCCCTGGGGTGCTCTGGCAATAGCGGGCGCGTGCTTTGCCTGGGCGGTTGACAACAATCTCACGCGACGAGTTTCAGCGGGAGATCCCGTCCAGATTGCGGCCATTAAAGGCTTCGTGGCCGGAACTGTGAACGTAATGATCGCAATAATCATGGGAGCGAGGATGCCGGCAGTCTCCTCACTTTCATTGTCGGCTATCGTAGGCTTCCTAAGTTATGGCGTAAGTCTGACGCTTTTCGTTTTGGCACTGCGACACATTGGCACTGCGCGCACCGGGGCATATTTCTCAATCGCACCGTTCGTGGGCGCGGCAATCTCGACTTCAGTGCTCCGAGATCCTCTGACGATCTATTTTCTTTGCGCAGCAGTGCTTATGGGGATTGGCGTCTGGCTGCATCTAACTGAACGACATGAGCACGAGCATTCGCACGATGTGTTCGAGCATGAGCACCGTCACGCCCACGACCAACATCATCTGCACCATCGGAAAAGGGAACTGCTCGCGAAAACGTACAGCCATATACACCGGCACGAAAAGATGCGTCACAGCCATCCGCATTATCCGGACATTCACCACCGACATGATCAATAGAAGCCCAGGTTCAATGCGACCAGTGGTAGTAACGCCAATCGATGCGGTCAACCAGGCCGGCCTCTTTCGGGTCCATTGGCTGAAGACACGGCTGTGAGTTTCAAGAGACGGCGGAGAGACACAAAGGAGGTTAGGGAGGACACGGACATAACCACGGCCTATGTTTGAGCGGATTTCGTAGCGGCCAAGCTTGGTGCCTTGGGGTAATCGTCATCGCTGCTTCAAATCCGCCGCCCAATTCAGAATCACGGTCGGCGGTTGCGCTTTCGTGTCACCGATGAGCGTGCCGATGAGAAATTTTTGACCGTCGGGCGAAACATCGTATTCGCGAAAAACGCCGCCCTCTAACGCCAATGTTCGAGTTTTGAAAAGCGGCTTCGGCGCGGCGAATTGAAACTCCGTCCCGCCGGTCTTCACTGACGAAGACATCATCTGCCTGTCGGCGGCGACGTAAAAGAGTTCGCTACCGTCGCGCCGCCAGATGGGAAGTTTGCCGCCCGCGGTCGAGACACGCTTCTTGTCCGCGCCTAATTTGCCGTCCGCCGAAAATGACTGGACGTAGATTTCGTAATCGCCCGTTTCATCGGATGAATAAGCGAGCCAGCGTCCGTCGGGCGAAAGCTGCGGGTCCTGCTCGTCGAATGGCGAATTCGACAACTGATATTCACGCCTTTCACCAAACACCGGCAGCGCCCACAGATCCATGCGCGTCTTGACACCGCGCACCATGAAAATAATGAAACGACCATCGGGCGACCACGCCGCGGGAAAGGCGGTTTGCGGAAGAAGTGTCTCGGCATCACCGGAGCCGTTGGCCGCCTTCACTACGATGTTGTTTCCGTTGTTATACGCTATGCGGCTTCCGTCCGGCGACCAGACCGGCATCTGACTGAACGTCGAAGTTATTCGCAGTCCGGTTCCCTTGTCGAGATCGACTACCCAAATATTTGAGTCTGGCCCGACGGAACCCATTGTCCTTCTGACAACAAGGCGTTTCCCGTCAGGTGAAAGCATCGGGCTTTGCCCGACGGGGACCTTCATCGGAGCATCAATCTCGCCCGTCCGTTTCCCATCACGGTCGTACCAGACGAGCTGATAATCCCGCTGCCACTGTCCCTGCCAAACCAGAACGCCGTTATCCGAAACAGAGAACCGCCGAAGACCGGGAATGTTTTTCGCGCCGGTAATGATCGGGATCGGCTCGCCGGTCAGCGCGAGTTTTCCGGCGTCGAAAGGCTGAGCAACAAGGGAGTCATTTTGTACAAAGATCAGCCAGCCCGGCGGGGCGTAAAGCGCCACCGATCTGTCGACACCGCTAATTTGTTTGAGCTCCGGCGAATCCAACGAGCCTACCCAAAGGCCATTTCTCCACAGGAAAAGAAAATGGCGACCATCAGGCAGAAAGTATGGAGAGCGATGCTCTCCCTTATTACCTTCGGTCTTCATCTCCACCAGCTTCGGTTCGCCGCCCTGCGCCGGCACCTGCATGAGCTGCATGCTATAGCCGGGACCAAAGACGATGATGCCGTCTTTGTTCCACGTCCCCCCGATCAGGCGGGCGGAATCGCACAGGATCTGCGCGTTCGCGCCAGTCAGATCGGAGCGCTTGAGCTTTCCGTTAGAGCCGTATGCTATTGCTCGGCTGTCCGGCGACCAGAATGGCTCTAAGGCGTTCTCGGAACCCGGCAGAAGTCTTACTTCGGAGGAGTCGAGGTTGCGGACGTAGAGCATACTCTTTCCGTCCGTTGAGGTCGCGGTAAAAGCGATCTTCCGCCCGTCGGGGGCGATGACCGCCGCATCCGGGTGCGTATCATTGAAAGCCTGTTCAGGCGGCGGAATAAAAGAAAGCCGCGTGGCGCGCGTTTCGTTCGCAGAACGATTTGAGAAATAGAGCGCGCTTAAAGCAATGACCGCCAGAGCGAGAACGCCCAGTGCGATCCACGGTAAGCGGCCACGCCACACTGATCGCTTCGTTTCGGCAACTGCGACGCTGGCGGCTGACGTCAGCTCGCGTCCAGATGAACTTGTCGATGGTTGGCCCAGGGCCTCAAGAGCGAAGCTGAGATCAGCAGTTGACTGAAATCGCCGCTCGGGTTTCTTTTCGAGACAGCGATTGACGATCCGCTCAAGCGACGGATTGATGTTTGGATTCGACGCACTTAATTCTTCCGGCTCTTCCTTGAGAATCGCCGTCATCGTTTCGGCCATGGTCTCTCGCCGGAACGCGCGGCGTCCGGTGATCATTTCGTGCAGAATTGCGCCGAAGGAAAAGATATCCGAGCGATGATCTGTGGCTTGGCCGCGCACCTGCTCGGGGGACATGTAGCCGACCGTGCCCATCACCATACCGGGATTTGTTAGGACGCGGCGCGTCGCATCTTCGGAAATGTCTGGGCTTGTTGATTGAGGCTGTGCGGACAGTTTTGCGATACCGAAGTCGAGGATCTTTACGCGGTCGTCATTAGTGATGAAAAGATTCTCTGGTTTCAAATCGCGATGCACGATTCCTTTTTCGTGCGCGGCCAAGAGACCGCCAACGATTTGCTGCGCGTAATCAATTACCTTTCGCAGAGGTATCGCTCCTTGATTCAAACGATCGCGCAGCTCTTCTCCTTCGAGCAGTTCCGAGACGATGTAAGGCGCGCCTTCATGCGTGCCGATGTGATAGATGACCAGGATGTTGGGATGATTGAGGGCTCCGGCAGCTTGAGCTTCCTGTTCAAAACGACGCAGCCGTTCTTCATTCTCCGAAAGCGATGCGGGCAGAACTTTAATGGCTACGTCGCGACCGAGCTTCGGATCACGAGCGCGCCACACCTCGCCCATGCCACCTTCACCGATCTTGGAAACGATCGTGTACTGAGCAATCGTCGAGTTGGGGGAAATTGTCTTGCTCATAGGGGCTCGTTACTCAATTGCCACTAGCTTTAGCTCTTCGGCGCAGACCCGAACTGCACAGCGCTGGAGTCAGCGTTGACGGTAACCCTATTCCGGCAGGCCGACCTTTCGCAGCAGTTCCTTAAATCGCGGCTCCGTTCACATCGGGGCCCAGATGGGCCCTGATCTGAGTCTTCCAACTTTTGTCCCTGATGGCAAAGTTATAGTTATTTCTTCAGCGTCGAGGTCCAGTTCAGGATTACGATATACGGGGCCCCTTTGGTTGTCTCGACGGGTGAGTTGACCAGAAACCGTTGGCCGTCTGCCGTAACGTCGTATCGATTAGTGTTAGTAAAACTGGAAACCTCGGTTTGAAACAAAGGGGTTGCCGCTCCATTTTCAAACGTTTCGCCGAGCTTTACGCTTACAGCCATCAGTTTTTTGTCGGGGGCAATATAATATAGTTCCTTACCGTCGCGTCGCCAGTGCGGCTGCGCACCGCCAGCAGTCGAAACCTGCCATTTCCCGCCAGCAGTCGGAAAGCTCTGAACGTAAACCTCCTCTCGGCCGCTCTCGTTGGACACATAAGCAAAGAAACGTCCGTCCGGCGAAAAATGCCCCATCCACTCCCTAAACTCGGACTGCAGCAGAGGATACGGCTTTGCGTCACCGCTGAGCGGCAATATCCAGATGTCGTAGGCCGTTTTATCACCGGGACTTGTATATAGAATATTTTTGCCGTCGGGCGACCAATCGATCCCAACGTTTGCGACATTAACGGTGTCGCTTATTAACTCCTCATTTCCCGCACCGCTCGCTATCTTTCGAAAGATCCTTCGTACGTCACTATCCCTGTTCGAGCTATAAATGAGGTAGCGGCCGTCGGATGACCACGCCGGATCATCCTCGACGACCGCGCTGAATGTAAATCGCGTCGGCACACCGCGATCCAACTCCATCACCCAAATGTCAGCGTTGTTGTCAACGGTTCGCGACGCGGCAGCTTTTGTACCATCGGGTGAAAGAACTACATCCTGGTAGTTCCCCGGCGGGCCAACCTTCGAGATCTCTTTTCCCTCCCGGTCAAACCACGTCAGCTGCCGTTCCACGGTGTTCCCCGGCTTATAGACCAATGTCCCGTTTTCGGAAACCGAGAATATCGAGTTGCCAAAGCTCGGGTTGAAACCCACGTTCTCGAGGACAGCGACGGGATCGCCGGTGAACTCAAGCCTTGCGGCATCAAAAGGCTGTGCCATTACCGTCGTGCCGCGGCTAAACAGCAAATATCCCGGCGCAACGTAGTCAACGTCAGATTCACTCTTGAACAGCGACTTTCTCTCTTTCCCGTCGATCGAAGCGATAAATATCTCCGGTAGATCAGTAGGGCTGCTATTATGGCTCTTATAAAAAAAGTGCCGCCCGTCGGGCAGAAAGCGGGGCCATAGATGTCTTGTTTCCTTACGGGCCTCATCAAGCGGAAGCAGTTCGGTAACCTCGCCGCCCGCCGCCGATACACGACGGGTGCCTTTCTCGCCCCCAAATACGATCACACCATCGCGGCTCCATGCTCCTGTGTAACCTTTGGGCGCATTGCAGACTACTTGCACCGGTCCGCCGCCGATGTCTACCTTTTTTAGTTTGTCATTCGCAAAAAATGCTATTGTTCGGCTGTCTGGGGACCAAAACGGTCCGCCGCCAGCGTCATCCGTCCCGTTAAGGCGTTGCTCCGCCAACGACCCAAGCTCACGAACGTAGAGATGGGGCTTGCCATCGACCGTCATTGTAAATGCGATCGTTCGGCCATCGGGAGAAATGATCGGGGGTCCGGTATTCGTGCCGGATTCAGGCGGAGGTATAACAAAGCTCACCGGCCGCAGATCCGGCACCGGCCGCCGAATGTACAGCACCGCAAGCACCACGCAACCGATCAGTAAGAGAAAAGCAGCGGCCCCCAGAAGGCGAACAAGCCACGGCGACCTTTCGGTTTCGGGAGTGATCGCACTGACGGCCGTTGTCATATTGGTTCCCGACGAACTGGTCGGAGCCGACAGCGACTCGAGCGCAAAGCCAAGGTCAGCGGTCGATTGAAAACGCCTGTCTGGTTTCTTTTCGAGACAGCGATTGACGATCCGCTCGAGCGATGGATTGATGTTCGGATTCGACGCACTTAATTCTTCCGGCTCCTCTTTCAGAATCGCCGTCATCGTCTCAGCCATAGTCTCGCGTCGGAACGCGCGGCGGCCGGTGATCATCTCGTGCAGGATTGCGCCGAACGAAAAAATGTCCGAACGATGATCGGCTGGCTGCCCACGCACCTGTTCCGGAGACATGTAGCCGACTGTGCCCATGACGACGCCAGGATTAGTCAGCACTTTCCGGGTGGCGTCTTCGGACCCGGTCGCTCCCGCTCCCCGTGCTGACAGTTTTGCGATTCCGAAGTCGAGGATCTTCACCCGGTCATCCTTGGTAATGAACAAGTTTTCCGGTTTCAGATCACGGTGGACGATACCTCTTTCGTGTGCGGCCGAAAGACCGCTGACGATATGCTGGGCGTAGTCGATTGTTTTTCGGAGCGGAATCGAGCCTTCGTCCAGACGCTCACGAAGCTCTTCGCCATCGAGCAGTTCGGCAACTATGAACGGCGAACCTTCGTGTTCGCCGATGTCGTAAACGGTAAGAATGTTCGGGTGATTGAGGGCTGAAGTAGCCTTTGCCTCTTGCTCGAAGCGTCGCAGACGATCTTGATCGCTGGCAAAGTCAGGCGGCAACAGTTTAATTGCCACGTCGCGATTGAGCCGCGAATCGTGAGCCCGATACACTTCGCCCATCCCGCCCACGCCAATCTTCGAGCGGATCTCGTAGTGTCCAAGAATTGAGCCTTTTTCCAGTTCCATTATTTGAAATCCTTTATCAGGACGACGTCTTTGGTCGTGGCGCCGCGTGAGAAGAGGGTTGGCTTGCCGTCGCGGGAGAGGTCGAACCACGCGATCTGATCGGAAGTGAAATTGGTCAACTGTTTTGGCGCTCCACCGTCGATGGGCATGCTCCAAATGTTCGAGACGCCGTCGCGTGTGACGATGTACGCGAGCGAGCGACCATCGGGCAGCCAATGGATCGGCTGAGGACCGCCGTTAACTTTGACGGTGTTATAGTCGGGGGGAATATCGAGCAGCTTGGTGGGCTGTCCGCCTTCAAACGGAATGATAGCAATCTTGCCCGGCAAATTCGTCGGCCAGTAGCCACAGGCGATCGACTTCCCATCGGGCGAGACGACCCCCAAACTTGAATTGTAGTCGGTGAGCTGCATGGGTTCACCACCATCGATCGAGACCTTCCACAGCCTGGCTTCCGCAAAATCCCAAACTGTATAGATCACCCATCGCCCGTCAGGTGAAAAACCGGGGAGACCAAATTTGTTTGCCAATTGCTTGCGGTTGTTGCCGTCAATGTCCATCCGCCAAATGGAGTTTGTTCCCGCCTGATCCAAACTAAAAACGATGTAGCGGCCATCGGGCGAGACGGCCGGAACGAGGCCGTTATTTTGGGTCAACTGTCGCGGATTGCCGCCGTCTCCGTTCATGATCGAAACGCCTAAGGTCGATTCGTAAACGATCTTTCCATCGGGGGTCCACTGGAGGCCGTATTGTCCCTCATATTTCCCGGAGCCGTGTGTCAGTTGTCGGACGTGACTCGTATCGCCGTCCGGCGCTGACCAGATATTCAGAACACGGTCCTCTTGAAACGTCACCATCGTGCCGGAATCAGCCGTCAGGCTAAGATCGTGATAGTCGATCAGGTCGTTAGTGACCTTGCGTACTTCACCGCCGGGATAAGAGATCTGATAAACCTGACCCGTTTTTGAACCTTGTTCGTAATCAGTAGCGATCAGCCCGCTGCCATCCGCAAGCCAGGCGCTGGAGTCAGCGTTGACGGTAATCCTATTCCGGCAGGCCGACCTTTCGCAGCAATTCCTTAAATCGCGGGTCGTCTCGCAGAAACTTAAATGGTAATCGAATTTTGAGTTCTGGAATCTGTGGTTCGCGTTGATCGTACGCTTTGTTTAGGTATTCAAACGTTTTATCTTTGTCCTGGAGCCGGGCATAGTCAATCGCAATTCGAAAACCGGGCAGATAAGCATTTTTATCTTTCTCCAGACTTGATCTCTGACTGTCCAGTTGAATGTCTAATTGTTTTTGCACAAAACCCTTATAACCGTTTTTTTCGAACGCTAGTTGGAGGTTTTTAATGTTTTCTGGGCTGAAGCCAAAGAGCTTGAGCTGGATAAGGCGTTGCTCAATGGCTTCGGAATACATACCCTTGGCTTCATAATCAGTGGCGAGGTTACTGCGAACACTCATAGCGTCAGGAAACAACTCGACGGATTTCTTATACTGAGCAAGTGCTTCGTCCAGCTTGCCTCCAGAATCAAATACTCTGCCCTTTACGTTATTTATGATCATCGATAATGGATCGAGTTCCAGAGCTTTATTTATCTCCGATAGTGCTTGCTCGTTATTTCCCTGATACATATAGACTTCTGACAGCCATTGATGCGCGGACGGATACTTCGGGTCGAGTTCGATCGCCTTTTTAAGTTCTCTCTCGGCTCCTTTAAGATCATAATCGTACGTCAAAATATGACCGAGCGAAGCATGTGCTTCCGCCAGATTTGGGTCAATTTCGAGGGCGTTTTGAACTGACTGCTTTGCCAGCGGCATATATTCACTTGGTCTGAAATTACCGGTATTCGGCAGCAAAACTAATGTGTCGGCGAGTCCCGCGTAGGCAAGTGCGTAGTTCGGGTCATTAGCGATCGCTTGCTGGAAATACTCCCTGGCTTTTTGAAAGTCGTCGGTATTTCGTTTGTTCCAATGAAAACGGCCTTTGAGGTAAAGTTGCTGAGCTTCGGGATTGGTCGTGGAGGTCTTGCTTACTCGCTCTTGTTCGGTCGCCGATAATTTCAAACGAAGTTTATCCGAAACAGTTTTAGCGATCTCGCTCTGCAATGAAACAAGGTCGGATTGTTTGCGATTGTATTGTTCGCTCCAGATCACATCTTGAGTTTGGGTATTGACCAATTCCAGACTCAATTTCAGATCATCTCCGCGTTGGGAAACTCTGCCCAACAAAACCGCCTGCACCTTTAATTCTTCACCAATTTTCTGCGGCGAAGCCTCTTTGCCTTTGTAATAAAAAACCGTGCTTCTTGCCTTTACTGATAAATTGGGAATATTCGACAAGCTGCTGATCAGAGTTTCGGTCATTCCGTCCGCAAGATATTCAACGTCCGCATTTCCGCTTTCATTGACAAACGGCATCACGGCGATCGAGGTGATGGCGACGTCGGCTTTTCGCCCACGCAGATATAGACCGAGTGCCGTAAGACCGGCAACAAGCACCAGAAGGGAAATGGCCGTCGCCAGTTTGTGCTGTTTGATTCCCGCGACCACATACTCTGCGCTTGAGGGAGGTTGCTGGCTGGCTGACGCGGTACTTGAGGCCGCGCGCTGATCGCCGATGCTTGTTCCTCCGCTCTTCAACGCGCCCACCGTTGTCGGCGCGCTCGCCGACGGCGCGACCGAGCGTTCAATGTCGGCTGTGCCCTTCAACTCTTCGATCAGCTCTTCAAGATCATTGGCGGTGTCGCGGATCGTTTGGTATCGCTTTGCCGGATCTTTTGCCAGACACTTGCGGATGACCCGCTGCAATTCAGTCGGCGCGGCCGGATTGAGATCGACGATAGAAGGAGCCGGGTCATGAATGATCTTGTGCAGCGTGTCAACGATCGAGTCTCCGGCAAAGGCTTTCTGCCCGGTGGCCGCCTCGTAGAGCAGACAACCGAAAGAGAAGATGTCTGAGCGCTGGTCCACAGGTTTCGCCTGTGCCTGCTCGGGCGACATGTAGCCGACCGTGCCCATCACGACGCCGGGAGTCGAATGCTGAACGGGCATCATCGCGGTGGCGGCTTCGCCGAGCCCTCCCTCACCGCCACCACCCCAGCCGGGCTGCCCGTCTGGGGACCCCGGGTCGGGCTTCTGCCCCGCGGTCTCGATCAGCTTGGCCAGGCCAAAATCGAGAATCTTTGCGTGACCGTCGCGCGTCACCATGATGTTGTCTGGCTTGAGATCGCGATGCACTATTCCCGACCCGTGAGCTTTCGCTAAACCTTCCGCGACCTGGAGCAAGTATCTGAGGAGTACCTTCAGCTCACTCCTTTCGTCGTGAAGCTTTTCGCGCAGCGTGACGCCGTCAACGAACTCCATCGCGATGAAGTTCACACCCTCACTCTCGCCGATTTCATGAATGGTCGCGATGTTGGGATGGTTGAGGGCGGCCGCGGCTTTCGCTTCCTGCACAAACCGCCGCATGCGATCCTGATTGGCGGCGAGCTCCGCCGGCAGTATCTTCAGCGCGACTTTACGATCCAGCTTCGTGTCCCGCGCCAGGTACACCTCGCCCATTCCACCCGCGCCAATCTTCGAGCGAATTTCATAATGCCCCAAATGCGTGCCTGCAGTAATGGCCATGGCGCTGATGCGTTCAGGTAGGTCGATTAGGATGCGGACAAAAGACGTTCATCTTAGCTGGGTTAGCCTGAGTCCGCTAGCTAAAGCCGTCTCGACAGCCACCCAAGCCGTCGGGCTCTTATCCTACGCGGCTACGAGATCTTCGCGTGGCTCGATGTGGAAAAGCATCGCTGTCACTTTTACCATTCCCATTCTAGTCAACCGACCTGACATTCAACCACACCGCTTGATAGTTTCTCCGATCCAAGCCATCATTTATCCATACGAAACAGGAGTAGCACGCGACCGTCTTCGTGCACGAGCTTGAGATGCGCATAAACGAAATTTCTGTCCACCGGGCCCTATCCGCAGTTGTGCGAGCGTGGCTGTAAAGAAAATCATGCTAATGAATGAAGCCGTGTTGTTAGACGCTGGGAGGAAGCTGTTGAAAAGCAAAGACGAAACTAAACGAGTCTTACTGATTAGCAACTCGACACTGTATGGCAGCGGCTATCTAGATCACGCAGAAACCGAAATCCGCAGCTTCCTTGGAAATGTGAAGCGGGTGCTTTTCGTTCCCTTCGCGCTCTATGACCGCGCAGCGTATGCCTCGATGGCCCAGGAGCGTTTCCAGAAGATGGGCTACGGACTGACATCGATCCATGCTGCCGCCGATGCGCGCCAGGCGGTAAATGATGCTGAGTCGATTTTCATCGGCGGCGGCAACACCTTTCGCCTTTTGAAAGCGCTCTACGATTTTGAACTGCTCGATGTAATTCGCCGCCGGGTCACAGATGGAGTGCCATATGTCGGATCAAGCGCCGGCTCGAATGTCGCCGGACTCGTTTGGTTTCCGGATCTATCTTCACTTTTTTGATTCATACAGTAAGTCCTATGGCTCACTCGGTGCTGTGATTGTCCTCATGCTCTGGTTGTATCTAATCGGGGCCGCAGTTTTGATCGGAGGCGAGATCAACTCGGAGATTGAAAACGCGGCCGCGAAAAAGGGAGCGCCGCAGGCTAAAAAGAAAGGCGCGAAGAGCCCAAGGGCGCGGGCCCGGACTAAGGCTGCTTAGGCGCGGCGGGGCCGTCGATCTTCATCCCCTCGGCTATCACAAATCCCCCCCGGTTCGATCGTGTCTGCTCTACCTCTACACGGCGTGGTTATTTCAATCGGGTGATCTGCTGTCTTATTTCGCTCGGGTCAGACGCACATAACGAACGTAGCTCGTCAGCGAACTGCGTTTCGGAAGCTACTCGATTAAGAGTTCGACAGTCGACGCTGAAGGGCAGATTCGCTGGATCAAGTCGTGTTTCGGCAGCGCATTGCTCCCTTGCCCACGAGCAAAATAATGGACGCCAGCTTCTCGCCGTTTTCGAAAGTGGGATTTCCAAGTCCCAAAAATGAAAACATTTCCATTTTAGTCAATCTCATCAGACAAGCCTGATCCTTTCATCCGGTACCGAGAATCGTACCAACTGCCACTTCAGCGTTGATTTGTTTGAAATCAGGCGCAGGCGTCGTTTGCTCTCCCTGGGCGGCACGCGCTTTGACATTAGTAATGGTGAACAGCTGTGCGGCATGCATTCTCATGGATATCAAGCGACCCGGAAAATCGAAACTCAAGAAGCGAATTCGCATAGGCGTCATCGCCTTAGTCGGCTTGGCCGCGGTGGGCGGAATTACATTTGCCCTGGCGAAGTTAAAGCCGGCTGCTCCCACACTCGATCGCGCTACCGCGGTGATTGAAACAGTGAAGCGCGGCGAGATGAGACGTGAAGTGCGTGGCAACGGCACCCTCGTTCCCCAGGTAACTCGTTGGGTGCCTGCTCCCGCCGAGGGTCGCGTGGAAAAAATCCTCGTCCAGGCCGGCGTGGAAGTCTCCGCGGGTTCCGTCATCGTGGAACTTTCCAATCCCCAGATGGAACAACAGGCCATGGACGCCGAGTTCCAGGTGAAGGCAGCCGAAGCCGATCAGGAGAGTCTCCGGGTGCGTCTGGAAAGCGAAAGCATGACCCAGCAATCTGCGACCGCCAGCATCAATGCCGAATACAGCCAGGCGAAACTGCAGTTGGACACTGACGAGGCCCTCGCCAAACAGGGATTAGTTGCTGATCTCTCCCTGAGAATCTCTCGAGTCAGAGTAAAGGACCTTGCCAATCGGCTCAGGGTTGAGCAGGAAAGACTGGCGATTGCGGGCAAAGCTACCAAGGCGCAGCTGAATGCGACGACCGCCAGGCTCCAGCAACTGCGCACGATGGCGAAGCTGAGGAGGGACCAGGTCGGCGGGTTGAAAGTCCGTTCGGGCACCAATGGTGTGCTCCAGGTCGTCGCCGTGCAGGAAGGTCAACAGGTTACCCCCGGAGTAAACATCGCGCGCGTAGCCGATCCTGCTTCTCTCAAAGCTGAATTGAAGATTAATGAAACGCAGATCAAGGACGTTAAGATCGGCCAGCCCGTCGCGGTCGACACCCGCAACGGAATAATTCAAGGCAGGGTCTCACGCATCGATCCGGCAGCCCGCGAAGGCACCTTTGTTGTCGATGCTGAGCTGACAGGGCCGCTACCAGGAAGTGCGCGACCCGACTTGAGCGTCGATGGCACCATCGAACTCGAGCGGTTGAACAACGTTCTTTATGTAGGCCGGCCGGCTTTTGGACAGGGTCAGCAAACAGTCGGCATGTTCCGCCTAACACCGGATGGACAGGAAGCGGTCCGCACGCAGGTAGCGCTGGGTCGAAATTCGGTCAGCACGATTGAGATCCTCAGCGGACTGAAGGAAGGCGACCAGGTCATTCTGTCCGATACGTCTACGCTGGATAGCTACCAAAGAATTCGCGTTCGTTAGCTTGTACGACAGACTTCAGTTTGTACGCCGCACTCAGTTTTGATCCGCTCCCTGCAGGCGGTAGCCGCGTAAACTATTAGCAACGACAAGCTGAAGTTTGTCGCACATTCGAAGGAGACCTATGAGTGCAACTGACCCCCTTATTCACCTCTCGGACGTCAAGAAGGTTTTCTATACCGACGAAGTCGAGACCCACGCCCTCTCCGGAATTCACCTGGACATCAAGAAGGGCGAGTACCTTTCGATCGCCGGTCCCTCTGGTTGCGGCAAGTCCACCCTGTTATCGATTCTGGGCCTACTCGACACGCCTACTGACGGCGAGTATGTGCTGAACGAACACCCGGTTGAAAATCTTTCGATGTCCGAACGCGCCCGCATTCGGAACCGCGAGGTTGGTTTTATCTTTCAGAGCTTCAACCTGATTGGTGACCTGACAGTTTATGAAAACGTTGAGTTGCCGCTCACCTATCGCGGGATGAATTCCGGCGACCGCAAGCAGCGCGTCACCGATGCTCTGGAGCGCGTCGGCATGGCTCATCGGGCCAAGCATCTTCCCAGCCAACTCTCCGGCGGCCAGCAACAGCGCGTGGCCGTGGCCCGTGCGGTGGGCGGACAGCCCAGCATCCTGCTGGCCGACGAGCCCACCGGAAACCTTGATTCAACCAACGGCGAATCGGTGATGGAACTCCTACGCGAGTTGCACCGCGGCGGCGCGACGATCTGCATGGTGACCCACGACCCGCGTTATGCGCAGCACGCCGATCGCATCGTGCACATGTTCGATGGGCTGATTGTGGAAGAGGAAGCGGGTTCGGACCGGCGCGAACTGATCGAAGAAGCCAAGCGCGAATTGAAAGAGAGCGGCTTTGGAGAGATCGCATGATCCGGATGACGAATATCGAGAAGGCGTTCTCTCATGGCGTGACCAAAACGTACGTGTTGCGCCGCATCGATCTGAATATCGAGCAGGGCGAATTTGTTTCGATCATGGGGCCTTCGGGGGCCGGCAAATCAACCCTGCTGCACATCCTCGGAATGCACGACCAATCGTGGGGCGGTGAATATTATTTCGACGATGCTGCTGTTCATAAGCTGAATCCCAAAAAGCGCGCGGAACTTCGTAACCGCAACATCGGCTTTGTTTTTCAGAGCTATCACCTGCTCGATGACCAGACCGTGTTTGAGAATCTCGAACTGCCACTTTCATATCGCGATGTGAATAAGAAGGACCGCCAGTCGATAGTCTGTGACACGCTCGATCGATTTCAGATCGTCGGCAAGAAAGATCTTTTCCCCAGTCAATTGTCTGGTGGTCAGCAACAACTCGTGGGCATCGCGCGCGCGGTTGTTGCGAACCCGCGAATCATTCTCGCTGACGAACCCACCGGGAATCTCCATTCAGGCCAGGGAAAGGAAATCATGGAGATGTTCAAACGTCTGAATGACGACGGCACGACTATCGTTCAGGTCACGCACTCTGAGGTAAACGCCGAATACGGCAATCGGATCGTGCGGTTGGAAGATGGTTGGGTTAAGAGGGATTGAGTTCTCGACTGTCCGTCTCCCCGTTAGGATTTTCGAATGCAAGGAGTTGAGCTTGATAACCCGAGCGGAATACCCGATGTGTAGATCCGCGTCGGAGGCTAATCGATCCCTGGCGGCGTAAGACTTGAGTGCACCGGAACCACCTACTGTAGCGGGTGGTTGTAGTTACCATCGGATCAGGCTGCATCGCGCGATCAACCGCCCGCTACCGCAGGCAGTTCTGACAGGGAGGGGAAGAATGCAAATCATCCAGGATGTTCGGTACTCACTGAGAAGTCTCTGGAACCGGCCAGGATTTACGTCGGTCGCCGTCATTACTTTGGCGCTGGGTATCGGCGCCAGTACGGCGATTTTCAGTGTCGTGCACGCCGTGCTGCTGCGGTCTTTGCCTTATGGGAGTGCTGACCGTCTGGTAATGGTTTGGGAAGACACACATCAGACCGGAGGCCGGGTGAATAACGTCATCAACCTCGGCAACTATTTCGATTGGAAGGAACAGAACCAGACATTCGAAGATATGGCCGCGTTCTTTGATATGAGCGCGAAGCTGACCGGCGATGGGGACCCGGAGGAGGTGCCGTCACAGATTGCCACTCCCAACCTGTTCACAGTCCTGGGTGTCAATCCGATCATGGGCCGGACATTTTCACCTGAGGACGGCGGGTCGAATCGGCCAGACGTGATCGTTCTCAGTTACGGCCTTTGGCAGAGACGATTTGGTGGTGACCCGCAGGTGATTGGGCGACACGTGACGGTGAATAACGTCGACTCGACGGTGATTGGGGTCCTGCCCAGAGACTTCACCCTCCATATCGCCAAATCCTCGATGAGTAGCAAGCCCGCGGAAGTCTTTCGCCCGTGGCAGATTTCAAATGAATTGCGTCAGCGTCACGGCAGGTTTGCGATGGCGGTTGGGCGACTCAAGCCCGGCGTTACTTTGCCCGCAGCTCAGGCCGATATGAACACCATCGCCGCGCGGCTGGAAAAATCCTACCCGGACTTTGATGCCAGGGTCGGCATCACTCTGGTGCCCTTGCGGACTCAGTTTACCGGCGAAATTCGCAAGGCGTTACTGATTATGCTGGGTGCGGTCGGCTTTGTCCTGTTGATTGCGTGCGCCAACGTCGCGAATCTTTTGCTGTCTCGCGGTGTCTCGCGGCAAAAAGAGTTTGGAATTCGCGCGGCGCTGGGTGCCGGACGTTCGCGCATCGTCCGGCAATTGCTGACAGAGAGCTTGATTTTAGCGGTGCTCGGCGGCGGGCTTGGTCTGTTCCTAGCGTGGCAGGGAACGGCTCTGCTTGTGTCTTTGAGTCCGCCTGAATTGTTTGGCCCCGCTAAAGTGGGCCTCAACCTGCCCGTGCTTTTCTTTACCCTGGGCATTTCCCTTTTGACTGGAATTATATTTGGTCTTGCGCCCGCCTTTGAAGCTACGCGATTTCAGCTTACCGATTCATTAAAAGAAGGCGGCAGGAACATCGGTGGGGGCGCGCGCAGTCACCGCCTGCGCGGAACTTTTGTGACGGCAGAAATTGCGCTCGCTTTCGTCCTGCTGATCGGCGCTGGACTACTAATCAAGAGCTTCGGCCGGCTGCAATCCGTCGATCCGGGATTCGACGCGAAGAATGTACTGACCATGACGGTCAATGTGCCGGCATGGAAGTACGACAGTGATCGAAAGATACTGGACTTTTTCAAACAGGCGACGAACCAGTTGCAAACACTGCCGGATGTTGAAGCTGTCGGTGCCATCAACAGCCTTCCTTTCAATGGTCCGCACGCTGGAACCAACGTCGAGATCGAGGGTCAGCCGAAGCAGCCACCAGGAGAGCGCCTGAGTACCGGCATCTGTGTGACTGATCTCAACTACTTCAACGCGATGAGAATTCCCCTGAAGCAGGGTCGTCTTTTCAGCCGGCAGGAAGCATACGAAGAGCATCATGTGGTGGTGGTCAACGAGGCTTTCGCGCGGAAGTATTTGCCCGGCGGGAATCCGCTTGGCAAACGCGTGACGATCTACATGAAGGGTGACAATGCGCCGACCGAAATCATCGGCGTCGTCGCTGACACCAAGCACCTTTCACTAAACGGCGAATCAGAAGTGATGGCTTACTGGCCGCACCCGGAATTAGTTTACTCGTCAATGACCTTTGTGATTCGCACCCGGGGCGAGGCAACGAACCTGGCCGGCGCCGCGCGCAACGTGATTCACACAATCGATCCGCAACAGCCTATCGGCGACGTGTCCACCATGGATCGTTTGCTGGCGAAGTCGATCGCCAGCTCAAGATTCAATACGGTGCTGCTGATTGTGTTTGCTCTGGTCGCTCTCCTGCTGGCGGCGGTCGGCACATACGGGGTGATGTCGTATGCAGTGACGCAGCGTACTCACGAATTCGGTATCCGGATGGCCCTGGGGGCGGGCACTCCGAATGTTTTGGGTTTGGTGCTGCGCCGGGGAATGTCACTGGCCGTCATTGGCTTGTTGTTCGGATTGGCTGGGGCGTTTGCGCTGACCCGGTTGATGACGACTTTACTTTTCGAAGTTGATCCGACCGACTCGCTTACTTTCGCAATCGCTTCGGGGAGTTTGATCCTCGTGGCATTGCTGGCTTGTTACCTCCCGGCGCGTCGAGCGACAAAGGTCAGCCCAATGGTGGCGCTGCGAGCTGAGTGAGTCAGAACCACCCCGGTGGCGGGTGGTTAATCCGGTCGACCTGGGTCTTGACATAGAGAGCTCAACCGCCCGCTATCGCAGGCGGTTCTGACAAGAGGACATCATGGAAATCTTCTTACAGGACTTACGCTACGCCTTCAGGATGTTGCGCAAGAATTGGGGCTTCACGGCTGTGGCCGTAATTACTCTGGGCTTGGGCATCGGCGCGAACACCGCGATCTTCAGTGTCGTCAACGGAGTGTTGTTGCGCCCGCTTCCGTATCGCGAACCTCAAAACCTGGTCCGCGTTTACAGTGAGTTTCCCACGATGCAGCTGCGAAAGTTCTGGCTTTCGCCCCCAGAGTTTCTGGACATCCAGAACGAGGCCAAGTCCTGGGAGGCAATCGGGGCCTGGGCGCCTGGCGGCCAAAACATCGGCACTGGCAGCGAACCTCTGCGCGTTACATCTGCGAGCATCACCCGCTCCCTCATCGATACCCTCGGCGTCGCGCCGGAGCGAGGGAGAAATTTCACGCCGGAAGAGGATCGAAACGGCGGGCCAAACGTAGCGTTGATCTCTTACAGTCTGTGGCAGAAAGCCTTCGGCGGACAGGCCGATATAATCGGGAAGCAGATTCAGGTCAATTCACAATCGACAACTGTGGTGGGAGTAATGCCGGCGAGCTTTTCCTTCCCCCCGGGCAGCAACGACCAGGTGGACGTGTTGCTTCCATTTCAATTCGATCCCGCTAAACCCGGCAATCGCGGGTCACATTTCCTATCCGTCATCGGGCGGCTCAAGCCCGGTGTGAATGTGGAACAGGCGCGATCTGAGTTCACCAGTTTGATGGCGGGGTGGAGTGCTGAGAAGCGGGCGCAACACCTGCTCGATCCGCAAAGGCATCCAGTCCTCGTCTTTGGACTGCATGAAGACGTGGTTGGGTCGGCCCGGCTGGCCGTCCTGATGTTGATGGGGGCCGTGGGGTTTGTGCTTCTGATTGCCTGCGTCAATGTGGCGAACCTGCTGCTGGCCAGAGCCGAAGCGCGACACCGTGAGTTTGCAGTCCGTCTCGCTTTAGGCGCCGGGATGCGCAGGATGGCGCGGCAGTTTCTCGCCGAGGGACTCCTACTGGTCGTGGGCGCAGCCGTTTTAGGGACGCCGCTCGCCTTCCTGGGACTGAGGCTGCTGCTCCTGCTTGCGCCTGACAGCGTTCCCAGGACAGGCGACATTCGCGTCGATCTCCCGGTCCTCGGATTCACTCTGGCTTTATCGATCGTCGCGGTCTTTATCTTCGCACTGGCCCCGCTGGCCCAGATCCGGGAGCACAACCTCGCCAACTGGATTCGCGGCGCGGGTCAACGCGCGATCGGAACTGGGGGGCAAACGTTGCGCAAGGTGCTGGTGGTGACTGAAATTGCGCTTGCGGTCGTGTTGGTCATCGGCTCAGGTCTGATGATTCGCGCGTTCTGGAAATTGCAGCAGGTCAATACCGGCTTTGAGCCCGCCGGGGTGCTGAGTTTCAGCATCAATCTGCCGGCGACCGCCTACAAAAACCCGGATCGTTTGCGGTTTGCAAACCAGCTCGAGCAGCGTCTGGCGAGTTTGCCGGGCGTGACTTCAGCCTCTCTGGCCGGAGGTCTGCCGCCTTTGCGCCGTATCAACGCTAACGATACCGAGATCGAAGGCTATCAGATGACTCCTGATGCGCCCGCACAAAACGTCGACTATTGGAATGTCGTCGGTAACGAGTATTTCAAGACGATGAAGATCAAGACAATCGAGGGGCGCGTGTTTGAGCCAGCCGACGACAGCGACACCGCGCAGCGAGTCGTAGTAGTCAACCAGGCCCTGGCGAAACGTTTCTGGAAAGGCAGCCCGGTGGGCCGGCGAGTGAACCCCGGATTCGCCGACCCTAAGGTGTGGTCAACGATAGTCGGCGTCGTCGAAGACACGAAGAACGCAGGGATGGACAAGCCGTTCGCGCCCGAGCTTTATCTGCAAGCCCACCAGGTCGCCCAGTTCGGCCTTAGCACCAACATGAACTTCGTGATGCGCACCGATGGGGATCCCAGCGCACTGTCGGCAAGCATCCGCACGGCCGTCCGTGAGATCGACCCGAGCCTGCCTGTCTATGGACTCAAACCAATGTCTGAGGTGGTGGAGAAGTCGATGGTCCAGCCGCGGTTTCTTTCACTCCTGCTGGCGACCTTTTCCGGGATTGCTTTGTTCCTGGCGGCGATCGGTATCTATGGCGTGATGGCTTATTCGGTGGCACAGCGGACGCAGGAGATCGGCGTGCGCATGGCCTTGGGGGCGCAACGACTGCATGTCCTGCGGTTAATTTTCAGTCAGGGGTTTGCACTGCTGATGATTGGCACGGTGATTGGATTGGGAGGCGCATTTGGGTTGACGCGTTTGCTGCGGACACTGCTGTTTGAGATTACCCCGACTGATCCGGTGACGTATTCAGGTGTGGTTGGGTTGCTGGTGCTAGTTGCGTTTCTCGCTTGCTATATTCCGGCGCGACGGGCAACGAAAGTCGATCCGCTGGTGGCCTTGCGGTACGAGTAAGGCA
>JBBRMS010000052.1:0-29678 GCA_038230715.1 Pyrinomonadales bacterium
CCTTCGCGCGGCGCGAGCAGTCCGGTAATTGTGCGTAGCGTGGTCGTCTTGCCGGCGCCGTTGGCTCCGATCAGGGTGACGACTTCGCCCTTCTCGACGCGCATCGAGATGCCGCGCAGCGCTTCAATCGCGCCATAGTTAACTGAGACGTTGTCTAGAACCAGCATACGTTTAATTAAAGGTCGAGGCCTTTGTGCGCTCTCTGTGATCTTCCGTGTGTCCTGTGGTTAATTCTTCTCTCGGCATTTTCACCCCAGGGGCACAGAGAGCCACATAGGAGGCACAGAGAAAACTAATCGCCAAGATAAGCTTCGATCACTTTCGGATCATTCTTAATTTCATCCGGCACGCCGAGCGCGATCGATTTTCCGTAATCCACAACCTGAATTCGTTCGCACACGCCCATGACAACTTTCATGTTGTGCTCGACCAGCAGAATCGTCAGACCAAAGCGGTCGCGGATCTGCTGAATCAGCAGCATCAGGTCTTCCTGCTCGGAAGGGTTCAGTCCAGCCGCCGGTTCGTCGAGCAGCAAAAGCTTCGGCCGCGTCGCCAGGGCCCGAACGATCTCCAGACGCCGCTGCTTGCCGTAGGGCAGGCTGGTGCCGCCTTCGTCCCTGAGATTTGCCAGCTCAAAGATCTCCAACAGTTCCAGCGAGAACTTACGGTGCTCGCTTTCGTCACGTTCGAACCGGGGCGATCGAATCACGGCGTCGAGCAGACTCTGGCGCGTGTGAATGTGACAGGCGGTCATGACGTTTTCCAGCACGGACATGCCGGGAAACAGGCGGATGTTTTGAAACGTTCGCGAGACCCCGTAACGCGCAATCTCATAAGGGCGTTTGCCGTCGATGCGCTGGTCTTTAAAATATATTTCGCCGGACGTCGGTTCGTACACGCCCGTCAACAGATTGAAGATCGTGGTCTTGCCGGCCCCGTTAGGTCCGATGAGTCCGTAGATTTCCCCTGCAGCGACCGCCATGTCGAGTTGATTAACCGCGGTCAATCCGCCAAAGCGGATGGTGACCTTATCGGTCTTCAAAACTGTGGCACGGCCCTGGCCGTTTCCGCTCGTCATACTTCTTCCTTCTTAACTGATCCGTCTTTGCCGGTGACCGGGGTTTCGCCTTCGCGCTTTCCGCGCAACCGGGCGCGCCATTTCTTGAATACATCGGTCTTGCCGAGCAGTCCCTGCGGCCGCGTAATCATCAGGATGATCAGAAGCAGTGAGTAAATCACCATGCGGTATTGGGCAAAGCTGCGCAGCGCCTCAGGCAGGATGGTCAGCAAAATTGCCCCGAGCACTGAGCCTACGATCGAGCCGAGGCCGCCGAGGATGATCATGATCAGAATCTCGAATGACTTGATGAACTCGAACGACTTCGGATTCAGATAACCATCAAAGTGGGCCAGCAGGACACCGCCGGCGCCCGCCAGGGCGGACGAGATCACAAACGCCATCACCTTGTAACGCGTCGTGTTCACGCCCATGGCTTCGGCCGCGAGTTCGTCTTCGCGAATTGATATCAGCGCGCGCCCAAAGGCCGAATGGACGATGTTGTAGACGATCACAATCGTCAGGATCGCGATTAGAAAAATCCAGAAGAAGCTCTTGACGATTGGGATGCCCGAATAGCCGCGGGCGCCACCGATGGCTTCGATGTTGTTGAGAAACACCACGATGATCTGGCCAAACCCGAGCGTCACAATTGCCAGATAGTCGCCCTTCAAACGGAGCGACGGGACCCCGACCAGCAATCCCGCCACCGCTGCGCAGGACGCGCCGACCAGGGTGGCGAGGAACAGCGCGACTACCCAACCGAGGGTGCCGTCGCCCAGCGCGGCCGCGATTTTGATCCCCCAGTTGACCGAGAAGTATGCCGACGAGTATGCCCCGACCGCCATGAATCCAGCGTGACCAATTGAGAATTGACCCGTGAAACCATTGATCAGATTCAGCGACACGGCGAGCGTAATCGAGATGCCCGAGAGCATCAGGATGCGGCTGAAGTAAGGACTAATCAAGCGCCCGCCAAAGACGAAATTCAGCCCGTACAGAACTGCGAGCACGGCCAGGGCGATGATCAGATTGCGGAGATAACGAGACATAAGAACCAGAAGTCAGCTGGATCAGAAGTCAGAGGTCGGAGATCAGAGGGGTCCCGCCTGACCTCTGATCGCTGACTTCTGACCTCTGTCTCTTCATACTTTTTCCTGCACGGTTGATCCCAGCAAACCGGAAGGACGAAACAACAGGATCAAAATCAAAATCGCGAAGGCCACGGCATCTTTGTAGGTCGGCGATAGATAGCCGACGACCATTGTTTCCGTGATGCCGATCAAAAAACCGCCGAGCACCGCGCCCGGAATGTTGCCGATGCCGCCCAACACTGCGGCGACAAACGCCTTCAAGCCCACCAGGATTCCCATGAGAGGATCGATTCGCGGAATGCGAATGGCCACCAGCACACCCGCGGCGGCGGCCATCGCCGATCCGAGGGCGAAGGTGAAGGCGATGATGCGATCGGTATTGATGCCCATCAGCTTCGCCGAATTCAGGTTGAAGGAAACGGCGCGCATGGCCCGGCCGGTCTTGGTCCGAAATACTACCAGTTGCAGGCCGATCATCAGGGCAAAGGCAATGACCAGCACGGCGATGTCCGCTGTATTGATGCTGGCCCCGCCGAAGAGTTCAATATTGCGCTTTTTAAAAAGCTCGGGAAAGAATTTGGGGTCGGCGCCGAAAACCACCTGGCCGCCGTTCTCGAGCAACAGCGAAACTCCGATCGCGGTAATCAGGGCAGTCAGGCGCGAGTATTTTCGGACCGGACGATACGCCAGACGTTCGATGATCACACCCACAGCCGCGCAGATGGCCATCGCCAGCAACATGATGATCAAAGCGGTAAACAGAGACGGTTGCAGAATTCCACCGCCGAGGAGACCATGTGCCAGGACCCGGCCGAAGACGTTTGAATCCGGATTGCCCATGAGCATCTGGGCGCCGCGGATGCCGATGCCGCCCGCCAGGTAGTAGCCCATAAAAGCGCCTACCATGTACACGTCACCATGCGCAAAATTAATTAAGCGCAGAATGCCATAGACCATCGTATAGCCGAGCGCGATCAGAGCATAGATCGCGCCCAGTGAGATGCCGTTAATTAGCTGCTGGAGAAGTGTGCTCATTCAGTTGACAGTGTCTTAATGTCGGGCAAACTTTCGTTTGTCCACTTCCCGCCGCGACAAACCGAAAGTTTGTCGTGCTTCGCGGCGAGCTCCCGGATCATTTTTTCGGACTCGGGGACACCGCCGGTTTGGTGGCGGCCGGCTTTGCAGATGGTGCCGGGCTCGCCGCTGTTTTGGGACTGGCCGAGGCCGCCGGACTTGGAGATGTACCGGGGCTGGGTGAAGTACTCGGAGTGTCGGTCAGGGCCGGCATGGCTGCGCCCTCAACCTGGACGCGCTCCTTCACCGCATAGATACCACCGTCTTTGATCTCGATCATGACGATCGGTTTCACGGCGTCGCGGTTCTCGTTAAAGGTAACTTTTCCGGTCACCCCGGGGAACTCTTTGGTGGCGGCGAGGGCATCGCGAATGGCTTTGCCGTCTAACGAGCCCGCGCGTTTGATGGCGTCGAACATGATCTTCGCCGCGTCATAAGCGGTGGCGGCTAGAGCGTCCGGCTTCGCGCCGTAGCGGGTCGTATAATCATTGACAAACTTCACCACCATAGGGTCGGTGTCGTAAGGCGAATAGTGATTACTGAAGAACGACCCGTTCAGTGCTGTGCCGCCGATCTTGTAAAGCTGTTCAGCATCCCAGCCGTCGCCGCCGAGCAGCGGTACGGTGATGCCTTTGTCGCGCGCCTGCTTGGCAATCAGACCAACGTCGTTGTAATAGCCGGGCACGAAGATCACTTCCGGGTTCGAACCTTTGATCGAGGTCAACTGTGCGTTGAAGTCCTGATCGCCTTCCTGATAGGACTGAGTGACGACGATTTGTCCGCCGAGCTTGATAAACGTAGCGCTAATATATTTTTCCAGGCCGGTGGAGTAGTCGTTCTTGCGATCCACCATGATGGCCGCGCGCTTGGCGTTGAGCGTGCGGGCGGCAAACTGTGCAATCGCGGCGCCCTGTACCGGATCGATAAAGCAACTGCGAAAGATGTAGTCGCCCTTCTTGGTTACTTCGGGATTGGTTGAAGAGGGCGTCAGCATTGGGATCTTGGCGTTCTGCGCGATCGGCGCGGCCGCGATCGACCGGGAGCTGGCTACCTCACCGAGGATGGCAGCTACGCCGTCCTGCGTCACGAATTTGGTGACGATGGTGGCTGCTTCAGAGGCGTCTGACCGGTCATCCTGTATGTCCAGCTCGATCTGCTTGCCGTTGATGCCGCCCGCCGCATTGACCTCATCGGCCGCCATCTTGATCCCCTGCGTCGAGGAGATGCCGAAGTTGGCGGTGGTGCCGGTCATGGACATGAACACGCCGATCTTGACCTTGTCGCCGCCCCCACCCGGCTGGCAGGCGAACGCGGTTAGCAGGCTGGCGATAATGATTGAGCTTAGAAGGATGCGCTTCATAGTGTTCCTCTCAGGTTTAGGTTCGGACCTTCTGCCGTCACTTAGGATTTCGGTGGACAGCATGATAGCGGCGAGCCTTGGAATTAAGCAAACTAATGGAGAGATCTTTTGCCGAGCCCCGGCATTATATCGATTTGCGCGTGGGTGTCGAGTCTGCCGGCCTGATTTGGAGTGCGCTGACTCGTCAGCGCTTTACTAAGCGGCGACCAGTCGCCGCACTCCACATCTTCCTTACGGTCGGGCTTATGCCACCGACACCCACAGGCAAAAGTATCAACGCGGTTCGTCCTGTGGTTAGCACGAAGTTCGTTCGTGGTAAGCCGCATAGCGAAATTTTCCGAAAAAGAGTTTAATTTCACAAACATGAGATCCCCCTTCAAAGCTGCCCGCATCTTTGCGATTGGTATCCTGTTCCTGGCTGGGTGCAGTCGTGAGGCCCAAACGCCCCCTACTCCTCTGGCCGCTTCGACTCCGCCTACGGTCGCCGAGGCAGTGCCGATCACTCTGCCGGTCCTCGACGCATTGTTCGCCGAAGCAGCTTTCAAAGCAGAGCTGAAGTCGAAGGTGCAGTTAACCGACGACCAGATAGCGGCACTTCGTAAGATTTCCAGCGGAGCCGTGGCGAAACTCCACCAATCAAACGCCGAGCTTCAGACCGGCAGCGCCGCAGCCGCCCGGCAAAATGCACTCGACGCAATTCGCAACGCGATTGGTTCCGACAAGTCGGATCACCTGTTGGCTCTGGCCCGTGACCGCTGGAACAGAGGCAGCGAAGAGTTAATCGCCGCGGCGGCTAAGACTGCCGAGCCGGTGATGCTTCAGGGGCCGAACGCAGTGCCCAAAGACACCCGCATCGTCGTCAACATCCCGGCCTTCCGCATGGACGTTTTTGCCGGTGGCGCCCTGCTTAAGTCTTACAAGATTGGCATAGGCTATCCGCAATTTCCTCTGCCGCAGGGTTTGCGCAAGGCCCAACAGATCATCTTCAATCCAACCTGGACGCCGCCCGATGAGCCCTGGGTCAGCGGGATGAACATGAGACCTGGCCAGGTAGTGGCCGCAGGCAGCAAGGGCAATCCGCTGGGCCCGATCAAGATTCCGATTGGGGCGCCTTCTTTGATTCATGGTGGCAAAGCGCTGGAGAAGATCGGGACCTTTGCATCGCATGGTTGCGTCGGGATGACGAACGAGCAAGTAAAAGACTTCGCGAAAGTGCTGGCGCAGGCGTCCCAGACTGAGTTGAGCGAAGCGACCATGACGGCATACCTGGGCAAGCGAACGCGGACCCAGGTGGTCAACCTGGGCCAGTTGGTTCCCGTCGAGCTGCGTTATGAAACGGTCGTGTTTGAAGACGGACGGCTGCACATCTATCGCGACGTTTATGATCAGCACACCAACACCGAAGAGAATTTGCGGGCTGTCCTGGCGGCCAATGGCGCCAGCTTTGACGGTTTGGGCGAAGAGGTAAAGATGCAGGCCCTGGAAGCGCTCAACCTGATGTCCGGGCGGCCGAAGAAACAAGCGACGCCCAAGCCTCCGACCGCAGCACCCGTTACCGCAGCGGACAGGCTCGCTTTGGCGAATGAAAAAAAGGCGGAAGCTGAACGACAGAAGAAGCTGCGCAGCCAGAAAGAGGTTGTGATTGAGATTTCAGGATTGACTGCAAAGGGTTATCCGGGGCCGGTTAATCTGGACAGCGGGTCGGGAACCCAGACGGACGCGTTAGCGAATACTATTCCGTCCAAGCAGCCCTGACGTGTTACCGGACTTCGGATTGAAAAACCCGATCGCGATCGTTTGGCTGGCCAAACGACGCGGCTTTGCCGCAGCACATGCCGGTAAGCCTTCGGCTTACCGGAGAGATTTTGATCTTGATTGGAGGCTACGCCTCCAATCCCGAGGCGTAGCCTCAGGAGAAAAAAGGGTGGGCACCGAACGGAAGGCACAGCCTTTCCGTGATGTGTTGTGGCAGACGCGCGACAAATCGTTACGGAGCGGTACTGTCATCTATCGCCAACCGCATCTGCCCTACATACTCATCCAGCTTGGCGATACTGCCGAGCACCACGCGAATCGACGCGTCGGGGAAGCCGGACTCAAGCGTGAAATTGTATCCGGCAAAGATATCTCCCGAATTATCTGCGCCCCAAAATAGAAAATTCTTGTCGCTGAAACGGACCATCTGCCGCAGCAAGCCATCGCCGCTATGCACTTTGTCGATGTTGAGGTAGGCGTCGTGGTAGTGCGGAAAAATTCGAAAGTGAATCGTATCTTCAGCGCTCACTGAGATGACGATTTCGAGCGCGTCGGCGTTTCGCAGGCCGGTCTTCATCACACCAACAAAATTGTAGGGTTGCTTGTCGCTCTGGCGAAATGAAACATTCATCTTTGGTCCGGCCGCGTCGAGCACCAGACGCAGTTTCTCTCTGTTGGCATCGCGCGTCGAGGCTTGTTGCGTAGTTGGCGGCGTCGAAGGCCGGGTGGTGGTGGCGGGTTCGTGACCGTGTTGTCCAAAAGCTGCTGCGCTGGCAGCGACCAGGAGCAGAAATGCGAATAGTAATTTGATTCGGTTCATTTTCGTTCTCCCTTGCAAGAATAACTCGATGGTTTTTTGTGGCGAACAAAACGATCCACGAAGTCACACGAAACGAAGAGAACTATTCGCGTGTCTTCGTGGATCGTTTTACCGGGAAAGCTAACCTCGGCACCGACTAAGTGCCCACACCTATTTCGCAGGAATCCAACTCCGGCGCTTCGACGATCTCATGCGGGTTGCCGGCTTCCCCGAAATACTGACGTCCGGCAGAGATCGTTTCAAAGTACTCTGATATTCGATCCAGTATTTCGTCGACTGAGTGCGAGTGATACATCGCGGTGCGGAACAGTGCGCCGCCATGAAGGCCCCGGGTAAACTGTCCGGCGAGCTGCTTCATGCGACCGATGGCCGCGAGCTGCGGCATGTCTTCGCGCAGCATGTCGAAATATTCGAGCAGCACTGCCCGCTTGTCTTCCAGACTCGGCTGAAACGGTTCGCGGCCGTGCATGACGTCTTCGATCTGACGAAAGATCCACGGGTTCTGCATCGCGCCGCGTCCGATCAAAACTCCGTCGCATCCGGTTTCGCGAAAGCGGTTGAAGGCCTGTTCCACAGTGGTGACGTCACCGCTGCCGGACACTGGCACGCTCACAGTTTCTTTGATCGCTTTCACCAGATCCCAATTTGCCTGACCTCGGTAACCCTGCTCCTTGGTCCGGCCGTGCAGGGCGATGTGTTCGGCGCCGCAGGCTTCCGCCAGCCTCGCCGTATCGACTGCGTTGATAGTGTGATCATAAAAGCCGGCGCGAATCTTGACCGTCATCGGGATAGTGATCGATTTCTTGATCTCTTTGAGAATTTCTTCCAGCCTGGGATGGTCCTTCAGTAAGCCCGAACCACCGCCGTGCTTCACGACCTTGGGTGCCGGACAGCCGCAGTTCACATCCAGGATGTCGGCGCCCACTTCTTCGGCCATCTCGGCCGCCATGCGCATGCGGGCCGCCTTACCGCCAAAAATCTGTACCGCGAAAGGCCGCTCGTTTTCATAGAAGCGCATCTGGCGTTTCGATTTTGGATTGTTGCGGGTCAGGCCTTCGACCGAGACGAATTCCGAAACGGTCAGGCCGATGCCCCCGCGCGCCTTGAGCAAGCGACGGAAGGAAATATCGGTCACGCCCGCCATCGGTGAAAGCACCAGGGGTGGGCTGATCGCAATATCGCGAATCTTGAATGGTTTGATCTCGCTCATCGAAAAAAAGCCGCATGAGATTCTACCTCATGCGGCTTTGATGTTCGATCCGGAAGAGCACACTGGTCCTTAGTATTCTTCGTTGTTTCGTGGGTCGCTTTCGACCGAACGGGAACCAAATTTGGGGATAGCCGGTTTCCCTACCAATTAACTGCCAGCTTTTCAGCATTCTCCCAATGATTAACATCGGTCAGGTTGGACAATCTTGAGTTTTTTGGTTTGACTCTCGCTGACGGGCCACAGATCCAAGTCTGCTCAGATTAGGGCTCGATTGTCACGGGGGTGCCTACGGGCACGGCCTTGAACAATTCGAGCATGTCTTCGTTCTCGAGGGCAGCGCAGCCCCAGGTCCAGTCACTCTGCGCGCCGTTGCCATGAATATAGATGTCGCCTCCCAGAGAAGTATTCTGCAGGGGCGTTTGCTTAGCACGGATCGCTCGGATGATTGCGTCATGCTGTGCGCGATTGATTAAGCCCCCGCGCAAGCCACGATCGGCATGGGCAACATTCGGGTAACTGATGCCGAGTGAAAGATAGAAAGCACTCTTGTCGTTCCTGGTGAAAATGTAGAACTCACCTTCCGGCGTGCGTCGATCACCCTGCCGCACTTTGTCGCCAGTGGGACTAAGACCCAGGCCGATACGATAAGTCCGCACTAACCGATCTTCAGAAAACAGGAGCAGTTGTCTCTGACTTTTCCTGATCAGGATTCTCGGTTTCACCAGCGGTAACTTCAGCGGAGTGCGATCCTGGTTTGCAGCGGGGGAAGTCGATTCCGTTTTTCGTTCAGCTTTGACGGTCTGCGGCGACAATTGCGATTGGCAGGCCGAAAAAATTGGTGTGGATAGCGCAATCAGAATCGCGAAGCGGATCGCGGACCTCCTGTTTGCCTGAGCGCGAAGTGCGAACCACCTCGGGGAACAAAAACCTGAGCGCGCCCTGCGCGCCGGCGGACAGGATTTCCGCGATCCGTTTTGAGGGTTAGACATTTCCATCGCAAGTCTCAAAAGGCTGGCGAGTCAATCACCCGCTCACTCACAATCTCAACCAACTGGTCTGCGTCGCGTCGCGCAACGTTGCGCGTCGGTGGCTCTTTGAGCACACGGGCGACTACCTGGCGGTCCCGGCGACGGATGCTAATTTCATCCCCGGCTTTGACAGCGTGGGCGGATTTGGCCGGGCGCCCATTAAGCAAAACAAAGCCCGCGTCGCACAGTTCCTGGGCCAGGCTGCGGCGCGGGCAAAGACGGCTTAACTTCAAAAAAAGATCAAGACGCACGTCTAAGTTCGTTAGGGCTTGCTGCCTTTATCCTTCTTGTCTTTTTTTGGCGGCCGTTTGGTCGCTGCCGCTGGCGGCACGATCTTCAGCAAGGGGTCGACGTCAGCCCGATAACTATCGGCGATCTTCACATAAGCATCATTGCGCAGGTCCTGCAGATAGTCTTCCCGAGCTTTCTGGGCGCGCTCGCGGGTAATTGCTTCGCGCACATTGTTCTCGTTGAAGGTCGGGGCGTTGCTGCCCGCATCGCGCGAATCAACCTTCAGAATCTGGTAGCCCTCATCCGACTTCAGGGGTTCGCTCAATCCGCCTGGCGCCAAGTTCTTCACAGCTGCGGCAATATCAGGCCGCAGGTCGGGCACCTGAAAGCGGCCAACCTTACATGGCTTCTGTCCTCCTGCCGCAGGCCGATCGGTATAGGCGGCAGCCAGGGTGCAAAAATCAGCGCCGCCCCGCGCCTGGGCAATCAGCTTTTGTGCCTGGGCTTTGACGTCAGCATCCTGTTTGCCGGCGAGGCCGAGGAATATCTCCGAGATCTCGATCGACTCAGCCTTGAAAAATTTATCGCGGTGCGCGTCGAAATACTTATGCAGCTCGTCCTGGCTGTAGCTATAAAATAGTTTCGAGTCGACATCGCTATCGAACACGGCCTGCTTCATGATCTCAATCCGCATGGTGGCGCGGATTCCGACTGGATCCAATTTGGCCGCCCGCATTGCTTCATCCAGCTTGTCGATTGAGGTGATACCGTTTTCCTTGGCCACTTCTAGCATCCGCTTGTTGACCTCGGCCTCGACCCGGTCGGTCAGCTCCAGCTCTTTGCCTTTCTGAAGGAGCAACTGCTCATTGATCAACGTGGCAATCAACTCCGCCTTATGCTTCGCAACTTCCGCGGTAGCGTCCGCCTCGGTTCGGCCGTTCTGCATCAACGTCTCGACCCGCTCTCTCATTTCGCGTTTCAATTGCGAAAGAGTGACCACGCCGTCGTTTACCTGAGCGATGACTTCGTCGACCACTACGGGTTCGCCTTCCTGGGCCCGCGTGAGCGACGCCGAAGCAAACAGGATCACAAACGATGTTAGAGAGGCAATAATAAATTTTAATTTCACAGGTGATACTCCCTTAATAAAGCTCCGGAGGAGCGAAATGCTTATGGCAGCGCGATTGATAAATGCTTCGACCTGACAGTGTCGGTTTAGCCGGGCCATTCTAACCGTCAGTCCTGATTTGCAGCAACACGCGGCGCGCAACGGCGAGCAGATGCTCTTTCTCCTCTGCATTTAGCTCCACCCGCAAAACGCCGCCGGGGGTGAAGCTGGCGCCTTCTCGAGCGCGAATTAATTCCATCAGTTTCTCAGGAGAGACCCGCGCTTTTTCGGCCAGCTTAACGGCAATTCCTTCCCGCGTTCTGTCGATCGACACTACGCCGACAGTTTCCGAAGCCTGTCGCAACCGCGCATATCCGAACAGGTCTTCGACGGTTTCGGGAATTCGTCCGTAACGATCTTCTGTTTCCGCCCGAATCGCGGCTAGTGCTTCCTCATCGCGCGCCGACGAAACGCGCTTGTAAGTTCGCAACCGCTGGCCCATGTCGGAAATGTAGCTTTCGGGGATGGCGACGTCGACCCCGAGGTTAAGCGAAACGGTCGGCTCGTCTTCGATTTGTTCGCCGCGCAACTCGCCGACAGTGCGTTCGAGCATCTGCGTGTAAAGATCAAAGCCCAGGGCATCCATGTGTCCTGACTGCTCGCCGCCGAGCATGTTTCCCGCTCCTCGCAATTCCAAATCCAATGCAGCGATGCGAAAGCCCGCGCCCAGGTCGGAAAATTCACGAATCGCTGCCAGCCGTCTCCGGGCAATCGGTGAAAGCTCCTGCTCTGCCGGAATCAGCAGGTAAGCGTAGGCGCGGCGGCTGGAACGCCCGACCCGGCCTCGCAATTGATAAAGCTGAGAAAGACCGTAATTGTCGGCGCGGTTTATGATGATTGTGTTCGCGCGGGGGATGTCTATTCCGTTCTCGATGATCGTGGTGGCGACCAGCACATCGTACTTATAGCCAATGAAATCGAGCATGACGCGCTCCATTTCTTTTTCGTTCATCTGGCCGTGACCTATGGCCATGCGGCACGACGGCACCAGCCGTTTGACCAGGGCGGCGATGGTCTCGATCGACTCAACCCGATTGTGAATGAAAAAGATCTGACCGCCGCGGGACAGTTCCAGCTCGATCGCCGATTTGATCACCGCGTCTGACGATTGCACCACCTGCGTTTGAATCGCGAGGCGATCGCTGGGCGGCGTTTCAATCAAAGACATGTCGCGCAAGCCGCTCAGAGACATATTCAGGGTGCGCGGAATTGGTGTAGCCGAGAGCGTCAGCACGTCGACACGCTTCTTCATTTGCTTCAGCCGTTCCTTGTGCGCCACGCCAAAACGCTGCTCTTCATCGACTACCACCAGGCCCAGATCCTTGAAACTGACATCCCGGGAAAGCATTCGATGGGTGCCGATAACGACGTCGACCTCGCCCGCTTCAACTCGCTTCACCACCGCCTTCTGTTCCTTGGTCGAGCGAAAGCGCGAAAGCAATTCAACCTTCACTGGAAACGGCGCAAAGCGCTGGCGAAAAGTATCGAAGTGCTGGTAAGCGAGCACGGTCGTGGGCGTCAGGATCGCAGCCTGCTTGCCATCCATCACAGCTTTGAAGGCGGCGCGCATCGCCACCTCCGTTTTGCCGTACCCGACGTCGCCGCACAACAGCCGGTCCATCGGGGTCGGCGCTTCCATGTCATGCTTCACTTCTTCAATCGCGGTTTCCTGATCGGGTGTGAGCGTGTACTCAAAACCATCTTCGAATTCGCGTTGCCAGGGGGCGTCAGAGGGAAAAGCATAACCCTCGACCAGCTTGCGCTCAGCGTACAGCCGCAATAGCTCGTCAGCCATGTCGCGCATCGCCCGCTTGGCTTTGGCTTTCGTCTTTTGCCAGCCGATTCCGCCCAGGCGATCGAGGGTCGGTTGATGGCCTTCAGCGCTGGAATAGCGCTGCACCAGATCGAGGCGCTCAACCGGCACGTATAGTTTGGCTTCTTCGGCGTAGTAAAGAAGCATGAACTCGCCGCGAGGCTGTTCGACTGACTTAAGTTTGTCGTATGACTGAGCCGGCCCGAGGCTCAAGGTGACCAGCCCGCCGAAGCGTGCGATGCCGTGATCGATGTGCACCACATAGTCGTTGACTTTCAGATCGCGAAAGTCTGAAAGAAATGCCGCGCCGCGCGCGCGCTTCTTCTTCTCCCGATTGATGGCTGTGCTGCGGCGTTCGAGCGCGGGCTCAGCGGCTTCGTCAAACAGATCACCCTCAACGTGAACAATCAAGCGTGACGAAGGCAACTCAAATCCGCCGGAAAGTTTTCCGGCAGTAACCACCGCGTCAGCCGGAGCGGAATAATCGGTCTGGTCGGCAGCGGAAGTGAGCCGGACGTGGACTTCGTACTCGCGCAGAATTTCCGCCACGCGTTCCGCCACGCCGCTGCTGGGCATGACGAAGAGCGTGGTCGTTTGATCGGCATGTCGTTTGATCAAGTCCCGCGCGAGATCCGGAAGACGACCGTGATAGCGGACGACCGATTGAGCTTTCCACTCAACCTCTGACGGAAGCGCAGTCGTACTCCCCGCCCCCTCGGGTGGAAACAAAAACAGAGGCTTTCGCGGCGCACGCTCTTTGCCAACTGTGATCTTTGGCTCCTCAGCCTCCAGCGCCAGTTCCTGATCGACTCGCGCCGCTGTGCGACCGAGCGTTCGTAAATCAATCCGCAGCATCGCGTCGATGCCGGCGCGCAACTCCTCGACAGTTAGATAAAGCTCCTGTGGTGACAGACCCAGATCGTCGATAGCATCAGTATCGGCAAATCGCTCCGCGACAGTTTGAAAGGCACTGGCCAGATAATTCTCAACGGCCGCGGGCTCGTCCACGATCAGCACGGCGTCTTTTAGATAGTCAAATATGCTGGCGCGGTCTTCGTGAACGAGCGAAATTAACCATTCCCAACCGGGAAAGTCCTCGCCTTCCTGGGCGAATACCGTGCGGTCACGCAGGGATCGCGCAAACCTCTGGTCGCGCCAGCGAATTCTTGCGCGCGCCGCCCACTCGCGAAAGTCGTGTGCGGTCACAGCCAGTTCGCGCATCGGTGGGATTTCGATCTCGGCCAGTTGGATCGTTGATAGTTGCGTCTCCGGATCGAACTCGCGGATTGAATCAACCGTGTCGCCAAAGAACTCAATACGCGCGGGTGCGCTGCGGCCAGGCGGCCAGAGATCCAGAATGCCACCGCGAATCGAGAACTCGCCGATCGCGCTAATCGGATCCTCGCGCACGTAACCGCCGGCCACCAGTTTTTCTACCAACTCTTCAGGTGAGTGATCTTCGTCGCGGCGGAGCACAGCGCCGGCTTTCAAAACCTGAGCCGGAGGAACAGTACGGCGTGCGAGGGCTCTGGCTGTGAGCAAAACAAAGTCACTGGTGCCACTTTTTCCGCGCCGCGCCAGACGCCACAGGGCCAGGGCACGTTTCTCAAGCGTTTCTGTGTGCGGCGACCCGCCTGCATACGGATCGCTTTCAGAAGCCGGCAGCACGGTCACTGCGTCTTTGCCGGTGACCCCGCGCAGGGCGCAATACCAGAAGTCGATGTCGCGCTCCCAGTTTTCCAGATCGCGTTGGGCAGGCGCGACCAGGGCGAACTGCTTTCCGGTTTCGCGCTGCAATGCGGCCAGGGCCAGCGCTCGGGCAGGTCCGGCAACCAGTCCACTGATCGAAATCACCCGCGCTCCGCGCTTGATGTCCTCAAGCACACGTTGGAATTCAGCGCTGGTCTTAACCGAGTTAAGTGTACTTTGAAGGGTTGTATTTGTTTCGGTGGTAGGGCTCATTAAGAAATCAAGGCAAAGGTGTTAGTCCGCGCAGCGGACGAACGAAAATAGCCCAGCACTTTAGTGCTGGGGTAGGGTTATAAAGGATCGAAAGCCGTAGAACGGGCGACAGAAAATTTAGCCCAGGGATTCGGCCGGGGCCAGTGTCTCGTCAGCTGCGCGGACGTCGATCAAGTATTCAGATATTACCCAGCGATAAAATCGCTGGGCTATTATCGGGTGTCCGCTGGGCGGACTCAACCCAGAGCCGAGTCTGGCTTTCACTTCTTCATCTGCTCAATTATCCCGCTGGTTGAAACACCTTCGACGAAAGGCAAACTCAACACACGCCCACCCGCGGCTTCCACTTCCTCGCGCCCGTGGATTTCGCTGAGCGCATAGTCGCCGCCCTTGACCAACACATCCGGCAACAGCGCGGCAATCAATTTCAGCGGTGACAGATCGTCGAAGATGGTTACGTAGCTGGTAGCGCGCAGCGCCGCCAGAATCTCCGCGCGTTCATTTTCATTCATCACCGGCCGGCCCGCTCCCTTCAACTCGCGCACTGATGCATCGCTGTTAATCGCCACCACCAGGGCATCTCCCAGCGCGCGCGCTTCGGCGAGATAGCGCACGTGGCCGACGTGCAGAATGTCGAAGACGCCGTTGGTGAAGACAAGGCTACTGCCCGCCGATCGCAGACGTGTGCGTTCAGCGAGAAGTTCGTCTCTAGAAAGAATTTTTCGGGTGGACATCCACGAACAATTTAGCATGCGAGGGCTGGGAGAAATAGCGACGGAGCGCGTAGCGCAAACTTATCCTTCCGCGAAGTACGCCACTAAAGATCTGTGCGGCTTTACCGACTGCCGGACAGGATGTCCACGATCCACTATGCTAAGGCATTTACGGATTTGCCCTTTACCATTTACTATCATCATTTGCTGTTTAAGAGATACTCATGACTGTACCTTTTCTTGATGACAATGATCAGACCCGGGCGCGGCACGAGCACCTCGAAGAGTTGCGCCGCCTCGTCGGCAACGTCTATCCAAATAGATTCGACCGCACGAACGTCAGCGAGAACCCCGCTGGTGAAGACACGATCAGCTCAATTGTGGCCGCTTTCAGAAAGCACGAGCCCCAGGTAAGCGAAGGCGAGAAACCCTCGCCCGAAGGACTCGAGGCAGCGAATAGCGAGCTTAATCAGACACATGTGCGCATCGCCGGACGCATCGCCGCCCCGCCACGTGTAATGGGTAAGGCTGCGTTTGTGCACTTTTCGGATGGCACGGCGCGTCTGCAGATTTATCTTCGCCGCCAGGACATCAAGGGCGTGCACAACGACAAAGACGGCGGCGAGGTCGACGGCTGGGACCTTTTCAAGTTGCTGGATCATGGTGACTTCATTGGTGTCGAAGGCTATTTGTTTGTGACCCGTACCGGTGAACTGTCGATACATGTGGAGAAGTTACAATTCCTGGCAAAGGCCTTGCTGCCGATGCCTGACAAGATGCACGGCATCCACGATGCCGAGATTCGGCAGCGGCAACGATACGCCGATTTGATCGCCGGCAGTTTGAAACTCGAACGCGAAGCAGGCGACCTGACACCGCGCGAAGTTTTTGAGTTGCGCTCAAGAGCCGTGCGCGAAATTCGCCGCTTCCTGGACGAGCACGGCTACATCGAAGTTGAGACACCGATGCTGACGCCTTTGGCGACGGGCGCTGCGGCCCGGCCTTTCAAGACACATCACAACGCGCTGGACATCGACCTGTTCGCGCGGATCGCGCCTGAGCTTTATCTGAAGCGGTTGGTCGTTGGCGGTTTTGAAAAGGTCTACGAGTTAAATCGAAACTTTCGCAACGAAGGCGTCTCGACCAAACACAATCCTGAATTCACCATGCTCGAGTTTTACATGGCTTATGCCGACGTGAATCAGATGATGGACTTTGCCGAGCAGCTTTTGCGGTCAGTTGTATATGTGGCTCTCGGTCACACGCACGTACGCTATGGCGAGCACGTGATTGATTTCTCACAGTCGTTCACGCGCATGACGATGAAAGAGTCGATTGTCCGTCACCGAGGCAACGAGGTCGATGAGAATACGCCGGCAGAACGGGTGGTCGAGCTATTTGAAGAGTTTGCCGAGCCGCATCTGATTCAGCCGACCTTCATTACCGATTTCCCAAAACCCGTTTCACCTCTGTCAAAGGCATCGCCCTCTGATCCATCCATCGCCGAACGCTTCGAGTACTTTGTTGGCGGACTTGAATCGGGCAACGGCTTTTCTGAACTGAACGATCCGGAAGAGCAGTACCAGCGTTTCAAAGACCAGGTGGGCCAGCGTGAGCGGGGTGATGAAGAAGCGATGGTCATGGACGAAGACTATATCCGCGCCCTGTCTTACGGCATGCCGCCCGCAGCGGGCATCGGGCTGGGCATCGATCGGCTGGTGATGCTGCTGGCCAATAAGCAGTCGATTCGGGATGTGATCATGTTTCCGCACATGCGGCCGGAGAAGCAGGAATGAGGTCCGGACCGGGAGCGTTCTTGAGTTCCTCCCGTCAGTTTCCTCGGCCCTCCACAGTTGGCTTTCCCTGCGCTGGTTGAATTAATTGCAAGGTGTGGTACCATTCGTTACCCAGAAACTAAATGAAAGATTGAACTAAGGAGACCTACGAAATGATGCGCAAGATTTTCCCTCTGGTAGTGGTCCTGGCTTTGATGGCCGGAGCCTTGATGGCCGCCGGCAAAGATGTGAAGCTCACGGGCTTTCTTCTAGACAACAATTGTACTACTGGTCATGAGAACGACAAGACTTTCGGCAAGGACGCGGCGAACCATGCGACCAGCTGTGCCAAAATGGCGGCTTGCGAGAAAGCCGGTTATGCCGTTTACGCCTCTAAGAAGCTTTACAAGTTGGACGATGCCGGCAACGCCCTGGCAGAGGCTGTACTGAAGAACACGACGGCTAAGAAGGGCGTGAAGGTAAAGGTCGAAGGTACCGTTGACGGCGACACGCTGAAAGTAACAAAGCTAACCGAAGTGGCTGCCAAGTAGTACCTGAACCTAGATTCAGCAGCCATTTGATTGCTCATATATCAGAGCCCGCACGACGAAGGCTTAACTTCGTCGTTGCGGGCTTTGCTTTGGCGAACGAAAGAGTCGCCGGGCCTACCGCTTCTTGACGCCGGTCTTTTTTATGATGGTCTTCGCGGCGGTCTTTGCTTTGGTCGTCAGTCCTGTCGCCTCGCCGCCAGCTTCGGCCGCACCCTTGATTGCCCCTGTGGCCGCGCCTTTGGTGGCTGCCACGAGCACATCGCCGACAACCTTCTTTGCCTTATCCAGCAGACTCAGGCCCATGCTCTTGGCGGTGGATTGTTTCTTTGAACTCTTCTTTGCCTTTGACGACTTCGAGGCCTTTGCCGCCGTCTTCTTTGATGAAGATGACTTTGAGGATTTAGCAGCCTTTGCCGTTCCATGTTTTTTCTTGGTTGTTTTTTTGGTAGCCATTGAATTCTCCTTGAGTGTGATTAATGGTTCGATGCTCTCATCGTCCATGATGTCGTAAGAAATAGCCTTCCGGTCTGCGCAAGTATGAAGCTTGCGCACCTTACCGCTTTTTCTTCGAAGGCGCTTTCTTTCTTTTCGCAGCCGTCTTTCTGACGGTGGTTTTCCTGGCGCGGCTTTTGGCGCCGCCCTGAATCTCATTGATGTGTGTCAACAGATCCGAAAAATCAAATCCGAACAACTCCTTAATTTTGAGGTTCAACGTCGGCATCACCATCGTCTTGCCGACGGCGGAGAGATCCGTGACCAGACTGTTAGTGAAGACGCTCACTTCAGAGTGTTTACCCCTTCCGCCCATTTCCTTGTGCGCGTAGCCCGTCGTATAACCGAGCGCAAACCCTGCCGAAAGCGCGCCGAGGCTCCACACCAACGGTTCGTTTTGAAACTGCTCCCGAAAATCCAATACGCCGCCCACCGTTTCCTTCACCGCTTCGTACTGCTCGGTGACCGTTTCGCGAATATCTTCGACTGTCTCGGCCATCGATACACGGGTCTTCTCGAGTTCGCGCTGCAAAGCAGCCTTACTCGCGGGTCCATTCGCGCTTCTTGCAGTTAATTTATTTTCCGCCACTGGCTCCTCGCTGTCTATCATTGAACTACGGTCTTGAGCAGTTCCTTGTCATGTTCAAATTCGTTCAGACTGCGTCGGGGCAAAAAGTCCTGTCTCGCCAGCCGGCCTTTGGTTCTGACGATGATGATTCCGCCCGTTATCAAGTAGATGAGGCCGGACGTGAGGAATCCCAGTCCGTACTTTACCGGCTGGCTAACCTGCAGGCTCGCGAACAAGGTCGAGATGAAGAACGACAGCGCCAGGTTAGCCAAAGCGAAGCCGAGGGTCGCCATGACTCCGCCAATCGCTATGGTTATTCCGCGCCGAACGTACGCGTCCACATCTTCCTGAACCTCGACCTTCAGGAGATTTAGTCGCAATTCCAAAAGGCGGCTTAGATCGTCGCCGAGGCGGATGAACAGAGAAGGCAGGCTACCGTTATCATCAGCGCTGGCCGACTTGCTCATCGAAGCTAAAGATTTGTTTGCTGCTGGTTCGCTCATCTGATCATCTTTGGTATGCATCCTTCGTCACATTCCACGCCTCAGCACTGATCGATGTAGTCTCCAGATACAGTTGCGGGTCTGTTGTTCGCTATTGGTGCAGCCGTTACGTCAAATAGGCCCGCGGTGAGGGTAGCTGCAAAGGCAATGCCGCAGACGCAAGGCAGCAGAAATAAAAAAGGGCGGACCACGCAAGTCCGCCCGATAGAGATGAGGTGGCACGGGCGCCTCGCCCGTGAAATTGCACGCAAGATGCGCGCGCCGCTTACTTACTTCATTGCAGTCTCTTGATGGGAAGCAACCATCCATTTTCCGCCGCGGTTCACGTAAACCGAGCTGGCCCATACGTTCGGTAAGGCTGTGCCCTGACAGCTCCCATCCACCATGCCTTTGTAAGTCACGATCGCCGTACCCCCGCTGGGAAACGTGACCTTGAAGTCGCTCAGCGTATAAGACTTTATTTCGCAGGGCATATTTGGAATTCCGGTGACAGCGTCGTTCTTTCCCATCACGCCCATCTCTCCCACGATCACCGCGTCGGCGGTCAGGTTGGTTTTGAAGGGCTTGCCGTCTTTGTTTTTCCAGGCTTCCCACAGCCTCTTATCGGTGGCGATGATGCGATTACGAATTTGGGCTCGGCTCATCCCAGGCTTCGGCGAAGACGCGGGCGAAGGGGATGCCGCCGGAGCAGTTTGGGCAAAAGAAACTGACGCCAGCACCAGTAACAGAAGCGCTGCCGGGGGTAGGAATCGGTTCATTCTGAATTCTCCTTGAAGATTTTCGTTTGAGTTGATAGATCGAAAGCCCGCACTTTCTACTATCAGGTGGGGTTGGCTGTCAATTGGGGAGATAGTCCCACTCGGGTTCCAGGATCATTGCGGCTCTACCGCAGCACATAGCCTCAAGCATCGAGCTAACGGTAAGCCATAGGCTTACCGCCATGTGCGGCGGCAAAGCCGCAAGGTCCGGTTTATGATTTCAGGGTCGGCGCGCCGGTCGGTCTAAACGTCAGCACAGTGCCGCCAAAGCCTACCGCCCAGCCGTGATTTTGGTCGATGAAGAAAAGACGTTCGAGCGGGTGCGAGGTGCCGCTGGGGTTGACGGACCAGTGAAGACCGCTATCTCGGGTCTGCAACAGAGTTCCCTGGGAACCGGCGGCCCAGCCCGCCGAAGCATCAGTGAACTTTACGTCAAACAAATCGACTTCCACAGTTGAGTTTTGCTCGAACCAGGTGCGGCCGCCATCGGTAGTCGCAAAGATCTTTCCAGCAGTACCGACGGCCCAACCTAAACTGTTACCGACAAAACTGGCTGAGCTAAAACGCGTTCCCGCGCCGTCGTGCACATTGCCGATGCGCCAGTTCATGCCGCCATCATTAGTCTGCAGGATTGTGGCGCCGGCGCCCACCAGCCACCCATGCGATTGATCGACGAATACGCCGCCAAGGAGGAGATGTTTTGTCGGAGAAGTTTGTCGGGCCCAGCTTGCGCCGCCATCGTCCGTGGCAAAGACCACGCCGGTTTCGCCAAAGATCCAACCGCGATTCGCATCGGCAAAGATTGCGCGCACCAGACGGACCTCATTCGAGCCTTTAAGTACGACCCGCCGCCAACTGAAACCGCCGTCCTCAGTTTTTAATAGATAGGTGCGGACCTCGTCATTCGTTTTCAGCTTCAGCAGGTCGCGTTCGGCCACCAGCCAGCCGATCTTTTCGCTGGCAAAATAAACATCGCGCAGATTGTCCCGAGTCAGAGTGTTGAGCTTGCGCCAGCTCTGCCCGCCGTCGCTGGTTTCCAGCAGCGTGCCGCCGCTGCCCGCTATCCAGCCTCGATTTTGATCAAGAAAATAAACTCCATGCAGCCAGGACATTGTTCCCGTGGTTTGCCGAGACCATGAAGCGGCTGAGGCACTGAGCAGCGAGCAGTGGGCGGTGATCAGGAGGAGTAGAGCAGGCAGCAGGCGGCAGAAAGCAGAAGGCAGGAACATCCTTGATTTTCGATCGGATAGCCGCGATAGCCTGATGGTTTCCAGCATAAGATCCCCAGCTGCGTAGTGAGGTCGGCCCCACCCGCGGGGGCGGGTGGGGTCATCTATTCAGATTGGATTAATGATCCCTCGTCCTTGCTTGAGTGTCTGACCCACCCGCTTGCGCGGGCGGTACTGACTATGCGTTCTGCCCTGCCTCAGAACCCCCCCGTAAACAAACGGGCAAAGGTAAGCACCTGGGTGAAGCCCATAATCGTTTGCAGTTTCTTGAGCGTGTTTCCGGGCACGACCACCTGATCGCCAGGCACCAGATAAACTGAGTCAGGCGCCTGCCCTTTATAGATCGCCGAAACGTTCACCGGGATCGGCGTGAGCACGCCATTCGCCTGGCGGCGCAACACGAAAACTTTGCTGCGACTGCCGGTTTGCAGTACGCCGCCGGCTTCGGAAAGCGCTTCAGTCACTGACAGGCGTCGCGACATAAGTTTGATGCCGGGTTGGGCCACGTCTCCAATCACGCTGTAGCGATACGATCCGGCTTGATCGAGCGAAACTGAGACCTGCGGATCGATAATGTATTCGTCGTAGCGTTTCTTGATCAGTTCGGCCACCTGATCCACGGTCTTACCGTTGACGAAAATGCCGTCGGGGATCAGTGCCAGCGAAATGCGCCCGCTGGGTGGAATCTTGATGTTGCCCTTCGAGTAGCGCTCCTGGCCGAACACCGTCACCGAGACCACATCTTCGGGACCAAGACGATAGGTGGTAAAGAAATTATTGTAGTAGGGAACGATGGCCTCTTCTTCGGCGGCCTGATCTCTCCGGTTCGTTTGCGCGTCGGCAGTGACTTCAGCGAGCTTGCTGGCGTCCTTAGTCTTCGCCTTGTCGTCTTTCTTTGTGCCGGGCGTAACAGGCACCGGAGTCGGCTCGCTAAACGGGCCGTCTTTGCGGCTCTGGTCCGTCACGGGTGCTGACGGTGCTTTACTCGGGGCCATGTCCACAGCCGCATCAGTCTTCACCCCCGGCGTTGTGTTGTTAATTACGGCCGGGTCGCTGGTGGGCTTTATCTCTGCCGGCGTCTGGGTCGCCGTTTGCGGCACGCCTTCGGTGGTCGCCTTGCGTTGGCGAGTGGCGCTTGCTGGCGATGTGTTTGACTGGGCAAAGGCACTGGCACTTAGACCGAGCGCTGTTGCCAGAACAATTGTTTGAGTTAGCAGCTTCATAATTTAAACCTCCGACTTGTAACTCCCTGGTTAGAGCCCGCCGCTAAAACGCGGCGAGACACTATCTTGCCCCGCGGCCGAGCAGAATCGTCTTGACGGTTTCGAACATGATCGTAGCGTCAAGCGCGATGCTCTGGTTCTTGATGTAATAAAGATCGTATTCCAGCTTCTTGCGCGCGTCGTCGATTGACGCGCCGTACGGGTATTTGATTTGGGCCCAGCCGGTCAGGCCGGGGGCGATCAAATGCCGCTGTTCGTAAAATGGAATCTCCTGCGCCAGTTGGGCGATGAAGTGCTCGCGCTCTGGCCGGGGACCGACAAAGTTCATGTCGCCGCGCAGAATGTTCCAAAACTGCGGAATCTCGTCTACGCGGATCTTGCGAATAATTTTTCCTACCCGGGTGGTGCGTACATCTTCGCTTTTGGCCCAGACGGGTCCGTCTTTTTCAGCATCGACCCGCATTGAGCGGAACTTCATCAGGGTAAAGGGACGGCCGTTCTTGCCGACCCGTTCCTGCTTGTAAAAAATCGGACCTTGCGATTCGAGTTTGATCAGCACCCCAGTCATGATCGCAATTGGCAGAGACAGGATCGCCCCGATGAAGGCGACCGAGCGATGCATCGCGGCGCAGACCAGTTCGTTGAGCCGGGCCCGACGGCCGCGGCTGGAAAAAATCAGCCATGATGGTCTGATTAGATCGAGCAGCACCCGACCCGTGAGCCGTTCATAAAACGAAGCGCTTTCCTCGATCGAAACGTCCCCAGAAAGACTCAGGCGCAGCAGTTCGTCGGTAGGGAACTGACCGCGACGGTCGCCGATGGCGACCACGATCCGATCGATATGTTCGCTGTGGACCAGGGATCGCAGCTCGGAAGTCAGGCCGATCACTTTCGGATTGATCAGGCTCTTGCCAACTAAAGCCGGATCGTTGTCAACAAAGCCGACGACCCGAAAACCCGCGTCGGGACGGCCGAGTGTTTCGCGCGCAATCTCGATCGCGAACGGTCCTGAACCGACGATGAGAATGCGCTCGCCGATTTCCGGGTGGCCCAAAATCCAGTGAATGCCCAGACGCCAACCCACCATCATCAAAAGGGCGAGTGGTAAAGAGATGAACGAAACGCCGCGGCCAATCATTACCTTCGGCATTAGATAGAAGACAATCGACAGGGCGATCCACGCCAGCCCCAGCGCCTGCACTAACCTGAGCACCAGCTCGCGCCGGTCGTACATGACGACGAAATCGTAAAGATCGAAGAGGTAAAACGAAGCCAGGCAGAACGCCGTGGCCAGACCTGCTTTGTAAAAACCGTTGCGCGTAATCAGAGCGTCTTCGGCATCAACTGCGCCCAGACGCATATACACAGCGATTACCAGCCCGCCGAAAAGCAAACCTGCTTCGGTGAACAGTAGCATCGCCATGCGTGCGTTTAAGCGGGATGTTTTCAAGAAACCACGTCCTCTTCGATATAAATTAGCTCGGGCTCTTCATTGCCGTCCTGATCCTCGATCCCTTCAACTTCGGTATCGGATTCCGGCGCCAGGTGCAGCTTTCGTGGTTGGTAGTAGTAAGCATTCGCATCGAGCTTCGTGTCCGACCGGTTGAGCACCACGCCCAGCAGACGCTCGCGCGGCAACTGTTCGAGTAAGCGGTCGACGACCGCGTAACGAGTTTTCGAAGCTCGCACCACCAGGATGGCTGAGTCGGCGCGGTTGATTAAGAGGTTGGCATCGGTGAAAACGCCGAGTGGCGGCGCATCGATGATGATGTAGTCGAAAAACTTTCGAGCTTCATCAAGCAAGCGGCCGAAGCGTGGCCCAGAGAGCAACTCAGCCACGTCTTCGCGAGCAGCGCCGCCGGGGAGGAGGTGCAGTCCCGCCGGCTCGAGCCTGATGATCGCTTCGGTGAAATGGGTTTCTCCGGTCAGGACTTCCGACAAGCCGCATTCGGGTTCGATGCCCAGATAGCCGGCGGCACAGGGCTGGCGTAAATCCGCGTCGATGAGCAGGGCTTTGACGCCATCAGTTTGCGCCAGTAGCCAGGCCAGGTTAAGAGCCGTTAAAGTTTTGCCTTCACCCACGCCCGCGCTGGTGATTACAAAGGCGCGTTTCTGCTCCCGCTCACCCGCCTGCAACAGACGAGTTCGCAACGATCGAAACTGTTCGCACTCGGGCGAACGTGGTTGAGTGATGGCTATAAGATGTGGTTCGACGCGCGCAGTCAAGATTTCACTTGATGCGAACTCGACAGCGCGCGTCGATCCTACAGCGCCCAAGGTTGCCCCAGCATCACGGAAGGCATTTCCGCCGGGGAGTGCCGGCCCGCCGGTCGCCTCGTTCGTGTGCGCAGTGGACGCTGAATTGAATGCCGCCGGCATAGCAGTGAAGGGCGCACCCTCCCACGGATGATCGTTCGTGTGCTTCGGGGTGAAGTACGACACGTTGTCCGAGTTGCCGTTGCGGCTAACTGAAGTTGTTGCAGATTTGAAATTGCGCTGCGCGGATTCGGCGCGCTTCAGCGCATCATAGACTCTGCCCATTGGTTCCCCTCCCAAGACCTGACCGGCCGAACGCCGCTCCCAGCTCTTCAATGGTGGTTTGTGGTTCGACTGATTGCGGCAGTTCGCGATAGACGATGTCGTAATCAGGTGTTTTGATGACTGCGGGAACCTCGACGGGAGGGGGCACCGGAGCTGCTTTCGCCGCTTGATCGCGGTTCATCGACAGCACGTCGGCGCTCTTCAACGCAGCGCCATTGCCGTTACTGTTGTAGTGGCCGTTGCCATTTCCATTCCCGTTGCCATTTGTCTCACGATGGGTCTCATCCGAGCCGGCGGCCCAAAGTTCGGCCCTTCCGGCCGCCTGGAAGATTCGCGCCGGCGCTTCCCGATCTTCAACGCTTTGGACGCGCGGCAGGATATCGAATGTTTCAGCTACGTCCTGCACCGCCGCGCGGCTGATGATTGGTTCACTCGCGGCAAAGCCATTCAACAGCGCGTTGTCGCAAAGATTGTTGATGTTGCGCGGGATGCCTTCCGAGCAGCGGAAGATATAGTCCACCGCGCCCGGCGAAAAAATGTCCGTGCGTGTAGCCCCGGCAACCTTGAGGCGGCTGTTGATGTACTGAGCCGTCTCTTCGACGTTGGGCAGCGCCTTCACGTCGCAGCGCAGCGCCACGCGCTGTTTCAGCTGACGCAGGTCGGGATTGTTGAGGACCGCGCGCAGCTCCGGCTGTCCGGTCAGCACAATCTGAAGTTGTTTGGCCGTGTCGGATTCAAAGTTACCCAGCAGGCGTACTTCCTCCAGCACGCTGGCGGAAAGGCCGTGGGCTTCGTCCACGATCAGGACTGTACGCAGGCCGCGGCTGTGACGCGCCTCGAGCACCTTGCCCAGCTCGATCAGGAGATCGGATTTGCTCTCCCAGTTCTGAATATCGAAAAGTCTGGCCAGGTGTTGATAGAACTCCGGCACTGAGAGCCTTGGGTTGAAGATGTAAGCGACCAGGACCGTGCGATCCAGTCTTTGCATCACCCAGCGCAGCATGGTCGTCTTGCCGGTGCCGACTTCGCCCGTGACTACGATTAGTCCCTTGCCGCTTTCAATGCCGTAGTGCAGGTTGGCCATCACTTCCGTATGCGACGGAGTGAAATAGATGTAGCGCGGGTCGGGTGTCAGCGCGAATGGCAATTCTTTGAGTCCGTAGAATTCTGAGTACATATCTCCTCCAGGGGCGATCGTTTGGAGTTTCGCCTTCAGGCGGCTTCTTGGTTAATGAATTCCGCCCGAAGGCAGAACTCTGAACTACAAAAACTTCTCCAGTAAGTGGGTTGACCGCAGCACGAAGGCGAGCGCGGGCATGGTGACAAAAGCCGCCGCAATTCCGGCTGCCATCGCCAGCTTGTGACGACGGGGAATTGACCGGGCTTCGGCCGGGGTCAGGAGTTCAGGGATTGAAGCCAAAACCGGCAGGCCGGTGTAGTGCTTTGCGTCCTCGGTAGTCTGGATCGTGAACAGCTTTCTTACTTCAAAGGCCACAGCCAGCAGCAGGCCCAGCGCCATACCGATAGCGAATCCGGCCGCAGTCAGAACAAAGCGCTTCGGCGCTACCGGCAAGGCGGGCAGGTTCGCAGGATCGACGACCTGAATGCCGCCGCCCTGAAAATCCTTGGCAGCATCAGCGCCGACGACGATTTTCTGTTGCTGCGTCAGCAGGTTGTCGTAATTAAGTTTCTTAGTCTGATAATCGCGATCGATTGCTTCCAGGCCGACTTCGGCGGTCGGGATGTTGTTGATGCGGCCGGTCAGATCCGCAATCTGCGCGTTCGTTTCGGTGAGCAGCTTTTGGGTACGATCTGAATCGCTGTCAACCATCGCGATTTGAGTTCTCAGCGATAGGATCCTGGGGTCGCTCAGGTTTGTCAGCTTTTCTTTTCGCTCGCTGATGCGCGCCTTCCAGTCTTCAACCATCTGGTCCTGCGCCCGCTTGACCGAATCAATCTGCAACTGGTTCGAGAGCACATCAGGATGCTTCGGTTTGTACTGCGTCAAAAGGTTCTGCTGGTTAGCCTCGAGTTCGGACCGCCGTCTCACCAGTTCGGCCCAGGCCTGGGTGGTCTTGGGATCGGTCGTGTTCTCGGCTGAAAGGGCAATCTCCTGCTGGTAGCTCTTGGTAATGTCGGCCAGCTGGCTGCGATAGGCGGCGCCCAGATCCCGTTGGCGGCCCTGTTCGGCGATCAGCGCTTTCTGTTCTTCGTGCAGTCCGGTCAGACGGCCGACCAGTGCCTGTGACTGCGACGGCAGATTGTTCATGTTCTGCTGCAGATAAGTGAGCCGCTGAGTGTCGATGGCGTCGAGTTCTTCTTTGGCCATGCGTACCTGTTCTTCGATGAACTGTTTGGCCGAGGCGCCGGCGTTGACCGTGCCTTTGGTTTGCTCGTCGATGTACTTGCTGGCGAGTTCGGCTGCCACGATCTGCGTTGATTTGGGATCACGACCACGATAAGTGATGTTGAATCCGTTGGTGATGTCGTTGCGGCTGGTGTTCACTTCAACTTTGATCTGCTTGCGCATCTGGTCGATCAGGAGTTCCATCGGCTCGCCGCGCTGCCGCTCTTCGCGGAACAGGTCGAACTTTTCCATCAGCGGTTGCAGCGAACTGCGGCTGGTAACCACCTGAGAAATACTGGTTAACTCGCGGGTCAACGTTTCTTCGGCAACGGCCGGCACGACCGTGCTGGGCAGCGTCGAAGGCTTGACCACTATCAGCGTCACCGATTCGTAAACGTTGGGCAGTCGATAGACCGCATACGCGATGGACATTCCGATGGCCACGGTTGGTAGCAGGATTAGCCATTTGCGCTTGCGCGCGATGTCCAGGTACTCACCCAGTTTGCGCGGTCGAAATTCAACACTCATTTTGGTGCTCCCATGTGCGACAAACTTTGGGTTTGTCGTTTGCTCATTCGTCGACAAACCAAAGTTTGTCTCACAGCAACGATTTACAACGTGGCCAAAGCTTTGCGAGCGTCGTCGGCTTCGGGGAAGTTTGTCTTCTCACCTATTCGCAAGGCAGTTTCGATCTCACGGCGCGCTCCAGCTTTGTCGCCCTTGGCGGCCAGCGCCGCTCCCAGATGGAAGTGATAGGTCGGCGAAGGCTGGCTGTTGCTGCTGCGTGCCGCTGCTTCGTCGCTCGACACCGCTTTCTTCAACTGCTCGGCGGCCGCGCCGTACAAGCCTTTTTTGTAGTAGACCCATCCGAGGGTATCGACAAAGCTCGGCACCTGAGGGCTGGCCTGGACTGCGCTCTGCGCCAGTCTCACTGCCTCGTCCAAATTGCCTTTGCCATACACCGCGTAGATCCACGCCAGATTGTTCGCGGCAAAAACTGCGTTATCGTCTTTGGACAGAGCTTTGCGGTAATAGTCGGCCGCGGCGTCATAATTTTGCCGGTTCATTTCCAGCATGCCGATCAGGGTGTAGGCGGCGGCATTTTCAGGACGCCGCTCAACGATCTTCTGGTACTCCTGAATCGCGCGGTCCTGTTGATTGGTGTTGACGAAGAGCGCGCCCAGAGCCGAATAGGCCGCCAGATAGTTGCCGTCAATTTCCAATGCGCGCCGGAATTCACTTTCGGCGCCCTGCGCATTTCGTTCAAAGCCGTAAACCTGACCCCGGAGAAAGTGCAGCGAAGCGTTGTTGGGTTGAGCCGCCAGCGACTGATCAACTCGCGCCCGCGCCAGGTCGATTTTGTTCTGGGCCGCATAAATCGCGATCAGACCGCGCAGCGAATTGAAGTTCGCGATGTCGATCGCGAGCGCACTGTTGTAAAAGCCGATTGCCTCGTCGATTTTGTTTTCCGCGAGGGCTACTGAAGCCAGGTTGACATAGACATCGGTGCTCTTTGGCGCCGCGTCACGGGCCGCCAGAAAATCCTGACGCGCTGTTTTGGTGTCGCGCAGTTGTAGCGCTGCCGAGCCGTGGACGACGAGGGCGTTGGCGCGCAGGTCGGCCAACATCTGTGGAGACGTGTCGCGATCCGGTGAAGCCTTGGCCAGGCGATCCTGCAGTTGGCTGGCGGCCTGCAAGGCTGACTTGGCGTCACCGCTGGACAGGTTGATTTGTGCCTGCAGGAGTTTGGCCGGCAGGTAATCGGGGTAGTTGCGCTCGAGGTCGCCGGCGAACGTGCGCGCCTGATCGATCTGTCCCAGCCGGAAGGTCGCTTCCGCCATGAAGAACAAACCGGGTCGCGAGTTCGGCTCCTGCTTGAGTACTTCTTTCAGATCTTCCACCGCGGCTTTCAGATCGTTCGTGTCTCCGCTTTGCATTTGAATGCGGGCGCGCAGGATCATTGCCTGACGATCCTTCGCATCGTTCTTGAGAATGGCCGCAATTTCATTTTTGGCGCCGTCAACTTCGCCGCGCATCAATAAGATTTCGGCGAGCCGGTAGTGGCCCTGGGCATAGTCGGGAGACTTGGCGACAACTTCCTTGTAGATTGCAATGGCCTCGTCCAGGCGATTAGTTGACGAATAGAAATCGGCCAGAACTGAGCGGCCTTCGGGCTTGTCTTTGTCGAGTTCGGCAAGGGCTTTGTAGGCTTCTTCCGCCTTCGCCACTTGATGGTTGACAAGATAGAAACTGGCCAGAATGAACCGGGCGTCGCGGTTGGTACTGTCGACCTGAACTGCTTTTTGAAACTCAGCTTCAGCGTTATCCAGACGCTTGATCTGGACCAGGAACTTTCCGTATTCGTAATGCGCCAGGGCCGAAGATCCGTTGACTGAGATGGCTCGC
>JBBRMS010000053.1:0-29526 GCA_038230715.1 Pyrinomonadales bacterium
ATTGGACCGTTTCGCGGCGGGCGATCGACCGCCGTCGCAGGTGTCGCGTCCCAACCGATGGTCTTTTATTTCGGCGGCACGGGCGGCGGCGTTTGGAAGACAACGGACGGTGGAATCAACTGGGAACCGATTAGCGATGGTTCAGTTTTCGGCACGGGATCGGTGGGCGCGATTGGTTTATCTGATTCCGACGCTAACACGATCTATGTGGGCATGGGCGAGTCGCCGATTCGCGGCAACGTCTCGCACGGCGACGGCGTTTACAAATCGACGGACGGCGGCAAGACCTGGAAGCACATCGGCCTGGCCGACACACGACAGATCTCGCGGATTCGCGTCAATCCAAAGAATCCGGACATCGTTTATGTTGCCGCGCAGGGACATGTCTGGGCGCCCAACCAGGACCGCGGCGTTTTTCGATCAAAGGACGGCGGCAAGACCTGGGAGAAGGTCCTGTTCCGCAGTGACAAAGCCGGCGCCTGCGATCTGATCATCGATCCGACTAATCCGAATGTGCTCTACGCCGGAATGTGGGAAGTGTATCGCAAGCCGTGGACGCTTGAGAGCGGAGGCCCGGGCAGCGGCATCTTCAAATCAACTGACGGCGGCGACACCTGGACCGAGATCACACGGAACCCTGGTCTGCCGAAAGGCACGATTGGCATCGTTGGCATCACGGTTTCAGCGGGAAATTCAGATCGCCTGTGGGCCATTGTCGAAGCCGAAGATGGTGGCGTGTTTAGATCGGACAACGGCGGCAAGACCTGGACAAAGACGAACGAGCAGCGCAACCTGCGGCAACGCGCCTGGTACTACTCGCGCATTTATGCTGATCCGAAAAGCGCCGATACGGTTTACGTCCTCAATACCGGCTTCTATAAATCAAATGACGGAGGGCGTACGTTCAGCGGCATCGGCGTGCCCCACGGCGACAATCACGATCTGTGGATCGCTCCCGATGATCCATCCCGGATGATCGAAAGCAATGACGGCGGCGCCAATGTTTCGTTCAATGCAGGCCGCAGTTGGAGCGAGCAGGATCAACCCACCGCGCAGTTCTACCGGGTCACGCTAGACAACGACTTTCCTTATCACGTCTACGGCGCGCAGCAGGACAATTCGACTGTGCGTATCGCCAGCCGCAACCTGGACTCTGGCATCGGCACGAGTGACTGGTTTGACGTGGGTGGCGGCGAGTCGGGCTGGATCGCGCCTTCCCCAAAGGACTCTCTAATCATCTTTGCGGGTTCGTATGATGGATTGATTACCCGTTACGATCGCCATACGGGCCAACTTCGCGACGTCAATCCGTATCCGAACAATCCGATGGGTTGGGGCGCGGGCGAGCTGAAGTATCGCTTCCAATGGAACTTCCCAATTGTCTTCTCGCCGAACGATCCTAATACCCTGTACGCCGGCGCGAATGTTCTTTTCAAATCGACCAACGAAGGTCAGAGCTGGGAAGTGATCAGTCCCGATCTAACGCGCAATGAAAAATCGAAACAAGCTTCGTCCGGCGGACCAATCACCAAAGACAACACCAGCATTGAATACTACAGCACCATTTTTACGGTGATGGAATCACCCGTCCAGGCCGGAACCATCTGGAGTGGTTCGGATGATGGGCTCGTCTGGGTCACCCGTGACGGCGGCAAGAACTGGTCCAACGTCACGCCGCCAAAAGACCTGATGCCCGAATGGATTCAAATCAATTCGATAGAAGCTTCCAGTTTCGAGGCGGGCACAGCATACGTGGCCGCGACGATGTACAAGCACGACGACTACAAGCCTTATCTGTACCAGACGAGTGACTATGGCAAGACCTGGAAGAAGATCACGAGCGGAATTCCCGACGGCGCCTTCACCCGCGTCATCCGCGAGGATCCGAACAAGCGAGGGCTGCTCTACGCCGGAACCGAAACAGGGATGTACCTGTCGTTTGATGGCGGCGTGGACTGGCAACCGATGCAGTTGAATCTTCCAGTAGTTCCGATTACCGATTTGGCAATTCACAAGCGTGAAAAGGAACTGGTAGCTGCGACCCAGGGTCGTTCGTTTTGGATCTTCGACGATCTCCCGCTGCTGCATCAAGCTATGGATGCCGGCGGGTTCAGCACCGTCTCCGACACGCATCTCTTCAAACCGAAAGAGAGCTATCGGATGCCGGGCGGCGGTGGGTTCCCGTTGCCGGCAACAGCTACCGTGGGAAGAAATCCCGCGAGTGGCGTGGTCGTGTTTTACTCGCTCAAGGTCAAACCAACTTCCGAGGTCGTCCTCGAGTTTCTTGACTCGAATGGAAAGTCGGTTCGCAAGTTCACTGCCAAGCCGCCCCGGCCAGGCGCAGTGGGCGCTGTACTGGGTGCCGCGCCGGCAGCTGAGGGCGAAGGTTTCTTTGGTGGCGGTGCTGCGCCGCTCCCAGCCGAAGCCGGGCTGAATCGGTTTGTTTGGGACATGCGTTACGCGGATGCGGTGCGGTTTCCGGGGATGATTCTCTGGTCCGGCGAAACGCGCGGTCCGAAGGTCGTGCCAGGAACATATCAGGTCAAACTAACCGTCGAAGGATCAACCATGACCGAGACCTTCGAAGTCAGATCAGATCCGCGTCTGACGACCCCTGCGGCCGACTATGCAAAGCAACTGGATCTGGCGTTGAAGATCAGGGACAAGTTGAACGAAACGCACAACGCCATTATTCAGATTCGCGACGTGAAAAAGCAGGTCGATGATTTGGTCAAGCGGCTGGCCAGTCAGGCGAATTCAAAACCGATTGTGGATGCCGGCTCGGCTTTGAATAAGAGAATGACTGAAGTCGAAGAGGCTCTCTATCAAACCAAAAACCAGAGCAGTCAGGACCCGCTGAATTTTCCGATCCGGCTGAACAACAAGCTCGCAGCGCTGGCGGGAGTCGTGACGCAATCCGAGAACGCACCTAACCAACAGTCATATGCTGTCTATGACGAACTGGTCGCGGAAATCAATGTGCAACTGGCGAAGCTGGCGCAGATCATGAAGACCGACGTGCCGGCCTTTAATCAGATGGTGCGCGACGCGAATATTCCGGCGGTGGTCGTGCGGCCTCAGTAGTGAAAGGGGTTATTGCCAGCGCAAGATCAAACGCGGCCGAAATCGATGAAGCCGCGTTCTGGCTCGGCCGATAGCAGCCTCACCTTAATCCGATCCCCGATCCCCAATCCCTGTTCACCGCGCATGACGCGTCCGTCCACGGGAGGCCTGAGCGTTCGCGCGAAGATTCCTTTCGGCGAAGCTCCCGTCACGATCGCGTCAAATTCTTCACCGATTCGGTTTTGCATTAACACGGCCGCGGCGACCTTGCGCATCTTGCGCTCGACCTTGCGCGCCGCATCTTCGCGTGCGGTGCAGTGAGCGGCAATCGCCGTTAGCTCAGACTCAGAATAGGGCGCCGCCGCTTTAGCGAGTAGGGCTTTGACCAGCCGCTGGGTAATCAAGTCGGCGTAGCGACGATTGGGCGCGGTCGAATGCGTATAGTCGTGAACCGCTAACCCGAAGTGTCCCTCACTTGCAGCGCCAGGCTTTTGCACCATGTATTCACCCGGACCAAGCAGCTTTACGATTGATAGAGAAAGATCCGGGAAGTGATCAGGATCAGCAGTTTTGCGACGCGCCAGGAAATCGGCCAGAGCACGAGAGTCGGGTTGGTCGGGCAGCTTCTCGGAGAGGGAGTTCGCGATCTCTACAATTCGTGGCCAGTGTTCCGGCGTGCGCACGACGCGACGGATTGAGAGTACTCCCTGGGCTTCAAGGAACTGGGCCATGGCAACGTTTGCCGCGATCATGAAGTTCTCGATCAGGTCGCGCGCGCTGTTTCTTTCGGTTACTGACAGGTCGGTAACCGTGCCTGCGTTGTCTAGAACGGGAGCTGCCTGAATCGTGTCCAACTCGAGCGCGCCGTGTTCTCTTCTTAAGGCTCGAAGTCGTTGGGCAGCCTCGAACTGAAGCCGGATCTGGGCTTCCATTCCCGGCACTTGCGCAACCTCCGGCGGAATCGGCACCCGGTTATCGAGCCAAGCCCCAACTGCCTCATACGAAAGCTTCGCGAAATTGTGTAGCAACGCCGGGAATACTCTGCTGGACTTCACTGTGCCATCGGCGGCCAGGATCATTTCATTTACCAGCGATGTCCGATCGGCCCCCCCAATTAACGAAGTCTTGTCGGTGGACAGCTCTTCAGGCAGCATCGGAAAAGTCCTGAACCCTGCGTAGACAGAGGTGCCGTTGGCCGCTGCATGCTGATCGATGGCCGACCCTTTCTTTACCAGCGCATCAACATTCGCGATCCCGACGAGGACCCGGATATCACCGCCAGCCAGCTGTTCGGCGTACTCAACCTGATCCAAATCGCGAGATTTGCGATCGTCTATGGACGACCACAATAGGGTTCGCAGATCCTGCGTCGCGGAATCCGTGGGCTGTGGTTTCGTTTGCAGCGAATGCAATTCGTCCACTACCGCCTGCGGCATGTCTGGTTCAAAGCCGTTTTCGACCATCGCCTGGTGTGCGATAGCCATCAAATCAATCGGGCGATTCCTGATCATGCTTACTTGTGTACGTGAAAGACCTGGGAAAATCCAGCGAGCATCAGGTGAGCGGCGAGGTTGTGTCAGAAGCCCGACCGTGTGGGACGACAACCCCCGCAACGATTTCTATGAAAAACACAACAAGTTCGCCGCCAGATTTCTTGAATCAGGAATGCCTCTGAGCGTTGCTCTCCTCACGGTCGACCTTCTGACACCAGGTTGGGGCCCTAAGTTGCAAGACATGTCCTGTACACTACGAGAGTATGTCGCAAGTTAGATCCGTCAAAGTCATAATTAATGCTCACTCAGGAGTTGGCGAGCAGGGCGACGACGCACCCAGGCGTTTGCGCGAAATCTTCGCGAACGCCGGTGTTGACGCGGACATAAGTCTCGCTGAGAACGGGGACGAGATGGGTCGCCTGGCTGAGGATGCGGCCAAAGGCCATTGGGCCGTCGTCATAGCCGGAGGAGGTGATGGCACGATCAATACGGTCGCAGCACAGCTGTCCGGCACCGACAAGATTCTAGGCGTTCTGCCGCTGGGAACGCTTAATCACTTTGCAAAGGACTTGAAGATTCCGCTCGATTTGGAAGGCGCGGCGGAAACGGCAATCTCAGGACGCGTCGTCAGCGTGGATGTTGGTGAAGTCGATGGCCGAATCTTTTTGAATAACTCGAGTCTCGGTCTTTATCCGATACTAGTCCGCGAGCGTGAAAAGAAGCAAAGCCTCGGCTCGGGCAAGTGGCCGGCGTTCGTCTGGGCGGCCGTCTCGGTGTTTCGGCGGTATCCATTCCTGCACGTCCGTCTGGATGCAGGGGGAAAGAAGTTTGATCGCAAGACGCCGTTCGTCTTCATCGGTAACAATGAGTACTTGATGGAGCGATTCGATATCGGCGGTCGCGCCCGCCTGGATCAGGGGGTGCTAAGTGTGTACGTTACCAACCGCACTGGCCGCTGGGGCCTGGTGCGCCTGGCGCTGCGAGCCTTTCTCGGCCGACTGCGGGAAGAGAAGGACTTCCTCGCTTTGCTGACTGATGAGATAACGATTGAGACGCGGCACAAAGATTTGCGAGTCGCGTTTGATGGCGAAGTCGAAGCCCTGCACGGCCCACTTCATTATCGTAGCCGACCCGGCGCTTTGCGCGTGATGGTGCCCGTGAAGGAAACCTGATAATGCGCGTCCTGCTCCATCTTTCCGATTTGCACTTTGGCCGGGTTGACCAGCAACTGGTGGAGCCGTTGCTGGCAGCCGTTGCTGAGATCAAGCCGGATCTGGTGGCCGTTTCGGGCGATCTAACGCAACGAGCGCGCAGCCATCAATTTCGCGAAGCCCGGAGCTTTCTCGATGCCTTGCCCCAACCGCAGATCGTCGTGCCGGGAAATCATGATGTGCCGCTGCACAATGTCTGGGCGCGGTTCCTGCAGCCTTTAGATAAGTACAAGCGGCACATCACTGACGATCTGCAACCTGTTTATGAGGACGACGAGATCGTGGTCGTAGGCGTGAACACCGCGCGGTCGTTGACCATCAAGGGTGGGCGCATTAACGAGGATCAGGTGGCCGAGATTCGAGAGCGGCTTTGTGCCGCCGGCGACGAACGCATCAAAACGATCGTTACGCATCATCCGTTCGACCTGCCCGAGGGACACGACATTCGCGAGTTGGTCGGACGCGCGCAAATGGCGATCGAGGGTCTGGCTGATTGTGGTGCAGATCTATTTCTGGCCGGACACTTACACATCAGTCACACCGGCCACACTGCCCAACGCTACAAGCTCAAAGGGCATTCGGCCCTGGTCGTCCAGGCAGGGACGGCGTTGTCTACACGCGCGCGCGGAGAAACGAATTCGTTCAACGTGATTCGGATCGACCATCCGAACATTACTGTGCAACGATTGACGTGGCAGCCGGCGAGTTCGACCTTCGGGGTCGTCAGCGAAGAGAAGTTTTATCAGACCGGCAATGAATGGGCGCGCTTGCGAGCAGAGCACGATGAAGAACGGCCAGGCATCAAGACAAGTGTATGATTCACGGAATGACACCAACTCGCAAGTGGGTGAGATCGATGACTTTTCAAGGTTCGTGCAGGCTTAATGTGCGTTCGTGGATCGTACTTTTTATCTCGTAGCACTTCATCTGACTATCCAATGTCAACCCGATCAAACTCGCTGAAAAAGTTCATCTGGGCACGGTTCTCGGCTAAGGATTCCTCGGGACTCTTTCTCACCGTGCTGCTGTTAATGCTGATTGTCGCGGCCTGCGCCTTCGGGGCGATTGCAGAGGACGTGGTCAACCGCGATCCTTTGACGATCATCGATAGAAGGTTCAGCGCCTGGCTGCACGATCATGCATTTGCCACTTTAACCCGGGTGATGTTGGTAGTCACATATATGCATTCCGTCCTGGGCGTGACCGCGATGACGCTGGTTGCATTTGTGTGGCTGTGGATCAAGCGGCTGCGGACTTGGGTGCTATTACTGGCGCTGTCGGTCTTTGGGGGCATGCTGCTCAACACTCTTCTCAAGCAGATCTTTGGACGGGCTCGCCCACATTTTGACAATCCTCTATTAACGATTACCAACTACAGCTTCCCCAGCGGCCACACCATGATGGCCACAGCTTTCTACGGCACACTGTGCCTCCTGTGCATGACAATGATCCGCAGTTGGCCTTTGCGTGTAGTCGCCGTGGTGGTTAGCGCCACGATGGTTCTGCTGGTGGGATTCAGCCGAATCTATCTCGGCGTGCATTATTTGAGCGACGTGCTGGCGGCGATTGCCGAAGGTCTGGCCTGGCTCGCATTTTGTGTAATCTCGGTGGAAGAACTAAGGCGGTGGAGGAAGACGAGAGCAGTGTGAAGTGAGGACAGCCTTGGAGCGGCGACTTGTCGCCGCCGCACTGTGGAAGCAAAGGTGGTCGCGATAAGTCGCGATCTATGAAAGCGGCGACAAGTCGGCGCTCTCCACATCGAGACATGGGTCGTTAAAGTTTAATGACGGGCGGCTTGGGCCATGCTAAGATGTCGCCCGATATGCGCTTTGATGTCATTCTTTTGCGGGTCGTTTTCGCCGCGTTTCTAATTAGCTCGGGTTACGTCCTGCATCCCATCCCGGGCCACCGGCTGATTTCGTCCGCGACTGCCGCAATTATCGCTGTGGCGATTGTCTTGTTCGAGATGCGTATTCGACGCGCATCTCTAAAGACGTTAATCGGCGCCGCCGTGGGATCGATCCTCGGCATAATCGGCGCCTACTTGATTGGAACCCTGATTGCCAGTCAGGAATCCGCCGCCGTGCCGCCGGAAACCAGAGCGTTTCTGACCCTCATCCTGATCGTGTTCATGGCCTATATCGGCCTGATGGTCGGTGCGGCCAAGGGCGACTACCTGGATCTCTCGGCCCTGGGAGGTATCTTTAGGGACAAGGCTTCGCGCCGTGATCTGAAAGTCCTCGACACTTCAGTCATCATCGATGGCCGCATCGCCGATGTGGCCGAGACAGGTTTTTTGACCGGGACCTTGATCATTCCTCAATTCATCCTGCGTGAACTGCAACAGGTGGCCGACTCGCCCGATTCCTCCAAGCGCCAACGTGGCCGCCGCGGTTTGGACATGCTCAACCGTTTGCAGAACAACTCATCGCTCGATATTCAGATCGTCGAGACGGATTTTCCGGCGGTGCGCGAAGTTGATCTGAAATTGATTGAGCTGGGCAAGCAGATTGACGCGGTGATTGTCACCAACGATTTCAACTTGAACAAGGTTGCGCAACTGCGCGGCGTCAACGTGCTGAACATTAACGAGCTGGCGAATGCTCTCAGGCCCGTGGTGTTGCCGGGCGAAGCCATGCGCGTCTGTATTCTCAAGGAAGGCAAGGAGTACAACCAGGGCGTGGCTTATCTCGACGACGGCACCATGGTGGTGGTCGACAATGCGCGGCGTCTGATTGGCAAGAACGCGGATATCGCCGTCACCAGCGTCCTACAGACTACCGCGGGCAAAATGATCTTTGGACGGCTCTGGGAAGAGACTGATGGCGCCGGCAACGGCGAGCGCGCCCGCCGGCCTTTGCGCGAAGTGAAAACTGCTCCCGCCATGACGCGCATCAACGATACCGAATCATAATCGAATGAACATCGCCATAGTTGTGGCCGCCGGGAAGGGAACTCGGCTGGGCGGTGACCGGCCCAAACAATTCCTCGAACTCGATGGCGTTCCGGTTATCGTGCACACGCTCAGACAGTTCGAGCGCTGCCGCGAGATAGACGAGATCATAGTCGTGTTGCCCGCGGACGAAGTAGCCGGATTTCAGTCTTTGGCTAAAGAGCTTGGTGTGCAGAAGCTTTCATACGTGATTGCCGGCGGCGCAACGCGCGCGCAATCGGTGCAGCGTGGGTTGGCTGTTATCAGCGAAGCAGAACTGATCGCCGTGCACGACGGTGTGCGGCCATTCGTGACCCCCGCAGAGATCGATAGCGTGATGTCGGCAGCGCGCTCCACGGGTGCAGCGATTCTGGTGACGCCGGTTGCCGATACCATCAAACAGATCAAAGATGATCGGGTGGTTCGCACACTGCCGCGGGCCGATTTGCGCAGAGCACTGACGCCGCAATGCTTTCAATTCAATCTTCTCAAGCGGGCCTATGATCAACTGACTGCCATCGAGGCAGAGGGGATCGAAGTAACCGACGATTGCCTGCTGGTGGAACGGCTCGGGATTGGAATTGCGGCGGTGGAAGGCAGCAGCAGAAATATCAAAATTACGCGAGCGGAAGATTTAATTTTGGGCGCAGCGTTATTGCGGTTGTAGGGGCAGGACTTGTCCCTGCCCGAATTAGTTGAACCGGAGCGGGCAGGGACAAGCCCTGCCCTACAATATGTTTCGTATCGGCATAGGCCACGACACACACCGATTAGTTGCCGGGCGCCCATTGATTCTGGGGGGCGTGCGCATACAGTCTGAGGTTGGCGCGGACGGACATTCCGACGCTGACGCACTCTCTCATGCGGTGGCTGATGCAGTCCTGGGAGCGCTGTGCGAAGGCGACCTTGGGTCTCATTTTCCGGATACGGATCCGCAATGGAAAGACGCCGATAGTCTGCAGTTGCTCACGCATGTCTGCAGCCTGTCCCGCGAGCGCGGCTACAGCTTGGTGAATGTCGATGCGACGATCATGCTGGAACGTCCCAGGCTGCGCGACTACAGTTTGAAAATGCGCGAGAGCCTGGCCCACACGCTGCAGGTTGAAATCGATTGTGTGAGCATTAAGGCTAAGACCGGTGAAGGACTGGATGCGGTAGGCCGTGGTGAAGCTGTTACAGTACAGGCGATCGTTTTGCTGCAGCAAAGCTGACGGTGTCTGTTTCGGTGGAAGGTCTTTAACTACTCGCTCCGTTAGGGGCGAGATGTTTATAGAACCTTGCTTCCTACCAAATAGAGCTCCGTTAGGAGACGCAACCTTCAGTGTGAGGCCCAAATATTTCGCCCCTGACGGAGCTCTTTGATCTTTTAGCTGAGGAGCCATAAACATTCGACTCCTTCGGAGCCGATAAGCCTTCCGCACATCAGGCGGCAACGCCGCACGAACCTAAGAACCCGCAACTAACACGTTCGCTTGGCCGAGACAAACTTTGAGACCTCAGGACATCATTCGTAAAAAACGTGACGGCGCAGAATTGTCGCGCGACGAAATCGAGTTCTTCATTAAGGGCATTACGAGCGACTCGATTGCCGACTATCAGAGCACCGCCCTGCTCATGGCCATCTTTCTCAAGGGCATGACTGAAGCCGAGCAGGCTGATTTGACGTATGCAATGTTGCACTCCGGCGAGATCCTCGATTTTTCAGACATCCCAAAACCCAAAGCAGACAAGCACTCAACCGGAGGCGTGGGCGACAAGACGTCGCTCCTGATTGCTCCGTTTGCGGCAGCGGCGGGCGTCTGTGTGCCGATGATCTCGGGGCGTGGTCTGGGTCACACGGGGGGAACGCTCGACAAACTGGAATCGATTCCCGGCTACCGAGTTAATCTTTCCTTGAAAGAATTTCGCGCGGTGTTGGACCAGGCGGGCTTTGCGATGAATGGGCAGACCGCCGAGATTGCACCAGCCGACAAAAAACTGTACGCGCTGAGGGACGCGACCGCGACCGTGGAAGCAATTCCTCTGATCGTCGCCTCGATCATATCCAAGAAGGGCGCGGCAGGTTTGCAGGCGATGGTCATCGACGTTAAGACCGGGTCCGGGGCCTTCATGCGCGAGCATGATGACGCGAAGGCCCTGGCCAGCGCGCTGGTGTCGACGGGCAACTCGTTGGGCGTGCGTTCTGAGGCCCTGATCACTGACATGAACCAGCCGCTGGGTCGCGCGGTAGGCAACTCCGTCGAGGTCCTGGAATGCATCGAACTGCTGCGCGGCGAATTTCACGAAGCGGCCCGCCCGGTTTTGGAACTATCGATCGAACTGGCCGCGCGAATGATTGTCTTGTCAGGTTTGGAGGCGACTGTCGATTCGGCCAGGACGCGAGTCGAGGAACTGCATCGCACCGGTGCGGCGTTGGAATGCTTCCGCAAGAATGTCGAATCCCAGGGTGGCGACCCCGGGGTCTGCGACGATCCGGCGCGCATTCTACCGTTGACAGAGAAGTCGTTTAAGGTAGAATCTCCGCGCTCAGGATTTATCGTTAAGGTTGAAACCGGGGAAGTCGGCCATGCGATCGCTGAAGCTGGCGGTGGTCGGGTGCGCACCGAGGATCGAATCGATCCGACTGTTGGCTTTGTGACCGATGTCAGGATTGGCGATGAGTTGCGGGCCGGCGATCCAATCGGGCTGGTTTATTGTGAAGCAGTGGATCGTGGTCAAAGGGCCGTGGAGCGAATCAAGGCTGCTTATGAAATAGGTGAGGCACCGCCCGCGGAACTCCCCAGGCTGATCAAGGAAGTGATAGGGTGACGTGTGGAGTGCGGCGACTAGTCGCCGCTGTCATAGGTCGCGATTTGTCGCGACCCCATTCGAGCTTTCAGATTGCAGCGACAAGTCGCTGCTTTGAAAAGCGCTCACAAGTCAGCGCACTCCACAATAGGTAGCTATATGAAATACAAAGTTCTCTTAGCGCTGTTGCTGCTCTCCTCTCTGGTCTTCATCGGCCCGGCGTGTAGCATCGCCAGCTATGGTGCCGACGACAAAACCAAGATTCATGTGGGAATTGTTTTTGACATCGGTGGCAAAGATGATCGCTCGTTCAATGCGGCCGCCTGGGCGGGAGTGAAATGTGCCGAGTCCGGTACCCTGCCGGACGGCAAAACGAGTTGTGGCAAGCCGGGGATGGACATCGTCCTCCGCGACGTCGAGCCGGGCAATCCGACTTCGATTGAGCCGGCAATGCGCGCCTTTGCCGAACGAGGTTATGACTTAATCATCGGGGTTGGTTTTGCCCAGGGGCCAATCATGCAGGCAGTGGCGAAGGATTATCCAAACATTCATTTCGCCATCATTGACGGCGTAATCCTTGAGGATGACGGCAAGACGCCGAAAGCAAACGTGGCTTCCCTCGTTTTCAAAGAACACGAAGGTTCTTATCTGGCGGGAATAATCGCTGCTAAGACCACGAAAACCAACGTGCTCGGTTTCGTGGGCGGTATGGACATCCCGCTGATTCATCGGTTTGAAAAGGGCTATGAAGAAGGCGCCAAGTCGGTTAATCCCAATATCCAGATTGTTCAGAACTACGTAGGTGTGACCGACTCCGCATGGAACAACCCAGGCAAAGGCAAGGAGCTGTCGCTGGCCCAGATCGGCAAAGGCGCGGATGTGATCTTTACTGCCGCCGGTAATTCCGGTTTGGGAGCATTCGATGCGGTCGAGCAATACGGCAAAGTCAACGGCCGGGCAACTCACTTTGTGATTGGGGTGGACTCAAACCAGAACATGCTCAAGCCCGGCTTTGTCCTGACCAGTATGGTCAAGCGCGTCGACAACGCAGTCTATGACATCGTGAAGCTGGTCGTCGAACGCAAGTTTCAGGCGGGCTTTCATGTCTTTGGTTTGGAGAGCGATGGCGTTGGGTATGTGATTGATCAAAACAACAAAGACCTGGTTTCGCCCGACGCCATTCAGGCCGCCGAAGAAGCAAAGAAGAAGATTATCGCCGGACAGATCAAGGTAACGGACGCGATGGCTAACTAGCCGGAGCGCAGCATCCTGTCCGCACAGCGTGCGCGGCACGCTCAAATCCGCTTCGCGTTCGCGCTCAATGCAATAGAGATGATCGAACTACGCAACATCGTCAAAACCTTCGGCGCGGTCGTCGCCAACGACGGTGTCAGCTTCAAGGTCGAGCCCGGAACCATTCATGCCATCGTCGGCGAGAACGGCGCGGGAAAATCGACTGCGATGCGGATCGCTTACGGCTTCTACACAGCGGACAGCGGCGAAATCATCATCAACGGCCAGGTGCGCGACATTCGCACGCCCCACGACGCGATAGCCTTGGGCGTGGGCATGGTTCATCAGCACTTCATGCTGGTTGAACCCATGACCGTGGCTGAGAACATCGTACTGGGCGCTGAACCCGGCAGCGCAGCTTCTCTGGATCTTCGGAAAGCCGCCGAAGACATTCGCAAAGTCTCTGATGAGTTCAAACTGTCCGTCGACCCAAATGCCACGATCGAAAATCTTTCCGTGGGACAGCAACAACGGGTCGAGTTGTTGAAGGCCCTCTATCGGCGGGCCCAGTTGCTGATTCTGGACGAGCCGACCGCAGTCCTGACTCCCCAAGAGGTAGAAGAGTTTTTCGCGATTCTTCGGGGCATGCGCGAGCAGGGCAAGACGATCGTGATCATTACGCACAAGCTCTCGGAAGTGCTGGCCATTTCCGACAACGTTACTGTCATGCGTGACGGTCATGTGGTCGGAAATGTGAAAACGCGCGAGACCAACGCTGCTGAACTCGCGCGTTTGATGGTCGGACGTGAGGTCTTGCTACGGGTAGAAAAGCCCGATGCCAGACCCGGCGCTGAATTAATCTCCCTGCGAGATTTTTCGATCAGTGGACGCGACGGCACAAAACGCGTCGACCAGGTTTCGTTCGAAGTACGCGCGGGGGAGATTGTCGGCATCGCCGGGGTCGAAGGAAATGGTCAGACTGAATTGATCGAAGCCCTCGCCGGATTGATCCCAGGTTCCTATGTTTCCGGTTTAATTCTCTTCGAAGGTAAAGATGTTACGCGTCTTGATGCGCGGGCCCGAAAGGAATTGGGCATCGCGCACGTTCCTGAAGATCGACATCGCCGTGGGTTGTTGCTGGATTTCAGCCTGGCCGAAAATACTATCCTCGGTATTCACTATCGCAAGCCCGCAGTGTCAGGCCCCGGATCGATCTTTCTCGATCAGAAAGGAATTCGGGAGCGCACCGAACAGGTGATTCGCGACTTTGATGTGCGGCCTCCGAATCCGGACCTGCCGGCCCGGGCGTTGTCCGGAGGAAATCAGCAGAAGCTAATCATCGGCAGGGAGTTCGAGTTGCCGCCGAAGTTTCTGCTCGTGTCACAGCCCACGCGGGGCGTCGACATCGGCGCGATCGAGTTCATTCACCAAAAGATTGTGGCCATGCGTGATGCTGGGTGTGGAGTCCTGCTGGTATCGGCGGAGTTGGAAGAGGTGACGGCGCTCTCGGATCGACTGCTGGTAATTCAAAACGGCAAGATCGTTGGTGAGGTGGATCCGAAGGTAACCAGCAACGAAGAGATTGGATTGATGATGACGGGCGGACGGACCGAAGTAGTCCCATAGGCACGCTATGTTTACAGCGTGCGCTTACTGACGGTTGATGACAAGGGAACCCGACTTTAGCTGGCACATTGAACTCGATAGAAGGAACGTGGGCTATAAACATTACGCGCCTGACTGCGCCTCAAGACAATGAAACTCTATCGCGAAATCCTGTACCCGATCCTGGCCGTCATGGCTGCGTTTGTGATTGGCGGCATCGTCGTGCTGCTGATCGGCGACAACCCGATCCAGACATATCGCTTATTGATCGGCAGTGCTTTCTCATGGCCGGACGGAATTGGCTACACACTTTTCTATGCGACGCCGCTAATCTTTACTGGTCTGGCGGTAGCCGTCGCTTTTCGTTGTGGTCTGCTGAACATTGGCGCGGAAGGTCAGCTATACGTTGGTGCGTTTGCGGCGGCCTGGTTCGGCATCAGGTTCGCCGGGGCCTCGGCGTGGATTTTGTTACCGGTGTGTTGCCTGGCGGCGATTCTGGCTGGGGCAATTTGGGGTGGCATTCCCGGACTGCTGAAGGCACGCTTTGGTTCGCATGAAGTCATCAATACGATCATGCTGAACTTCATCGCGGTGGCCCTGGTTAGTTACTTTACTCAGTATCACTACAAGACGCCCGGTGATCCGATTCTGGAAACAGTCCCGATTGGTCCGGGGGCGCACATCGCCCGCCTGGGTAAATTCATTCCCGGCTTGCCGGAACGCATCCCGCTGAATATTGCTTTCATCCTCGCCATTCTTGCCTGCGTCTTCGTCTACGTGCTGCTTTGGAAGACGAAGTGGGGTTATGAGATTCGGGCCACGGGCGCCAACCCCAGCGCGGCGGAATACGGTGGCATTTCAATTCGCAAACAGATCATTCTGGCCATGGCCATCTCAGGTGGACTGGCCGGGATGGTGGGAATCAACGAAGTACTCGGCTATCGCTATCGTTACTATGACGGGTTCTCAGCCAATTATGGCTTTGTCGGAATCGCCGTGGCCCTGCTCGGTCGCAATCATCCGGTGGGAGTATTTCTGGCGGCGATCCTGTTCGCGATCCTGTTGCGTGGTGGAATTTTTGTGGATGCTTACACGATCCATGTCTCCAAAGACATCGTGGACATGCTGCAGGGCATAGTGATTATTCTGGTGGCCCTGCGGCCCGACATCATCTTTGGCAGCATGAGGAAAATGAGTAAGGCGAAAGCCTGACAGTAAGAGAAATCAATGCGCCAGATTCTTACCTTAGCACTCGTTTTCTCAACCATCCGGCTGGCCACGCCGCTCGTGCTGGCAGCGCTCGGGGGGTTGTATTCGGAAAGATCGGGCGTCATTAACATCGCGCTCGAGGGACTATTACTGGCCGGAGCCTTCACGGCGGCTTCGGTAACCTACTATGCTCACAGTCCCTGGGTGGGACTGCTGGCCGCAATGATTGCAGGAGCCTTTGTCGCCTACATTCTGGCGGTGGCCTGCATTCGTTTTAAGGCTGATCAGGTGGTGACCGGCACGGGTATCAACATCCTGTTTATTGGTTTGCCGGCAGTGCTCAGTGGCGCGCTGTTTCTTTCTTCCGGTTCGACCCCGCAGATTCCGAAAGAGAATCTCCTGCCCACCCTCTCAGGACTGTTGCCCAGCTTCATGCCGCATTGGCGCATTCTTTCCGAAGTCTCAGTAATGTCTTTGCTGGCTCTGGTCCTGGTTCTGTTCACCAGGTATGTTTTGTATCGGACGCCGTTTGGTTTGCGCCTGCGTGCGGTCGGCGAGAATCCGGAAGCAGCGGATGCTGCCGGTGTGCGGGTAAATCGAATTCGCTATGCGGGCGTCATGCTGTCCGGCGCGCTGGCCGGAATCGGTGGCGCTTATCTTTCAATCGGCCAGTCGTCTTTGTTTACGCGCAACATGGCAGCGGGACGCGGGTTTATCGCTCTGGCGGCCCTGATCTTTGGCAAGTGGCGGCCGGTGCAGACGATGCTCGCCTGTCTCCTCTTTGGCTTCGCAGATGCGTTGACGATTCAGTTGCAGGGAGTACCGGTCTCGATTCTGTCTTTCCGGATCGCTATAGTGGTGCTCATCTTCTTGATCGTCTGGTTCATCGCGCATCAGCTCTCATTCTTGAACCGAAGTCGGATTATTGAGCTGGCAAGTGCCGCCGTTGTGTGCGTGGTTGTTTTGCGGGTCATCTATGCGACCACGCGCGGAATTCAGAGTTTAGAGATTCCGGTCCAGTTCATTCAGATGATCCCATACGTCGTGACGATTGTGGTGTTGGCCGGCTTTATTGGACACTCGCGCGCCCCACGCGCTCTCGGCACTCCTTATCAAAAAGAAAGATAGGGAAGACGTGGCCCGACGGTTAGCATCAGGAAATCCAGCACGCTGCTGAACAGCACATCGGGAGCATTATGCGGATCCTCTCTCTGGTTCTGCGCGTGTCTTGTGCCTCTGTTGGTGAGGGTTGTGATCGAATTTCACCACTGAGACACAAACAAGAAAGAGATCGCACAGAGAAATCCTTAACCAACTCCAGCCGATTACTTTTTCAGCAGCCTGCTAGCTCTTAACCTCCCGGGACCGCTTCGCAAAGTGCCAGAGACCACCCGCAATCTCAGTTGGCAAACGATAGCCTAACTGCCTGGCGATCATGACAATCTGCCCGCGATGATGACCTTCGTGAGCAACGAAGTATGTGAGGACATGCCCGACGTCCAGGGGCAGATTGCGCCAGGAGTACGACGCAGAGGTGGGCAGCGCGCCGCCCGCTTCACAACCAAGCTTCAACAAACTGAGGATGCCGTGGCTACTTCGACAAAGTGCGGTAATTAGCTCCTTCGGTCGAACCTTACGTCGATCGACGGGTCGTGGCACTGCGATGCCGTGTTCTTTTCCGAGCGTATTGATCCACATACATCGCGCATTGTGGATGTGGCCGGCAATCATCCCCACGGTTCGACGTGGCGCCCCCGGCACACTCATGCTCCATAATTCCGGGACCAGGTGCTCGATGAGGTATATGGTGACGCGGTTGTTGGTGCGCCACGCCCCGAGCAGCATATCCCGCGGATCAAGTTCAGATTTCATCAACAAGATTCGTGACAAGACATCAGACCGCGTTTGCTGGCTGGGCTTATATCACTGATTTCGTCAGCAGGAAAGAAAAAGCGACGAGTTCTTTGGCGCGTGAGGGTTCGCGCCGGAGACGTGCGAGTAAGGTAGCCCGGGTGCAAGCGGCCGTCAGGCAGCGCCGCGCCTCAATCAGGGATTTGTTCCGTTGCGCGCGCGCACCGGAGGTACTCGAGGACTTTTCCCGATGGTTCATCGCGAACCTCCGCTGCGCAGCATCAATCTTCATCTTCGATCCAGGGGCGGCTTGCTTGCCCCTGGCTATCCGCACTGCGCGGCTCCGGCGCGCCACTGCCAAAAGGGAAGTAGGCACTCAGCTTCCAACTTCCCTCAGATGACATTCGACGTGCTTTAATGTTGTAATGTCTCCTTCGAAAATCCAATGTCATCGACAACTAATTCATCGACGCTGTACGAGCGCGCACAGGAAGCCGCGCGTCTGATTCGCAAACACACCCGTGTGGACGTGCCGGTCGGTGTCGTTCTGGGCAGCGGACTCGGCGCTTTTGCTGGGGATCTGACGGACGCGACAGAGATTCCTTATGAAGCCATTCCCGGTTTTGCGCGCTCCACGGTTCAGGGTCACGCCGGGCGTTTAGTAATCGGGAAAGTGGGCGAGGTCACGGTGGCCGCCATGCAAGGACGTTTTCATTTCTACGAAGGCTATTCGCTGCAGGAAGTCACTTTTCCCATTCGCGTTTTGAAGCTACTGGGAGTACGCACCCTCGTGCTGACCAACGCGGCCGGTACGCTGAACATGGAATTTGTGCCCGGGTCTTTAATGCTGATCAGTGATCATCTGAACCTGCTGGGTGACAATCCTTTGCGCGGAGAAAATGACGAACGCTTTGGGCCGCGCTTTCCGGATTTGACTTCGGTTTATGACCGCCGCTTGCAGGACTTGGTAGTAGACGCCGCCAAAGAGATGGAAATGGACGTGAGACGAGGAATCTATGCGGCGCTCTCGGGGCCGACTTATGAGACGCCGGCCGAAATCCACATGATGCGTAGCCTGGGCGCGGACGTGGTGGGGATGAGCACTGTGCCCGAGGCCATCGTCGCCAGACATATGGGTATGCAGGTACTGGGGATCTCGTGCATCACGAATCTGGCTGCCGGCATGTCCGATCAGCCGATCGATCACAGCGAAGTCATGGCGATTGGCGCGCGAGTACGCGAGCAATTCACAGAATTACTACGACGGGTCATTAACCAACTCGCTTAAAATAAAATGTAGGACAAGCTTCAGCTTGTCCACTCATAATCAGAGGGCAACTTAAGTTTGCCCGACATTTCAAAGACGATGATTATAGGAATTTGTGGCGGCACCGGCTCTGGCAAGACGACAGTGGCGAATCGTATTCTGCAATCTGTCAGCGCCTCAGAAGTCGTTTTCATTCAGCAGGATCTTTACTACCGTAATCTTAAGGACCTGCCGCTGGACTATCGCAACGCGGCCAACTTTGATCATCCCGACGCCATCGACAACGAACTGTTGGCTAATCATCTCAAGAAACTGAGAGCCGGCGAATCCGTCGAACTTCCCATCTACGACTTCCGCACACACAGCCGGCTGCCGGACACGACTCCGATTGAAGCAAAACCAATCGTGATCGTCGAAGGTATCCTGGTTTTTGCTGAAGCGCGTTTGCGTGAACAGATGGACATCAAAGTGTTTGTTGACACGCCGGATGACATTCGTTTCATTCGCCGCTTGCGACGCGATATCGCCGAGCGCGGGCGCACACTTGATTCGGTGATTGAACAGTACATGGCGACGGTGCGCCCCATGCATATGCAATTCATTGAACCGTCGAAGCGTTTTGCAGACGTTATTATTCCCGAGGGTGGTCATAATCTTGTGAGCATTGATCTGATCAGCGGTAAGATTCGCGAGAAGTTGGCCAGTGCTTTAACTTCAGTTGGAGGCCAGAATTGAACGAATCCAGCGAGCAATTAATTGAAACAGCCAAGGCCGCGCGCGTGCGGTCGGTGGCTCCTTTTTCAAACTTCACGGTAGGCGCAGCGCTGCAAACGAAAGACGGCAAGGTCTTCACCGGTTGCAATATCGAGAGCGCCAGTTATGGACTTACCGTGTGCGCCGAACGCGTGGCGATCTGGAAAGCTTTGTCTGAGGGTGAGCGAGACTTTACCGACCTGGTAATTGTCGCTGACACAGAGAGGTTGACACCGCCGTGCGGCACCTGCCGGCAGATCATCTGGGAGTTCGCCAAGCACGCCAGAATAGTGCTGGCCAACCTGCAGGGACAACGTGAAGAAAGAGAAATTAAGGAATTACTGCCATCAGCTTTTGACGCCAGGTTCTTGAAGGAAGCCTCAGGGCAAAAGTAGTGTGGGTTCGATTGGCGACATCAGGACTATAGAATGCGCCAGGTGCCTGAAGCTCTCTGCTAATCTGCAATCATCCAGCCAGGAAAGCTTGAACTTCGAATCAGTCGTCCGCGTCTTTGCCGCCGCACAGTGCGGAACGCCTCTGTCTTTCCGGCGCTCTTTTCTTTTTGAGAAGTTGCTGGAGACTTAGCCTCAAGCAATTCTTTCCTGCTCTCGTCAACCGAAAGCCGAAGGCTTACCTCCTTGTGCTGCGACGGAGCCGCGGCCGGTGTTATCATCACCCACGACTTAAAGACGTTCTCAGATCGAATCAGAAATACTATGACAAAAAAAATTGTTGCTTCACTGTTATTGTTCCTGCTGGTTTCCGGCGGCGCCTCGTCGACATGGGCGCAGAAGAGGAAGACTATCGTGGATCTGATCGTCAGAGGTGGAACAGTTGTGACCATGGACGGCACGCGCCGAGTGATCGAAAACGGCGGGGTTGCTATTAAGGGCGGGCGGATCGTGGCCGTGGACAACACCGCCGCCATCGATCGTGAGTTTACGGCGCGCGAAGTGGTCAACGCCACCGGCAAAGCTGTCATCCCCGGGCTGATCAATGGCCACACACATGTGCCCATGGTCCTGTTTCGGGGTCTGGCTGATGATCTGGATTTACAGGAGTGGCTGACCAAATACATTTTTCCCGCTGAAGCCAAGAATGTTAACGAAGAATTTGTGCGGGCCGGCACGCGCCTGGGTTTGGCAGAGATGATTCGCGGCGGCACCACCACCTACTGCGATATGTATTACTTTGAAGACGCGATCGCCGATGAAACATTCAAAGCGGGCATGCGCGGCATCCTGGGCGAGACGGTGATCGACTTTCCGGTAGCTGACAACAAAACGAACGAGCAGGCGATGGCTTATGTGGAGAGGTTCGTCAATCACTGGAAAGGGAATGCACTAATTATCCCCGCGATTGCGCCGCACGCGCCCTACACGGTTTCCGAAGAGCACTTGAGAGCCGTGCGCGCGTTTTCAGATCGCACTGGAGCGCCCATCGTTACTCACATCTCCGAAACCAAACGTGAAGTTGACGACAGCATCAAAGCTAAGGGCGCCAGTCCCGTCGATTATCTCAACCGCATCGGGTTTCTCAACGATCGCGTGATCGCCGCGCACATGGTTTGGCCCAGCGAATCGGAGCTGCAGATTCTGAAGCGACTTGGCGTCGGGATAGTCCACAACCCGCAATCGAATATGAAACTGGCCTCGGGCGTGGCGCCGGTGCCGGAGATGCTGAAGGAGAACATGGCGGTTGGTTTGGGGACTGATGGCGCTGCTTCCAACAACGATCTGAACATGTGGGAAGAAATGGACACCGCCGCGAAATTGCACAAGCTCATCAGCAAGGATCCGAAGGTGGTGACGGCTGAAGAAGCTTTTGAGATGGCCACTCTGCGCGGGGCGCGGGCCTTGCATCTTGAAAAAGAAATCGGTTCAATTGAAAAAGGAAAGCGGGCGGACCTGGCCATAGTCGATCTTGACGAACTGAACCAGATGCCTTCGTACAACATCTATTCCGATCTGGTCTATGCCACCAAAGCCTCAGACGTGCGCACGGTGATCGTTGAAGGCCGCGTGATCATGCGTGAACGCCGGTTGCTGACGCTCAATGAAGAAACGATCAAGGTGGACGCGCGCCGTTTCCGCGAGCGAATCATTCGCAGCCTCGATGTGAAGACGAGGCCATAGGCCAACAGGGTACGGTTATAATCGTGAATCACGGTCGGGACGCTCGTGCCACGTTCTATCTGGCTGGCTTCAATCAGTTTTGCTTTTTCGGCTCTTCAAATGGTACGGCACGCTGGTAACAATCACATCCGGTTTGAACAGCAGCGCTCCTTTCAGCATCAGCGAACTCTGATTGTGCAGCAGGTGGTGCCACCATCGAGCAGGCACAAATTCGGGCAGTACCACAGTGACCATCTGATCATGATGTTGTTTCATTCTGCGCTCGACATAGCGAATCAGCGGACCAACCAGAGAGCGGTATGGCGAGGCGATTACCACCAGCTCCACCCCCGCTCCCCATTCATCCCACTTCGAACGCAGCTTCTGCGTCGCTTCATAGTCGAGATTGATGTAAACGGCCGTCACATGGTCGGGCGCGATTGCTTTGGCATATTCGAGGGCCCTGAGAACGCCCCGATGGATACCGGAAATCGGGACAATCACCTCGTGCCGGATTGGTCTTAGAGGTTCCAGTCCCTGGGTCGTGAGCTGCTTGGCTACGTCGATGTAATGACGATTAACCGCGCGGAAGACGGAGACAAGAATGGGGATGAGCACTACCACGAGCCACGCGCCGTGAATGAACTTGGTGATAATCAGGACGATCAAGACTATGAAAGTGGCGATGGCTCCGAGACCGTTAATCACCATCGATTTCTTCCAATGCAGTGCCTGCTTGAGTTCGTTGGTTTGATCAAGCCCATTGGATCCGTTCGATGGAGTAGTGTTAGCTGGCGATGGTTTGTCATCGACCTTAGATGTACTTTTTAGTGCCCGTCCTGCCTTAAGCCAGTGACGCACCATTCCCAACTGTGACAGGGTGAAAGAAAGAAACACGCCGACGGCATAGAGCGGAATCAGTCTACTGGTATCGCCGCTGAAGGCCGTGACCAGCAAGCCGGCGAATACTGCGAGGATGATAATGCCATTCGAGAAAACCAGTTTGTCGCCCCGGGTGGCGAACTGTCTCGGCATGAATCGATCACGCGCGAGGAGGCTGGCTAGCCGGGGAAAGTCGGCGAACGAAGTGTTCGCGGCGAGGATCAGGATTAAAGCCGTCGTGCCCTGAATCACATAATAGAACCAACTCATAGGCCCGTGAAAAATGTGGCGAGCAAACTGCGAGATGACGGTTTCGTTTTCGTGCGGATGCACCCGATAGAAGTAGGCCATCACGCTGGTTCCAATAAACATGGTCGCGAGGAGAATCGCCATCCAGGTCAGAGTCTTAGCCGCGTTGCGCGACTCCGGTTGTTTGAACGCAGGGATACCGTTCGAGATCGCCTCAGTCCCGGTCAAGGCAACACATCCATTCGAGAAAGCACCCAGCAGCAGAAACAGAGTGAGAGGCTGCAAGTGATAACCCTCTGCCAGTTTCAGGTTCTCAGTAACCTCCGGAGCGATACTGACCGGATAAAGAAAATAATGAATGATGCCGTAACCGACCATGAACAGAAAACTGATCACAAATGCGTAGGTCGGAGCGGCAAAGAGGGCGCCGGACTCGCGCACCCCCCGAAGATTCGCCAGGGCTATGAACGTGATCAGGATCAAACACAAAAGGACCTTGTGATGATCTACCGCGGCGAAGCGGGTGCCCTGTGCGGCTGAGGTGATTGCCGCTACACCGGCGGCGATCGAAACCGAAACTGTGAGCACATAATCGACCAGCAAGGCTGCCGCGGCAACCAGACCGGAGGTTGTCCCGAGATTTTCCTTGGCGACAATGTACGCTCCACCGCCAGAGGGATAAGCAAAGATTGTCTGCCGGTAACTGATCGCAACGATCGTCAGCACCACGGCAATTACCAGAGTGATTGGGACTACATAATTGAAAGCGTTGGTCTGGCCGGCCGCATAAGCCACAGCCAGCACGAGCAGAATTTCCTCTGACGCATACGCTGTGGACGAGAGCGCGTCTGAGGCGAAGACTGCCAGCCCGGTCTTTTTTGTCAGACGCTCATGGATGGCTTGGTCTGTCTTTTTGGCCCGCCCTACCAGAAAGCGCTTTAGTGTTGTCGCCAATTTACAGTGCCTCCCGATATGGGTCGCGCGCGTCCGGCGCGGGATTCACGGGCGGGACGCCCGGGCCAATCGCTTAACTCTGCTGCCAGTTGATTCCGTTTCATCAGGTTGTTTCCCATCGGAGAGCCAGAAGACAGTCTTCGGGATCAAGGTTGTTGACGAGAAACGTGTCCTCGGGCGGATAACGGTTCTCGTCTCCCAGGTAATTCGCCAGATGCCGCTCGGCTGCGTAAATCCAGAATGGGTTTCCGAGTCGAATGCGGCCGCACGTCCTGATAGTTATCTGGGCAATGACTTCTTCCGTTACTGCAATGGCGATCTCTCGTTCCGCGCCTTCTGGGCTGCGAACCACAAAACGGTATCTGCCCTGCGTGGGTGGCGCCGTTCGCTCGATCTCCCACGAACGCTGAATTGAAAACCCATTCTCGGTAATCAACTCAATCGGGCGATTCTCTGCAGGAGAATTTTCCGGCTCGTACCTTTGGTTTTGCATACGCTGATTTGCCCCCCGGCTTAGGGCCAGGGTTCAAGTCTAGAAGGGAACTCGTAAGGATGGAGTAAGAGATTTATAAAGGATTCGTAAAGAGGGAGTACGCAGACTTCAGTTCGGCACCATAGACGGAGAGGAATTGCGCAGGGAGGCGACGAGCTAAAGCTTTGTCGTACATCGCTAGTCGCCTGAGTTAAAGCGGTAACCAATCCACGGTTCGGTAAGGATGTAGCGGGGCGTCGCGGGATCGGTTTCAATCTTCTTGCGGAGTTGTCCGATGAATACCCGCAGGTACTCAGGCTGTTCGGTGTAGCCGCCGCCCCAGACAGCGCCCAACAGAGCGCGGTGGGTGAGCACTTTGCCCGCGTTGCGGATGAAGTGGGCCATAAGATCGAATTCCTTGGGGGTGAGGTGTACTTCCTGGCCGCCTTGAGTTGCAGTGTGCGCTTCCAGGTCCACGCGAAATTCGCCGGCTTCCAAAATTTGAGACTGAGAGTCGGCAGCGGGTTTTCGCCGCAACGTGGCCCGAATCCGGGCCAGCAGCTCGTCCATTCCGAACGGCTTGGTAATGTAATCATCCGCGCCGGCATCCAGCGCCTCGACCTTTGTGGATTCCTCGCCTCTGACGGAGAGGACAATAATCGGGATCTGTGAAATCGCGCGCAGCTTCCTGCATAACTCCAGCCCGCCCATGTTGGGCATGGCGAGGTCTGTAATCACCAAAGCCGGTGGCCAGTCGCGAAACGTCTGCAGGGCGAATTCGCCGTCGCCGGCGAGGCGAACGTCGTAGCCTTTGGCGATCAAGCTGCGCCGCAGGACTCGCGTGAGTTGTGGCTCGTCGTCAACGACCAGGATGCGCTGCTTTGGTTCCATGTTTCCAGCTGTGCCGGTAAGACAAGCTTCAGCTTTGTGTCTTAGCCGCGTTGAAAGTCCTAGACAAACTAAAGTGTTTCGTAGTCACGCGCGGGACGCCCGGGCTACTTTAGCTTGAGTCGACTCCGCTTCTTGATTCCCGGCAGGCAAAGCGACCACGAATTTAGCTCCCTGATGATCGACCGCGTCTTCAATCCAAAGGCGGCCACCGTGCGCCTGGACGATGCCTTGCGCAATCGCCAAACCCATGCCGGTGCCTGCTGACTTGCGATCACCAATATCTCCATCGCGCATGGCGCGAAAAAACTTTTCGAAAACTCGTTCGCGCATGTTTTCGCGAATCCCCGGGCCCTGGTCCTCGACGCTCACCTGAATACTGCCGTCGTCGTTCACCGCTGCGCTGATTCGGATCGGCGTCCACTGTGGTGAGTATTTCGCGGCGTTGTCGACGAGGGTATAGATTACTTCCGCTATGGCGGATTCGTCGACTCTGACCGGCGGTAACTCATCAATCCAGACTTCGATTTGATGACCACGGGTGCGGGGTTCAGCGCGCTTGAGCGCAGCCGTGATGATTTCATCGATCGAACACAGACGCCGGCGGAGGTACATCTCTCCTGCGTCGATGCGCGCGAGTTTCGTCAGACCTTCAATGAACCGGTCGAGGCGGTCTGCCTCCTCATCGATGATCTGCAGCAGTTCTTTGCGGCCTTCGTTGCCAAGCAGCGCGCCGGATTCATTGCGCTCGACCGCATACAGCTCTGAAAGCAATGTCGTGACCGAGGCTTTGATGGACGTCAGCGGGGTGCGGAGGTCGTGGCTGACCGCATCGAGGAGCGCTGACTTTAACCGCTCGCTCTGCTTGAGTGCCTTGGCCTGACTGGAGCGCTCGAAGGTGTCCTGCAGCTCGTAATAGAGCCGTTCGATCTCATGTCTGGCGACCTCGGATTCTTCGGCCCGTCGCTTGGCGCGAGCTGACAGCGCCCCAGCAGTGAGCGCCGTAACCAGGAAAGCGAAGAAGGCCACCCAGTTGTCCAGATTGCGAATTGCGAAAGTTCCGAATGGTGGCAGGAAGAAAAAATTGAAGCAGCCTACGCTCAGTAAAGAGGCAAACACTGCCGGGCGCGACCCCCAACCCGTGGCAACGAAGAGGATTATCAGTAGGAATCCGAGCGCAGCGGTGGTCGGGTTTACATGCGGACCCGATAATCGCAGCAAGCCCGTCGCGGCGCCGATTCCAAAGAGTCCCGCTCCGTAACCCAACCAGGCCTTGGCGTTGTATCTAGGCGACACCTGCGGGTTCGTCCTTTATGTCTGAGATGAGACGCGGGCGCGGGAATACAGGTTCGCCGCGAAATGGATCGCGCGTGTTGTCGATAACGGCGTGGACAAACAACTGAAAGAGCCGCGGATGTTTGAGCAAGAGGCCTAGTCCGTCGCGCAAAATAGCGACCGCGAGTTTGGCATAGTCAGTCAAGCCGGGCTTGAAGGCCAACAATCCAAGATGCCGATCCCTGCGCAAGTCGATCAAGCTATCAATCAGACAGCCGACGGCTCCTACTCGCTGCATAAACGGACAAAGCTTTTCACTGTTTCCACTCAAGCCGGAACGAATCAGCAGGTAAGACAAATCAGCGGTGAGGGCGCCGATGGAGTTTCGATATCCGATGTAGGCCTCAATCGAAGTCGCACTCCGTTCACAAACTACGTCTTGATACAGCTCTCGCAGTTTATCCATTATCAAAGGGTACGACTGGTCGCAAATGTGGAACTTCAGGATCTCTGTGACCAACCCGACACGCGATGCGATTTCCTGATCGAACTGGGGCACCGGGGTGGCCAGGTACTGCAGGATCAACTTGCCGGTATCTATCCTGCCCGAGTCAATCGCATCATCGACGACGCCGATGAAGAGGTAGTAAGCGTGCAAACGCGATTTGGTTATTTCACGGTCGTAGTCAATCTCAAAATAATCGATGCACTGAAGGATACGATCTGGAATGCGAACGAAGTGCCCGTACTTCGGATCGTTGGCAATGTCTTCATAGGCGAGCCTGACCGTGGTCGGCAACTTTTCCTTTTGGGGACGCTGGGAAGTAATCTCGGTCATAAAGTGCTGGGTCGATACGCCGATTCTGAGCTGTTCATTAAAACGCCGCGATGATAACTCAAATCCACTGGAATGGGTCTGGTCAGAATCCTTTCGCTCAATTCCAGTCGTGCCGGGGGTTCCTCCGATACTTGACGAAAAAGTAAGGAATGCTATAATCGGCACGAATTCAAAGGAAATCCAAGTTAGTGAAGATCTCAGCTCAGGAAGAATATGGCTTGCGGTGCCTGGTGCAGTTGGCGCGGGCGGAGGGTGATGCCGAATCGCTGACCCTGGCGCAGCTCGCGGAGCGCGAAGGTTTGTCGGTTGCAAACGCCGGCAAGCTGATGTGGATTTTGAGCAAAGCGGGCTTGGTCAGCGCCCAGCGCGGCACCAAAGGCGGCTATTCGCTAGCCCGTCCGGCATCGGAAATTCGCCTTAACGAAGTGATTCGGATTCTCGACGAAGACACCGTGGCCCACTTTTGCAAAACGCATGCGGGGGTCCTGGATGTTTGCATCCACACCAGCGACTGCGGCATTCGTCCGGTGATTGTCGGCCTGCATGAAGTGGTACAGACCGCTCTCTCTGAGATCACCCTGGCACAATTGGTCGGCAGTGAAGAAAAAGTTGATGCGCGGCTACATCAGATCGTAAAACGCCAAAATCATATCAGACCGATGCGTTCTGCGAATTGAAACGGAAGACGGACAGGATTAATTGGATTTACATGATTCATTTGAGGCAGACGGAAGCAGTTATCCTTCACCTTGTAAATCATATAAATCCTGTCGAAGAAAAGTGAAAGAGGCATAATGAGTACAGCTGAAATACTCGCAAATCGGGAATACAAATACGGCTGGGTCACTGACATCGAAGCCGAGACTATTCCCCGCGGACTGAGCGAAGACACCGTCCGCCTGATCTCGGCGAAAAAGGAAGAGCCTGAGTGGATGTTGGACTTTCGGCTGAAGGCCTATCGTCATTGGTTGACGATGGAAGAACCCCGCCAGTGGCCGAACGTAAGCTTTCCAGAGATCGACTATCAGGACATGATTTACTACAGCGCGCCCAAGCAGAAAGCTTCGGTGGCGAGCCTGGACGAAGTTGACCCTGAATTGCTGAAGACTTTTGAAAAGCTGGGCATCCCGCTGTCCGAACAGAAACAGCTGGCCAACGTTGCAGTTGACGCGGTCTTTGATTCAGTTTCAGTCGCGACCACCTACAAAGAGAAGCTCAAGAAGCACGGCGTGATTTTCTGCTCGTTCAGCGAAGCTGTGCGCGAGCATCCTGAAATCATCAAGAAGTATCTGGGTTCGGTGGTGCCGACGAATGACAACTTCTACGCCGCGCTGAACAGCGCAGTTTTCTCTGATGGCAGCTTCTGCTTCATTCCCAAAGGCGTGCGTTGTCCCATGGAGTTGTCGACCTACTTTCGCATCAATAATTCCGAGTCGGGACAGTTCGAACGGACGTTGATCATCGCCGAAGAGGGCTCGTACGTTTCGTACCTCGAGGGTTGTACCGCACCCAAGTTTGATCGAAATCAACTGCATGCAGCGGTGGTTGAACTGGTCGCGCTCGACGACGCCGAGATCAAATATTCGACCGTGCAGAACTGGTACGCCGGCGACGAGGACGGCGTCGGTGGTATTTACAATTTCGTTACCAAGCGGGGCAAGTGCGCCGGTCGCAATTCAAAGATCTCGTGGACCCAGGTCGAAACCGGTTCGGCGATTACCTGGAAGTATCCGTCGTGCATTCTGCTGGGCGATAACTCGATCGGCGAATTCTACTCGGTGGCGCTGACTAATCACGCGCAACAGGCGGATACCGGAACCAAGATGATTCACCTCGGCAAGAACACGCGCTCGACGATTATTTCGAAGGGGATTGCAGCGGGTCATGCGAACAATAGTTATCGCGGCCTGGTGAAAATCATGCCGAAGGCCGAGAACGCGCGCAACTACACCCAATGCGATTCAATGCTGATTGGGTCCAATTGCGGTGCGAACACGTTCCCTTATATTGAAGTGATGAATGACACTTCGCGGGTCGAGCACGAAGCCTCAACTTCAAAGATCAGCGAGGACCAGCTGTTCTATCTAATGCAGCGGGGCATCTCGCAGGAAGACGCGGTTTCGCTGATCATCAACGGCTTTTGTAAGGATGTATTCCTGCATCTCCCCATGGAGTTCGCGGTGGAGGCCACCCGCTTGCTGGGGATGAAACTCGAAGGCTCGGTGGGATAAGGAACCGATTTGGTAACAGGGGGCCAGGGGTCGCTTTGGTTCAGCCGAGTTGACCCCTGGCCCCCGAAGACTGTCGCAAAGTTTGCATTTGAAATCTCAGATCTCAAATTTGAAATTTGAAACTGAATTGAAGAGGGAGCAATAAGTGTTGTTAGAGATTGTCGATTTACACGCATCGGTTGACGGCAACGAGATTCTGAAGGGCATCAACCTAAAAAT
>JBBRMS010000054.1:0-29377 GCA_038230715.1 Pyrinomonadales bacterium
ACTAAACTTTCAATATTGTTGAGTCATGAGCCGCCGAACGGTTGAGTTGACGCGGCGGGAGACAACCGCGTTGCGGACAAGTTGTCGATGACAAGCCCGCTGGTTCCGCTCGCGTCCAACGATGTGTTGGGTTGCCCCGCGTGGGACGACAAACTTCAGAGCCATCTTTCAGAAACCACGCAAGGTTCCGTAACGCCGCACGAAACATTCAATCGACAACTGCACCATCCTAGCTTCCGATCATTCAAGCATTGTCTCTGATGTCGAAAGCGATGCGACCCAACGGTTGAGTTGACGCGGCGGGAGACAACTGGGTTACGGACAAGTTGTCGATGCCAAGCCCGCTGGTTCCGCTCGCGTCCAACGATTTGTTGGGCCGCGTACAGTCTAAGCGATACTGTGACTACGAGTGTTTCTGAATAGTAGCCACATGACAAAACCACAGATTAGTCCGCCCACGAATCCGAAGACACTTAGCCACAAGACAAGGTTGGAGAAGTCGCTTTCGATGGAACTAGTGGCGACAAAGTCGGAGCCGCCAATTTCTGCGTAATGATAACCGGCGAACAAAAACACAAGTCTGAATAGCGTCCAGTACAGAAGCGGACACGCGGTAACCGGAATCATTGTGACGAACGGAGCACCGACGGAGCGCAAGACGTACAGCGCCAGCAACGACAAAGCGGGTGCGATGAAAAAGAGAGTCCAGCCCACGGACGAGTAAAATCGACCGGGCGGCGACGACAGAATTTTGAATGGGTAAGATTCAAGCGTATGTGCCAACAAACCCGCCTGGCCGATTGCGCCGATGGCACCGACCGCAATGTTGGTAATGAGTTCAGAACGCTTCATGGGAAGTTATTAGCGGCCCAACGGTTGAGTTGACGCGGCGGGAGACAACTGCGTTACGGACAAGATGTCGATGACAAGCCCGCTGGTTCCGCTCGCGTCCAACGATGTGTTGGGTTGCCCTGCGTGGGACGACAAACTTCAGAGCCATCTTTCAGAAACCACGCAAGACCGAGTTGCGCCGCACCAATCTTCAAGCGGCAACTGCACCACACAACACTCCGAACGTTCAAGCATTGTCCATGATATCAAAAGCGATGCGACCCAACAGGTATTAGACACCACAAGTGGTGCAGAGCTTTACCCCACTATTGGTACCTAATCCTATAGCAAGAATGGTTACTGGACAATGCTGTTACAGTACTTGTCGCGTTCAATGATTTGGAGGTCCAGATGTCTCGGCCAGAAATATCCCCACATCCCCTGACGGCTCGGAAACCAAAGCTACTCGTGGTTGGCAATAGAAAGCGGCAAGGTTGAGAACTGCTAAACCCTCCGCCAACCGCGCCACTTTTTTTGTGTCGCTCATCGGATCGGTGGTATAAAGCGCGGCATGACCCAATCCTTTGAACATGCCCTCAAGGTCGCGCCTATTCAGAATCACACGACATAGAGACGCAGTCGCCGGAGGCTTAGCGACCGTGAGAAGTAACGATGGTGTAGGTGGTTTGGTGAGCCGGGTGCTTCGCGGCGTGACGCAGATCGTATCCTAGTGAGCGGCGTGGTGATTCTTCCGCTAGTAAACGGGCTTGTGTTGATACAGATCGCAATCATCGCGGATCGCTTCGTTCCGCCAAGGCTCCCGTTTGCATATGCAAGCTTGGGAGTTATGCTCGGCCTTTACGCTGGAATAGTTATTTCTTTCCGGGCAGCGGTGGGACTATATGACGTATGGACGTGTCGCGGTGACAAATGGCGTGAGTACCAAGCCAGATATCATACTTCCGGCTATGTTCCATGGTGGGGAGGCGTCGTGTCATGGCTAGTTGGCATGGGCCTCCTCTTTGTTTTTGTTTGGTACAGCGCGATGGCTTGGAGATGGTTTGAACAGTACGCTGCCCGTCATTGAAAAGATTGCTTCATCCGGCATGACTACTAATCGAATCCTGGGCCTGAATGATGATCCAATGATCGTGGAGCATCACAAAGCAGCCTTCGTTTCGTCCACAAAACCCCAGAATCGAGTTGGTGCAGATTCAGCCTGGCAGTTTCATGATGGGTTCGACGAATGGTGATGCGGACGAAAAGCCGGCGCATCAGTCTCATATGAGTCGGCGAGAGCGGGTGGCGCCAATCCGGTGCTTCGTGGCGGGTCGTGGAACAACAATGCTACAAACTTGCGCTCCGCGAATCGCAACCACAACACCCCTAACGACCGTAACAACAACATCGGGTTTCGGGTTGTGGCGGTTGACCGAACTCAGCAGTCTCAATCGAACGCAAACTGACTTAGAGAAAGGTTCAAGGCGATGACTTGCGTCAACTGCGGGGCAAACAATTTGGATGGAGTCGGCGTTTGCGCACGATGCGGTTCTGCGATCGCCGGCGAATCCGCGGTGAACAATGTCGAGGGGTTGAAGCCAAGCCTTGAAAGCGCGATCTTGGCAAGCGAGAACACGCCCGTTTCTCCACCGATGCCGCCGTTGCCGGGACAGCTCAAAGCCGTCGGCTACCTCAACCTGGTTGTTGGGCCGCTGCTGGCCATCGTCAATGTCGTTGTAGTTGGCCATTCAATTACGCTCCTCGAAGAAAGAAATGCGCCAGAAGGACTCAGCACTTTCTTTGAAATCAACATTGCCATCTTCATTGTGCTTGGTCTCCTCCTCGTTATTGGCGGCGTTGGTTTGCTTCTCAATCGTAAGTGGGGGCGTATTTGGAGTCTCATCGCCGCGGTATTCTGTTTTGTTGCGCTCCTCGCCGTTTCCGTGATCAGCAACATCATGCAGAGCATGTTGACGACCGGCGCGATTCCGCTACGGCCGGGACAGACGTCTTTTTATTTCAAAGAACCTGCCGGCGTAATGGCGTTCGCGCCGCTATATGGCATTCTCGTAATTGTGCTGCTGATGCTGCCTGACGTGCGCGCCTGGGCACGCGGCGGCGCAAGTGCTCAGCCAGCAAGCGGCGGGGCTGGATTGGATGGAAGCATCGTGACGCCGGCTGCTGCGCCGGCTCCGGGGCGGAGGACGAGTCCGCTGGCAGTTGCCAGTCTCGTCTGCTCGCTGATTCCATTTGCGTTAATCACTCAGATTGCCGGGCTGACTCTCGGCATTGTGGCATTGGTGAAGATCAGGAGGTCTGACGGCAGGCTTGGGGGAAGGGGTTTTGCAATCGCCGGAATCACCATCTCGTCATTGATCCTGCTGTTCATTGGCGGCCTCGTTCTTTTTTTCGTGACGGGTCGAGGACAGAGGGTCGGGCTGGCCGGCTCAACACGGAATTTTTCTCGGAGCGCAGTAGTGTCTCTCTCTCCGACCGTTTACGCCGGCGATGAAACAATACTGGCCGGCACAGTAAGAAATACATCAACTGGAAAGCTGACGGGTTTGATGGTCGTCTACACGTTGACTCGGCGAGAGGGTTCCCTTGAACAAAAAACGGTTCCTGTCCTACCGAGCGAGCTTAATCCGCAAGAGGAAGGTCGTTTCTCGCTTCAGTTTAGGGCCAAAGATTACAGCGCCGCTCAATTCGCCATGTTGAATGGCGATCCAGGCGGGACGACACTCAACTACGCGTTTCCGCGCCCGGCAGAAGACCAGATGACAAAACCTCAAAAGTAGGATTGGGCGACAAGCCGGCGCATCAGGTGACAATCAATTCGTTCTACATGGGCAAGTACGAAGTAGGCGCAGTGGCAAGCGGTCATGGGAAACAATCCCAGCAACTTCAAAGACTGCGGCGGCAAGTGTCCGGTTGAGAATGTGTCGTGGAACGACGCGCAGGACTTCATAAACAAATTGAATGAAACGAATGATGGCTTCAGATACCGCTTGCCCAGCGAAGCCGAATGGGAATACGCTTGCCGCGCAGGAACGACGGGCGACCACTATTCCGCGGATGTCGACGACATCGCCTGGTATGACGAAAACTCGGGGAAGAAAACCCATTCCGTGGGCGGCAAGCAGCCCAATGCCTTCGGCCTTTATGACATGTCAGGAAATGTCTGGGAGTGGTGCAGAGATTGGTACCATGACACCTACAACGGTGCGCCGAATGATGGTAGCGCGTGGCTGAGTGGCGGTGAACAGAAGTACCGGGTGCTGCGTGGCGGGTCGTGGGATTTCGATGCTACAGACTCGCGCTCCGCGAATCGTCTCAACGTCACCCCTGACTACGACTTCAGCCTCATCGGTTTTCGGGTCGTCGCAGTTCGCTGAGGACTCTTTAGGTCTCCCGGCTACTATTCGCGGGACTCATTTGCACCCGCCCACCCACCAAACTCGGCGAACACTGTCGAACGCAAGTGTCCACGCATTAGTACGGCATTTGTCCGCATTAGTACCAATTTGTCCGCGCTGACCGCGCCATTACCCGCCTGAAAGCGGGCTGTCCCGCGCGGCGTGCAGGGAGAGACGGAGCAGAGTTCGCGCCTCTCCGGGAAGCCGTGCCAACTTATGCATCATCTTCGAGTGCTCATGCCGTTCAAAGTGTTCACGCGTTCATGCTGTTCATGGCTGTCGGAGTGTGAACACCGTGAACATCACTCTCTGAGGTACTTGTTGACCGCCCCTACCGAGATGCCGAGTTGACCTGAGATCTCCCGCTGGGTCAATCCTTGCCCACCCAGCAGCTTCGCATACTCAACCATCAAGGCCCGGTCTGCCTTTCCGTCGACTATCGCAAGATGATCCTGTTCCCTGCCGGTGCCGGCGCTGGCAAAGCCCAAAAAGTTCCGTTCTTTCCCAAATCGGAAGACAGCCACGTTGTCGGCATGAATCCCAGTGCAGCAATACCACTCCCAGATGTGCACCCCCTTTTCGACTCGGTAAGAAAATTCGTTGTTAAGGCAATCTTGCAAAAACTCAGGCGTGAAAGCGGGCACAGCAACACTGCATTCAGGGCCATAGAACTCGAACCACTGCCACTGAACTTCACCTGTAATCCAGTCCCAGATGAAACTGCGCTTCGCTTCAACGGGGTCGTCCGTATCATAACGACGAATATGGGTTTCTGCGAGCCGAAACTCTCCTCCCGCTATTTACTCGCTTTGTGTAAAAACGCACAGACGTTTGTCGATGAACCATATATATTTCCTCCGCGACGAATGTATTCAGGTTCGGCTCACTTCCAATGACAATGATTTGAAGTAATCTGACAGGTGAATTTCGCTGCAGTCTTGAAAAGAATCTCAACGCCTTAGACTTCCTGTGCCGCTCCGCCACACTTCCGACAAGGTTGTTCTTTTTTCCCTTAAAGCAAACCGTCCTAACTAGAAAGAGGAACGCCTATCAAATATCTAAATAAGTTTGTTTTTGCGAGCTTTCTGATCGCCGCATTCTTTTTCGCGGCTTCGACACGCTCGGCATCAGCTCAAAGCGTGCCACCGCTGGGCAATGCGCAGAGCTTTGCTGCCCTGGCCGGGACCACACTAACCGCTACGGGCCCGGTCGTGATCTCCGGCAATATCGGAGTCAGCCCCGGAAGTGCGGTAATTGGATTTCCGCCGGGAGTTGTACAGAATGGCCAAATATTCACGGGCTCGGGATCTGCAGCTGGCCCGGCCCAGGCCAGCGCCCTCACTGCCTACAATAATCTCAAAGGGCAGGCGTGCCCCGCCGCAAACAACTTGAGCGGTAAGATTCTGGGACAGACCCAACTCGCGGTCAGTCCAGGCGTCTATTGTTTTGACACCTCGGCTCAGTTGAACGCAATATTCACTCTCAACGATGGCGGCGATCCGAACGCGATCTTCATTTTCCAAATTGGGACCACGCTCACGACCGCCAGCAGTGCGCAGGTTCTTATGACCAGTGGCGGACGCGGAAACAACGTGTATTGGCAGGTCGGGACTTCTGCGACTATTGGTACATCAACCAGCTTCCGCGGACACATTATTGCAAACACGAGCATTACCTTTACTACCAGCGCCACCACGACCGGCAGAATCTTTGCGCTAAATGGCGCCGCGACGGTTGATTCTGTCAGCGTCGACGCCGTGCCTGCCGGCGGCTATGAATTTAGTGCCGCGAACTTCAACATGAACGAAGGCTGTGGGGAAACCACGATCACCGTGAAGCGTAGTGACACAAGCGCCGCCGGAACTGTGGATTATGCGACGAGCGATAGCACGGCCCTACAGCGCACCGACTACACCCTGTCGGCGGGAACAGTGACCTTCGCGGCCGGTCAGGCCACCAAGACGTTTACGCTGCTGGCCACTAGAGATGCCTACACCACCGAAGGTACGGAGACCTTCAACCTTACGCTCCTCAATCCAGTTGGGGCGACGATAGGCCTTCAAGGCACAGCGACGGTGAGTATTCTCGACGACACGACCGTGCCAACAGCTCCGAACCCTATTAACGATGCGGGTACGTTTGTTTGCCAGCACTATCACGACTTTCTCAATCGACAATCCGATACGAGTGGCCAGGCTTTTTGGACCAACGAGATCGCGAACTGCCTCAGCAACGCAGCGTGTATTGATGAGAAGCGCACCAACGTTTCGGCAGCATTCTTCATTTCCATCGAATTCCAAAACACGGGCTATCTGGTTATCCGCGCTCACAAGGCTGCATTCGGCAGCGCGAGCAGCACTCCGCGATACACGGTCTACCTGCGCGACCAGCGCGCAATCAACGATGGCGTGATTATTGGGCAGCCGGGAGCAGACACGCTTCTGGAGCAAAACAAAGCGAAGTTCTTCGTGGCGTTTGTGCAGCGTCCTGAGTTTGTAACGCCCTTCCCGCTGGGCACATTGGTCACGACCTACGTTGACACGCTTTTCACTAATTCCGGTGTAACGCCGACGGCTACTGAGCGAAACGACGCAATAACTGCTTACGGCGCAGGCAACACGGCCGGACGAGCGGCTGCGCTGCGCAGCGTGTCCGAAAGCAACTCTGTCTTTCAGAAGCAGTACAACCCTGCTTTTGTCTTGATGCAATACTACGGCTATCTGAGACGTAATCCGGATGACGCGCCGGACCTCAACTTCTCGGGCTACGACTTCTGGCTTACCAAGATGAACCAGTTCAGCCTGCCGGGCGAAGACGTGCGAGACGCGAACGTGGCACTGGCCCGGGTGAAGCGCGCCGAGATGGTCAGAGCGTTCATCGTTTCAAGCGAGTATCGCGGCCGGTTTGGATTGAACTAGCCCAAAGATCGCACCAATTGATTGCCGACAACAAGCGGCCGGCGAAAGATGAGTAGCTCATTTTTCGCCGGTCGTTTCTTTCTCTGAAATTGGTCATGTCAATTGGAAAATTGTCGGACAAGGCGCTAACACTGAGACATGTCGCCGTCACAGATATGCTCGTCGATCATCGAATCGCCTTTGACGCGCAGGGCATGGATTCGCTCTGGACGCACTCGTCCAAGCATAAAGCGCGGCACACAGATCATCTCGATGTCTTCAATCGCATCCATCGGAGCACCGGCGGCAATGCGACCAACCAGAGCGACTTCGCAAACCGCGTCGGGATCTAATTCTTTAACTTGGGCGACAGTCCTGGAAAACGTTTTGGTACGAGCGACAACACCTGGACATTCGCCCACATGACAATGAGATGAAACAGGCCCGAGTCTTCAGGGCGCTCACGCCTAACGGCGGCGCCGGCCTGCGCTTCAGCCACCCCTGCAGATCCAACTAACAAACGTTTCCACTAACCAGAAGTGGTCTGGTTTTGCTCCGCCCTTGATACACAGTCTGGGTCTCTCAGGAAAACGGCCATAACCTTGTACAATGCAGCCGCTATTAATTAAGGTTCCAGGAGCTTGTTATGTCACTCCAGTATCTGAAGAAAGCGGTTGCCGAAAACGATACCGAGAAGCTAATCCGATATGTGCGTCTTCATCTGGGCGACGGAAATGAAACGCAGGGACGCAAGGAGATCGACAAGGCCTGGACAGAAGCACTGAAGCTGCTGCTTGATGTGCCGCCGACCGATCGAGAATTCATCATCGCCGCTCTCCGTGACCAGACGCCCGCCACGCTGGCGCATCTTTATTTCCACCTGCATTTCTATTTTGTGCAGAGTTCGGGAGAATGGATTCATGACGGCACCCTCTGATAATACGAGACAGTTGCGCCCCGGTCTTTGGGAGACCATTAACGAGCGTTATCCGGGCTCGATGATTACCAAGGAAGATTTCGTTCCGCTCGCGCGACTTAGTAAACCGTTGTCTGCCTCAAGGCTGACGTTTGTGAGTTCCGCCGGCATCCAACCGAAGGGCACGATGCCTTTCGACGTAGTTCACCCCGTGGGCGATTACTCTTTTCGCCGCGTACCCTCTGGATCGAAAACCAGTGATCTGGAAATCCATCAGATCAAGTATCCGACCACAGACGCGCTCAAGGACCTCAATGTGATCTTTCCCATCGAGCGTCTGCAGGAACTTGCAGTCGAAGACGCCATCGGTGAACTAACGCCAAACTTCTTTTCCTTCATCGGCTATCAGATGGATCCGCCCACGTTCGAGCGAACTCTCGCAGAAGACATTGCGGAAGCCGTGGTCGCGGATGGAGCCGATGCTGCGCTGTTGTGTCCGGCTTGACCAATATGACATCAGTCCGTCGCGCTGGTTCAGCGCGCTATTGAACGCAGAGGAGTTCCGACAGTTTCGTTGAGCGTGGCTCTTGACGTCACCGAGCACTGCAAACCGCCACGAGCGGTTTTCCTTCCTTTTATGATGGGCCATCACTTTGGTGTGCCCTTTCATCGCGAATTGCAACGGCGGATCATTCGCTTTGCGTTGGCACATCTGACCAACGCGCAGGAGAGCGGTGACGTCTCCTTCTTTCCGATGACCTGGTCGCAAGCGAGACAAGAAGCGAAGAACCTTGGAGTCGAGGCGTAATCTCAATTAAGGATCGGAATCAGAATAGTGACAAGCAAACTCAAAGTCGCGATCGTCCAGGCGACGCCGGTTTTCATGAATCTGGCAGCAAGCCTCGACTTGGCGGTCAAACTTATAGGCGAGGCCGCGGCGAAAGGAGCGAAACTAATCGTCTTCGGCGAAACCTGGCTGCCTGGTTATCCAGCATGGCTCGACCATTGTCCAGGGGCGGCCCTCTGGAATCACGAACCTACCAAAGAAGTATTTGCTCAACTCCGCGCCAATAGCGTCGCAGTACCAAGCCGCGAGTTGAACGTAATCGCGCAGGCAGCCAAGACTCACAACGTCGTAGTGGTCATAGGCATCAACGAGCGTGTTGATGCTGGGCCGGGAAACGGCACCCTTTACAATTCGCTGCTCACCATCAACGCTGATGGCTCGATCGCTAACCACCGGCGCAAACTCATCCCCACTTACTCCGAACGGATGGTCTGGGGTCAGGGCGACGGCGCCAATCTCAAGGCAGTCGATACCTCCGTCGGGCGGGTGGGCGGTCTGATTTGCTGGGAACATTGGATGCCACTTGCGCGGCAAGTGCTTCACGATTCAGGTGAGCACATCCACATCGCGGTTTGGCCCACTGTTCACGAGATGCATCAGATTGCCAGCCGCCACTACGCGTTCGAAGGCAGATGCTTCGTGCTCGCTGCCGGTCTGTTGATGAAAGTTCGGGATCTGCCGGATCAGTTAGCCGTTCCCGCAGATCTGTCAGATAAGCCAGACCATTTACTGCTAAGGGGCGGGAGCACCGTCGTAGGCCCAGACGGAAGCTATATAGTTGAGCCTGTCTTCGATGAGGAAAGCATTATTGTCGCAGAGCTGGACATGGCAGCGATCGACAAGGAGCGCATGACGCTCGATGTTTCTGGTCACTATCAGCGCGCGGACCTCTTCAAACTAAAAATTACTGGCCGGTAAATCGCTGGCAGTTCGGACGCGCTATTACTTCATTTCCGTTGCCGCTTTTTCTTTGACCGCCCTAAGCGCATCGGCTGGTGGAATTTCGATTCCCTGTGCGTTCACGTAATGAATGTCAAAGGCAACCTCCGAATAGATGTAAAGCGCACAGGCCTGCTGACAGCGAAACTGATGGACGTGATGAGACGGCAGCATCGCAAATCCTCCCGCACGAAGCGTCAGCGACTTGGCATCCTTCATGTCGAGACGCGCAACACCACTAACGATCATCACGTGTTCATTCGGCTATGCCAATGCCAGGGAATGGAACACCCGGTCGGGATCTTTGCAAAAATAATCGACGGCCCTTTCGTCGGATCGCCATTCTGAACTGAACCGCGCGCGCAGGTTGGCAGACCCGGAATCGTTGTTAACTTCATGCCTGATACATTGCGACCGCTCGAGTTCATTTCCTGAGCGTGAGCGGATGCAGCAACCAGGAGAGTCAAGAAAGCAGTGAACAAAACCAGGCAAACTCGTCCTTTGATTCTCATATGTTTAGCTCCTTTTTCGAAACGGATTCTATGCAGATGACTCCGTCCAAGTCCAGGAACGATACGATGCAGGTCGCCATGGGACGGCGAGAATAGCAGCTTAGGTAATTTCGCCAATCCGACTGTGTTCCGTTTACGAAACGGAACCCCTAACGACCAATCACCGCCTTTTCGCCCTACATTCTCGTTAGTCCGCGTAAGGATGTCTCGCTTGTCTGAAGTCGTTTTCTGAGATAGACTCCGACGCCTTGCCATTCTTAGTAATCAGGAAAAAGGGACTTCTTATGCGGGTAAAAACCATCGCTTCGTATGCCATCCTTGTTGGACTGCTGGCTTTGTCGGCCTCGGGCCTCCACGCGCAAACACTGGCGCAGAAAAAACCAGAAGCCTATGCCCTGGGTGTCAGTTTGGGATTTGCCTCATTCCAGATGCAGGTGGCGTCAAACCAAAAGGTTGGCAATCATCCGGGATATTGGGAGGCGTTGGGATCTCTGAGCAGAGCCGTAGATTTTGCTCGTTCAATAAGCGCTGCGAAGGATGCCCCGGCAAATCTTCCGGATCCCACTCGACTCGATGGAATGGTCAAAAGTGGCCGCAATACGTTGGAGCAAACTGACGAAAATCAGCTTTCAACTGCCAGAAGCCAATACGAAGAGATCGTTGCGTTCCGGTCAAGTTACGCTGCGATACTCTCCAAGACTTCGGCCGACCTGACCAATGCTTATAACCTGGGGGTGAACCTCGCGATTGCCGAAACGCAGACAACCGCCGGCGAGCCGGCCCGGACGATCGTTTACCAAAGTCTGACTAACGCACGGACCGCCGCACAAGCGTTGAAGTTGGATCTTGCTGAGCTTAACGTTTGTATTGAGATGGCGGGTGGAAACACCTCGCTGGAAGAGACTCGTAAGAGAATCTCATCAGTTCGGACCACCTATCAATCGTTGCTCTAAAAACGGAGGGGATGAAATCGTTGCACTGGCAATTGATGATATCCACTACTTACCGTCCTTGTGATTCCCTACGACAAATTGACGCGCTACCAAGGCGGGCCTTTACCTCTATTAGTTCTTTGGAATTTCGCGGGCGATAGCCTTTGGGTTCTTTTCCTCGCGCAAACCTTGGAGTGTGAGACTTTGTTCGACAAGAAAAACAAAGCAGCGTTCTCAGCCTCACCATTTTCTATTACCAACCACTTTCTGACAGTGCTATATCCGTCGCGATGAGGAACGAAACTCCGAAACCAACATTCACCAGATCCCACCGTTTCTCGTTGCTTCTTTTCCTGGCCCTGGTCTTGGGCGGCGGCCTGGCCATCGGATTCATCACGGCTCCGGGCGCGTGGTATTCGGAACTGACCAAACCCTCATTCAACCCGCCGAACTGGATATTCGCGCCGGTATGGACGGCGCTTTATGTTCTCATCGCCATCGGCGGCTGGCGAGTTTGGCAACGTGCCCGGAACGGATGGTCAATGAAGCTCTGGTGGGCGCAACTTAGTTTGAACTTCCTGTGGTCGCCGGTCTTCTTTTCGGCGCACCGGGTCGGTTTGGCCCTGGGCGTGATTCTTTTGCTGCTCGTGACTATTCTCGCGTTGATCGTCACGTCTCGGCGACTGGACGGCCTGGCGAGTTTGCTGTTCGTGCCTTACGCCTTATGGGTGGCTTTTGCCTCGATGTTGAACGCCTCGATCTTCTTTTTGAACTAGCCTGGCAAAGCAACATGAATGAATCGGAACGTGACACGCAACCCTTCAGTCTACTCGCCCAACGCCTGAAAAGAGCTGCTGCAGATCGACTGGCGGCCGATCAACGGAGGCAATTGTGTTGACGGCTGACTCGTTCTCGCGCTCGCCACCGGGGAGGCGCCGCTGGAGCACTGCGGTCAGTTCGTCCAGCTTCACCGGCTTAGAGAGGTAATCGTCCATTCCAGCCGCGATGCATTTCTCGCGATCCCCGTCGAGTGCGTTTGCGGTCATAGCGACAATGGGCGTGTGTTTGCCCGGTCCTTCGCGGCGGCGAATCTCGGCCGTCGCCTCGTAGCCATCCATCTCCGGCATCTGACAGTCCATCAGGACCAGGTCATACGGGATCAGTGCCAGCGCCTCTAATGCCTCGCGCCCGTTAGCGACAGCGTCCGCGCGATAGCCTAGCTTTTGTAGCTGACGCACCGCGACCCTCTGGTTCACAATGTTGTCTTCGGCAAGCAGGATCAGTTTAGTTGACATAACGTTTTTCTTTTTTAGATTGTGTCTGGTGATTAGCTTGGCCAGGGCCGGATCCACGGCCAGGCCTTCGTCTGGGATCGACGACTCGCCAAGAACACTCTGCAGACAGTCAAGCAACTGCGCCTGCCGCACGGGCTTGCTGAGATATGCGGCGATCCCTGCCTCGCGAGCCGCGGCGCCATCGCCGCGCTGCCCGTATGACGTCAAGAGCACCAGGACCGTGGCGGCAATTGTCGTTTCATTCTTGATCGCACGCGCTAACTCAAAACCATCCATTTCCGGCATCATCAAATCGAGTACTGCCAGATCATAAGGCCTGCCTTCGGCCGCCGCTTGCCGTAACAGGTCAAGCGCTCGCGCTCCCGAATCCGCCTGGTCGTAAATCATTCCCCACCAGCCAAGTTGGTGCGCCAGTATTTTCCTATTGGTTGCATTATCGTCAACGATTAGCGCGCGCACGTTGGCCAGAGTTGGCACCGGATGATGGGCCGGGTCGACCGACGCCGTTTGTTTCCCGAATCTTGCGGTGAACCAAAATGTCGAACCCTTGCCGGGGATGGCATTCACACCGATCCGTCCACCCATCAGTTCGACCAATTGTTTCGAAATGGCCAGGCCCAGACCGGTCCCACCGTACTTGCGTGTCGTGGAACCGTCAGCTTGTACGAATGCCTGGAAAAGATTTCGTTGCGCCGACTCACTAATGCCGATGCCGGTGTCTGTCACCGTAAAACGTGCCACCACCTCATCATCGGTCTCACTCTCCTTCGCCACGCGCACGACAATCTCCCCCTGCTCGGTAAACTTCAGGGCGTTGCCGATCAGATTCGTAAGCACCTGCCGCAAACGGCCCGGATCGCCACGCAGATATGTCGGCACGTTGCTATGAACAAGAGACGCAAGCTCTATCCGCTTGTCCCGAGCGCGCTCCGCCAGCAACTCCACTGCACCTTCAACGGCGTCGGTTAGATCGAAGTCCAGCACCTCAAATTGCAGCTTGCCGGCTTCTATTTTTGAGAAGTCGAGAATGTCATTGATGATCGTCAGGAGCGAGTCGCCGCTTTGGCGAATCGTCTCAGCAAAGTCCCGCTGATCGTCAGTAAGGTCCGTATCAAGCAAGAGCCCGGTCATGCCGATTACCCCGTTCATCGGCGTACGAATCTCGTGACTCATGTTGGCGAGAAATTCTGATTTGAGGCGTGCCGACTCCAAGGCTGTGTCTCTGGCTTGCTCAAGCTCGCGTTCACCACGCTTGCGTTCGATAGCCAGAGCTATCTGATCTCCAACTGCCGATAAAAACTCAAGATCGCGTTGATCGTAGGCGGCTTCATTCTCGTAGTCCTGAACTACAAAAACCCCGATAACGCCTGATGGCGTACGCAGTGGTACGCCCAGCCATGAAGCCGAATCGGTGCCCGCCCTTTCGACCTCGCCAGCGTCACACATGCGGTCGCTGATTTCCTGATTCAACATTATGGGTTGACCCGTGCGGAGCACATGACCGCTGAAGCCGGTGCCGATCGCGCGCGGTTCCGGCATCGAATCAAACTTGTCGGCCCAAAACTCGAAATGCACCAAACTGGTTGCCGGGTCATAAAGCGTGACAAAGCAATTCTCGGCATACATGAGTTTGCGGATTGAGTTATGAGTAAGCTTAAGCAGATCATCCAAATTGGATGAGGTGATGATGCCCTGAACTATTTCAGAGAGGGTTCGGCGTTCCGCTTCCGCCCGCGTGCGTTCGGTGATATCGCGGGCCATGCCCTGTACGCCGTTTGGCTTTCCGTCGTTGTAGATAATACGGGAGTTCACTTCGAGTCTTCTTCTCTGGCCGCCTTTGGCAATGATCTCCAGTTCATAATTGGAGACGACTCTCTCTTCCACGGTTAGCGCGAGCCGCCCCCTAGCTTCCGCAAGATACTCTGGCGCGATGATTTGCGTGAGGTTCATTTTCAAAGCCTCAGCGCTCGTATAGCCGACGATATCTTCGCAGGCTCTATTTACTGAAGTGTAATTACCCTTAAGGTCAACGGTGTAAATAATGTCATTGGCGTTTTCAAACAGATCTCGGTAGCGCCCCTCGCTCAGCCGCAATTCCTCACCGGCAAACTTCACTTGGCCCACATACTCTTCTGCGCGTTTGATCTGTTGTTCCAAACTTTCTTTAGTCGCGTTGAGTACCACGCTTCCCCTTCTTACCTTCACAAGCACCAGCACGAGCAACCCCATAGAGACTGCGTAAAGACAAAAGCGATAGACGGTTGACGAACGGACGACCGTTTCATACTGCTGATTGCTAAGACGATAGATACTCTCCACCTGTCCAGCGATCGGCATATCGTTCACCTTCCTCGTTAGATCCTCCAGTTCGGGTTTCTGCGCCACAATCGTTCGCGCGTGACCTAGAACTACGGTCAGGTTTGTATCGCCGCCCGTTTTGCTGGGCGCGCCTGCGCCTTTGGAGAGGGACGCGATTTCGTTGGTGATGCGGACTTCAAGCCTCCGGTCGGGGGCTATGCTGTAACGCAATACATCTGGCAGCAGCCGGTGTAACTCGGCAGTAGACCTGGCATCTGCCCCAATCTCATGGGCGAGATCTTCGGCCGCGATGGGAAAGTAACGCAGTGAATTGTTGAAGATTGCGTTTTTCGATTTGAACGTTTGCACCAGGCTGTCTTTGGAGTTGAGGCTCTGGCCAAGTTGTTCCAATTCTGCAGTAAGCTCGGCCCGTCTGGAGCGTCCACTGTAGCTGGGCAGGCTTTCGAGATCTTTCTGCAGCGTTTTCATCTCGGCCAACTCCGCATTCAAAGAATCATAAGAGAGCAACAACAGATAGCGCGTGCGTAAGATGTTCTGGTTAAGGGTGGCGTCCGATTCCATTAGCTTAAGCAAGTCGGCGTTGTAGCGGTTGTGCTGCACGTCATCAACCGCGCCAGTTTTGTAGAACAAGAAGGCCACGAGCAGAACAATTCCCGCTCCCGACAATATCCTGGCTATGCCTGATACTTTCATAGGGCCCTGCCTTTGTATTCGCCGGAAAGCGACTTGAGAAACTTTACGATTGCTGCTGTTTCGGCGACTGTCAGCGGCCGACCTAGCTGCGTAACACTCATGATTGTTACGGCCTGGTCGAGTTGGGTGACAGAGCCGTCATGAAAGTATGGCGCGGTCAGGGCGACGTTTCGCAGGCTTGGCACCTTGAAAACGAACTTGTCAGCTTCCTGGCCCGTGACATTGAAGCGCCCCAGATCGGCCTTTGTGGCATTACTGCCGGCATCGGACCGGCTACTCATCACCCCAAATTTCTGGAACAAGTTGCCGCCAATGTTTACGCCCTGATGACAACTGGCACAGCCGTATTCCTTGAAGAGGTAGTACCCCTGCTTCTCTTCCGTCGTCAGCGCGTCCCTGTTTCCCAGCAGATACTGATCAAAGCGTGAGTTAGGCGTGATGAGCGAGCGTTCGAAAGTGGCAATGGCATCTTTGACGTTGTCGCGTTGAATCCCATCTGCATATATTTTCCCAAAATCCCCGACATACCTGGCTGACTGACTGAGCTTGTTAATGATTTCCGCCCAGTTTGAACCCATCTCCTGTGCAGCTTGCGTCGGTCCATCGATCTGATCCTCCAGCGTCTCGGCGTGGCCGTCCCAAAACTGCTTGAAGTTATAACTGGAGTTGAAAACGGTCGGGGCATTGATGGAGCCTGAGTGTCCGCCGATCCCGATGGAACGTGTCAGTTGATCGGTCCCGCCCTTGGTCAATGAATGGCAAGTGGCACAGGAAACACTATCGTCGTGTGACAAAACGGGATCGTTAAAGAGCCGTTCACCCAACTCGACCTTCCGGCCATCCAGATCAACCGAGGGAGGTATGGGGGATATAGGTTCATTCGTCAGCGGCGGTCTATTGGCTGAGTATGCCGTCTCCGCATGTTGGGGCACATGGTAATACCACCACACGATGACTGCGCCTCCGAGACAGAAGATGAGAATCAAAAGATGGGTCCACTTTGTCATGCGACGTATCCCTCTCTCCGAATGTGACCGCAGGTCCGCGATCTGAAGTTAAGAAGTGCTGAGACGTAAACTCCGTGACGGCGACATTGCAGAGGATGCCGCCGGGCGTTGTCTTGCTGTGGAGCGAACTCCCGAGGTAAGGCTTCCCGTGCTCTCAAACTGCCTGGAAGAATCCAGTAGACGGCGTCGTCAATCAGGCCCTGCCGATCATTCCGGCGAGATTCCAGACGAGCGGAGATTTGCCCCAGCAGGTGAGAAGTACCTGGGCATAGCGCATCACGAATGCGTGAAGAAGCGAAGAAGCCCGCTATCGGGAGAGCAGGTGCAGTTACTATGCCATCAATCGGAGGCGCGTTATCTTGAACTCCCTGGGAGTCGCAATGCTTGATCGAGTTTCGCTAGTACGGATCTTCCGCGACCAGTGGTATAGGCATGGTGGAACGGAACCATTTTCATGAGACGTGTGGGTGTCTCTGAGCGAAACTAGTTTCGTGAGAATCCAAGAGTTGGGGAAGGGCGGACGTCAGGGAACACGAACCACCATACTTTGGATGGCTCGGCACTTCTTTGCCTTTTGACCCTGATACCTTGATATCAGAATTCAATGATGCGGTGACAGGCATGGATTAGCTCATCCCCTGCGCCTATGAACTTCTTATCCAAACCGGCTTGAGAACAGATGGACCAGTTCGAGATTGTTGAATGATCATAGAGGAGATAGCTTACGCGCCGAGCAGAATTCGATTCGGCTGCATAAAGACCGTGGCAGAAAGTCGCTTTTGAGAATCGCAGGAGGAGATTATGAATATTTTGACAAAGCTCTCTCGGCTTTTCATCCTAATGATCTTGCTCAGTCTAGCCGCCAACCCGGCTCAGGCGCAGACCAGCACATTCAGTTATCAGGGACGCCTCACTGATGGCGGCACTCCGGCCAACGGCACATATGATTTGCAGTTCACGCTGTGGGATGCGTTAACAAGCGGCAACCAGATACCTGCGGGTTCGCCGCTAACACTTACGAAGAGCGGTGTGCGGGTAACAAATGGAGTGTTCACGGTGCAGCTTGATCTCACTGCGGCGGCATTTCCCGGAGCGGACCGCTTTTTGGTAAAGGTCCGAACGCGGGGTCCCTGGCTATCGATAACAACACCATTGCCGGATCCTCGACTGCAACTACATGGATTCATGGGCGGGCATTTGTTGTAGTTAGTGGTCCACCAGTCCAACCCGGCTCACCATTTTGAAGGTCTCATAGTCCTTGACGATCACTCTCAGTCCAGGAAGCTAAAATGGCAAGAGAACCGGATGGGCGATTGCTGAATGGCCATAGCGGTGATAGGTTACGCGTCAGGCAGAACCCGATTGACTTTGGAAAACCTTTAAGAAGCGCAGGAGTAGATCATGAATATTTCGACTAAAATCTTCCGACTTTTCATCCTGATGACATTGTTCATCCTGGCCGCCAACCTGGCGCAGGCGCAGACCAGTACGTTCACGTATTAAGGTCGCTTGACTGATAGCGGCACGCCGGCCAACGGCACATACGATTTGCAGTTCAAGCTCTACGATGCGCTGACCAGCGGCAACCAACTTCCCAGCGGCTCGCCTATTACCCAGACGAAGAGCGCCGTCCTGGTAACGAATGGGGTGTTTACTGTCCAACTCGATTTCACGGCGCCGGCGTTCCCAGGCGCGGATCGTTTTCTGGATATTGGCGTCAAGCATCCTGCGGACGCTTCGTTCACTCCGCTATTGCCGCGACAACAACTCACTTCGACGCCTTATTCCATACACAGTCTCGCCGCCGCAAATCTGAACACGGTCACTTCCGGCGCGACGCCTTCAGTCACGAACCTAACGGTACTCGTTCTGAATTACGGCAGTTCAACGATAGTTACGGATTTGACTGGCGGAATTAATGGCCAGTGCGTGGCTTTGATCAATATCGGTAGCAGCGTGACCATCAATAACACCGCACCCTTTAGCCTGAATACAACCTGGAACGCAGGGTCGAATGACACGCTTACGCTGTGCAGGTCTGGCAGCACATGGTACGAGACTTCAAGAAAGAACCCGAGCGTCCCGTTTGCCGTATTCTGAAAGCAGAACTTCTATTGTCGCGCGCTAAATGTTTATCTTGAGCCCGATGGGGACGACTATGAAGCGAATCCATAAACTTGGCCAACTGATCCTTTTTTGCGCATTGCTGCTCACCCTGAATGTATCTGTGTCTTTCGCACAGAGCAGCGGCGGCACTTTCACAATCGCTTCGCAGGTTGTGGCCGGCGGCGGCTGTGGCCCGGACGGAGCCGGCGGTTGCACGCCGAGCATCGGCAGCGGCAATCTCACGGTTGAAGGCACAGCCGGTGAGCCGGGCGCTGCAGACCTCTCGCGTCAGCCTCCCTATTCTTTGCGCGGCGGCTTCTGGTACACGAACCTGGGATTGACGCCCACCGCGGCGAACGGAAACATCTCAGGCCGGATCGTCGACAGTAATGGCAATCCAGTGGAAGGCGCAGCGGTGCGCGTGAGCGGAACTCAGAACCGGCTGACGGTCACCGACGCCCAAGGCAACTATCGCTTCGATAGTGTCGAAACGAACGGCTTTTATACCGTCGTCCCGTCGCGGGCGAACTTCAATTTCAGTCCATCGCAACGAAGCTTTAGTGCGTTGGGTCAGCATACGGATGCGGCCTTCAATGCAACGGTCTCGAGCGCGGGTTCAAATCCTCTCGATACGACGGAGTACTTTGTCCGGCAGCAGTACGTGGACTTCCTCGGCCGCGAACCCGATGAAGCAGGTCTCAACTTCTGGGTCAACAACATCGAATCGTGCGGAGCCGATCAGAATTGCCGGGCGGGTCAGCGCATCGACACGTCGGCAGCGTTCTTCCTTTCAATTGAGTTCCAACAGACTGGCTATCTGGTTTACAAAACTTATCAGGCTGCTTACGGTGATATGCCCGGCGCACCGGTGCCAGTCAAGCTCGGCGAGTTCAAACCTGACACGACTGAGATCGCCAACGGAGTAATCGTCAATGCGCCGGGAAATCAGACGACGCTCGACAATAACAAGGTCGCGTTCATGGCCGAGTTTGTGCAGCGGGCGAGGTTTACTGCGGCGTATTCGACGACGCTGAATCCGACGCAGTTTGTCGATCAGCTGTTCGTGAATGCCGGCGTGACACCGTCGGTCAGCGATCGCACGGCGGCCATCGCTGAGTTCGGGTCCGACTCAACATCTGCGGATGTGGCCGCAAGAGGACGGGCTCTGCGAATCGTCGCCGAGAACTCAACCTTGGCACAGCAACACTTCAACCAGGCTTTTGTTCTGATGCAATACTTTGGCTACTTGCGGAGAGATCCTAACAGCGGCGCGGATACTGACTTCTCCGGCTATGACTTCTGGTTGAATAAGCTGAACACCTTCAAAGGGAACTTTGGCGAGGCTGAGATGGTGAAGTCGTTCGTAGTCTCGGGTGAGTATCGCGGCAGGCTTCCCAGGTAGAGAAGACTGCTCCAGAAGATGAAGTAGCAAACTCGTCTTCTCCGTTCGATCTCTCCGCCATATAGGGTGGGGGACATTCCACACACTGAAGCGCTCGCATTTTTACGCTGTGCACATCTGCTCTAACACTGCCGCAGGAACCGAAGGTCACTTTCTTTGGACCACCTAAATGTACTCGACCATCGAAGTCTGAAGGTTCATGTAAGATTCAAGTTCAATTCAACAGTAGGCCAGTTGCCGGTGACAAACTTGTGACAAGACTACCGACGAACTGAACCATATAGGTCGTAACAGTTAAATTCACCGGCGGCTGCAACCCGTAACAAATGTTAGTAAAATGCCGCGGTCGTGCCGGCGACAAAAGTGCACCGCTGTTCACTGCGGGAACTTCGTCACAACCCGAAGCGCCGACGATACTCGGTGGAGTTGATGAATGCTTTGACCATTTCCGCATTCACGTAATTCCCGTTGAAGTGGTTTAGCTTAGCCTGCCAGAAATCATAGCCCGAGTAGTCCGAATCGGGACTGTCGTTGGGGTTTCGATGCAGATAGCTAAAGTACTCGACCAGCACGAATGCCCGATTGGACTCCGATTGTTTAAAGGCCACATTCTCCGCTACTCGCCGTAGAGCCCGCGCTCGGGCCGCCACATCGCTGGACGAGAAGGCGTTTCGAAACTCGTTGATGGCATCGGTCCGGTCTGAAGATGACAGTGCAATGCCGATGTTGGTAACAAGCTTGTCGACGAACTCCGCAGGTATCATTGTGTTGGGAAAGGCCGTTGTGAATCGTTCGGTTTGGACGAAGGCCAACACGAAATTCTGCGTGTTGTGCTCCATTACGGTCTCCCAGCCAGCCTGGCCCACGTTAATCTCGCCAATCTCCTGAAGGCCCGCGAGAAACTCGTTGCGCGTAATGATCGGAACGGCGAACTGGTGCGCGCCGCTAAGGGTCGTAACACCGTTCGCGTCGCCGTAGGATGCCTTGTAAATACGATGAAGGAGAAAGCCCGTCTGCTGAAATTCGATCGAAAGAAAGAATGCCGCCGACGTGTCGACCCGTTTCGCCCAGCGACAGTCCTGGTTCACGCCGCACTTCTCAATGTTGTTTACCCAGAAGGTGAAGCCATCTTCATCGGGCTCGCGGCCAAGGAAGTCGAGATACTGCTGTCGCACAAAGTATTCTGTCGCGTCCAGCGGGTTCAAGGTCACGCCGTGCTCGGTGCCTGTGAACGTCGCTTCCGTATGTTGGCGCAGCAGGCTGAAGGTACGCTGCGACGGGCTAAAGACGTAATTTGCGAACGACGGCACGATGGTGTACAAGCCGTTGGTCTCGACACTATCGAAATGATAGTTGCCGGCTGTGTCCGTAATCGTTAAGCGGTCTTGAGTACCGTTCATGCGAATGGCTACGCCGGCCAGTGGTCTTCCGTCAGAATTCATAATTCGTCCGCTAATCATGGAATCTGACGCCGTCGGCGACAGCTGGTTAATCAGGCGCAGCATTCTGACTCCGTGCGAGCCGGGGTCATTACCGTCCTGCTGCGAGCCGGGAAGGATGATTTTGGCGTCGGACTGCAACAGCGGCTTTGAACCGAAACCCGAAATGCCAGGATAGCCTTCGCTGTTTTGATAGAGTGCGAGACCGCCGACGCCGAAAGTCGTGTCGAGGGCGCCGGCAGACAGCAAGCGAATCGCGCCGAAAGACTCTGACCCGGAAACGTACTTACCGTCAGGCTGGCGCACGAGTCCGAGACTGCCCTTGCGATTATTAGGAAACGGTGAGTTCGAACTTAAGATTGTAACCTTGCCGCCGTTGCCGAAACTCGTATCCAAACCGCCATTGGAGTCGTAGCTGGCGGCGAAGAAATGGCCGCTGCTGCTGTTACCCCCATTACTCCCGCCGGAAGCGACGATTCTGGCGTTCGGGTCAAGGACAATTCCGTTCGCCTGCGCCACACCCGCACTCGAGTCGAAGCTGGTTTGCACCACGCCACTCGTGCCGAAGGTCGAATCAAGCGACAAATCAGGATTGATGCGGACGAGGATAAAGTCAGTGATAAATCCGCCGATGTTGGTGAAAATAAGTTTTCCGTCTGGTTGCAAAACTGAGGCGTAGCCGATGTTAGACGCCCCGTTGAAATTCGCCGGAACAACGACTATGCGGTTCAGACCAAGCAACGTGCCATTCGCCGAGTAGTGAAGGACAATGGGGCTATTGCTTTGACCGCCGGCCAGATAAAACTGTCCGCCACCAACAGCGTAAAATGTGTTATCCAGCGCGACTTGAAGAGAGTAGATGCTTGTACTACCGTTGAGATTCCCCTGGAAGAGCCCGGTGTTGGTTTGCGTCATTACTTTGCCGCCGCTCCCGAAACTCGAGTCGAGCAAACCAGTAGAGTCGTAACGCGCAAGAATCGCATCTGCGAAACCGAGTGAGCTTCCGCCACCCGCGGCGATGATCTTGCCGTCCGTTTGAATGGCGACAGCGTCGAATTGTCCGCTATCGTCGTTGGCGCCTTGGCCCGGGATTGTAAAGCGCGTGAACACGATACCGCCGGTGCCGAAACTCGGGTCGAGTGTGCCATCGGTATTGTAACGCGCGACATACGGCTCATACTGATCACCGGCGTATTTATTGCCACCGACGACCACGATCTTGCCGTCCGTTTGCAAAGCGGAATCCCCAAGAAATGCGCCGTTCCCGGGGAATAACGTGGTGACCACGCCGCTGTTGCCGAAGCTCGGGTCAAGGTCGCCTGGTGTGGCCTGCGCTTGGAACGCACAACCAAACGCCAACAGCACGATTGCCGCGCACAGCGAATACATCATTACCGTTTTGGGTTTGGGCATCATGTTTCGTTCGCACATTCGTAACAAACAGGTGGCTCAGCTCATTCCAACTGGAAGGAACATCGAGACCAAACATTTCCTCTCGTCTATTGAAGTAACGCGCAAAGGAGAGACGAAAAGGCTAGGGATCGGTAAAATTATTTTCGCTTTGTGGTGCTGCTGGTTGCCGAGTCGCCAAAAAACACCATTGAGCTCCGGGGCAAGTGGCGCCTGGGCACTTAGCAAGTCAATCTGGACGTAGGTATGTGCCTGGTTTGCTATACTTCGCTCGAATGTCGGTCAATGTAGCCGGACTTAGGTCGGGTGGTTACTTGAATGTCCTTGCCGGATGTCACACAGATTCTGCGGGAAGTGAGCGATGGCGATAAGGACGCGCCGGCGCGTTTGATGCCGCTCGTTTACCACGAACTGCGGCGCCTGGCCGACCATTACTTGCGCCAGGAGCGTTCGGATCACACCTTGCAACCGACCGCCCTCGTGCACGAGGCCTATCTCAAGCTCATAGATCAGACGCGCGTGGATTGGCAAAATCGCGCGCACTTTTTCGGTGTCGCCGCGCAATCGATGCGCCGCATTCTGATTGACCACGCCCGCCGTCATGGCGCCTCGAAGCGAGGTGGTTTGCAGCAAAAACTTACGCTGGATGAAGCGGTGGACTATTCACAGTCGCGGGATGTCGATCTGGTGGCGCTCGACGATGCGCTCAATCGTCTGGCCGAGCTTGATGAGCGGCAAAGCCGGATCGTGGAGTTGCGGTTCTTTGGTGGGTTGACCATTGAAGAGACGGCCACAGCGCTGGGAGTTTCGGCCGCTACCGTTAAAGTTGATTGGAGCATGGCGAAAGCCTGGTTGCGCCGCGAGATTTCACGAACTGCGCCGAGTGGCGAGTGACCCGAACCGCTGTAGTGCGTCTAACAGACGCAACTCATGAATCGAGTTTTTTGAGCGATGGTTAGTAGTTCATGGTGACTGTCGTTATGACGCCGGAACAGTGGAAACATCTTCGGGAGTTGTTTGGCATGGCCATCGAACGCCCGCCCGCCGAGCGCGACGCGTACCTCGATGAGACTTGCGCCGACGATCCTGCCCTTCGCGAAGAGCTCGACTCTTTACTTGCCTCTCACGACGACGCCGAAACCTTTATCGAAGCGCCGGTCTTTGGTAATACCCTAAAGGATCCTCCTCAAGTAGCTACGGACATCGCCGGACGGCGGATCGGCTCATATGAACTCGTTCGAGAGATCGGGCGAGGTGGCATGGGAACGGTCTATCTGGCTGAGCGTGCGGATAAGCGGTACCAGAAGTTGGTTGCGATTAAAGTGGTACGGCGTGGCATGGATACCGAGGACATTCTCCGGCGCTTCAGCAACGAGCGGCAGATTCTGGCCAGCCTCGACCATCCGAATATCGCGCGCCTGCTTGATGGCGGCACGACCGATGATGGCTTGCCTTACCTCGTAATGGAATATGTTGAAGGCGCGATGGTCACGGACTATTGTGATCTTCATCGCTTAACGACAAACAGTCGTTTGCAAATCTTTCGCACGATTTGCGGGGCGGTTCAGCACGCGCACCAGAATCTTGTGATCCATCGCGACCTCAAGCCCTCAAACATTCTTATCAAGGCCGACGGTGTCCCGAAGCTGCTCGATTTTGGCATCGCCAAAGTCTTCAATCTGGACATTGCCGAGCCCCTCACCGAGCGCACCCTCACGGAGTTGCGGGTTTTTACCCCGTACTATGCGAGTCCCGAGCAAGTGCGCGGCGAGACGCTGACAACCACCAGCGACGTCTATAGCCTGGGCATCCTGCTGTATGAACTGCTGACCGGATTTCACCCCTATCGCGCTCGAAGCATGTCCCCAAATGAACTTGCGCGGGTCATCTGCGAGCAGGAACCGGCAAAGCCCAGCACCACGGTCGCAAATTTTGAAGGCAGGTCTCACGGAGACAGCAAGGCTCGCGAGGCCATCACGCCGGAATCTGTGAGCAATGCTCGCAACACTCAACCGGAAAAATTGCGCCGCAGCTTGGCGGGCGACCTGGACAACATCATTTTGATGGCGCTGCGAAAAGAGCAGGCGCGGCGTTATCCGTCCGTCGATCAGTTTTCCGAAGACCTTCGCCGCCACCTCGACGGGCTACCGGTCGTCGCCCGCAAGGACACTTTCAAATATCGGACAACAAAATTTGTGCGCCGCAATCGTCTTGGCGTGGCCGCCGCAGCCATGATCCTGCTGACGCTAATTGGTGGGATTCTGGCGACGACCTGGCAGGCGCGGGCTTTGCGGCAGGAAAAGGCCAACGCGGAAAACGTCAATCTGTTTCTCAAGAGACTGCTGACATATTCAAACCCGCTAATCAAGGTTTCCGGCAGCAATGGCGGTGGAACGACAATGAAGGAGGTGTTGGACGAAGCTGCCAGAAGACTCGATGGTCCAGAGTTCTCAAATCAACTGGAGGTCAAAGCTGAGTTGGAAAAGATCCTTTCGGACAGCTACTTCGGTCAAGGCAGACAGGATTTATGGGAGCAGCATCTTCGAAAGTACATCGACATTGAACGGAGTCTTTACGGTGAGAATGATCCGAGGACAATGTATGCCACGTCCATTTCGGCGATGCTTCTTTTTCGGGACCAAAACCTTACCGAATCAGAGAAGGTCTATCGGCGGGTGTTGCCGTTGATGAGAGCAGAATACCGAAAAGGAAATATCAATCCCCAGGATTTTGCTGAAGCTCTCAACAATTTTGGTTATCTGCGACGGACACAGGGCGACTCAAAAGAAGCCGAAGCCCTTTTTCGTGAAACTCTCGGCTTGAGTGCGCGGATGCCCGCTGAGCAACACTTTCTGATTGGATTAACTCGTTGCACGCTGGCTTCGACGCTGGCCGATCAGGGTAGGTTTGACGAAGCGCTGGAAACCGCTCGGAACGCGGTGGCCGAGTACCGCCAAACCGGCGGAACCGGCACGCCCGACTTCGGGTTTGCTTTAACGGTACTCGGAGGCTTACTAACTGAAAAAGGAGATTTTGTCGAAGCTGATGCCAGGCTCAATGAAGGCGAGCAGGTACTTCGTCAACTGCAGAGTCCGACATCTTTATGGCTGGGTGACAATCTTCGCAACCAGGCCATTTCCTTTTATCGGCAGGGCAAATATGCGGAATCGCAGTCCCGAATAACCGCAACTGAGAAAATCTATTTGGAGGGCTTTGGGCCCGCCTACGACCAATATCCGACGGTGCTCATCTTTAAGGGATTGATTCTGGACAAGACCGGTAACTCAACCGAGGCTGAAAGAATTCTGCGAGACGCGGTCAAACTCCGCACCGAGTCGTTACCGAAAGAACATTTTTGGGTGGCAGTGGCTAACGGTGCGCTGGGCGAATGTCTCATGACTCAGAAGCGCTTTGCCGAAGCGGAGCCTTTGCTCGTGGAGAGTTATGTATCCCTCAATTCGCATTTGGGGAACAGAGATCCGCGCACTACCGAAGCATCGCGACGGCTGGTCACGCTCTACGATTTATGGGGTAAGCCCTCGCAGGCTGCCAACTATCGGAGTGTTTGAGCGCGGGTGTTTGTTTAAAACCCGGCCTCGCAACTAGATTGCATGCGCAAGTCCAGCCCTAACTTGCGGGAAACTTCGGCGAGTCTGCAACCCTTTATTCAATTAGGTTCGATCTCAACAGGACTTTGATCCACCTTCTTGTGTGCCGGTTCCCAACTCTGCCGAACCAGCCCGTTCACTCTAGCCAACCCGAAGAGATCATGCGAAAATGCCAACTGATCGGCACGAACTCGAACTTAGCCGTAAGTCGAAAACAGCCATTTCGAGACTACGAATCAGGGCTGGCACGTTCGAGTCGTGCCGGGTGCACCACTAATTTTGATAAGGTTAGGGCACCGCGATCGACGCCCTTTCCTACGGGGAAAACTCCGATGCAATTACCCGCTTCGACCTTCACGATTTCTGCTGTGAAAAGAATATTCCTACTCATCCTCGTGGTCGCTTTTGTAGCTAGCGCCGTGGCACAGTCGGGGAGGAGAGGCATTACACCACTGCCACCACCACCACCACCGGAGCGGCTGAGCGAACCACCGATCGTAGTTCGGCCCGACCGCGCGGCCGATGCGATCTCAGCATCAGGCGCTCTGCCGGAACACCTTCTCGCGCACGAGTTAAAATCGCTCGACAAGGGCAGCTTCACTCTTGGAGACTTCGCCGGCAAGATTCTAGTCGTAAATCTTTGGGCATCGTGGTGCGGTCCGTGCCGTAGCGAGGTCCCGGAGTATGAAAAAGTGCGCAAAGAGTACGCTGGACGCCCGGTGGAATTCATCGCTCTGACGACTGAAGATCCACGGACGGCATCTGCCAGGGTCAATCAGTTCGTGCACGATTTCAAGTTCGGCTTCCGTCTCGGCTGGGCCGATCGCGAGACCGCGCTGGCGTTGATGAATGGCCGCAATGCGATCCCTCAGACCCTGGTCATTGCATCCGACGGGCACGTCATCAGCCACTGGACCGGCTACACACGCGGCCAGGGTGGTGACCGGCTGCGACAGACTCTGCAACAGGCTCTGTCGGCAGTGGCTCCAGCAGTGCAACGGTTTAGATAAAAGAACCCTGGCCAGCTACGTTTGAGTCTCACCAACTACGATCGCGTTCGTTGCGCACCGTCACTTTGCATGCGACCGCGCAAGCCCGGCCAAGCTATTAAGAATCATTGACATTGAAATTTAATTGGTATATCTTGCGCCCACTTAACACCTTGGCTGCTCTCCCATGAGCCACTGCTACTCGCACACTCGCCGGATCAGCCTAAGGCCACTTTGCTTGCACAGTTTGTCTCAGCGATAACCTTGAAACAGGACAGGCCTACTCATGCCAAAAAAAATAACCAACGACTCGGAAACGGATTCTAAAAGTAATCACACTGCTCAGGCACAGACGCCGGCTGTACCACCGCCGGATGACCCGCTGCGACGCGCTCAGGAGTTCGATCCGGATCGGGAACAGAAGAGTCGGGAGATGGCTGAGAAGCGACTCGAAGCCATTCGCAAGACTCGACGAATGCCCACCTCCAACGAAGAAGCGGCGGAGAGAAAATCAGAGGAGGACCCCTCGCAGACCGACTCTGATTCAACTTAGGGCGTCGGTATCGACGCCTCAACCTCAAACCCAACCTAAAGAAAGGATCAGTCGATGACAACCCCAAAAAAAAACTTCCAAACCCAAAAAAACTTCCAAAAAATCCTATCCGAAAGGGGGGCCAAAAAAAGCGGTCCCGCCACCGGATGATCCAATGCAACGACATCAGGAGACAAGTCTTGATCTGAATGTCGTGCTCGACGCTGAATCGACGAGTGCTGCAAGTGCCAGCATGATTGTCGCCAGTCAAAAAGCTTCCAAGAAGAACAAACCAAAGAAGACACCCTACACAAATGTCGAAGGCGCGCCGGTAACGGATAAAAACGACAAGGCGCAGATGGCACAATTCCGGCTGGTTGCACTGGAACAGTCTCGCGGAATGCCCCACATCGACAACGGAGCTCCGATGCTGATGGCGGCCGCAATCGCCGGCGCGCCCCAACCGGTAGCGCCCGTCGCCGGAGTCAGCAACTGGATCCAACTCGGACCGACGGCAATTCCTAACGGGCAGACCTATGGCGGTGCGCGCGTGCTCGTAACCGGTCGCGTAACTTCGATCGTCGTTGACCCAACCGCGCCGAATACCATCTTTGTCGCGACGGCGCAGGGCGGCGTCTGGAAAACAATCAACGGCGGGATTAGCTGGGTCGCGACTTCAGATAATGAAGTCTCTCTGGCAATTGGCGCGCTGGCGATGGATCCCGGCAATCACCTGGTCCTTTACGCCGGAACTGGTGAAGGAAATTTTGCCGGAGACAGCTACTACGGCAACGGCGTCCTTAAGACCACGAATGGTGGTGCCTCATGGACGGCCCTGGCAACGTCAATGTTCGCCGGCACCCGGTTCGGCCGCATTGCCGTGACGCCCGGAGCCACGACGCGCCTTTTCGCGGCCACTGGAGCTGGCGTATTTCGCAGCACCAATGCGGGTGTGAACTGGTCTCTGATGAGCAGCGGCATCCCGGGGGGAGCCGCAACCGATGTCGCGATTGATCCGGCAACACCGACTACGGTGTACGCGTCGTTGTGGGGTCAGGGCATTTATAAGTGCACCAATGCTTCGGCGGCCAATCCGACCTGGACAAAGTTAACCACCGGACTCCCGGCCGGCGGCTTTACCCGCATTGCGCTGGGTCTCTCGCCGTCGTCGCCGCTGACCATCTACGCTCTGATCGCTGACGGCGGTTACACGGTCAACGGCTTTTACCGGACCACCAATGGCGGCTCTTCCTGGGCGGCAATTCCGCTGCCCGGAGGAAACATCGG
>JBBRMS010000055.1:0-28790 GCA_038230715.1 Pyrinomonadales bacterium
AGGAGTCGAAAAGCTAATCTTGCCTGCTAGAACCGTAACCGGTGTAAACGAGCTATCCTGAGTCAGCAGGGTCAGGCGATCTGTATTAGGAAGAACATTCACCGCCGGGCTTGCTTGCGCGACCGCGGTGTTGGCTGGCACTGCATCATCGGAAGTAACGAGTGCAAGATTCACATAATTGGGGTTGCTGGCATCGACGACCGGGGACTGAGTCAGATAGGTCTGGACGAATGCTTTGGGAACTTGGATGGTTCCGATCCCTTTTAGACCGTCCCCGACCGTGATCAAATCGCGATTTACCATTTCATTGGCCGTCCGGAGACTCTGCTCCAGGTCGGTCATCTGAAAGGTAGCCCCAGAATATCGAAGGCTGCTTCCGATTAGGGCAAAGGCGGCGCCAGTGATTATCGCCATTGCCGCCATGGAAACCAGCAGTTCCATCAACGAGAAGCCCTCTTGATGACGTGGTTTGTGTTTAGAATGCATTTACGGCCTCCGAAATTCGACTTGATCTCATAGGGATCTTTCGACCTGTGGCGCTTAACGAAAGTTACTGCGCGTGTCGTTGTTTAGATAGCTGACTCCGACCAGGTCGCGCACTTTGCCGCCAGCGTCTGGGTAACGCACGGTTACCTGAATCCGTTTTAGGTTGGCGCTTAGATTGGTGATCGAAATCTGACGCTGGTATCCGGGGAGGGCCCAGGTTTGATCGACGGTGTCGTCGGTGGTGCCGTAAATATTATCTGGACCAGGACTAATCAAATCATCGCTGGTGCCAAAGATGCCGTCTGGTCCCGGATTGATCGAGAGCGGTTGGAAAGCTGTCGGAAATCCAACAAAATCTCGGACCCCGCCAGTGTTGTCGACGCTGCCCTGATTGGCAATCTGTCCAAAGGTTAACTGCTCGGTGTTTCGTAAGGTTTCCATCTGTTCGAGCAGCGACACGACCAGTAATTTGGTGTTCGTGACGTTCCGGCCCATATTACTGACGCTCATGGCATAGCCGATTGATCCAGCCAGGCCCAGCAGCCCGACGGTCAGAATCATCATCGCAATCACCGTTTCCAGAATGGTGACACCCGATTCAGAATTGTTCGGTTCGCGTAGTGACGTGCTGCGCGATCTGTTATTCGAGAAATTGATTTGCACTGGGTGTATACCTCCAGATTTTGATTCTCCCGGCAGAGCCAAGGACCGAGATTGCGAAAGCTGTCTGATTGGGCAGCTTGTTGTTATAAAAGAAAAGTGTGCGGTTCGTTGCATTTCCATTCGCGTCTACAACCGTGCCGTCAGGTTGAAAAGTGATGGTGAGCTTGTTGGCGGTTAAGGTATTCGGAGCACTGCCGTCCCCCAAACTCGTAACCGTAACTCCTGATGGGAGCCCGAAAGTGATCTCGGATGCCGGCAGGCCATTACCGCCGCCAACCGGTACTGTCAGGGCGGCAATGCTGCCCGCAGTGTTGGGATAGTTGGTGGTACTTAAGATCGCGGCCCCCGCAGCCTGATGATCGAGGATAATGATTTGTTTGGTTGAGTTGTCATAGACAAAAGTAAACGCCTGGCGCTGGGACATGGCTTGCTGTCTGGCGTAGCGCAGCTGCGAGGCAATCTCTCGGGGGAGCGCCGCCGACCGGATCATCCGCCGAGCGGAGATCACCTGAGGAAGGGCGACTGCGGTCAGAATCGTAGCGATGGCCACCACAGTAAGGATCTCAATCAGGGACCTGCCGCTTTCTGATTGCCAGTCCTGGGTTATTTTGGCGGAGACTTGAGCGTTCATTTGTTTCACCTGTCGACCCGTTTACTTAGGGCGTTTCCTTCGGGTTCCACCGGGGGGTGGTCCGACCCAAGCTAGAGCAAGGCCAGTGCCAACGAGGCTTTAGAGCTAAAACGCGGTCTCTTTCACAGTCGAGCCGTGTTCGACCGCTCGAATGTTGTCACTTTGAGTGACACAGAGTGGAAGCACACTTCCTATGAAACCTATGAGACGGCCGTCGTAGAGTCGCTTAATGAAGAGCACCGAAAGACGCAGAAAAAAAAGGGCTAGTCGAGCCCGGGAACTTTTTGTTATAGTCGTTGGGCTCCCGAGTGGTCTGAGGGAGACATGTTCATTACAGACCGAGCTGAACAACCCATCGAGTTTAGATCGCTGGTGCTTCAGAAAGAGAATCTCGGTTCCTATCCCAGGGACATAAACGTCCTGCTTCCTCATTTCCACAGGCGAACCGTTCCCAGGAGTGAGGCTTTCGATCGATAAACGCCGCGCAGCCGCCCCGGATATTCGTGCGGTCCATTCAGAACCAAAATTGTTGATATTGATATGGCTAGACTAGATGATCTTCTCAGGCAGATGAAGCAGCATGGTGCTTCGGATCTTCACGTGACGTCGGGTTCCGCTCCTTACATGCGGATCCATGGCGAAATGGTGAGACTGAATTATCGCAACGTGTCGCCCGAAACGTGTCAGAGTCTTGTTTTCGAAATCCTGACTGACAAGCAAAAGGAAATCTTCACCGAAAATTGGGACCTGGATTTGAGCTATCCGCTGGCCGGAGTGGGACGCTTTCGTGTCAACGTCTTCATGCAGAGAAACGGAATCTCGTCCGTCTTCAGGCTGATTCCGGAACACATCAAAACCATTCACGAGCTGGACTTGCCTGAACAGCTCGAGAGCTTAATCGATGCTTCCGAGGGATTGATTCTGGTCACCGGTCCTACCGGGTCCGGCAAGAGCACGACCCTCGCTTCGTTGATTCACACCATCAACGAGAAAAAGCAATCGCACATCATTACGATCGAGGATCCGATAGAGTTCGTGCACGAGAATCGGCGTTGCTTGATCAGTCAGAGAGAGCTGGCGAGTCACACAAAATCATTCGGCGCTGCTTTGCGCGCTGCTTTGCGGGAAGATCCGGACATTATCCTGGTGGGAGAAATGCGCGATCTGGAAACCATCTCGCTGGCAATTACGGCCGCCGAGACTGGTCATCTGGTGTTTGCGACGTTGCACACCAATAGCGCCATCAAGACCATCGATCGGGTGATCGACGTTTTCCCCGAAGGTCAACAGACGCAGATTCGCGTCATGTTGTCTGAGAGTTTGCGAGGAGTGGTGGCTCAGGCTTTACTGCCGCGGCCCGATCATCAGGGACGGGTGCCCGTGGTGGAAGTCCTGGTCAACGTTCCCGCAGTGGCTAACCTGATTCGCGAAGGCAAGACACATCAGATCTCGTCCGTGATGCAAACCGGACGGGCACATGGAATGGTGACGTTTGAAGGCGCCATTCATGATCTGATTAACAAGAACTTAATTTCGAAAGAGGACGGAATGAGCTTCCTGCGTCGTCGCAGTGCCGGCAAACAAATCAACCCTCAGGCTGGTCACGGGATTCGGCTGGCTAACAGTCCAGCCCTGGCCTGATCCAATTCAATCTTCCGGTGTCACTTGTTGTACCGTTCGCTGCCAGGCGCTCTGAAACGGGAAGCAGTAGACCAAAACTATTATCGACACTCCGGCAGCTCGCACCATGTCGGTCCAGTCCCCCTTAAGGATCGTAATTACGAACCCCATCAGCGAGATGGCGCCGGCGAGGAAGGCGATCTGAATCGTGGTGCCGCGCAGGGTCTTCAATAATCCGCTCACACCTCTCAAAGCAGTTATGTCTTTTAAACGCATGGCAGAGAATCGGGTCCGCCTGATCACGAAAGCGCCGAGCCCAAAGACCAGCACGGCGATCCATAAACCCATAACGGTCGAGGGAGCGCCAGGGCGATAGATTCGATCCGCGGCCAGGTAAGCTATCGCGACCAGGACCAGGTTCAAAGCGAGGAAACCGTAGACGGTCAGAGCTGCGGTCCGATGTCGTCGCGCCAGGTCGTTTTGGAGATCTGCGGAACTGGAGGTCATATCAAAGACGTAAGCCGATCGGATCGCGGACATCCTGTCCGTCTGAGCGAAAAGCGCGAGCTTTCTTGATCCGCGATCTGTTCGGGTTCAAAGCGTGAAAGCGAGACTCTTCGAATTATGGCTGTGGCGTCGGCGTCTGGGTGGCCCGCGGTCGAGTGCCATCCGGCGATGAAGCCGGGGTTGGTTGAGTCACCGGCGGCCGCGACGGCGATCGTTGAATCACAGGCTGCAGCACGCCTTCCGGAATCTGGCCGTTGTTGCTGATCGCCCGGTCGATCAAGTCGTTGCCTTCACCCTTTTTAGTGATCAGAATTCCATCGTTACTGGTAGTCACGTTAGCGCTGCCGCTGATCTGCTGCATCATGTTCTGCATGAACGTTAGTTTTTCGCAAACGGGCAGGTTCTTCTTAACCGGATCAGGTTCAGGAATCGCCGCTCCGATTACGTTTAGTTGATCCTTGGCTTTGTCGACATATTCACTGTTCGGGTAGTCGCGCACGAGTTGTTGATAATACTTGGCAGCCTCATCGGGCTCTTCCTCTTCCAGATAAGTCATGGCCCGCCGGAACAGGACTTCATCCATCAAACAGAAGTTGGGATACTTATCCGAAATCTCTTTCAGCCTATCCTGTCCGCCCTTCAGTCCACCCTTGTGGTTATGATAGCGCGCATCGAGGTAGAAGCGGGCGATTTGCAAATTGTGCATTGCCAGGCTGTCCTGGGTCTCTCGCAGACGCGATTCAGCCTGTGGTCTCAGAGTGGACTGCGGGCACTGCTGCATCATTACCTTCAGTCGTTGTTCGGCTTTGCGCGCGTGCGTAATGTCACGATCCGACAAACCCATCTGGCGCATTTCGGTCTCGGCCACCTTCAACATGGCGTCGCAGGTAAGCGCGTCGGTCGGGAAAAAGGTCAACCAGTCTTGATAAGCCTGGCCTGCTTGAATCAACGAACTGGTAGTGCCTTCCAGATAGAACGAGTCGGCAATCGCCAGCTTGGCCATCGGCAGATAGGGCGAGTCCGGATACGTGGTAATGATAGTCGTGAACAGCAGTCTTCCCGTTTCATGATTGCCTTTGCGAACCTCATGCGCGGCCTCGATAAACAAGACCCGATCGCGGCCAGGCGCGACGGTCCCGGTCAACTCGGCATACTTGTCGTTGCTCTTGCCGGGCAATAGACCAAGCAGTCTCCGCTTTCCTTTTTGTGGTTTGGGATTATAGGTCGATGAAGTTTCAGTGCCTGCCGTCCTGGCTGACGCGGTAGATTGCAGAGCCGCGTCAACTCTGGTGTTCAGTTCGGTGACCGAGACTTCCAGTCCTTCAAGCTTTGAGGTGTCGTATTTTTCCGCGCGCTCTTCTTTAGAACGCAGATCGTTAACCTCGCCCAGGACCGAGCCTACTTCCTTATCCAGACCGCGCAAGCGTTCACGAGGATCGTCCGGGTTCTTGTCCTTGCTTGTCTCTTTGGCGTTCACGGCGGCGATCGCGCTGTCGAGTGAGCGACGCATCGATTCGAGCTTCGAACGCATGATGTCCATGCGTTGCAGATTCGATAGACCGGATTGGACTGTGGATTGGCTCTTGTTGCCCTGAGCGGACGTAACTGCAGTCGTCGTTAAGGCAAGGACCACCACCGCCACTAACATCAAACCGAACATGCAGCGGGGACTAACACTTCGCACAAAGGGAACAGACATGAAAAAACCTCCAGAAAAACAATGTGGTCGCTTGGATTTTAAACTGATGAACGTCCAGTTACCACTCTGAAAACAGCGTCGTCTCGGATAAGGCCGGCGCTAAAGGGGAAATATAATCAGGGAAATACAATCAAATACCGCGGTCGACAACAGCTAGACCCATAGGACCGTCGCTTCGCGCAATTTCCGCAGGGCAGTCGCCAGGTCGGACGCGCCAAAAATTGCCGAGCCGGAAACGATTATCTCGGCCCCCGCGCTGACCACCTCGGCAATGTTGTCACTATCGATGCCGCCATCAATCTCGATGCGAGTTTTCAACCCGCGCTCGTCAATCATTTTGCGTAAGCGCCTAACCTTATCGAGCGAGTTCGGAATAAACTCCTGTCCGCCAAAACCGGGATTCACGGACATTAAGAGGACATAATCAGCAAACTTAATCGCTTCGTCCAGGGCCGATAATGCCGTCGCCGGATTGATCGCGATGCCGGCCAACCCACCGGCGGACCTGATTGCCGTCAGCGTTCGGTGCGCGTGCGGGTCGGCTTCGATGTGGATTGAAACCATTTTCGCGCCGGCTTTGACGAACTGTTCGGCGTATTGTCCGGGCTCGACAATCATCAGATGCGCGTCAATAGGCAATCGGGTTGCACGGGAAAGTGCTTTTACGACCGGCAATCCCACTGTGATATTCGGAACAAAGCGGCCATCCATGACATCCACGTGCAGTAGGGAAGCCCCCGCGCCCTCGACAGTCTTAATTTGCTCGCCCAGGCAAGTAAAATCTGCGGAGAGAATCGATGGTGCTATTTCAATCATGGCTTTTCGGCAGAACTAAGGTGTCGGGGCGCTGACCGGAGGACGGCGATTGGTATTCGAATTGGCGGCCCCGCGGTTGGAATTGCTATTCGAATTTGCGTTGCTATGGATCGGAGTTCCGGTCGGCCTGGCATTTACATTACTCGGGCGGTTAGCATTCGCGTTGGTGTTCTTGTTGGCCGGTTTCTTCTTCGGTTTGTTTTCGTTTGAATTAGCGTTCGCATTTCCAGCGTTGGCGTTGGCCTGCTTCTTTTCGGCGTTGGAGTTGTCGTTGGCGTTAGCGTTGATGTTGGTCGCCGGCGTTTCGCCTTCTTTCGTCGGGCGGCTGATATCGACTGCGACGGTTTGTCCTACCTTAACGATTTCTCCGGCGTGGGGAAGTTGAATCAGGACTGTGTCAGGCTTGGCATCGCCGCTCGGTCGCATGGCGCGGACGCGAAAATTCAGACCTGCTGAGCTAATTGTATTTTCAGCTGAAGTCCGATCTTTCCCTACTATGTCGGGCACCTTGGTCTCAGCACTGCGCAGGGACAGGTAAATTGCTCCCAACAGTCCGAGGGTAAAAGCGATGGCAATTCCGACGACGATGAAGATTCGTTTTAGCGCTGTCAGCGCTTGGGTTGTGAAAGACACGATGGATTCAGTCTCTATTCGCGGCGCAAAATCAATCCCGGCGAAAGGTCAGGGCGCAGTCTAACACCCACGCACAAACACTCGCAACCGGGAGTTGTTCTCTTTGCGCCATTCGTATTTGGCTCTGCGCCTTTGCGCGAAACCCAATTGCGAGACTTATTTCACGCAAACGCGCAAAGCAAGGACATAAGGCGCTAAGAAAAACAAAACAGCTGACAAAACCGTATCAGGCGCGGCGCCGAAACGCGATCACGAAAAACCCGTCCACATCGTGACGATGAGGCCATGTGCGAATCGTGCCAGAGGGAGTGGCCAGAGGCGCCGGCGGGCCGGAAGTCTTCAGAATCGGCAGATCGACCTGATCAAATCCGATCTGCCCCTTAAGAAAGGCTTCAGCCACTGTTTCATTCTCTTCCGGCTCCAGCGAACAGGTCGAGTACACGAGCTTTCCACCGGGTCGCACCATCTCAGCTGCCCGCTCAAGAATGCTGGCCTGCTTTGCGGCCAACTCGATAATATCCGAACTGCGAAGTCGCCAGCGAATCTCCGGGTTACGCCTTAGGGTGCCGGTTCCGGAGCAGGGCGCGTCGACCAAAACCCGATCGAATGAAGCCCTGGCGAACGGCAAAGGCCCGGTAGCGTCAGCGGCCGCGACAGAAATGGAACTATCACCTTGAATTGCCGCCAGTTCCCGCAGCGTGCGCAGACGATGTTCATGCAGATCGATAGCGACGATGGATGCGTTTGGCGCAAGGGCTGCGATGATCGTGGTCTTGCTGCCCGGCGCGGCGCACACGTCGAGTACTCGATCCGCTCCCGAGGCATCAAGGAAGTGCCCGACCAGCTGTGAAGCTTCGTCCTGCAAGTAAATCAAACCGGCGTCGATAAATTTTCGCAGGACCGCGGGTCGATGGCCGGACAATCGCCAGGAGTTGGGCGTGAGCTTCGATGGTTGTAAGTCGAGTCCGGCCGCGATCATCTGATCAATGACTCGCTTAGCTCCGGAATTATCAGAGAGAGTCTTGGATGTCCATCGAAATGCTACGGGCGCAGGTTCGTTGTTCGCGCGAGCTAAAGCACCGGCTGGTTCGATACCCAGTGCTTTGGACCAACGCTCGAGCAGCCAGACCGGGTGCGAAGTCTCAATAGCCAACCTCTCGATCGGATTCGAAACATCGACCGCAGGATCGTAACCAGGCTCGCGGGACGCCCGGCGCAAGACTGCGTTGGCAAAACCCGAGGCCGATCGCTTTCCCGCCGCTCCCACCAGGTTGACTGAATCATTCACCGCGGCCGACGCCGGAATTCGGGAAAGGAACCGCAGTTGGTAGAGACCAAGCCGCAGCGCCAGCTTGATCGGCAGGTCAATCTTCTCCACCGGGCGATTACCAAAATGCTCAATCAAGCTATCCAGCCATAATTGTCTACGCAGAACCCCCAGCACGAGTTCGTGGCACAGACCTCGGTCGTCTCCGCGCAATCGTTCATCGATGGTGGCCAATAATGACGAGGCGTAAGCGCTCTCTTCCGCGACTCGTCGCAGAATTTCAAACGCGGCGCGGCGTGCTGGCGAAATAGGCATTATCGGTTTGGGTTATGGGAGAATTAGATCTCTTGCATGGGGCAAGCCTGGATGGCGCAGAGCTGCCAGCGGCCGCCACGCTCGGCAAACACCTTGATGACTTTGTATTGGCCGGAGATCTCTCGTCCGCGGTAGAGCCAGGTGGCCGAATCGCGAGCTGTCAGCACAGCCGTGCTGCCAAAAATTCTGACGCTGATCTGCTCGCGCGTCAGATGCTCTATCTTGAGGTCCCCGGCGGTGACGTCGGAAATAAATTGTGTTTTGTCATCGCCCTCAAGTGGATAGGTGAAGAAGAAATCGTCCGCCATGATCCGGTCGAGCGTCTCAACGTCGCCGCGCATCATTGCTTTCACCCAATCGTCATTGAGTTGCCGTATCTGCTGTTCGACTTCGATTGGCTGAGGTCTGACTTGATGTGAATTATCCATCACGAGCTTCCCGTTTGTGCGAGTGGGTGTAAAGGGCTTCTACGCCAATCACCGGTCAGAGTCAAATGCGAGCTCGCCAATGGTTGAGCGGTTCATTAAGAAATCGGGAGCTACGTAAGATTACACTTAGCCGCGAGTATTGAACCGTATCGACTCATTCTTCAGTGGCCCATGTGGTCTATGCCAACACGATTTGGAGTAACCCACATCTTTTTTTAATCGTTTGACCCTGCCAGAACGTTTGGCATGTCCATTGCCATAACCTTCCGCGGAGGTTAGCGACAATGAAACTTACTAACATGAAAAATTTTGGAGGAGTAACCCTGGGACTCGTGATGTTCTTTGGCGTCGCCATGATGTCGAGCACTACGGCCCAGGCACAGTATTGGCCCAATCAGGATCAGTATCGCAGGCAGCGGGAGATCCAGCGCCAGGCTGAGATCCAGCGGCAAGCGGAGATTCAACGACAAGCAGAGATCGAGCGGCAACGGCAGTCTGACAATGGCCGTTACGGCAACGACCAGTACGGCAACGGTCGTTACGGCAACGACCAGTACGGCAACGGTCGTTACGGCAATGACCAATGGAACCGTCAGGGAAACAATCGCCAAGGACGTCGCGGGCGAAACGGTGATGGCTACGGTAACTATGGTGGTTCATACGAACTTCGTCAGACGGCGCTGAACGCCGGCTACAACGAAGGTGCCAGAGCGGGACGAAATGATCGTCGCAGTGGCCGCTATGACCCTACGCGTAGCAGCGCCTATCGGAACGCGAACAAGGACTACAATTCGCGCATGGGCGACCGGTACGCGTACGAGCAGTACTTCCGGTCAGCGTTTGAGAATGGCTACTCGGACGGATACTACGGTTACTAAGAAACAGCGACAGCTTCGACGCTAAGCGGGGGACAGAAACGTTTGTTTCTGCTCCCGCTTTTTTTTGAATTGTACCGGCCATCGTTTTATCTTTCCGAAAATCCTTACTCCGGATCTCGGAATCGGACTGTTAATAGCAGTTTAGTATCAGTACAGAGAAAGACGATTCGGTTTAGTTCAGGTATCAGTATGTCGAAGAAAATCTTAATAATCGAAGATAATGACGAAACGCGCGAGCTCTTGCGCATGGCACTTGAAAAGCGTGGCTATCAGGTGTCCGTCGCCGAAGACGGTGTGCGTGGCTATGACACGGCGCTGTTCCTGAGACCGGATTTGATTGTCACGGATATTCAAATGCCCGGCGCTGATGGGGTCCATGTGATCCGTAGGGTCCGTGACACAGCCGCACTGGAACGGACGCCCATCCTGGTGACGACGGCCTTCGGTAATGGCACCGCGACTTTCTCGCTGCAACTCGGGGCCAACGCCTACGAGCCGAAGCCGATCAATCCCGACAGCTTCATGTCCACTGTCCGCCGGCTGCTGAGCGATCGCGATTCGGTCAAGGCGGCTTAGGCTGGCCTTGTCCGCCGCCTCCTTATCTGGCGACTCTCGCCGGCTATCCGACCAAACGATCCACGAAACCACGCGAACGGAGACCGCGCCCCTCCCTTCGTGCGGTTTCGTGGATCGTTAATTAACTCTGCTCTTCCGACCAACAAGACTCTACGAAAGCGGATCTGCCTGTCCACCCGGGATCCTGCTTGAAGCTGCCTAATCCAGTTTCCTCGCCAAAATTCCCATCCCGGAATATCTTTACAGAGTTCAAGTAATAACTAACCGGCTCGGCGGGCCTCGGCTTTCAAATGAGGAAAAAACTGAAACCTTTGTTTGTGTGGGTTCACTAACACAACGGAACATGATGAAACGGCTAGCCCATGAGTTGAGCCTGGAGGGGCAGCCCGGAGCGTTCGCGGCATCTCTGATGAATAGTTCAGCAGACCTAGTTGCGCGTGCATCCCGGGGTGACCAGGAAGCCTTTCGTCTGATCTTTGAGAGGTATTCGAGACCTGTGATCAGTTTTATCTACGATATGGTTTCGGATCGAGCGCTGGCCGAAGAGCTGACGCAGGAAACCTTCGTCAGGGCCTTTCGCAGCCTGGAGGGTTTGCGCGAGGAGACCAGGTTTTCGACCTGGTTGTTCGGCATCGCGAAAAATGTGGCGCGTGAATCTTTAAGGGCCCGGGTCAGGGACAGCCACCACGTCGACCTCGACGATCAGTCGGTGCTCGACTTGAGTGATCGCGAGCCGGTGCCGGTCAATCAGCTTCTTAATAAGGAGTTGAACGAGTTGATACAACGTTCGCTGGCCCTGCTCGATGAGGACAAGCGGCTGGTATTCACCCTCAAGGTTTTTCAACAATGCAGTTACGAGGAGATCGCGAGCATTACCGGGTTTTCGATTCCAAAACTGAAAACGGATCTACACCGGGCGCGGTCGGAAATGCGGAGACGAATTAGTCCGTATGTGAGGTTGGAGTCATGAAATGTGATGACTGTCTGAATCTGTTGGCCGAATACATCGACGGCGAAGCGATTGAATCCGAAGCCGAGCGAATCAGCGCGCACTTAATTACCTGCGCCGGCTGTAGCAAAGAGTTCGCTCAGTTGACGGCAGAGCAGGAGATCTTTGCTCGATACGATCGCGAACTCGAGATCGCGCCGGCTATGTGGAACGCGGTCCAGCAACGAACCTCGGTTGAGAACCGGCCTCTAATCTCGCGTGAGAAATCAAATCCGATGGGCTGGTTGACTGGACTATTGGCCATACCGCGGTTTGGTTTTGCTTTCTCGGGAGCGTTGGTGCTGTTGATTACCGCAGTGCTGATTGGTGTCATGTATCTAAGAACGCAACCGCAACCGCAGGCAATAAGCAAGGATGTGGCGACTACTCAAGGGCCGCTGCCTCGGCCGCCTATCTATAACGCGGCGCCACCGGCACCCACGACTGGTACACCGAAGGATTTAGGGCCTACGAAGTACGTTGCTCAAGCGAAGAGGCCGGACCACTCGAACCCGACGATCTTAAAGACCTCGGCGCCGGCCGATCAGAATGATGTGCTGTTCACGGATGCTTCCGATATTGAAGATAAGGAAACCGCCGAGCACGTGCAGCAGGCGCAGAATCTTTTGAAGTCGATTCGAAATCTACAACTGGGTGACAGTGACGATGAGATTGATGTCACCTATGAGAAAACGACCTCGCGGCGCTTGCTCAACGAAAACGTGGTGTTGCGCCGCGACGCAGAGATGGCAGGAAAGTTTCCGGCCAAGACCTTACTGAGCAGTCTGGAACCGTTCCTGCTCGACATCGCCAACCTGCCGGACAAAACGACGCCCGGCGAGTTGAGACAGATAAAGGATCGCGTACAGAAAACCGAAATAGTTGCGGCTTTGCAAAGCTACTGAAAGCCTGGGCAAGTCGATAGAAAAATTCAGACAAGAGGCAAAAACATGTCGGACAAACAGATTATCACCTCAATTCGTAACCGCGTCACCGGGCGCAGGATGCTGCCTATCGCCTTTGTGATGGCGCTCGCCGTTATCGCGGGCGGGTTCGTCCACCAGGCCAGCGCTCAAAAGCTCTCTTCGAAAACCAGGATGAGCAAATTCGTGCAGGGAACCAGTGACGCTGCCAATACGACCTTTAGTGGCGGTCGCGATTTCATTTCGGACGAGCAGTGGGCCAAGGCGGCTGAGAAGTTCGACGAGTACGTCAATAAGTATCCCAGGGAAAAGAATGTCGATGCGGCGCTCTATTGGATGGCCTATTCGCAGTACAAGATGAAGCGCTTCGCCCTGGCCAAGAGCACGCTGACGCGGCTTTTGGACACCTACAAAGATACATCCTGGAAAGATGACGCTAAGACTCTGATGGCGCAATTGCCCGGCGCCGCGCCTTCACCGAAGCCTGAGGTCTCTGTTGGGGCTCAAGAACCCGAGGTCTACGTGGGTGTTCCCGAGAGAGCGCCGCGACCGGCCATGGGAATCGGCGGCGGCGTAGGAAAGGGCCCCGGTCGAGCCGGCACGCAGCCGCCCGATGATGATCCCTGTGAGTTCAAGATTGTCGTGCTGCAGTCGCTGTTTCAGGCGGACGTTCAGCGTGGCATCGCCGCGGCCTCAGAATGGCTCAGAGCCGGATCGACGCAGACTCTCCGGTGCAAGAGTGCAGCGCTAACCCTGCTGGCTCGAAATGGAGGCAAGTCGGTCACGCCCATCATTCTCGGCGTTGCTCAAAACGAACCTGATATCAAACTGCGCTCAAAAGCAATTTCGGTCCTGGGCTCGACCAACGATGATAGTGTGATCGATGCGCTTCAGGACTTTGCCCTCAAGGCCCAGCAGAACGAGATCGCTGAGGCGGCCCTGTTCGCGCTGAGCCAACACAACAGCCCCCGGGCCATCACTGTCCTGAGTGAAATCGCAACCAGCAGCCGTCCGGTGGAGTTACGTCAACGAGCCATCATGGCGATCTCGACCCGGTCCGGCGACCCCGCCTTAGATGCACTGCTGAGGATCTATGATGGCGATCAAAATATCGAGATTCGTAAGGCAGTGATGAGCGGATTATCTCGTCGTAAGAGCGAACGCGCCGGAGCCAAACTCCTGGAGATAGCCCGCGGCTCAGATAACATCGAGCTCCGCAAATACGCCATCAGCGCCATTGCCCGGCGCAGCGGCGATCAGGCGGCGGATATCTTGGTTCCGCTCTACGACAATGAAAAGAATGAGGAGTTGCGAGATCAGATCATTAACTCAATTGGCTATTCGAATGATCCACGGATCGTCAAGAAACTCATAGAGGTCGCCAAAAACCCCCAGACACCCATCGACCGCCGCCGGCGGGCCATCGGCTGGCTCAGCCGGAGCAAGGATCCCGCGGTCCTGCAGTTCCTTGAGGACTTACTGAAACAGTAGACGTCTTTCTCTGAGGTGAATTGTGAACAAACTGGTAAAGATTATCTTTGCTATCGCTATAGGTGTGTCCGCCGGCGCCGTCATCGCCGGACAAACGAAGAACTTTATCCCGGTCGAGGGCACCACTCTCAAAGCGAAAATCGACAGTGCGGTAAACCAGGGCCGCGCGGGTGCGCAGGGAGGCCGGTTCTGGGTCGCCTATCAATTTGAAGCGCGACCCGGCGTGGCGGTCGATTTTGAAATGGTGGACAGCACCGGCAACGTCTATTTTTCAATTGACGGGACCTCGATGAGTTTCGATTCACGGTACGAAACGCGTGAGCTTGGGCTGTTCCTGCTCTTTGATACGCAACGGGACATGTTTACCCGGGCAGAGGTCTACAACCTGCGCCGCGTGCATGAGTTCAGCGGCTATCCGGTTTATTGGGCAGGCCGGGCCGGCAATGAAGAGAGTCTGAGTTATCTGAAGGCCATCGTCGACTCAGCCGTGCCCGAGAGAAACCGTCTGGGCGATCGCGCAGTCTTCGCGATTGCTTTACATGATGATGCTCGAGTCGAATCGATCCTGACCGAATTAATCCGCCGGCCCATCGCTGAGCCCATGCGTTCGCGGGCCATCAACTGGCTGGGTCATGTGCCGGACAGTCAGACGAAGAATAACCTCCTCGCCGAAATCGTACGCAACAACCAGGAAGGCAGCGAAGCTCGCCAGCAGGCGATGGCCGCACTCGGCGTGAGCCGCGCGCCGGCGAACCTGCCGCTGCTCCAGAATCTTTTTGAGACGATGACCGCGCGCGAGGTGAAACGGCACGCGCTGAATGGCATCGCGCGGAATGATAACCGCGACGCTGCCGCGAACTATCTGATCCGTGTGGCTGAGAGTGAGAAGGAACTCGATCTGCGCAAGAGCGCCATCGCCAGTCTGGGCCGGATCGCCGGAGAGAAAAGTCTCGGAGCGTTAACTAACACGCTCGACTCTGATCCCGAAACTGAAATTCAAAAGCAGGCAGTGATCGCGATTGGCCGTCGAGCGAAAGACGAGGCCATTCCGATTTTGATCCGGACCGCGCGCAGTCATCCGAAGATGCAGGTTCGCAAAACCGCCATTCAAGTGCTGGGACAGACAGGCGATGAACGGGCGGTGGAATTTTTTAAGGAACTGCTGGGCAAGTGAAGCGTATTTCTTAACAACCGTTTTTCTTTGCAACCTTACAGTTACCACACCGGGGAGGTGACCGATGAGTAGTGCGACGATTTGGAGAGGGGAAATAGTTACTTCAGGTCTGGCATCGTCGAAGAGCGGACAGGGTTCAACGCTTTTGCGCGAGGCGACTCTGGAAAATCGTCTCGCGGCTTTGCGGGACGTAGCCCTGACCCTGCTGGATGCAGTGGATTCGCTGCGCGGTTCCCAGCCTTCACGCGATCACAGCTTGAGTCTTCAGGACGAAGTGCAGCGGTTTGAAACCGACCTGATTCGCACTGCTCTGGAGCGAAGTGGTGGGAACCAGGCCCGTGCCGCTCGCCTGCTGGGCGTCAAGCACACCACCCTGAATGCGAAAATCAAACGATACCAGATCCGCTGTGATAGTTATCTCGATGGCGCCGCGAAGGTCAGTGGGGCCACCGGTGATCATGAGATAGCTGCGTAACTCCTTCAATAGCGAACTCGGCGCGAACAACCTGGCGATTGGACTCTGCCTTCCACGTCTGAGCGGGCCCTGCCCGCTGGTGGACAGGATGCGCGATCCGGATTGTCTCTGAACATTCTCGCCCACCGAAAACGCTAATAGTAATGACGGGCCAGAACAATTCCGCGCGCCGGCGCGTAAAAGTGGAACAAGCGGGCGGGCAACTTCGTCTAAACCGTGAGCACCAAAGAGGCCGTATCCTAACCGCTCATTTAATCGCCCAGAACTGACTCAGTAACCCAAGGGACCTCAACCATGAAGCAACTGCTATGGCTGGTATGCGCGCTCGGCACGCTCTGCACGTCAGTCGCTTCACAGTCGAATTCTGCCTCGCCTGCTCCTTCGCCCACTGCCAAAACAAATATCGTTGCTGCCAATTCCAAGCGCGCCGTCATTCCGCCTGAGAAGGCTAAGCCCCTGACCATTCCTCGCTTTGATAAGCCGCCAGTAATCGATGGCAAGCTGGACGATGAAGTCTGGAAGCAGGCGATCGTGCTGAGGGACTTTCTGCAGATTAGTCCCGGCGACAACATAGCGCCATCAAGACCCACCGAGATGATGATCGGCTATGACGCACGCACTTTCTACATGGCGTTTCATTGTTATGACGAGCCGGATAAAGTGCGCGCCACGGTGGCCAAGCGTGACCAGGTTTTCGGCGAGGATAACGTGCGCATTTTCCTCGATACCTTCAACGACCAACGTCGCGCGTATGTAGTTGGCTTTAATCCGCTCGGTGTGCAACAGGACGGAATCATGACCGAGGGCTCGGGAACTGACTTCAGCGTCGACATCGTGATGGATTCGAAAGGAATGCTGACGCCCGACGGTTGGACCCTCGAGGTGGCAATCCCGTTCAAGTCGCTTCGTTATGAAGCGGGCAAAGGAAAGCTTTGGGGCATAAATGTCTGGCGCAACATCGATCGGTTTAATGACGAGATCGATTCGTGGATGCCTAGCTCGCGGGACATCTCTTCACAATTGAGTCAGGAGGGACATCTAACCGGACTGGAAGGTATCTCGACCGAGCGCACGCTGGAGATTATTCCCAGCCTCACCCTTTCGGAGACGGGCAAACGAGTGAACGCTCTTTCGTTGGCGCAACTGTCCGCGAACCCGACTCTGCTGGATCCCGGAAGAATTCTGAACGCGCCGATTAAGGCTGAGGTTGGTCTGACCGCAAAGTATGGCTTGACGCCGACGGTCACTCTCGATCTCGCGATCAACCCGGACTTTGCCCAGGTTGAGGCAGATCAAACCGTGGTCACCGCCAATCAAAGGTTTCCGATCTTCTTTGAAGAGAAGCGGCCCTTCTTCCTCGAAGGCATCGACATTTTTAGAACGCCGATCCAGGCCGTACACACTCGGGCCATAGTCGATCCCGATTTGGCCGTGAAGCTTTCAGGCAAGCGCGGCCGGAACACGTTTGGTCTCCTGCTGGCCAGCGATAATGCACCCGGAAACTTTAGCGAAGACGAACGAAACGATCCAAGTGTCCGCCCGGTCATTCAGAGATTTCTGGACAAGAACGCCTATATTGGAATCCTGCGACTCAAGCATGACATCGGGACCGGCTCAAACATAGGCATCCTGCTAACCAGCTACAATTTTATCGAGAAGCACAACCAACTGGGCGGCATCGACGGGCGATTCAAGATTGGCAAACAAAAGACGTTCAATTTTCAGGTGCTCGCCACGATATCCCGCAAATGTTTTAACCAGCCTGCCCTGGATACACACCGGCCGGGAGCTTCTGATGGATGTTTCGCCGGATATTCTCCGATCACCGGAAACGCATTCCGTCCGGCCGAAACCCGAAACTATTACCGCACCGGTAAGGGGCTGGCCTACAGCTTCCGCTATAACCGCGATGGGCGCCATTTTTACTACGGCCTCAACGGCAACGGCCAGTCGCGAGACTACTTTGCAGATGTCGGATTCACCCGACGCCGGAATACAAACTACGAGGCGGGCCATATCGGTTACCGTTCTGAACCAAAGCCCAGGGCTAAAATGATTTCGTGGAACCTGAGTGCCAGCGCCGGAGGGAATTTTAATTGGCAGGGTCTAAGTCAGGAGGCCTACCAGGAAATCAGCCTGTCGGGAAATTTTCAACGCAGCGCTTACCTCGGAATTGGGCACAGCGTTAGTTACGAGCGGCTCTTTGAAGAAGAGTTTGGTTTGAAGCGGACGGCCACGCATGGAGGCGCATTCTTCGGTGGCTCGGAACGATCAACATACCAGTCCAATCCTTACATCTTTGGCGGCGCCAGGCCGAGCAAGAAATACTCATTCAATTTTAATCTCGGCGCGGGGATCAATTCGTTTGATTTTGATTTTGGCGCAGGACCTAAGTATCCACGGGTGAGCCCCGCGGCGTTGGCCGATCCTTCAGCTCGTCTGGATCCAGGACCGGGAAAATATTTCAGCGTCGACCTGGGCGGTGAATACAAACCGACGAACGAACTGGCCATGTCGCTGAGCTACTCGAAAAGCCGGCTGAAACGAAACGACACCCAGCTGGTGGCATTTGCGGACGACATCTATTCCTTTCGATCCACTTATCAGTTCACGCGCTTTATTTTTCTGCGGGCGCGGGTTGATTACGACGCTCTGTCATCCAACGCTCGCGGACAGTTTCTCTTCGGTTGGGCACCTAATCCGGGCACAGCCTTTTTTCTTGGCTACAACGACGACCTGACTCGTAACGGCTCTAATCCTTTCACGGGCCAACTTGAACCGGGTCTCCGCCGCAATGGCCGCACCTTCTTTATCAAGATGTCCTACCTGTTTCGTCGCAGCTTTGGAAAGTAACAGAGCGCGGGCATCCTGTCTGCCAGCGGTTGTAATCCGCTCAGATCCTGCCGAAGAATCCGCTTGAGAATTGTTCGTGCGGCGCGCTCTGCCAGAGAGGATGGCCGCGCTCCATCACCCACCGCGTTTTACCCTGAACAAGTTAATCATTGATAATCCTAAACATGGAAAAGTTGGCACACACCGATTACCCGATCATGGATCTTTTGCAGCGGCGCTGGAGTCCGCGCTCGTTCTCGGAACAGATGGTCGAGCCGGAAAAGTTATTGAGTCTGTTTGAGGCAGCCCGTTGGGCGCCGTCTTCGTTCAACGAACAGGAGTGGTATTTTCTCCTCGCCACCAAAAAGAACCCGGCTGAACATGAGCGATTGCTCAGTTGTTTGATGGAGAAGAATCAGCAGTGGGCGAGCCTCGCGCCGGTGCTGATGGTCTCAGTTGCAAAGCTTAACTTCGATCATACTGGCAAGCCCAATCGTCACGCGTTCTACGACGTGGGCATGGCGGTAGGCAATCTGATGATGCAAGCGACTGCCCTCGATCTCTTTGTGCATCAGATGGCCGGCTTCTCTAAGGAGAAGGTTGCGGAGCTTTACAGTATTCCGGAAGGGTTTGAACCAGCCGCGGCGATCGCCCTGGGGTATGCCGGCGAGCTTGACCGTCTTCCGGAGCAGTTTCGCCCGCAGGAGCTGGCCCAACGTTCCCGTAAGTTAATCCGGAGTTTCGTATTTGAAGGCCAGTGGGGTCAGCCCTCTCCGCTGGTTAATAAGACGGAATAAGGGGTTTTCGCCCCGAGTAGTGCCGGAAGCCCGATCGTAAGGGAGGGAATGTCTCGCATCCAACCGTGATCCGCGCTTAACGAGCCCTTGTGAACGTCGGGCTCTTGACACGCCTGTAACCGAACTCAACCCGCCATCGTCTTACCTGCTAGACTGCCTTATACTTACCCGATTAAAATAACGACGATGTTTTCGCTTGCGATCAGAAATCGGACCTCGAGCCTTATTACAGTAGCGTTGCTCTCGCTCCTGTTGGTCATGGCATTTGGTTCACTGGCTTGCAAGAGCGATTATCCCGCGTCAGGAAAAGCTGCCAGTTCGGATGGCAAGGGCCAGCCGCGGCAGGTGCGCACCGTCAAGGTCGCGGAAATGCCGATCGGTCAAACGGTGACCGTGAACGGAACGTTGGCCGCTTACGACCGCACGACCGTGGGCATCAAAGTGCCCGGCCGGTTGCAAACTATTTCAATCGATCTCGGCACGGTGGTCCATAAGGGACAGGCGATTGCGCAGGTCGAGCAACAGGATTACAAACTGCGCGTCCAGCAGGCCGAAGCGGCCCTGGCCCAGGCAAGGGCTCGTCTCGGTTTGTCGCCCGACGGATCGAACGATCGAGTGACCGCGGAAGAGACGGGGACGGTCAGACAGGCAAAGGCGGTGCTGGAAGATGCAAAGTCAAAACGCGATCGCGCCGCCAAACTTATCCAGCAGGGCATCATTCCGCGCGCCGAGTACGACACGGTTGATTCCGAATACAAAGTTGCCTTGAGCCGTTATCAGGATGGCCTGGAAGAAATTCGCAATCGCCAGGGACTGCTGGCGCAGCGGCGCTCTGAATTAGACTTCGCCAAACAGCAACTTGCCGACACGATCGTGTATGCGCCGATGGAAGGCGTGGTGCAGGAAAAGAAAGCCAGCGTCGGAGAGTATCTGGCCGCCGGCGCGCCGGTGGTCGACATCGTGCGGATAGACCCGCTGCGACTGCGCGTCGATATTCCAGAGCGCGAAGCCCACAGCGTTCGTACTGGGCAAAGTGTGCGCGTCACCGTTGAAGGCGATGCCGAGTCCTACCTCGGTTATATAAAACGTTTGAGTCCGACTATCAGTGAGCAAAGCCGCGCTCTGGCGGTTGAAGCGGACGTGCGTAATAACGGCCGGTTGCGTCCCGGCGCATTTGTGCGTGCCGAGATAGTCACCGACCAGACCAGCACCGCAGTCACTGTCCCCGCTGGCGCGGTGGTGACCTTCGCCGGCATCGATAAGGTGATCACGATTGAGAACGGCAAGGCCGTCGAGAAAACCATCACTACCGGCCGGCGCGGTCCCGACTGGATCGAGATCAAAGCGGGAATTAATGTTGGCCAAAGTGTAATTCTCGATCCGGGAAATTTGCAGGCGGGACAAGCGGTCAGTGAATTGTAGGTTTGGGATCTCTCTGTGCTTCATCTGTGTTCCTCTGCGTCTCTGTGGTGAATGCTTTTCATTGCTTAATTAACCACAGAGACGCAGAGGGACACAGAGGCAGCGCAGAAGAAAAACTTAGTGCAAAAGTTAGCCGAAATTTGTATTCGCCGCCCCGTCTTTGCCGCGATGATTGTGTTGTCGCTGGTCGTGGTGGGATCGGCGAGTTATTTCAAGCTGGGCGTAGATCGCTTTCCTTCGGTAGATCTGCCCACAGTCAGCGTGCGCACCAATTTGCCCGGCGCATCCCCGGAAGAGATGGAGACGCTCGTCTCGCAGCGCATCGAAGAAGTCGTCAATACAGTTGACGGCATCGATAACCTGCGTTCAGTTTCGGGCCAGGGTACTTCCATCGTGCTGGCGACCTTCAATCTGAATCGCGATATCGATACCGCAGCCCAGGATGTGCGCGACCGTGTCAGCACCGTGGTGCGCGATCTTCCTCCCGACGCCAAACCCCCTGTGGTCGCGAAGTTCAATAACGACAGCACACCAGTCCTGACCATTGCGCTCTCAGGCAATCGATCGCTGCGTGAGCTGACTGAGTACGCTGACAAGGTCGTCCGCGTTCAACTTGAGCGATCGGGCGGGGTCGGCGAGGTTAACATCTCCGGCGGCCTTGATCGCGCGATTAATGTTTGGATCGACGCTGAACGCCTGGCAGCCTACAAACTTTCGATTAGCCAGGTACGCGACGCACTGCGGCGCCAGAATGCTGATGTCCCGGGTGGCAACGTCGAAACCGGCAAACAGGAACTGGTGCTGCGTACTCTTGGGCGCTACACCGATCCACGCGAGATGGAAGAGCTGGTGGTCACCAGCATCAACGGCTCGCCCATAAAAATCCGAGACCTTGGGCGGGTCGAGGACGGCACGAAAGAACAGCGATCGGTGGCGCGTCTAAACGGCGTGCCCACGGTCACGGTTGAGATCCGGCGTCAATCCGGCGCGAACACGGTAGAAGTAATTCACAACGTCAAGAGTCAGTTGGCACGCGTGGCCTCGCAACTGCCGGCGGATGTGAAGATGGAAATAATTCGCGATCAGGAGCGGTACATCGGCGCAGCCTTAAGCGAAATAACCCACCACCTGATTTTGGGCAGCATTCTCGCCAGTCTGGTAGTGCTGCTGTTCATGCGTTCCTGGCGATCCACTTTAATTGCAGCGGTAGCAATTCCGTGTTCGGTGATTTCGACCTTCGGCATGATGCGGGCGCTGAATTTCACGCTTAATGGCGTGACCATGCTGGCCCTGGTGCTGATGGTTGGGGTCGTAATTGATGACGCGATCGTAGTCCTGGAAAATATCTTCCGTTTCGTCGAAGAAAAACGGATCACGCCGATGCGCGCGGCCACGGAAGCGACTGCCGACATTGGACTGGCGGTCATGGCTACGACGTTTTCGCTGGTAGTCATTTTTCTGCCCGTCTCGTTCATGTCTTCGATCTCCGGGCGCTTTCTGTTTCAGTTCGGCATCACCGCGGCGGTCGCGGTGCTCGTGTCTCTGCTGGTTTCGTTTACCCTGACGCCGATGATGAGCGCCCGTTTACTGCGTGCCAAAGACGCCACGGCCGGCCACACATCAGAGCTCGGTCACCATCACGATGCGCTCGCCAGCGCTTCGTCCCGGCGTGGTTTCTATTCCTACATCGATCGGTTTTACACCTGGTTGTTGCGTCTCTCGATGCGACATCGATTGGTGGTTGCGGTGATTGCCATTGCGGTCGCGCTGTCTAGTATTCCGCTCTATCGAGTGGTCAAACAGGAATACATTCCTACCGACGTCGACGAGGCCGAGTTTGAAGTGAACGTTAACGCGCCCGAGGGAACGAATCTCGAGGCGATGAACACTGCGATGCTAGCCATCGAAAAAGATCTGATGTCGACCCCGGGGGTGCGATTGGTCCTGTCCAACTGTGGAGGATCGTTTCTGGGCGCGGTCAACCAGGGCGGAGCTTATGTGCGCATAGCGCCGCCCGAAGAGCGATTGTTCTCTTTGACGAAGCTTTGGGACGCCATCAAAAGCGGTCATCCTCTGGCCGCATGGCGCGGCAATTACACGCAGCGTGACGTGATGCAGGAAGTTCGCCGTCGCGTGCAGAAGTACGCCCCGCTGCGTTTCGGCGTGCGCAACGCGCCGAGCTTCAATATCGGCGGCGGCAATAACGATATTGATTTTGTGTTCCGCGGTCCCGAGCTGGAACAGCTCGCCAAATACGCCGATGCCCTGCGACTAAAAACCAAAGAAATCGGCGGCATCGTTGACGCAGACACGACCCTCAAGCTGGATAAGCCTGAATTGCGCGTGCACATCAACCGTGACCGCGCCGCGGATCTGGGCGTAGACACGTCGGACGTGTCAACGGCTTTGCGTTTGATGGTCGGCGGCGACGAGCAGGTTTCGCGCTTCCGCGATCCTTCGGTGAACGAAGACTACGACGTCCAGTTGCGGTTAAGCGAGCAGGACCGCAAGGACACAGCCACCATCTCTCGTTTGTTCGTGCCTTCATCGCGTGGCGGGCTCGTGCGCCTGGACAGTCTGGTCGACATCAAAGAAGACGTCAGTCCGTCGCGCATCGATCGACTTGACCGGCAAAGACAGGCTTCGATGCGTGCCGGCGTAGCCCCCGGCTTTGCGCTCGCTGATCGGCTGGAAGCTCTGCGACAGGCTGCGGCCGCGATGAATCTGCCCCCAGCTTATTCGACCACGATCGCCGGTCGCGGCCGAGAACTCGAAAAGACCTTCGTCGAGTTTTTATGGGCCTTTCTGCTTTCGATTGTGTTCATGTACATGATTCTGGCTTCGCAGTTCGAGAGTACCACGCACCCGCTTACCATTCTGCTCAGCCTCCCGCTTTCGATTCCGTTCGCGTTGCTTTCATTGTGGTTGTTGAGCGATACGCTGAACCTCTATTCGGCCCTGGGAATCCTGGTGCTCTTTGGCGTGGTTAAAAAGAACGCGATCCTGCAAATCGATCATATGAACAGTCTGCGCACCCTGGGGATGGAGCGGCAAGATGCCATCATTCAGGGCAACCGCGACCGTCTGCGGCCAATTCTGATGACCACCCTCGCCCTGATTGCGGGTATGGCGCCGCTCGCCCTGGGCACCGGTCCCGGAGCTGAAGAGCGACGTTCGATCGCCATCGTCGTGATTGGCGGACAGTCCTTATCGCTGTTGCTCACACTGGTCGCTACTCCAGTCGTGTATTCGCTGCTTGACGACCTGAGCTCGACTGCTCAGTGGCGGCGGATGGCGCGATCGGCGGCGAGAATTACCGCGCCCATCACCGGCGTGGCCAGAAGGTTAGCGCCGACCCGTCGCGGCACCGAAGAGATTGTAGACAACGAACCATCCGCCGAGCCGCTGGCGCTGCCCGACCGGGTACCGCCCTCCGCGCCGCCCAAGAAGCCGCTGCCCGCAGGCGGTGGCGAGTAGCTCCACACCACGAATGTCGATCCGCCTGAGGTAGCGGGCGGTTGATCGGTCGGCTGCCACCCTCTCTGGATCAGTTCGCCCAGGCGGACACGATGGCGGCAATGCGCGACCTCTTTCGAAAAACATTGACATCCTTTCGCTCCCCAAATACCTTTGCCGGAAATTTCTTCCTGATCGCAAATGAAAGGATAAACCATGCCTTTTCAAAACCCTGGATCGAGTCCGCGAGCTTGGGCCGGTTGGGCTTTGCTGATCCTGTTGGCGGCTGGGCTCGCTTGCACCTCCGGCTCGACCCGGAAATGCACGGCGACGCTGGTTAATGACGGCAAGACCTTCGTCGGTGAGGACGCATCCGAAGACAAAGCCACCCGCAACGCGTGTAATAAGTATTGTCGCGAAGCCGATCCCGGCTACGAAGCTATGTACGGAGTGTGGTTGGATTCGCCTGCCGGAAAAGCCGCCGGCCGTCCGTCAAAAGAGGAAGCGACCTTCAAAGACAAGAAGTTGATGGATTACGTGACTGTGACCTGCGCCAACGAATGCCTCGGAAGGATCAAGGACGGCAAAGCGAAAGCCGAAACCAAATGTAATTGAGGTCGCTTATTTAGCAGGCACCCAGTCCTTCAGGAAAGCCGTGAGTTTCTCGAGGTCGTACGTTTTACCACTCTCGAGATCCCCTGTGTTCTTGGCCAGCAGTAGCTTGCCGTCAGACTCGAGCACGAAGATGTATGGAAAGCTGGGGATTTCTCCATAACGAGACAGGACTTGTTTATTCTCGTTCTCTTCGCTGAAATTAATTTTCACAGTGACAAAGTTCTTGTCCCGCAATTCAGTCAATCCACGGTGCGCTTCGAAAAACCCGTCGAGCGTGTGACACCAGCTACACCACTGGCCACCGACCTCCAGCAGTATCCGTTTATGAGTCTGCCGGGCTTCCTTGATCGCGTCCTGGACGTCAGCCGCAGCATCTCGTTTAGGATCGTATTTCGTCACCGGAACATATTTCGCTGATTGAGCGCTGGCCTGAGACCAAACAGTCGGCAGCAGGAGCGCAGTTGTGACCAGGAATACGAATGTGCACTGTCTGAATATTCTCATTTTCATTTGTCCAGCGGATTGCGCGAGGGCGCCGATCCGGTCGGATCGCGTATATCGTGTGCGCGATCCATTCATCGCTTTTCTGAGATCAAATCTTACTGACGATAAGACAACCCACGAATTCAAACGAAACTGACGCCGAGCTATTGAAATATCTTTTCCCCAGGCATGATAGTCACGTCAGAGGGCTTCACCACAATCTTGTAAGCCCCGATGAGTTTGTCTTCCTCCGTGATCTCTTTTGGCTTCGGCGCGTTGTAAGTAATCGGCGATAGATTGTTGCTGAGAATTGCCTCGCGCAACCCCGGCGCGTCCTTAGTCACGATCGCGATGCGCATCGCGTCCGATTTCAGGTAGAGCTTAATAGCGCGATTGACATCGTCGAGCGTCAACTTCGCCAGTTGCTCGCGCATGTAAGTCGGAAAGTCGGCGATGTTGTAATAGCGACTGTCGAGCGCATATCCGAGCTGCGCGTCCTGGGTGGCTGTCAGCACATTCACGTACTTGGTCAAAAACTCACGGGTGGATTCGAAAGCCTCTTTGGACATGCCATCGCGTACCAGCTTGTCGTATTCAAACAGCGCGGCGCGCAGTACGAAGTGGCCATTCTGGGGCTCAACCGGACGGATCCAAATCTGGAAAATCTGCTGTTGACGGCCGAGGTTGGCATCCGGGGTAAACTGAAACATTCCGCGCGGGAAGTATTCAATGTATGCGTAATCGCCGTAGTTCAGACCACGCGCTTCGCGCAGTCTCTGATAGAGATAGCTGTTACTGGAACGATGCTGGCCAAAGTAAGCGCCAACCACTGCCAGGGCGGGCCAATCCTTATGCGAGCGGTTTACGTCGATGGGAAAACCGAGCGATAGAGCGGTCGAGCGAGTTTCACGCTGGATGATCTCAATTTTGGTTCCCGGGGTCTGGGCCGGCTGGGAAAGCTTCAAACCATTCGGGCTTCCTTTCGGCAGTTTGGCGAAGTCTGATTGGACCTGGTCCGGAAAATTTTCAGGATATCCGCCGGCTAAACCAATTACCAGATTCGCGTGGGTAAAGTTAGTTTGATAGAAGTCGCGCACGTCCTTGATCGTTAACTTCTCCAGCGAACTGATCGCGCCTGAATTCTGATGACCATAGCTGTGGGTGCTGGGGTAGATCATCGTGTAGAGAACTTCCTTGGCCAGCTCTTCATCATTCCCGCCGCGGAGTGAGGTCTTCAGAAAGTTGATTGCGTCTTCCTTCAAACGCTGGAAATCGTCTTCGCGAAAGCCAGGATCCAAAAGCATTTCGCGAATCAAAGAATAATACGTATTCAGGTTGTCCAGATGCGTGCTGCCTGAGAAGACTGTCATCTCCTTATCGACCTGCCATTGAAACGAAGTAGCCATCGGATACATCGCGTCGGTAATTGCGGAATAAGGTTTGGCGCGCGACCCGCCTTCAGCCAGCATCGACGCCGTCAGCGAGGCCAGGCCTTCCTTACCCTTCGGATCGTAAGCCGACCCAGTCATGAACAAGATTCGAAAGGTCACCAGTGGCGATCGATTGGGTAATAGCACGGTGTTGGTGTCGGCAGATTTCATATTTGGAGTGCGGCGACTCGTCGCCGCTTTTGAGGTTGATAACGAGGCGACGCCCGTCGTCATGATTGCGGTCAGCAGAAAAGTCACCATTGATTTTTGCATTCTCATTTAGCCACCCCCTTCGTACTGAGGGTGACGATGGTGCGATGATTGTCTACAAAGTATTTGGCGGCCATGGCCCGCATCTCTTCTGGCGTGACGGTGTCATAGAGGGCAAACAGTTTGTCGATGGTCGCCGGGGTGCGGCGCAGCCCGATGTACGCGGCGAGGGCTCCGGCGATAGCTTCCGAGCTGTCCATTCCCAAAACGAAACCATAGCGCAAACGCGAACGCGTCGAATCAAGCTTTTCTTTGGCAACCAGTTCCTTAGCGAATCGCTGATACGTTTCCACGATTTGCTGGCGCACGTAATCGGTGTCCTTGACGTCCTTTAGTTTCGCCGACACCAGAAACAATTCCGGATCGGCCCGGTCCTCGAAAGTATAGGAAAGAGAATCGAGCTTCTGCTCCTTCAGTACCAGCTTTTGATGTAGGTCTGAGTTTTCTCCGAACGCAATCGGTCCCAGGAGATCCAGGGCTGCCTTGTCTTTCGCACTGTCGGAATAAGCCGGGCCGCGGAACGCTACATAGACCAGCGGCAAAGTGTCTGACGGCCAATCCACATGGGCGGCGCGCGGCTCTTTCTGTTCGGGCTCGCGGGGGATGTCGGGCACGTAAGCACCGCGCTTCCATTCGCCGAAGTATTTTTTCACCATTGCCAGCGCTTCATCGCGTTTGAGGTCGCCCACCATGACGATGGTCGTGTACTCGGGACGGTAGTAACGTCCATAGAACTGCAAACTGTAATCGAACTGGTTGGGCATGTCTTCAATGTCTTCGATAAAGCCCATCGTGGTGTGCGAATAGGTGTGAGTCTGGTAGGCGGTGGCGCGCAGCACTTCGAAGGCTTTTTCTTCCGGGTCGGCGCTGGTTTTGTTGAACTCACCCAACACGGCGCGGGTCTCAGTCTTGTAACCATCCTGGGGGTATTTCAATCGATGAAATCGATCGGCTTCGAGATCGAGAATCTTGTCCAGGTCGTCCTTGGAAAAGACTTCGTGATACACGGTTCGATCATCGGTAGTGTAAGCATTGTCGTTCGCCCCTGCCTTTTTCAGAATCTCGTCGCGTTTATGCCCCGTGTAATGCTCGCTGCCCCGAAACATCAGGTGCTCAAACAGGTGGGCGTAGCCGCTCTTGCCTTTCTCGGGTTCATTGCGCGACCCGGTCTGGACCACGATGTACAACGCAACCAGGTTCGGATAGTCCGTCGGCACGGTTACCACCCGCAGTCCGTTTGGCAGATCGTCGATGTCGTAATCATAGGCAAAAGCCTTGCGCGATTTTTGCGCCACGGCCAGAAAGGGAAGACACAGAATCAATGAAGCGATGATCAGTAATTTCATAGAAACAAGTCCTAACTCCTGCGATTGTTTGGGAGAGAAAAGAAGTATACACGAGGCGACGTTGGTGTTCATTGTGACAATTGAACCGTTCGCGGAAAGCGCTTCGGCTGCCAGACATTTATGAGTACTAATTAATTCGGATCGCGGGCATCCTGTGCCCTGCGCGCAACGCGAACGACTCTTCCGGTGTAGGTTTTTTGGCGGCCTGCGCCCGCTGGTGGGCACGATTGTCCGCGATCCGTTCGAAGGTGATCCATTCAATTTAGGGGAGTTCAGGAGCGAGGGCCCGGTCAATCCTGATGGCCGCACGGAGCTGCCGGACCGGGCAGGATCTCAACCTTCTTTGGACTAACGGTGGGCATCAGCATTGGTGGGTAGGCGTCGTTCGGCGTTATGTACAATTCAACTTTGAACTCATCGCCAAATCAGCCGTCAACGGCAACAATACTGTCGGGATCGAGTTTACGCACGCCGACCAGATAGTTCCTTGAACACTCTGCGATCCCCGCAGCTTCCGCCGCATGGGCCGAGCGACCGGCATAGACAATGATTACAACGCGATAGTGGGG
>JBBRMS010000056.1:0-28364 GCA_038230715.1 Pyrinomonadales bacterium
ACATCGAGCAGATCCAGGCGCTGACCAGTGGGGCTCCGATGAAAGCTGCGAACGACTATATCGATCGCAATCACGAAAGCATTCTCCGCGAATGGATCGCGATTACTGAAATCAACGCGCCCTCCGGTCAGGAACAACCGCGCGCAAAATACGTCGAGAGTCTGCTGCGCAAATATCATCTCGATGAGATTCGCTATGACTCAACCGGGAACCTAATCGCCGTGCGCAGAGGCACCGGCGGCGGTCCCAGGATCGTCTTTGACGCACACCTCGACACCGTCTTCCAACCCGGATTGGAGATCAAAGCAACCATTCGCAACGGTAAGGTTTATGCTCCCGGCATAGGGGACGATACGCGCAATATCGAAGCACTCCTGGCCACCATTCGCGCGCTGAACGAGGCGAAGATCAAAACCAGGGGCGACCTGGTTTTCGTTTTCACTGTCCAGGAAGAAACCACGATGAAGGGCGCTCGCGCCTATGTCACTGAGAACAAGGGAAAGATTGATCAATACATTGCACTCGACGGTGGCTACGAAGGCTTCACTTATGCAGGCATCGGAATTAACTGGTACCGGCACCACTTCATTGGCCCGGGCGGCCACACGCGTTCGCGCACTCCGCCTTACTCGGCATCTCTGCCGCTGGCGCGCGCGATCAACCGCATCTACATGCTCAGGGTGCCTACCGATCCTTCTTCGAACCTGAACATTGGAATGCTCGGTGGTTCAGAAGTAGTTAACGCGAAAGCCTCCGACGCCTGGTTCACAGTTGATTTGCGATCAACGAGCAACGAAGTCATTGCGGATCTGGAAAAGCAGATTCAGACCATCCTGAACGAGGAAGCTGCCAGCGTTAACATGAAAGTTAAGACTGACATCATTGGCACCTCTCCGGCTGCAACCATCGCCGGTCATCGCGAGTCGTATCTGGTGCGAATCTCGGAAGCTGTGCATCGGGTGATGGGTTTTGATCCCCCGATTACCAATGCCGGCTCGAACAATTCCAGCGCCGCCCTGCTTGCGGGCATCTCTTCGATCTCGACCGGCGCCGGCCCCTGCGAAGGCTCGCATGGCCTCAACGAAAACTGCGAGATCGAACCGCTGTATAAAGGGATTAGAAAGATTCTTTTGTTGGAGGTGGCGCTGGCAGGGGTGGAGTAGCTATCTGTAATCGCGCGGGAATCAGACGGTTCTGATCAGGCCTGCCAGTTTTGTCTTTGCATCTTCACGACTCATCTGCAGATAGGTCGCCAACTCCCCGGCCTCAGCCAGGCTTTGGACCGTGTCGCCGGAGAACTTCTCGACCGTCTGCTTAACGTCCTCCTGCTCCCGACCGCGGCTTTTCAGCTGCTCCGCGATCAGTTCTGCAATCACTTCCTTTAGTTCGGGTACATTCATTCCGATGATTTTAGGGACCAGGCGGCCAGGAGAGAAACACAATCGAAGGTGCGTCATCCCTGGCCGCCCGATTCTTCAGTAGCCTTTCCAACCGTCTTCGTAACCGTTCTCGAACCCTTCGCGATAGTAGCGACGATACAGTTCGCGGTCACCCAATTTTGAACTGTAATCGGTGGTCGCTTTCTGATACGCGCTGAACTCCGAGTAATTACGATGGCGGCCGCGTTTGCTGTCGTTCAGTCCCTGCTTGATGGCTTCGTTGTAGCCGGCATTCAGGGCTGTCTGACGCAACTGATAAGAGCCGCCATAGGTTCCGTAGCGATCCCAATTACGTCCCAGACGCCCCTGGTTGTTGCGATCACGATCGTTGTCCCGGTCATTGCGGTCGTTAATGAACTGGCCGGGATTTTCAGTCTCGTACCCTCTCGAGAACGCGAGCTGGAAATAGCGCCGGTATAGTTCGCGATCGCCAAGCCTTGAACTGTAATCCTTGGTCGCTTTCTGAAAGGCGCCGAAGCTCGCGTAGTCAGAGTGCCGGTTTCGATCTCGATCGCTGCGGCCTTCCTTCGAGCCTTCGTTGTACCCTGCATTTAAAGCCGTCTGACGCAGATCGTAGGTGCCACCCCAGTTCGGATAACCGTCCCAGTTGCGATTTCGGCGATTCTGACCCGCAGCGCTACCGAGCCCGGATCCCACAATAAGTGTAAGCGCAAAAATTATTGCGCCAATCTTATGCGATAACTTTCCTGTCTGCATGATAACCCTCCTGGTTTTTGTTGCTTGGGGGTGTCTCTAGTGTAGTGCTTCAAAAACAACTTCACAACTGACAGGTGTCTGGTTAAAACGGGGGTTCGGCATTTGAAACCAATTTGTTTTGGTGTGAATTCGTAGATCGCGTCGAGGACGTATAGAAAACTGATCTACTAAACACACGAAACCACGCCCGGGGGATGCTAATCAAAACTCACGTTTGGGCAGTGGCTGTTCTGCGCCCACGCGTCCAGCTTCGATCTTTGCTCTGGAATAGTTCTCGCCCTTGATCGGCTCTTCAGCCATTCGGCGCAACATCGCGATCTGACCAACATGTGTGAGCGCGTCTGCTATCGGCCCCTGAAACAGGCGTTCACAGGTGCCGGACAGCTCGGCATCCGAAGCGAGATAAGCATCCAAGCTACTTAACCCGCTATGAAAGCGCGCAACTTCCTGATCCCAGGCTAAGGGTTCCGAGTCTTTCCAGGCCTCGGCGCCTTTAGCAATCGACAAGCCCCAGTCGAGCAGGTCGCCGATGTGCGCCAGAATCTTTGCCGGCGTACGCGTAGTGTCAGGCGATCCAAAAGATGCAAAGCCCTCGGACGCCTCACGTATGGCCTTCGCGCCACGGTAAGCCAGCGTCGCCACCGTGTGTCGCAGCATCTCGCGTTTTGTGTCTGGTGTGCTCATGGTTATTCTTCCAGCTTGCTCATTATCCTTGTGACTCGTGTATCGTTGGCGCAGGCCGGAAGGGATCCACGAACACCCACGAAAAGCCTGCCTGCCTTGTTTCAATAAACATCTTCGCCGCGCCACATCACCGGCAGAGTTTGCACAATAATTTTTACATCCAGCAGCAGCGACCAGTTCTCGATGTAGTACAAATCCATTCGCACCATCTCGTCAAACGGCAGACGGTTGCGCCCGGACACCTGCCACAAACCGGTGATGCCGGGTTTCATGTCGAGCCGCTTGCGATGCCACAACTCATAGCTTTCAACTTCGTAGGGAATCGGCGGCCGTGGGCCAACTACGCTCATGTCACCGCGCAGCACATTGAAGAGCTGCGGCAACTCATCGATGCTGGTCCGTCTCAAGAGCCGGCCCAAACGCGTTACGCGATCGTCGGCGCGCAGCTTGTAAGCCGGACGCCCCTCATCGCCCTGGTTTGAATCGGCCTGTCCCTTGATATAACGGCGCTGAAATTCGCGGTGCTGGGCATCGTCGGTACCTGCTCGCATGGTGCGAAACTTGTAGAACAGAAACACCCGGCCATCCATCCCGACCCGTTCCTGCTTGTAAAAAACCGGGCCACGAGAATCCAGTTTGATTAGCAGAGCAATCAGCAGCCACACAGGCGATAGCACAGCCAGAGCCAGCGAAGCTATGATCAGATCCGACCCCCGCTTCATTACTCGCGCGGAATTCGAGAGGGGCGAGCGGAAGAGTGTGACCATCGGCAGCGATCCCACCTGATCGATTTCCGTCTTGCTCGGCAAACAATTCAAGAGGGTGGGAGCAATCCGAAATTCCACGCCGCGTCGACGTCCGGTTTGAATCATGACGTCAAATAGCGCCTCTCCGGACACATTCGGATCTGAGATGATCACTTCATTCGCGCCAGATTCGCGAATCACCTCGGGCAGGCTGCTGAGCGTCCCGATTACCGGCACGCCTTCAAAGGTCGATCCCGCGGAGGCATCGACACTTTGATTATCGACGATACCGATTACGCGGTAACCCAACTCCGGACGCGCTCGCATTTCATGTATGCAGAGCACGGCTTCCGGTCCGCGGCCGACGATCAAGGTAGGAATCAGGTTGACACCGCGACGCCGCACCAGCACCTGTCCGCCCCGCAGGATCATCCGTACCAGGCCCACGCCAACCAACGCCAGCAGGAAGTCGAAGAGAAAAACCGCGCGCGAATAAGAGAAGGCGCGGTAGGTGACGCCGCCGCGATACATGAAGGTCGCAGCCACGATTAGCAGTGACCCGATCGCCGTCGCCCGGAAAACTCGGGCCATGTCTTCGACGAAAGAAAACTCCCCGCGCACCCGGTACAGATCGTAATAGCGCAATAGCAGCAGTCTGATGGGAACTACCAGCGGCAGCAGCAAAGCGTAGGGACCAAAATCGCGGCTCCACACAAAACTACCCGACGAGGTCTGGCGCCAAACCGCGTCGTGATGGCGCACATAAAACGCCAGCATAAAGGATGAGACCGAGAGCCCGACGTCCGTCGTTGCCAGCAGTGTCTTGACCAGGGGCACGACCCAGCGCGGTGCGCGCGCCGCGACACGGACAGCACGGGCATCGGGTTGGAATTCTGTGACCGGCTCAGTTGTCATCGGGAATGGACGGTAAACTTCAGTTTGTCGAACTTTGGGACCAGCTGAAGCTTATCCTACATCGCGGATATTAGAACATTCTTTCCGAAGCTACAGGCCTTCCGCACGTCAGGCGGCCAATCAGCTTCTAATCATTCCAAAATCAACTTCACAACTTCGGCACGTACACCTCTGGCATCACGGGGGCTCGCCGATGACTTCTTCTCGACCACCAAAGTTTCAATCTCCTCAACTGAGCCGATACTTCGCAGCCGCCCTTCGTCCACCAGTCCCTGATCAATCGACGCCCACTTACCGGCATAGATGCTAACGGCAGGCACGCCCAGCGCGGCCGCTTCGCGATTCATTGTTCCGCCGGCGCTTAGGACCAGATCAGACGCTGCGATCAGGTTGGCGCCATCCAGAGCTGTCCGCGGCATGATCAACCTGGCCAGGTTACGCGATTGGTATTCAGCGCGTTGCGCATCCGAGCGCGGCAACAAAATAATCTTCACTCCGTCGCGCGCGCTCAGCTGCTCGATTAACTTATCGAAGAGTTCGTTCTCAAAGCGATGGTACAGGGCCTCGCGCGCAGGCGGACGCACGACGACCAGAACATCTGTACTGGCGACGCCAAGGCCAGCCATTGTTTTCGCGAACGAAGAGTCGGGCACAAAGCCGGCGAGGTAAACATCCTCCTTCGTACCTTGATAACGTTTTACTTTCCGCGGCGAGGCGCCGTATTTTTTCAGCTCGGCGGCGGGAAAAGCGCGGGGCACAATCACTCGGGAAGCCAGACGAAACGCCAGATGGTTCGCCGGCTGATGTTCGTAATCCATCAAGGTCACAGCTTTGATGCGTAGCGCCGCGGCGGCCGCGATCTGCGCGTAGGAGTTGTGGCTCAGCGCCATCTCAAATCCTCTGTCGCGCCCCCACTTGCGCAGCGCCCCGGCCCGCCCGATCAGGTTTCCGGCCTTACCGCTGATCGTCCCGCCGCCATGACCTCCGACAACGTGGGGCGTCATGCCGGCGCTAATCGCCAGCTCGACCGTCTGGGCAAAATCGCGGGCGGTGATTTCGACTTGATGCCCACGCGCGACAAACTCCGGAATCAACGCGCGAAAGAAAGGCACGTGCGGCGAGTTGGCTAAGTCGATCCAGATGCGCATGAACTTAAGGCAAAAGTAAAAAGGTAAAAGTAAGGGCAAGACGATCAGGTCGTTACCTTCTTTGTCCTAACCTAACCATTACATTTTTACTTTTTGCTTTTGCCTTCCAACAGCCTTCCCAGCGCGTAAATCATCCACGCTTCCGACCAGCGCATGTAAGGGATGCGCACTTTATGAAATCGACGAAGTTGATACTTGAAAAACCCACGGTCGTCGCGCAGGTTCGTGACGGCCCATTCCGCAATCTTATTGGCGAGATTCAAGGTGCCCGGAATGCGGCCGCGCAACTCGACCAACGTCACGATTGCAGAGGCGGCGGAATGCACGTCAGCCGGATAGAGATGGTCCGGATAATACTTGGGCCAACCATGCTCCAGGAAAAAACGCTCCTGCCAAAACTCGTAACCCCGACGCAGAGAGCTGTCCAGCTCATCGACTAAACCGGCGCCGGCCTCAGCACCAATGGCATCGATGATTCGTGAAAGACTCTCCAGGATAAACGCCGTGTGAAAATTATCGGCCCAGGATTGATAGTCATTTCCGCCATAGGCCCACGAACCATCCGCTCTTTGACGACGAACCACGTAACGCGCTGCCCGCATCGCCCAATCACTCAGACTCGGTTCATTACAGAGTCGGCCCAGCGTCGCCAAAGTCTCGCCAGCCAGCAGACTAGCGTTGAAGACCCGCGTCTGATCGAGAGGTGAATAGCTGAAGCAAACTTCGTCGCCTGCTTCTCCGGACTGATTAAGGTCGTTGAGGATAAAGTCGGCGATGGTCCGCGCAAACGGCAGATATTCCTGCTCATCGAAGACTTCCGCCGCTTCGCAGAGGGCGCGCGCGGCGAAAGCGGTGGGCACGATCATCGGCGTGCCTTTGGGAATAAAGAACGATCGGGACTGCCAATCAAAGTTGTAACCCCAGGCTGCTCCCTTAAACCCTTTCAAACGCATCCACATTAGATCATCGAGCAGCTCACGCGCTTCCACTTTAGCTTCCCTGGTCTGGGTGCGGCGGTATTCGGCCAGGGCGGCGAGCGCAAACAGCGCGATGCCCTTTGCGTTTCTTTCGCGCGGGACACCCACCAAAGAGCGAAAATTAATCGGAGAGCGTTTGTGCAGCTGTGTCCAGGCAAGGCGCGCCAGTCGCGAACGCTTGAGTGGCGTCGCTTGAAACCAGCGGCTATTCAGAGCGTCGTAAGGATCATAACCGGCAAACCCCTGCCGGCGGCACCATTGCCACAGGTCGCGGTGCGCGCGTGTAAGAGTGTTGGCCATTGTGGAGTGCGGTGACGAGTCGCCGCTTTGGAAAGCGCTGACTAGTCAGCGCACTCCAAATCAGTGTGGCGCGCCGACCGATGTTTCAATTCGTCGCGGGGTCTCGACAAAGCTTTCGCGCCACAACTCGAACGACAGCAGGGTCCAGAGAAGCTTGCGATGATTGGCCACGCCCCGTTCATGTTCGTCCTGCAAACGGGCCACGTACTCCGGATTAAAGAGTCCTCCGCGGCGCAAGCGTTCGGGCGACAGCAGGTCATGTGCCAGCGGACGCAACTCGCCCTTCAACCATTTGGCGAAAGGCACCCCGAATCCTTTCTTGCCGCGGCGCCAGACAAACGGCGGCACCAATCCTTTGGCGGCGCGCTTGAGTATGTATTTCGAAGTATAGCCGTGCAGCTTGTAATGCGAAGGCAGGGCCGCGGCGAACTCGGCCACCCGCGGATCGAGATAGGGCGCGCGCACTTCCAGGCTAACCGCCATGCTGGCGCGATCTACTTTTGTCAGGATGTCTTCGGCCAGGTAAAGCTGGGTATCGAGGCTCTGCATGCATTCGGTTAAGTTGTCCGAGTCGCATTCCGCAAACAAGCGCCGGGCATCACGATAGATGTCGGATTCGCTCGCGCGTCTCACGTCTTCTGAAAGCAAAAGGTCCTGGTCGGCCGGCGTGAACGAACCAAACCAAACATGATGCCGGGCGACATCATCGTAATGCGAAGCGGTGATAAAGCGCTTGGCGCGATAGTCGAACGAAAGATTACTGGTTTTGACTGGTAGATGATTCACCACCGGCTCAATCAAGCCGCGGCGCAGAAATCCCGGCACGCGGTTGTAAGCGCGCGCCATGTGATGGCCGAAATACATGGGATAACCGGCAAAAATTTCGTCGCCACCGTCACCACCGAGGGCCACCGTCACATGTTTTCGGGTGAACCGCGACAGCAGAAAAGTCGGCACCACTGAAGGGTCGCTAATCGGCTCGTCCATCCAGGAGCCAATCTCACTGACCAGATTCGCTGCCAGACTTGCGCTGAAGCGTTCCTCGTGATGATCGGTGCCGAGGAATTTTGCTACCGCCCGCGCGTACTGCGATTCATCGAACGAACTTTCGGCAAACGCGATGGAGAACGTCTTCACCGTTTCAGACGAAGCGCGCACGGCCAGGGCCGCGACCACCGAGGAATCGATACCGCCGGAAAGCAGGATACCCAAGGGCACGTCCGAAACCATGCGCATGCGCACCGCGTCAGCCAAGAGATCGCGCAGCTGATCGGCGGCTTCGGCCACACTAGGCACCGGCTGCTGGGTTTTGTAACTCAGCTTCCAGTACCGCTCGACCGCGATCTTGCCGTCCTCGAGTGTCAGTGTGTGGCCCGCGGGTAACTTGCTGATACCTTCGTAAATCGAAAGCGGCGCGGGCACGTAATCGTAAGAGAGATACTGGCGCAAGGCGTTGAGATTCAGGCCCGGCCGCACCGACGGATGTGCCAGCAGGACTTTCGGCTCAGAGGCGAACAGCAGAGTGTCGTCAAAGACGCCCCAGTACAGCGGCTTTTCGCCAAAACGATCGCGGGCGATGAACAGCCGGCGTCGGCGTTCATCCCAAAGAGCAAAGGCAAACATGCCGTTGATATGACGGACCATGTCGCTGCCGTACTCTTCGTAAAGATGCGGCAGAATTTCGGTATCGGACTCGCTGCGGAAGCTGTGACCGCGGGCTTCGAGGTCGGCACGCACTTCGCGATAGTTGTAGAGTTCGCCGTTGAGGATGACGGCGATGCTGCGGTCTTCGTTGAAAGTCGGCTGTTCTCCTGTCAGGAGATCTATAATCGCAAGGCGGCGCATCCCGAGGGCGATGCCATCGTCAATCAGGTAACCTTCTGAATCAGGACCGCGATGAATCATGCGGTCGCACATCAGACGCAGCAATTCCTCGCCATCTTCGGGCGGCGGCGTACGCGGATTCAGATTGGCCCAACCGGTAATGCCACACATAGAATTTTATTCTTTCGGGAATCCAATTCTTTCCCGAACCGCATAAACACGCTTCTGCTGTGATTCATGGTAAGTGCGCACCTGCATTTCAGCCAGCAACCCCATCAGGAAGAACTGTACGCCGAGGACCAGCATGACTGTCGTCAGCACCGGCAACGGTGTCTGGACAAAGTCGGCGTGATGCGGCCAGTTGGCATACTTCATTACGAAGGCCAGCACCGCACAAAAGAATGAAACGAACATACTCAGGAGGCCGGCCCAGCCGAAAACGTAAAGCGGCTTGGTTTGATATGAAGCCATGAATTTGATCGTCATCAGGTCAAAGATGACTTTTACCGTCCGCGACAAACCATATTTCGATGTGCCCATCGTGCGCGCGTGATGCTCGACCGGAATCTCAGTCACCCGCGCGCCTGACCATGACGCGTAAATGGGAATGAAGCGGTGCATCTCTCCATACAAATGAACGTCGGCCAAAGAATCTCGCCGGTAAGCTTTCAACGAACATCCATAGTCATGCAAAGGCACGCCGCCAATCCACGAGATCATTTTGTTAGCCAGCATGGATGGGATCTTCCGAGTGATCAATTTGTCCTGCCGGTTCTTGCGCCATCCTGAAACCACGTCAAAGCCTTCGTCAATCTTGGCCAACAGTCGCACAATGTCCGCCGGATCGTTCTGCATATCGGCATCCATCGGAATCAGGACTTCACCGCGCGCAGCATGAATGCCCGCGGCCATGGCCGGCGTTTGGCCATAATTCCGTCGCAGAACTATGACTCGCACTCGCTCATCGCTCGCGGCAATCTCTCGCAGTACTGCCAGGCTGCCGTCAGTTGATCCATCGTCCACATAAATGATCTCAGCGGTCTTCCCCAACTGCGCCAGGGCGTGATCCAACTTCTCATGTAGCGGGCGCAGATTGGGCTCTTCATTCAGTACCGGCAGAAAGACAGAGATGTCCGGCCGATCAACCTGAAGATCAAGATCTCTTGCCGGCTCAGTCGGTAAAATCTCTTTTTCGTAAACGCTCATCTGTTTTGAGAGTGTCAGAAGCTCGCGCGTAAGCAAGGACGACGCTGTTATCCCTTAACTACCGGTTGCCGGAATGGCCCTCTCTGACGGTCGGGCTTCTGATAGAGCCTGCGCCTTTCGCGCCACACAAATTATCGACACGCCAAACGGGAAACTCAGACGCCGCAGCCACCAGCTTTCCGCACCCAGAATCCGTCCCAGCAAACCATTCAACGCACCAATCGTAATATTATTCTCGGAAGCCGGGCGCAATCCGGTCAGACGCATCAGCACCCGCCCGATCAGAATCGGCATAAAGAAGGTAATGTTCGCGTAACTCGCCCGCTCGATCTTAAAACCAGCCTCGCTAAGCCTTTGTTTCAGCCCAGGTAAAGTGTAACGGCGACGATGATGGCTGATGTCATCCTGCACCCCCCACAGAAACATGAAAGCCGGAACAAATAAAACCGCGCGCCCATCCGGACGAAGCACCCGCCACATTTCGCGCAGGCCGCCAATATCATCATCGAGATGCTCTACGACATCAAGCCCGGTTACCAGATCGAATGAAGCATCTGCAAACGGCAGGTGCTCGGCGGCGCCTTGCTTTACTTCAGCCAGGCCGCGCGCCCGGCAGAAGTCCAGGGCGTCAGTCGAAACATCGACACCTTCGGCGGCGCCAAACTCAGAGAGCATTTGCAGATTTGCCCCAGTGCCACAACCCACATCAAGAATCCGCGGGCGCGACTCTTTCAGCTCGCGGCAAACCCGCCCGACAAATTCCGCGATGATGCGACGCCGCCCCGCGAACCACCAGTGCTTCCCCTCGACCTCGTACATGATCGAGTAGGTATGCTCCTGCATCTCACGGGGAAGCGGACTGGTTACTTTGTCGGCGGTAGTTGCCATAGAGTTCAGCGCTGCTGGGTTCGACTCGGGGGCATAGCTCCTGATTAATTTTATAAGCTCACAGAAAGGCCGGGCCTTTTCTTAATCGGGCGGCAGCGCCGCCGCGCACACACATTGTAGAGCAATTGCCTCAACATTACTGCTGAGCAGGACTTTCACGAAACCATTCAACAAAGCGAAGGATTCCTTCCTCAATCTGGGTCTGCGGATCGTAACCGAGCAATGCCCGGGCCTTGGCGATATCAGCGAAAGTCTGCGGCACATCCCCCGGTTGCAGAGACTGGCGGTCAATCTGCGCCTTTCGTCCGAGGGCGTGCTCGAGCAATGAAATTAATTCCCGCAGCTCGACGGTCCGCGACTCGCCCAGGTTAATCACCTCATACTTGCTTTGATCGAAATCCATTGCGGCCCGCACGCCGGCAATGATGTCATCGATGTAAGTGTAGTCGCGACGAGTGGAGCCATCGCCAAAGACCGGAATCGGTTTCCCTTCGCTGATTAGTTTGGCAAATTTATGAATTGCCAGGTCGGGCCTTTGGCGCGCGCCGTATACGGTGAAAAACCGCAGGCAGACGATTCTCAGATCATACAGATGAGCATATGAATGACAGATCAGCTCCCCGGCTGCTTTGGTCGCTGCGTAAGGCGAAATCGGATTGAAGATCGGATCGTCTTCGCTAAAGGGCACCTTGGCATTCATCCCGTAAACCGACGACGACGAACCAAAGACGAACTGCTTCACCCCGTGGGCGCGGGCCAGTTCGAGCAGGTTCAAAGTGCCGTTAATGTTTGTCTCGACATACAGCCGCGGCTCTCTCAAAGACGGCCGCACGCCGGCGCGTGCAGCCAGATGCACGATGCAATCGAATGCTGCTCCCTCGAAAACCTGTTCGAGGGCGGCTGGTTGACGGATGTCTGCTTCGACCAGTTTATAGTCCGGATTCGACAGGTGGGCGCGGACGTTGGTTCGCTTGATGGCCGGATCGTAAAAGTCGTTAAAGTCATCGACGACCGTGATTCGCCAATTCCCTTCCGCCAATAAACGATCGACCAGGTTCGATCCGATAAAACCCGCGCCGCCGGTGATTAGAAGACTCTTCATCTCGTTAACAAGTTAGCCACAAAAAGGCGCAAAAAGCACAGGAGTAAATACGCGAGACCAAGCTTGCATTGCGAACTCTCCATTTGCGGGCGACCGCTCTGGAGGAAAAAACGACCCCCGAAAAATACGAACCTGAGATGCTTTCTTTTGTTTGTGTTCGGGTAGATCCCAAAACGAACCCCCTACGCTAAGCTGAGATTGCTTCGGGCCAGGACCGATGTTGTCGGAGACGAATAGCGGGTTCATTTCGTCGCATAGATCCACAAATGCCACCCCCAACGCGACGCCAGAGCGGATTCAACTCCGCGCGGCAACAACTTCCCAAGCAATGGAATGAACCGCTTGTTGAGAAAATATGCGCGCAGTTTCACTTTGCGGAAATCCTTGAACAGCTCGCGCGCCTCGCGCCGCGAATACACCCGCGCCAGAGGATTGCCGGCCCCGTCCGTGCTCTGACTGAGAAACTCATCCGATCCCAGATAGCCATTACTACTCGATTTCATCAGGCCGGCATGTTCGCGCAGAGACTCAAGCGGCTCGCCCGTCAAACGATTGATGATCCGGATGCCGCCCTCACTCTTCAACAGGCTCGCGCCCGCCCGGCGCAGCACCCGAATGCCGACGCGATAATTATAACTACCGCGATGATACAGCATCACCACCGCGCGCCCGTCTGGTTTCAGCACGCGATGGATCTGCTTGACTGCGCGGGCAGTGTCGGGCGTGTGATGCAGCACGCCGTGGGAATAGACCAAATCAAATGAGTCGTCGGCAAAGTCGAGATTCTCGGCATCGGCCACGCGAAACTCGCCCTGCAATCCTGAAACTTCAAAGCGAGTGCGGGCGAGATCGATAGCGGCTTCGGTGAGGTCTACCCCGGTGTAGTCTGCGCCGGCTTTGGCGAATTGCGCGCCGTCGGTTCCCAGCCCGCAGCCGATTTCCAAAACGCGTAATCCACGCGCGCCGGCAAATCCAGCGGCCGCGGGGATGTGCCATTCTTTTTCGTAACGATGCGCTTCAACTCGGTCGAAGAATTCGGATGTCCCCATCTCTGCGTCGCTGAACTTCGTGCCGCACGGATGCGCCTGCCAAAAAGCGCGGACCCGCTCTTTAAGATCAGCGTTCGAGTCGATTGCTTTCTGGGTTGGTTGAGACATCTGCAATGGCCTGAGCTGCATTATACAGCCGCTTCGGGTTGCGGGGCCCATTTGGGTCCTGTGGACTTCACCGGATGGGCTCAGCTACGATGCCATCGATAAAATGATCACTTTCCAAATCTCAGGTTATTTGATCGAATTCAGCGGCGGCCAGGCCGAAATGAATCTGGACGGCTCGCCCGCGAATGTCCGCCAGGCCCTCGATCGTTTGTGGAAAGAATACCCCGGCCTGCGCGATCGTGTGCTGAACGAGTTGGGCGAAGTGCGCCCACACGTCAACGTTTTCCTGAACAGTCAGGTCGTTTCCCGCGACAAGGTTTTGCAGACTGAGATTTCAGGCGACGCCGAGGTTTGCATCATGCCGGCGGTCAGCGGTGGATAGTATCGACGGGCAGGCCGCCTGTCGTTCATGGAACTACCAGCGAAGCTGGGCCGTATAGCCCACCGACTATGTTTTGTCCAAGCTGCGGATCTGAAGAACGTCAGGCAACACAGTTTTGCCGTGCCTGCGGCACTGACTTGCGCGCGGTGCGTACAAGTCTCGAACAACCGGACTCGATTACGGCTTCCGCGGTGTCGGCGCGCGAAGAGATCGGCCGGGCAATGGCCGATAAGATCCGCGAAGTTGACGACGTCCATGACCTTAAGCGAGTGGCGGAAGATGTCCTCCCACAAATCGAAAAGTTCCTGGAGTCTTATGAAGAAAAGCGCCTGCGCCGGGTGCGTGCCGGTGTCGTCGTTGCCGCCACCGGCTTCGGAGTGGCCATCCTGGGGTTGATAATGAGCGCGGTGCTCCCCGGTCCGGACGCCGAATCAGCTTTGGTCCTTGTCGGGTTGGGCGCGATCGCTTTCGCCATCGGTCTCGGACTCGTCCTCAACGGATTACTCTTCACCCGGCCGCGCCAGGGGTTGGAAGACTTGTCATCTGAAGCTCGGTCTCAGAACCTGCTCGATACGGGCTACACTTCACCGCAATTGAAAGCGGCAGAAGCACCGCCCTCATTTCGGTCGCAAACCACTTCCAATCTTAACCAGACCGCCGGATCTTCGGTGACTGAAGGCACTACTCATCATTTGAGTTCAAAACGCTGAACGATCATTTGATCGTTTCTAAGGTAGACTGAGAGCATGTCGATCACGGTCGAAAGCGGTTGTCGTGTTTCTGGAATGCACGATGGCGAGCCGCTGACGCAAGGCACCCTCAGCATCTGGAATCAAATTAGCCGGGCCACCGGCGCGCAAGCAATCTCGCTCCGCATTCTGGAATTCGCGCCGGGATTGTCACCCACAATTCGCAACGGCGACTGCGACGAGATTCTGTATGTCCTCAACAGTGCCGAACGCGACATGGATCGCGGACATACTATCCGCCTGAGCGAGCCAAGCGAGCGAACAGCCTCGCTCGAAACAAGCTCCACGATTGTCATTGACGGTCGCACCTATAACATCGGAGCCGACACCGGCATCTACATCCGCCCGCACGAAACCTTTGCCATCGACAACCCCGGTCCCGAGGCAGTGGTGCTTATCAGCTCAAGATGCCCCGAGCCCGACTCAACGTCAGATTTCGTAGCTCCTTCGGCGTCTCCTGCGTCATCACCTACAATCGCGCCGCTGGTGCGGCTCGCCGATCAGCGCGCACAGTCCACTGCCGATCGCTGGTATCGCGTGCTCGTCGATAATGAAATCGGCGGTAGTCAGGCAACCCAGTTTGTCGGATCGATCCCACCCGGCCGGGCCCCGGATCATTTTCATCATTACGAAGAAGTGCTTTTCATCCTGCGGGGTGAAGGGCAAATGTGGGCCGGCGAAACCAACACACCCATCGCGCCGGGTTCATGCATCTATCTGCCGAAGGGGCAGGTTCACTGTGTCGAGAATACCGGGAAAGGGGAGTTGCGTTTGTTGGGTGTGTTCTACCCGGCTGGTAGTCCGAGTGTGCGGTATGAAACGTAAGCGAGTGCGACTGCCGGTGCGCCTTTGCCAGAACCAATCTCACGCAATGGCGCAAAGACGCCCCGCTTACATCAGTTCCGCCAGAATGCTCATCGCTTCCCTCACCTCTTCATCTGTATTGAAGAAATGGGGCGAGATACGCAGGCCGACGCCGGGACGGCAATCGACAAAGACTTTTCTTTCAGCCAGACGCTTAACCATCCCCGGGCCATCTTCAACGAAGATCATTACTGAAGCGCCGCGTTCGCGAATATCGAGCGGGCTGTTAACCTGCCAACCCTTTTCCAGGGCGAAAGCGATCATCCATTCAGTGCGGCGTTGTGACTCGGCCTGGATGGTGGGCACTCCTACTTCTTCGACAATTTGCAGACCGGGAAGAACTGAGTAGAGCGCGGGGATGCTGGGCGTGCCCTGGGCAAACCTGCGGATCGTGTCGGTGTAACGCATCGGCGCGGGTGCAAACGCAAACGGCGAATCGTGCGCCACCCAACCGGTCAGACGCGGCTGCAGATCCTGCTGCAAATCGGGCCGCACGTACAGGTAACCGCACGCCGGCCCACCACACAGCCACTTGATCGTGCCCCCGATCATAAAATCAACCTCCCAGGCGGCTGCTTGTAATTCAACTGCGCCGGCCGATTGGTAGACATCGAGCAGGACCTTAGCGCCGTGCTGGTGCGCGCGTTCGACTATGGCCGCCGCATCGACCCGATAAGAGCTGCGAAAGGAAACATGCGACAGTGCGACCAGGCACGTGTCGTCATCGATCTTGTCCAGAATATCGTCGAGCCGCACCGTGATGCCGTCGTCGGTGTGGACCACTTCGACATTTGCACCCAGACGAGTCTGGGCTTCCCAGATGTACTCCATCGAAGGAAAATCAAGGGCGCTGGTGACGATCTTGTTGCGGCTGCTCTCGGCAAAGTCAAAACACGAGGCCACACTGGAGAGTGCGATCGACGCGTTTGGTTGAATCTGAACTGAGCCCGATGCGCCGCCCAAAATACGGGCCAGCCGATCACCGACCCGAGTGGACATCTCCCACCAACTCGAGGCCCAGGCATCTTCGCTCGTGTGATGTTCCCAGGCTTCGTAGTAGTTGCGCACTGATTCGCGCGCGGCCCGCGGCGCCGGACCCAGACTGTGACTCAGTAGATGTATGCCAGAGGCCAGGGCCGGAAATTCTTCGCGCCGACGATTGATTTTGGGATCGGGTTTCATGGTAAACGGAGCGCCCGCATCCGCGGGTGGAACGCCGGCATCCTTGCCGGGGTCAGTGAATTCAGTTTGCCCACGCAGGGATGCCTGTGAACAGCCGGCAAGATGCCCGCGCTCCTAAGCCCGAAGCTGGGCCAGCATCTTTTCTAATGCGGCCGGATCATTTCTCAAGCCTTCCAGCAGGCGCTCGGCCTCTGCCCCAATCGGCGGATCGATTGTCTCTGCGCGAATGTGCCGGAGGATTTCCCCAGCTACAAATTCCCTGGTCATCTTCGGCACGTCCGCGCCTTTACTCATGTCAGTATCGATCGTGGTCGGCATCACGGTCATCACATGCACACCCTTGTCCCCGAGGTACGCCCGGAGTGCCTGCCCCAGCGACAGCAACGCTGCTTTGCTGGCGCAATAGGTGCCCACCAACGGCAGATTGATTTTGGCAAAGGCGGTGGCCACGTTCACGATCATTCCTTCACCGCGCTCAATCATCGCCGGCGTGAGGGCCCGCACCATTCTCAGGGAGCCGAAGTAGTTGACGTTCATCTCAGTCCAGGCATCAGAAAAATTCATTTGGGCCGGATTGCCGTAACCGGCGACGCCTGCATTGTTCACCAGAATTTCAACGAAGCCGAGCCCTGCTGCTGCGTTGACCTCATCGTCGTTGGTCACATCAAGTTTGATTGGCGTAATCGGGGCGTCAATTAAGCCTGCATCTCGTTTAAGGGTTTCAAGGTCGTCGGCTGTACGCGCGCCGGCCAGCACTTCCCGCGCGCCCGCTGTAGCAAACGCAAAAGCGAGCGTGCGACCCAGGCCGCGACTAGCGCCGGTTACTAACACACGTCTGTTCGCGATATCCATTAAGAAATACTCTTGCTTCTGTTTAGCGCGAACGATTCCTCATGAAGCGGGCGAATCCATAAAGCCCCGCCCCAATCAGAGACCAAACCAGCGCCAGCTCTACGCCGGTTAACGAATGCCCGGCGATCCTCTGACTCAGGCTCTGCGTCGTCAACGTGTGCATATCCTGCACCACCTGCACCGCGATCAGCGCACCCATTGACAGGACCGAAAGCACCGCCGCGCTGCGCTGCAGCCAAACTGGAATGCTGATCGAAATCTCACGATACAGCCTCGGATTCCGTCGCGGCAACATCAGGAACGTTACGCTATGCAGAAAGTAAAGCAGGACGAGCGCAAAGACTGCGATATTCAGCGCGAGTGAAATGTCTTTTCTTAACAACAGCAAAAGGCACGCGGCCAAAGTCAGGGTCAAAGCCCGCACCGGCGTCGCAGTGCGCGCGTTGATTGCGCCCAGCCAACGTGGCGCCAGGCCGTCCTCTACAAAAATAAGTGCGAGCCGCGAAGGAACGATGAGCGTCGGATTCAAAGACGTGGTGATTGCCATGATCGCTCCCAGGGTCACAAAGCTCGCCGCACCCCAGGGTAAATAGACCGAAGCGACCTCGGTCATCGGAGCGCTGCTCGAGCCGAGGCTGGCACCGGGTAAAACTCCAAAGGCCACGATCGATATCAAAACAAAGATCAATGCGGTGACGCTGATTCCTTTTAAAAAGACCGCGGGCAAACGCCGCGTACTGTCTTTAGTTTCGCCCGCAGTCTGGGCGAGGGACTCAAAGCCTGCATAAGAAAAAAAGATTGGAGCCAGGCTGAGTGCGAGTCCACTGAAACCGTGCGTGACGAATGGCGAATAGTTTGCTGGGTGAATAGCAAACAATCCCGGAACCACGAGGACGAAAATCGAGAGGCCCAGCAGCACACACATTCCCACCTGAATTCTTCCGAACCATTTCACGCCAACTACGTGCACGAGATAGAAGCACAGCAGCGCACCAACGGCCAGGGATTGATGAGCGAACTCACCGCTCAACCTTCTGCCGGTAAGCTCGATCACATAATCCGCCAGGGCGCTAGCCAGATAAGCACCCGCGCCGATGTAGGCGATGATCTTCAACCACGAGCCAATGAAAGCGATTGCGTGCCCGCCGAAGGTGCGCGAGATGTGCAGGTACTCACCACCCGGCTCTCGGCCCAGCGAAGTAGAAATGAAAGCTGCATAAGGAACTGAGGTTGCCAGAATCGCGGGCATCAGAAGCACGTAACCGAGGATCACACTCGGCCCGGTCAAAGACCACGCGTCACTCGTGACCTTGAAGATACCCGCGCCGATCAGGATTCCGATCAGCGCGGCGTACGATTCAATCGTCCCGAGATCGCGACGCAGGCGTGAGATGATCCGTGCGGGGCTATGATCTTTGGGTTCCAATTTCTTGATCGAAACGAAATGAAGTCAGTACGCCAGCGTAAGCGGGTGGGCCTAACGGGCTCGGCGGATCCACCCGCTCACGCGGCTGGTACTTACGCTCTATTCATCAACTCATTCGACGGCAAGCCCGGATCAAGCACTTTCTCAGCCGTCTCTACCCCCGCGACCGGCAGATTGGTACTATCGATGAGCCCCAGTTGCGCCAGCACCGCAGCCTGGTCCCAATAAATATGTTCGTGCGCGAGTTTGCCGTCGCGGAAGTGAACGATCACCACGAGGGGGATCTTCACGTGTTTGCCCGTGGGCGCCACCCCGGGCAGCATCCAGTCCATCTTAATCGTGTGGGTGAATTCAAAAACCATTTCATCGACCACTCGATCCGTTCCAATCGTGCGCGAGACCGGGGTCATCGAAGTGTCCGGCGGCATTTGCGGGATGAACCGTTTTGAGTAGAACTCGCGCAGTTCTTCGTGACCGACACCTCCCGTCATGACCGGGACATGATTGACATAAGCATCCGCCACCATTGTCTGAAGCGTGTCTTCGGTGTTGCGAGTAGCGAACTCATATTTGACGTGCTCGTCCCAACGATCCGAAAGTGACTTCTGTGCACTCGCTATTCCTTCACCACTGAGATTTCGCACCAGAAATTCCAACGTACGCAGGTTTGCCAGTTCCGCAGCGGAAGCGTCGTAATGCTCGCCGCCCGAACGTCCAAAAGCATGACCCTGATCAGGGTAATCGTGAATGGTCACGAGCGGATTTGAATCGAGAGCCTCGTGAATCTGCTTCTGCGCAGCCGGCGGGCAGAACCTATCTTCTCCGGCAACATGAAGCATCAGTGGTGAGCTGAGGTTACCAGCTTCGTCGAGCGCCCTGTCGATGCCGACACCGTAATAGCCCACAGCGCAATCAGGTTTGAAGCGAATCGAGAGCAGCCAGGCAAGGTTGCCACCGAGACAGAAACCTACCGCGCCTACCTTGCCGTTGCATGAAGGGTCCGCGCGCAGATACTCTAACGCGGCCGCCGAGTCCTCTACAGCTTTTGCTTCATCCAATCCCTGGTAAAGCTGGAAAGCCTTCTGCCATCCCGACTCGGTCTGGTCAGTGAGTTCGACGCCGCGCTCCTGTCGCCAGAACAGATCGGGACAGACTGCGACAAACCCGTGAGCCGCGTACCAGTCGCAAACATTCCGCAGGTACTCATTAACGCCAAAGATTTCCTGAAGCACGATGATACCCGGCCCGTAAACACCGGACGGCGTGGCGATGTAAGCTGCAAACTCTCCACCGTCGAACGATTTTATGTTAACCATCTCCGAACTGTCCTCCGCGAGGAGTTCTTATACGCGATGTTGAGGGGTTTGGCCAATTCCTGGGGTGCGGATTTATGTCCGACAGACTTCAGTTTGACGCGGCGAGAGGAAAATCGTCGGGAAGCGACGAACTAAAGTTTCTCGTACGGCTTGAGCCATTCACGACCGGCGGGACATAACTCGAGGAAGTTACAGATGCGACAGTGCGTCTCCGGCTGTGGCGGAAAGAGATCCGTTGCGAGGGTCCCGTCCAGCGTTGAGATCGAAAGCATGGCCTCGTCAATAGCGTGAGCGCAGGTCTCTTGATCCAAAAACTCCGCGGGCAAACTTATCTCGACGTTGGGATCGATGAAGTGCAGGGTGGCTCGAAGGGAGTTGATCTTGAGTCTTTCCCGCGACGTTGCGTCCTTGACCCGGTCGCTGCCGGTCCCGGTTCTGACTTCAAGCAACTCTCGCAGGGCGAGCGCATAAGATTGCATTTGCAGTTGATAGTCGCGGGCAATCGTTTCGGCCTGAATCATGATCGATGGCTCGGGCTCAATTGAAACAAGCTCAGCGGTCGCAGACAAATTCGCGGACGTTCTCACGTCGACAGCATCAAAATCAAAAAAAGCCTGGCCGGGCGGCGAACTCACCGGGGCCTTAAAGTCTGCCGCGGCCGGTGGTGAGGCAGCGGCTACAGCTGCGGCTTGTGTCTGTTTCGCGTCCCGCAGAGTCGGCGTTCGGAACCGGTTGGTCTTGAAATCGATGATCTCAACATCGACGCCTTCGCCGCCGGCGCTGGGAGTAATCAGGAGCTTATCGATTGTGCCGGTCAGGATTCCCAGGGGACGGCGCAGACGAAAACGCAACTCGCTCCACAGACCCGGAGCCGATTGCGGATGAGCAAGTGCCGGCTCATTATCCGCGGCATTGATCCGGTTCGCGTCCGAGGCCCTCTGGAATACTTCGCTCTGCAGATAGTTTTGGGCCAGGGGCATCAGGTCTGTGACGGCCTGCTCAGGATCAATTTTGAAAGGCCGTCCGGCCAGTTCGGTCATCCTTTGCGCCACTACGTCTTTGAAACTTGAACGGAGTCGAGCTCCGGCATCATCACCGTCACTAAAAGTTTCGCAGAAGCGGTGAATAACTGCGCCCTTCAGCGTGGCCGTCAGGTTAGCCGGGGGCTCAGGCGCCTCAGCATCGTTCCAAACTCGCCGTTCCTCGGTGCCCGGGGTCTTCAACATGCGGTCGAAATAGTATTGCCGCGTGCAACGCTGAAAGTTGATCAGTTGCGTCACGCTAAACCGTCGCAGCACGTGTCCCTGCTCGAGAGGGACGTCAGCCAACAAGGGAAACAGTTCATCGAAAGGCCGAGTCAGGTCGATAGAATCCTTCTCAGATTTCTCGCTCACAAGGGTCAAAGTTGCCGGCCATAAACCCTGCGGTTGGCGATCGACAGTGAGACGAACTTTTACCTCGTCTGCAAATTCCACCACCCCGCTTTCTGGATACTCATCCAGCTCCAGCGCTTGCCAGACCCAGGCCAGCCAGTGCTCTCGATCTGTCTTAGTCAGATTCTTCAAATCCTTCTGGGCCACGGCTCCGGAAAAAATCAGCCGGTCCCTGGCCCTCGTGGCGGCGACGTACAGCAGGCGCATGCTTTCGAATTCTTCGCGCCAGCGATTACGTTGGCGCAATTCATTGAACAGCGCACCGCGTACGGTTTGCCCGCGGCCGTCTGGGGTTCGAACTGTCAGGCCCTTATGCCGATCGAGGATGAACGATGTCTCGCGCCGGATTGGTTCGCGATGAAGATCCGGAATGATCACGACTGGAAACTCCAGGCCTTTGGCCTGGTGAATGGTCATCAACCGCACGACGTTGGCCGATTCGTCCATCTGGCCTTCGCCTTCGCGACCACCAATGGCTTCAAACTCCTCGACGAAACGGACAAAGTCACGGATCAGATGGCCGGATTTTTCAAACTGCTCGGCCAGGCGGAAAAGCTTCTCGACATTGGCGACGCGTTGGGCACCATCGAAGTTGGCCGCTATCACCGTCATGAGCTCAGCAGCTGAAACCGCGTAGCGGAGCAACTCGGCAATACCGTAACGATTTCGCCGCGCAACCATTGCCTCCAGCAGAGTCGCGACCCGGTCGAGTGCGACCTGATCGTCTTCATCGATGAATTGAATCTCGCGACGTTGGCGCAAGGCTCGCTGCAAATTGCGCCGCTGCAAGCGGCCGGAAACTTCGGTATTCCCAACGCGCGGCGCGCAGCGCAATGCCAGCAGAGCGTTGTCGGAAATCCCGCCCAGGGGCGAGCGCAGCACTGCAGCCAGCGCCAGTTCGTCAGTGGTGTTATCCAGAAAGCGAAGCAGTTGAATCAGGTCGGTAATCTCTTCACGTTGATAGAACCCTTTGCCCTGCACGGTCAGATAGGGAATGCCGGCGCGACGCAGGGCGCTTTCGTAAGTCCAGACTCCGGTGAAGGCCCTTAGCAGGATCGCGATGTCGCCGTATCGAAAGCTGGCAGCGGGGACGTCCTGCGCGCCCTTGCCATCCGCGGGGGACGAGCTGTCCGCGCTCAGTGTTAGCGTGCTGATGCGCGCGGCGATCTGCTCGGCATCGCGTTCCTGTGCGCCCAGTGGATCTCGCTCTTCCACGCCGTCTTCGGCCGCTTCATCTTTTCGGCTGTCTGGTAAAACGCTGATCAGCAATTCAACCAAAGGTGGTTCGTGTTCGACGCCGCGATCGGCAGCCCCTGGCTCATGCTCGACGTACCCGAGTTGGCCCAGCGCATCCCTCGGGACTTCGCTGCGCGCGTGAAAGATCTTACCGAAAAGGAAATTGAAGTAATCGATTAACGGGCTTTGGCTGCGAAAGTTGAGGTGCAGCGGCTGCTGCGTCCCACCGGCCTTTTCGATGGCCGCGGTCATCTCGCTGAAGACATCGACATCGGCGCCGCGGAATCCGTAGATGGATTGCTTGCGGTCCCCGACGATAAAAAGATTTGTGCCGCGCAGCAGCGCCAGACGCGTCAGCAGGTCGCGCTGCAGACTATTGGTGTCCTGAAATTCGTCGATCAGGAAAAACTTGTAACGCTCAGTGCCGCGACTAATCACTTCGGGTCGTTCCAGCAGCCTTAACGCTCGAATCTGAAGATCATCGAAATCAAGAACCGACAGTCGCTGCTTTTCACTATCCAGCCGGCGATCGATTTCGCGCAGCAGCTTGAGCAGAGCCAGCGAGTATTCTTTCGCCAGCAGATCAAACCCGGTAGTCGGCACACGGCCTTTCAATCGCTCACTGGTCGACGAGTCACTGCCCCAAAGCGCTTCGTCCAGCCGCTCGACCGCCGGATGATTGTTCTTGTTCAATCTCGTGTCGCGAAAGTCCTCAATCGCCTGACAATACACGGCGATGGTCTTCTCGGTGGGTGGGTGGGCGAGGATTGCGCGCAGCGCCGGCCATTCAGTCGCCGCCCGGCTGCGTTTCTCTTCCGCGGCCTTGGTCAGCTTGCGCGCGGACAACAGGCCCGTCATCTGCGCGTCCAGCTCTGCCAAAGCCGAATCATAATCTGCCGGTGATGCATGATTGGCGGTAGTCAGTGCCTCAGTCGCTTCCAGCGCCAGGCCTTCGCCCCGGTACTTGCGATGCAGATCCGCCAGAGCCGAGGCCAAAGCAGCGCGGCTGGTCCCCTGCGCCAGCTGAATTATTTTTTCATTTCCGTGATGGATCTCGTCCGATACCGTCTCTTCGACCACCGTGTCGAGCAGGATCGCAGCCTGATGTTCGTCGAGCAGGACGAATTGCGGATCGATATTGGCCTCGACGGGGAACTCGTGCAGCAGGCGTGAACAGAAACCGTGAATGGTGGTGATCAGCGCGCCTTCGAGGGCCCGCTTATGACGCAGCCAGGTTTGCCGCTCGCTGCCGGAGGTCGCACTTAGCAGGGCGTCTATCTTGTGCCGAACCCGCTGGCGCATTTCGTTCGCGGCCCGGTTCGTAAACGTGATGGCGACGATGTTGTCGACGGAAACTTTTTTGGTGCGCAGGATTTGCAGGTAACGTTCGACCAAAACGAAGGTCTTGCCCGATCCCGGACCGGCCGTGACTGAGATATGGCGGTCGAGGGTATGCGCGGCGATGGCTTGCTCAGGCTTGAGCTCGCGAGGTTTTGGGTTTTCGAGAACAGAGTTCATTGATCAATAACAATTGCCCGGCACGGCCGCCTGATGTGCGGAAGGTCTTCGACCTTCCGAAGAGCGCTCCCATTCTGGCGGCCTCTGCCCGATCTTTCAAATCGTTATTGGTTGCGGGAGGGGGCGGAGCCCCAGAGAAGACGATGAGCCAATGCCGGAAGTTCATAGACCTTCTGCAGATCAAGCGGCAAAGCCGGCCTTCTTATGCAGACCTAAAAATCGCCCGGCGCGTTCTGGGCCTGCTCGTTGGCAGCCTTGGGATCAAAAGGGGTGTTAATGAACTTCTTGGCTACCGCCTGCGCGTTGTCATAGTCGCTGCCCGACTGGACGGCTTTGTTATATTCATAGACCGCCTTGTTCCGATCACCCTTGGCATCGTAGGCATTGCCGCGTTTGATGTGGGCCCACGTTTCAATCCAGGCCGCCTTGCTGCTGACGCCGTCGATGGCCGCCTGGAAATTGTCGAGCGCCATCTGCCAGTTCTTCTGTTCAAAGTAAACCAGCCCCAGATTGTAATAAACCCAGGCGTTGTTACGATCGAGCTTCAGCGCCGATTCCAGCTGCTGTTGTGCTTCCGCGTATTGGCCCTCCTTGAAGAGCTCGATGCCGCGACGGGCCACAATCGAAACCTTCAGCTCGTCGGACATGCGCAGGATCTTGTTGTTCGGATCGACTTCCGCATTGATCGGCTGGCCATTCGACTCGAAATCAAAATCTTCGCTGCGGCCGTCCAGGTAAAGAATCTTCATCTGCGAGTCGCCTTCCGAGTGCAGCGTCAACTCGACCGGCAGGTGCAGGTTCTCGAAGTTCTGGCGCACGGTTCCCCGCGTGCGAAACTTCCCGGCGCGGGTGCGAATGATCTGATAGTCAACGCTGAATTCAGGCACACCCGTTCCTTCGACCCATTGGGCAAAGAAGTAACGCATGTTCTTGCCGGCTACCTTCGAAGTCAATCGCTCGAAGTCGTCGACCGAAGCGCTCTTGTTGCGAAACTGTTCGAGGAACTTTTGCATTAAGTCATGAAACTGATCTTTGCCCAGAGTCTCGCGCAGCATGCGGAAGACCATCGCGCCCTTGTAAAAGACAATCGACTGGTAAGCCGCGGACTGATCGTCGAGGGCCGACGGCGCGCGCACAATCGAAGCCGTCTGTTCAAAGGTCAGCGCCCGCTCCTGCTCCTCCCGTTGCGCAGCATCCAGTTGGGCGCCGGTAAGCGTTTTTTCGCGGAGGGCAAATGCGCTCCACTCAGCCAGGCCCTGCGAGATCCATGAATCGTCAAAAGACTTGAGCCCAACTGTCTGGCCCCACCATTGATAGGCGACCTCGCGGGTCAGGCGATCTTCGGCCGGCCGGGCCGTATCAAAAAACTTCGAGGCCAGAAACAAGATGCCTGGGCCCGTGTAAGCCTCCATCGTTTCGTCGTCGGTCTGCGCGATGATGAATCGCGAGCCGAAGGCCGGGGCGCCATACTCGCCGGTATAAAACTCGAGCGCGTGCCCCATCAACTCGCCGTAGTTGCTGATGCGATTCTCGCTGCCCGGCTTCACAAAGAACTGCAGTTCATACTTGCCCATCCGCAGGGACTTAACCACGTATTGCCCGGCAATAAAGTTTCCGACCAGCACCGGCTGCTTACTGACGAAACGAAATCGCGTAGTGCCGGTCTTATCAACCACCGGGTTTACCGGTTCGTCGCTGATGCCACCGACCTGCATGCCGGTGGGCACAATCACGGTAATGTCTGACGTGGCCCGATCCGCGGCATAGTCGTGGAATGGTAACCAGCGCGAGGCATACATCAGATAAGATCCTTCAGGACCGATGTAAGCCAATCTCTTATTCGCCAGCGGTCCGCCTTCAGGTGAAGTCAGGGCGCCGCTCCAGCGAATCCTAATCGTCACCGGCTGTGACGCCGGCATCACCGCACCCAGGTCGATCCGCACGTTCGGACCGAGGGCGCCCGCGCCCACTGCATCCTGCACCACCCCGGTCAGGGCCTTGCCGTCCTTCTCAACACCGTCGACGTGCAGCGACCCGTTCAATTCGAAAACGACCGAGCGCGTGGCCTCCAAAGGCACAAAAGTAATATCGGCGCCTGCCCTCAGGGTGTGTTCGGCGGGATTCAACTGGACCTCGATGCGATAGTTGGTCACATCAAAACGAGACCCCGGAGCTGTTTGTGTCTGCGCTTGCGCCGTCATTCCGAAAAAGCCGAGAACGATGGCCAATGCGGCGAATTGAGATTTCACAATTGAGCTCTTAAACATGCGATAGGAGAGATGACTTGGTCTAAACATAGCGACGATCGGTTCGATGAAAGGCATTATAGTTCTACGTCTCACTCGGCCGCCAGCCGCGGCCCGGCAAGCGGCCGTTTCTAATGTTGGATAAGCTTAAGCTCGTCGTTTCTACTCGACAAGCTGAAGTTTGTCGAACCTAACCCCTCTTGGCAACCTTGGGCGACGTCTTTGATGGTCAGAGGCGTAAGGCGGTTGCCGCCCGCCGCGGGAAAAGGATCTCGCACGCCAGCTTTTGAGAGTTCGCTGCGGATGAATTCGTCTTGGGGCTATGAAGCCGCTGCTTCGGACCTGCGCCCGCGAGACTGCCAGTGTCATCCTAATCACCGCCGATATCTTTTCGGCCGCGATGGGATTGAAGGGGTTTCTGCCTTCGGGCTGTCATCGCAAAACACTAGAGAAGCCCGGAAATGGTCACAATTATTAGGGATATGAGGCTGTATTCGCGGGGATTACGGTTTAGAGCCGACTCTCAGTTTTCCCGTAACCGAAACCTGGTAGCCGTCGTTACTTATCCTTTAAGGTTGAACTACGCCTGCTTGACAGGCATCACAAGGCCAATTAAATTCAGTTCGCATTCCAACCTGCGAGGAACGACCCGCAAGGGCCCCTTCCTGGCTCATAAAACAATCCGCAGTAAGCTACTGCTCGATTCTAATCAGGAGTTTTCCAAGTATGAGACTGCACCAAAAGTTACTGATCGCTACGATTCTCTTCGCTTTGGCTGGCACTGCCGTGGCCCAGAGCAGCCTCCATGTCGATCTTAAGGATACGCGTCTGGCCAACGGCCTGCGCGTGATAACTGTCGAAGATCACAATGCCCCGGTGATCGCCGTCAACGTTACCTACAACGTAGGATCGCGCAACGAACGCGCGGGCCGCACCGGTTTTGCCCACCTCTTCGAGCACATGATGTTTCAGGGCTCAGAAAATGTCGGCAAGTCCGAGCATTTCATCCTCGTCTACAACAATGGCGGCAGCATGAACGGCACCACCAACGAAGACCGCACCAACTATTTCGAAGCCCTGCCCGCAAATCAGATCGAGCTGGCGCTGTTCCTCGAAGCCGACCGCATGCGCAGCCTGGCCGTCACCCAGGAAAACCTCGACAACCAGCGCAACGCCGTGCAGGAAGAGCGCCGCATCGGACTCGACAATGCTGCCTATGGCAAGACCGGAGAAATTCAACAGGAGTTGATGTACGACAACTTTGCCTACAAGCACTCGACGATCGGATCGATGGCTGACCTGAACGCGGCTTCGGTCGCGGACGTGCAGGCCTTCTTCAAGATGTATTACGCACCGAACAACGCGGTGTTGACGATCGTGGGAGACTTCAAAACGGCCGACGCCCTCGCGATCGTCAAGAAGTATTTTGAGAACATCCCGCGCCAGGCCGATCCGCCGCCGGTGGACATGACTGAGCCGGCGCAAAACGCGGAACGCCGCACCTCGGTAGACGACGTGCTGGCTCGCCTGCCACGAGTGGATATTGCTTACAAGACCGTCCCCGGCAACACGGCCGACTTTTACGCGCTGCAGGTGCTGGCCAACGTGCTCGGCAGCGGCGGCAGTTCGCGGCTGAATCAGAAGCTGGTGCGTGAGAAAGAAATGGTTACGGGCGCCAGTAGCTTCGCCCAGGAGACGCGGGGCGTCGGCGGCTTTTACGTGACCGCTACTCCGCGACCGGGCAAGAAGAACGAGGAGGTCGAAGCCTCGGTTTATGACGAGATCGCCCGGCTGCAGAAAGAGCCGATCGCCGATTGGGAATTGCAGAAAGCCAAGACGGGCGCGCGCCGGAACTATATCAATGGCCTGCAAAGCTCGATGGGTCGAGCCAATCAGATTGGCCAGTACGCTGTCTACTACGGCGATCCAAATTTAATCAACACGCGCATCGACAAGGTCAACGCCGTCACCAAAGAAGACGTGCAGCGCGTGGCCAACAAGTATCTGGTGCAGAACAACCGCACCGTGGTCATCACCCTGCCCAAAGCGGGCGCCGG
>JBBRMS010000057.1:0-27639 GCA_038230715.1 Pyrinomonadales bacterium
AACGGATAAAAGGTACGCCGGGGATAACAGGCTGATCCTGCCCAAGAGTTCACATCGACGGCAGGGTTTGGCACCTCGATGTCGGCTCATCGCATCCTGGGGCTGAAGAAGGTCCCAAGGGTCCGGCTGTTCGCCGGTTAAAGCGGTACGTGAGCTGGGTTTAGAACGTCGTGAGACAGTTCGGTCCCTATCTAGTGTGGGCGCAGCAGGATTGAGGGAATCTGTCCTTAGTACGAGAGGACCGGGATGGATCCACCTCTAGTGTACGAGTTATGGCGCCAGCCGTAACGCTCGGTAGCTATGTGGAGCATGGATAAACGCTGAATGCATCTAAGCGTGAAGCCAGACCTAAGATTAGTCCTGACCGCGAGACTCCTTGTAGACCACAAGGTTGATAGGCTGGAAATGTAAGTGCAGTAATGTGCTCAGTTGACCAGTACTAATCAGTCCCTAGGCTTGACCGTAAAATTTATTAGCCAGCAACGCTCTCGAAAATTAATTTCGAATTTGAATTTTCAGATCCGAGAAAAAGATCGAGATGCGCGAAGACTTCAGAAGTTGCTAGCTGACACACCAACTTGTTTCTTATACAGTCGCTCTTCAATTTATTAGCTCAGTTCCGTAGCGCGGGCTTTGGCCTTGTTTGGCTGCGCGAAGACCGCAAGGTGTTTCGCGCGCATGACGGCTAAGTCTCCGCTACCGAAGGAGTCCTGGATTTGAGATCTCAAATTTCAACTTGAAATGAGAGATCGAAAACAGTTTTCCGGTGGTTGTGTCGAGAGGGTCACACCCGTTCCCATCCCGAACACGGAAGTTAAGCCTCTTGGAGCCGATGGTACTGCGCGGGCAACTGCGTGGGAGAGTAGGAAGCCGCCGGGATTATTAAACCGCAGCCCGCTCAGGGTAAACTTGAGCGGGCTTTTTATTTTGGTCCCCGGCCGGACTTAAGTCAGCGACTTTGGTGCCGGCGTAAGATAATCGCGATCGGGCTCCGGTGCTCGTTTGAGATTCCGTCGAGGTCGCGATAAGTAAGTTTCTGACCAGACCGATGTCTTTTAGCAGCTACTTTCGAGTTTCATCTTACGCGACCATCGCCGCCGCGGCCGTCTCCCTGTTCGTAGCCGGTGGAATAGGCGTGTGGTTGGCGGCCACCTTCGTGCTGGTGCTGGGGATCGCGTGGAAGTGCGAAGGTTCGCGTTGGCAACTGTCTGAACGCGCGGCGCTGATTATCATCCTCGTCTCGTTGCCCCTGTTCTATCTTGACTGGCGCCTGCTGCATCTTTTTCTCGATCCACAATTTGGTGAAAGTGGAGCTGCCAATCCCGGCGGTAGCGAGGTGACGCTTCTCGCCCACCTGATCTTGTTTCTGTCCGCAGTCAAGCTGCTACAGCGCAAGGCTGATCGCGACTGGTTTTTCCTTTATTTGATTTCGTTCTTCGAAGTTCTGTTGGCTGCTGGGCTTAGTTCCAGTCCGGTCTTCATGGCTACACTCGCTCTTTATCTGCTTTGTGCTCTGACCACAATTGTAGCGTTTGAGATCCAAAAGGCTCGCCAAAAGGTGTCGGCCACTCTGACGCGTTTGCTCGTGCCCCCGGACTCAAACCTCTTCCGCAGGTTTCCAATGCGGCTTTGGCGCAGGCGTTATCTGGAAACACGCCGCTTGCCCTTTGTATCGGTAGTCCTGCTCTTCCTCATCGTTCTCCTGGCACTGCCTTTCTTTTTGATCGCCCCGCGCACTACTTCAAGCGCGCTCAAGCGTGGCGGCAGCGGGTTGTCGGGGGTAATCGGTTTCTCGGATAATGTAACCCTCGGCGAGATCGGACAGCTGAAGCGTAACGATGAAGTGGTCATGCACGTTCGGGTTGAAGACACTGTAGCGCCTGGGCCAACCGCGCAGTTGCGCTGGCGGGGTGTAGCGTTGGATCGATTCACCGGACGCAGTTGGCTCAAGTCTGTGGATGCCAAACGGTTCGAAGACAAAGTAGATGATCGCGGGTTTTTCAAGCTTGGTACCACCGAAGATGTCACGCGCTTGACGGCCCAAACGTTCTTTCTTGAGCCAATCGATACGCCGGTTTTGTTTGGCGCCCCCAGAATCCTGGCCGTGGCTGGCCACCTCCCGTTTGTGCGCATTGATTCCGAAGGGTCTCTGCAGACGCGCCCGCATGATCAGGAGAAACTCTTCTACAAGGTGTATTCGGATACGTCGGCGCCGGCGGTGAATGTGCTTCGCTCAGATCCGCTCGACTATCTGGTTCCGGACGCGAGGTATCTGCAGTTGCCGGGTGAGGTCGATCCGCGGATTTCGGCCCTGGCGACAAGCGTGACGTCACAGGCGGGTGCCCGCAATGGTTTTGACGAAGCCCGGGCAATTGAGCAGTTCCTGCGCGACAATTATCAGTACTCGCTGGACCTCAAGGCGGGGGGGCCGGATCCGCTCGCGGATTTTCTTTTCCGGGTGCGCTCCGGGCACTGCGAATATTTTTCTACTGCGATGACGGTGATGTTGCGCACACGGGGCATCGCCTCAAGGGTGGTTAACGGGTTTCTGCCCGGAGAATACAACGAAGCGTCGGGCGCATACACGGTACGCCAGAGTGACGCGCATTCATGGGTGGAAGTGTACTTCCCGAAGACGAATTCCTGGGTAACTTTCGATCCCACGCCGCCGGCCGGCCGCACTGCTCGGGTTCGTACGGGGCTGACCGCGCAATTGAGTAAGTACTCTGAAGCGCTTGAGCTGATGTGGTTTCAGTACGTGGTTGGTTACGACAAGCAGGAACAGCGATCGTTGGCGTCGTCTCTTCGTCGAGATCTATTGGATCTGCGCCGTAGTTCCGCTGACACGATTGACCGTGCCCGCGGGAGCCTGCCCGCTATGATCCGACCGATGTTATTGGGCGCAGCCGGTCTAAGCGTTCTGGCTCTAACGGCGTTGCTGGCGTGGCGAATCAGGCACTTTGGTTGGCGACGTGGGGTGAAGATCTGGCGTGCCGGAACGGATTCTGAAAGCTCGCGGGTAGATTTCTATGAACGGCTAAGCGCGGCTCTGGAAAAGCAGGGCCTTAAGCGCGAGTCTTCTCAGACGCCTTTGGAATTTGCCACCGCCGTGGGGTTGACCGAAGCGCGCGCTATTACGAACGCCTACAATCGAGTGCGTTTTGGAGCAGAGAAGTTGTCCGCGGCGGAACGAAAACAGATCGAGGAGCTGCTATCTGAGATACAGCACAATCGGAAGCCGAAGTGAAACACAAACGTAGTTTAGAGTACCGACTTTAGTCGGGGTCTTAGTTTTCGTTCGAGAGGACCAGACAGCAAGTTGGTACTCTCAACGCTTGTGAGCCATAACTGGCGAACCTCTGATCTTTGCCGTTAACCTTACTAACGAAATGAGCCTGTAAAGATTTATGACTAAAATTGGATTTGTCAGTCTCGGTTGTCCCAAGAACCTCGTTGACAGCGAGGTGATGATGGGACAGCTCAAACAAAATGGTTACGAGATCACTGCCGACGCGGCGGATGCAGACACAGTCGTCGTCAACACTTGTGGTTTCATTGAGTCGGCAAAAAAGGAATCGATCGAAGCTATCCTCGAGGCAGCGAAGTTAAAGAGCGGCGGCAAAGCGACTCGAATCATCGTAGCGGGCTGTCTGGTTGAGCGATACCGCGATGAATTGAAAGCTGAAATGCCCGAGGTCGATGCGTTCATCGGCACCAGCCAGATTAACGACATCCTCGCCGTTTGCGATCCCAAAACGAACACGAGATCTTTACCCGTAGTCTCGCTTGGCAATCAGAGCGCGACCTACCTCTACGATGAATCGACTCCGCGGGTGCTTGCTACTCCGAGTCACTATGCGTTCATAAAGATTGCCGAAGGCTGTGACCGGCCGTGCGCGTTCTGTTTCATTCCGCAAATGCGGGGACACTTTCGCAGCCGTCGCTTTGGATCGATCGTGGCCGAGGCACATCAACTCGCTGAGGAGGGTGTGAAAGAATTAATTCTGGTAGCTCAGGACTCTTCGCGCTACGGTGAAGATCTGGGCAAACAGGACGCGTTGGCGCATCTCGTCCGCGAACTGTCGCACACTGCCGGCATCGAATGGGTACGGGTGATGTATACCTATCCAACGCACATCAGCGACGAATTCCTCGCTGCTCTGGCGGAAGAAGCGAAAGCCGTAAAGTACCTGGATATCCCTTTGCAACACGCTTCACAGAACGTCTTAAAGCTAATGAAACGAGGCGGTAATCGCGCTAGTCTGGAACGCTTAATTGCGAGGGTCCGGGATCATGTTCCAGGGATCGCCGTGCGCACAACTTTCATTACCGGCTTCCCCGGCGAGACGGATGCGGACTTCGAAGAGTTGCTGGTTTTTGTAAAGAACATCGAATTCGATCGCGTTGGTGTGTTCACATATTCAGATGAAGAAGGCACGCCCGCTTACGATCTGCCTGGCAAAGTCGATGCAAAGATCGCGAAAGTACGACGCGCGCGTTTGATGAAAGCACAGTCGAAGATTTCAAGCCGGAAGAACAAACTGCGGATCGGTCAAACCGTGCGGGTGCTGTTTGAAGGCGAGTCGAACGAGAGCGAATTACTTTGGCAAGGCAGAGTCGAGAGCCAGGCGCCTGACATTGATGGTTGCATTTTGATCAACGACGTCCCGGATGATTTTGTGCCGCAGCCAGGCCAAATGGTGAACGTCCTGATCACTGAAGCACAGGAGTACGATTTGGTGGGCCGAATAGTATAACGATCTTCGTAGGCGCACGGCTTGTCCCTGGCCGAGCGATGAAACAGTTTTCAGATGGCGATCAACAAATCCAGCGACGGAATGAATCCAGCCGTGGCGGTCCCGGCGTCCGGAACTTCTGCGCCCAAACGCAAAACCACCGGCGACTATCTCGCGCTGGCATTCGCGACTTGTGGCGTCGGTTACTTTCCGATCGCTCCAGGGACGATGGGATCGCTCCTCGGTGTCGGACTTTACCTGGTAATTTGGGTAGAGAGCTTTTCGTGGCTGCAGGCCCGGGCGGCCAGGGGACGGCTGAACCTTCAATACATTTTTACCATTGAGACGGCCTTGATGTTGCTCGTCATCTTTCTGGTGACGATGGTCGGTATCTGGGCTGCCTCCCGCGCAGAAAAACTGTTGCGAAAAAAAGATCCATCCATAGTCGTGATTGACGAGGTTGCGGGCCAGATGATTGCGCTATGCTCGGGCCCGATGTGGGCTCCCACCTGGTGGAGTGTCCTCACGGCCTTCGTTTTATTTCGCGCCTTCGACATCTGGAAACCGTATCCCTGCCGCAAGCTCGAGGATCTGCATTCCGGTCTCGGCATCATGGGCGATGACGTGGTCGCGGGTGCTTATGCTTTGGTGGTGAATTCGGTTTTGATTGCTGGGTATCTGCTGCTTTTCCCGGCATCAGGTTGAACCGAACTGATCGGTGATCGTTTCCGCCAGCGGGCAAGCCCGCTTAGTCACCCGAAGGAATCATCTACGAAAGGCTGTTCGCGCTGCGCGCTCAGGCGGACAGGACGTCCGCGATCCGTTGGATCTGAAATCACCTGCCGAATAGTTTCCTGCCTTTCACTGAGCGCTAGATGCATGATTTTAGCTGATTGCTAACCATCGTTCGCTCTTTTAGGGGCTTCAGCTCTGGGACGCCGGCCCGCACCTATCCATCCACGGCGCCAAAAGAACCCCAACATGCCAACAGCCACCACGACCATCAGTAGCCACGCCCCATAGTAACCATAACGAGAGTGCAGTTCCGGCATGTTGTCGAAGTTCATGCCATAGACCCCCGCGATAAAAGTCAGCGGCAGCATTACTGCGGAAAAGATCGTCAACACTTTCATAATCTCGTTGAGCCGGTTTGAGACCACCGATAGGTAAGCTTCGAGCGCCCCGCTAATCAGGTCGCGATAGTTCTCGGCCAGGTCGGTTACGCGAATCAGGTGATCATAGATGTCCCGGTAAAACGGAAGCATCTGTTGATCGATGAGCGAAAATTCGCCGCGGCTCATTCGGTAGAACACATCCATCTGCTTGGTGGAAATGCGGCGCAACCGAAGCACTCCGCGTTTTAGGTCCATGATGTCTTCGAGGATTTCATTGTTAGGACTCTTGAGGGTGAAGATGTCGTCTTCGAGCTTGTCGATGCGTTCGTCGAAATCATCCAGCACCGGGGAATAGAAGTCCACAATCTGATCCAGAATCTGATAGAGCAGGAATGGCGCGCCGCGTTTGCAGGCGATCGGGCTGGTGTGTATGAGCTGCTTCACATTATTGATGCTGCGAAAGCTATCGTGGTGATAAGTGATCACATAGTTAGGTCCCAGAAAACCGTCCAGCTCGATTGTGTTGAAGTGATCCGGACTCGTATCTGCACGCACCCCATGCACGATGAAATAAAGGTAGCCGGGGAACTCTTCGATCTTGGGATAGTGGCGATTTTCGCGACAGTCCTCGACTGTCAGCGGATGGAACTTGAAGACATCGAGCAGAACCTGTTCGTCGGCGGTGGTCGGGTTCTCCATGTCGACCCAGACGACATTAGTTTCATCCGCGAGCAGGTCCGGAAGCTGCTCAACTGTAAAGCCTTCCTCGATGTGCTCAGCGCCCTGACGATAAAGAAAAATTTCCATCATCCCTCCCCGAATGTAGAGTTCAAGCTTCAGCTTGTCGATCCGCGATTCGGCGTAATCTGAAGGTTGAACTCTGAAGTCGTACCGCTACTCGACGCGAATTCGACAGACTGTTACCATACCACCTCTTTGCTGACAAGAATTACTTATTCCAACTGCCTTCTTCATGACTAATAACGAATCGAACAATCAAACAAGGATCTTTGTTGCCGATGATGTGAGCGAGAAAGGCCTGCAACCTTTACGCGACGCGGGGTTCGTGGTCGATAAGCGGACCGGACTTACAGGCCAGGCTTTGCTTGATGCTTTGGTTGATGCCGATGGCCTGGTCGTGCGTAGCGAAACAAAGGTTAACGCAGAACTGATGGACGTGGCTGGGAAGTTGCGCGTCATCGGACGCGCCGGAGTCGGCGTTGACAACATCGAAGTGCCGGCCGCCACCGCGCGTGGGATCGTGGTGATGAACGCGCCCGACGGAAACACGATCACTACCGCGGAGCACACCATGGCTTTGTTGATAGCACTGGCGCGAAACGTGCCGCAGGCGAACGCCAGCATCCGCGCTGGAAAATGGGAACGAAAGCGCTTCATAGGGGCGGAGCTGCAAGGCAAGACTTTGGGCATAGTAGGTTTGGGCCGGATTGGACGCGCCGTGGCAATTAGGGCCCGCGGCTTTGGGATGGTAATCGTTGCACATGATCCGTTCACCGCGCCGGACCAGGCGCGAGACCTGGAGATCGAATCGGCAGCGCTCGACGAAGTGTTTTCGCGGTCTGACTTTCTTACCGTGCACACGCCCCTGACATCTGAGACAAGGGGCCTCGTGGGGGTCCGGGCCTTCGCCAAAATGCGCCCGGGCGTTCGCATAATCAACTGCGCTCGCGGTGGCCTGGTGAATGAAGCTGCGTTGTTCGACGCGATCAAATCCGGAGTAGTAGCGGGAGCGGCGCTGGATGTCTTCGAACAGGAACCGCTGCCGCCAAATCATCCGCTACTCAGTCTGGATGAAGTAATCATGACGCCGCATCTAGGCGCCTCTACGACTGAGGCACAGGAGGGAGTGGCGATTACGGTAGCAGAGCAGATGCGCGATTACCTGTTGAGCGAGACCTTGCGTGGTGCGGTTAACATCCCGGCGCTGGGAGCGAAAGAGTTGGCCTCGCTGCAGCCTTATCTGGCTCTGGCTGAAAGCCTCGGGCGATTTCAGGCCCAGCTGGTCGGCGTCGCCGTCAGTGAAGTCCGGCTCGAGTTCGCCGGCGAATTCGTAGACATGGATGCGGCGCCTGTAACGCGCTCGTTTCTGGCTGGGCTCCTGCGCGATGTCAGCGCGCGCGTCAATGTCGTCAACGCATTTGTGATCGCCGAAGAAAGGCGGATTACGGTGACCACCTCGTATGTGCGGGGCGGTCACTCGGCCCCGGCAATTCGCACTCGGGTAATGAGCGCATCCGGTGAACAGATTGTGTCGGGTACCGTTTTCGGAATTGCCGGTGGGGAGCGCGAGGGGCGCATCACTGAGATCAATGAGTTTCGCATCGAGGCGGCTCTGCGAGGTCGAATGCTGGTGATGCACAATCGCGACGTCCCGGGCGTGATCGGGCGGGTAGGAACGATCCTCGGCGAGCAGAGCATAAACATCAGCGCTTTCCAGCTGGGCCGCCGTCAGCGGGGCGGGGAAGCGATGGCCGTGATTGAAATTGACGCCGCCGCTCAGCCTGAAACAATTGCAGCGCTGCGGGCCCTGCCGGAAATATTGACGGTGAGCGAAATAAAACTAAGCTAGACTTTCCAAAGACCTGGCGCCCTGGGCGCCCGCGTTCCCGGTAACAAGTCGAATGAAACACAACTGGGCTTTGCCTTAAAAGTATTTTGAGAGAGGAGATCAACTGGGCCATGCAGTCGGTACCGGGAGCGATAGCGACTGGGGTAGAACTAACGTTGCCAAATATTTCCAAGAAAACCTGACTGCGACACCATTAAGACGACTCTTTGCCCGCCGACCCGGTCGCTATCGCTCCCGGTACCGACTTCACACCGCCACTGTCGAGACCTCCGCACACTATTGAGGCAAAGCCACGCAACTGCATACGGTTTTCTATATTTGAGTTAGGATAGCAACACGAGAGGGCCAATCACGGCGCATCATGTCTAACGAGAAACCCCAGGGCGATTCGATGAAATTGGCGCATGTCCTTTTCATGGACATCGTCGGTTATTCACGGCTACCGATCGACGAGCAGACCAGCGCCCTTCACATCCTGCAGGAGATCGTCCAGCGCACAACCCAGGTGACGCGCGATCAGGCCAGAAACGAACTCACCAGTATTCCCACCGGCGATGGCATGGCCCTGGTGTTCTTCAGTGAGCCGACGGCACCGGTTGAGTGTGCTTTAGAAGTTGGCAAGGCGTTGAAGAGTCACCCCGAGATTCAACTGCGGATGGGCGTCCATAGCGGCCCCGTGAATGAAATCATCGACGTGAATGGCCGCATCAACGTTGCCGGCTCAGGCATCAACATGGCCCAAAGGGTGATGGACAGCGGCGATGCCGGACATATCCTGCTCTCGAAACGGGTGGCCGAGGACTTGAGCCAGTACAGTCGTTGGCAACCGCTGCTTCATGACCTCAAGGAGGTTGAGGTCAAGCATGCTGTCCGGGTCCACCTGTTCAATCTCTACACCGATGAAGTCGGCAATCCGGTAATGCCGGCCACGGTCAAGAAGCGAAAGAAGCGCACCCTAACGCCCTGGGTCATCGCGGCAGTCCTGGCACTCATAATCATCCCCACCGGCATCGTGCTGTTCTTAAAGAACCGCGGCGTTCCTGCTTCCCATCCAACCAAACCTGAGAGCGAGTATAAAACTCTGCTGCAGCGCAAAACGGACGGATGGGTCGATACAGTTTTCATGGCCCAGGCTTCCGACGGCGGCATTAAGATGTCAGCGTCGGCAGCGGAAGCGACCACGCAGGTCTGGCAAACTGCACAGTGCCTCGCGGCGGTCCTATCGACGCCGAAGAGCCTCGACAACTATGTGCCGAGAATCAAGAACGCTTTTAAGTATCTCGAGAATCTGCACCGGACAACTCCGTTTGAAGGGTGGAATCTTTACGGCAACACGAACAAATTCACAATCACCGAAATTGGCAGTTGGGTGACGCTGGCCGAGATCAAATCGCTCGAATCGAAGACCCGAATCTGGGACGAGTCGGAGAAGCAAGACATCCTCAAGCGCATCATCCGCGATCTTGACGAGACCAATCGCAGGCAAGACCCCGGCGGCGGCTGGCGACCGGTCCGGGACGAGAACTCTGATTTCGTCCGGACGTATTCGACGGTCATGGCGATTTGGAGCCTGGTCGAGGCAAAGAAATCGCCGCTGGTCTCCGGGCGGATTGGCTCTCGCTACGACGACAATATTCGGCGCGGGATCAACTGGCTGCTGCGGGGCTACAAGGAAGGCCAGGGGTGGGTCCCCAATCCGATCCGCGTGGGTCAGAAGGATCGTTTTGACGGTCTGACTGCCCACGCTTTGTTTGTCCTGGCTCGAGCGGAAACGATTGAGACCTTCGCTTACGTCAAAAACGACAGCACGTATCGAATTGCCCGGCAGGATTTTATCAGGAACAAACAATTCACTGGCTGGTCGATTGAGGCGAACAACAGCCACATGCCCGATGCCGATCTCAGATTTGTGAACACCGAGTTCCTGGCTGAAGGCTCGACCTTTCTCTGGTTTCCCTGGACCCTGGCCGAATTGGGCGTGCTCTCATCGGACACCAGCATGACGGAGGACGAGCGCAAAGCCGCCGCGCAGCTACGCCATGACATCCTCGACGCAAATGCGGACAAGCTCGAGAACTATGTCGAGACGGCGAACCTGATGTACGTGCTGGCTGAGAACCTGCTTTGCGTATCAAGCTATTTTGATAGCGCCCCGAAATAGAGTCTGGTGTCCTTGATTGTCGGCTTTTATTCTGAGAAATCCCGACTAAAGTCGGCACTCTAAACATCTGTTGACGGCGGTAACCTATTCCCGCGAGGGCGGTCTGATTCAAGGAGTCTCTGATGAGTGCATCCGTACCTCTCCAGGTAAAGCGCGACGGTGGCAACATCGATGCCTCGTTTCCGTCGCTGCCCGCGGGGCGTGAACCTGGCCGTTCACGGATCGATTCAATCGATCTGTTGCGGGGCATTGTGATGGTCGTGATGATGCTCGACCACACGCGGGATTTTGTTCACTCCGGCGCTTTCCTTTTTGATCCGACGGACCTTTCGAGGACTACGATTGCGCTTTTTCTCACCCGCTGGATAACGCATTACTGCGCACCGATTTTTGTCTTCCTGGCTGGAACTGGTGCCTATCTGCAGTTTGCCCGAGGCAAAAGCAAGAGCGAACTCTCGAAGTTCCTGGTCACCCGCGGGTGTTGGCTAATCGTGCTGGAGCTTACCGCTGTGCGTTTGGGCCTCTCGTTCAACTTAGACTATCGAGTCCTCGGTTTCCTGCAGGTCATCTGGGCAATTGGGGTGTCGATGATTGTACTTGCCGGATTAATTCATTTGCCGATCAAGTTGATCGCCGGATTTGGTATCGCGATGATCGCGCTGCACAACTTGTTAGATCGTTTTCAGGTAGCCGGATGGCAAGGGCCGGGCAGCCCGGTGCCGGGTCTGGGCGCCAAGCTCTGGATGCTGGCGCACCAGCCTTTCGGGTTTTTTCCGGTATTTGGTTTCCCCAGCCCGGTGGTCATTGTGTTCTACCCATTGGTCCCGTGGATCGGGGTCATGGCTGTGGGGTACGCGTTCGGATCGATTTATCAGTTGGCTGCCGCGCGGCGGCGCCGCTTATTAGTGTGGCTGGGAGCGACGGCCATTGGGGTTTTTATCGTGCTGCGCGCAGTCAACATTTATGGTGATGCCGCCCACTGGTCGAAGCAGAAAAACCTTGTGTTCACGGTGCTGTCGTTTGTAAATACGACGAAGTATCCACCGTCGCTGCTTTTCCTCTTGATGACTTTGGGACCAGCCATGATGGCATTGGCGTGGTTTGAGTTGAGCGGCAAAGTTGGCGGCACGATGCGCAAAGCGCTCGTAACCTTCGGACGTGTTCCACTCTTTTTTTATCTGTTGCAGTGGTACACGGCCCACCTGATGGCAGTTGTCGCGGGTCTGATCGCTGGTCAGCCGGTCGCTTACCAGTTCGCCAGTCCGATCGATAGATTCAACAACCCGCCACCCCAGGGTGTGGGTTTCCGTCTCTGGGTTGTTTATGTCTGCTGGATCATCGGTGTGCTGCTCTTATATCCGCTCTGCAAATGGTTCGCGGGTGTGAAGGCGCGGCGAAAGGATTGGTGGCTGTCGTATTTGTAGCACCGAAGGCTTCACAGATCGTTTCGTGTTGTTTCGTGGATCGTTCCCGAGTTATGGAATCCGATCCACGAATCACGCGAATCAATTTCCACTGTGCTACTCTTTTGCGTCTTCTGGATTCTGCGAATTGCGCGTAAACAAATGCTTAAAGAAGCCGTAGCTCTCTATCACGAACTGCTGACCAACAAAGAACTCGCGCAGAGTTCTTTGACCATGCTCGATCAGGGACTCGAGCGCGCGCGGCTGATCTTTGGCGGGCGGCGGCTGTCGCCATATCTGCGGCCGCACTTTGTCACCGAAGAAGATTTCGCGCGCGTCAGCCACATTTGCGAAACGGTTTGGAATGCGATCGAGAAGGTCAAGGACGCGGCCGTCACCGATCTAACACTGCTCGACGAACTCGGCCTCAGTGAAGTTGAGCGTGAGCTGGTCCAGATCGATCCGGGGTATCGAGCAGTTTCGCCCACAGCCCGGCTGGATTCCTTTCTCACCGAAAATGCTTACAGCTTCGTAGAGTTGAATGGCGAGAGCCCGGCGGGCATCGCTTATGCGGACGCGGCATACGAGATATTCAGCGAGCTTCCGGTGATGAAGCGGTTTGCCGAAACCTACCATCTCAGGCGGTTTGAAGGCAGCCCGCTGATGCTGAAACTACTGCTGGATTGTTACGAAGAGTTTCTCGGCCGTCGCCCCGATCACGCGCCGCACATCGCGATTGTCGATCTCAAGGGCATGCCAACTCAAAAAGAGTTTGAGCTTTTCCAAGAGCACTTTGAGGAGGCTGGGTTCCCTTCAATCATCGCCGCGCCCGAAGAATTGGAGTTCGCGCAGGGCCGTTTGCGTGCCGGCGATTTCGAGATAGACATCGTCTACAAGCGCCTGCTGGTAAACGAGTACCTGCCCATCATGACCCAGCATTCGGCTCTGCTTGATGCTTACCGAGCGCGCGCGATCTGCATGGTCAACAGCTTTCGTTCGAAGATTATTCACAAGAAGGCGTTGTTCGCGGTGCTTACGGACGCGCGGCACGCGCAGCTCTTTTCCGAGGAAGAACGATCACTGATCACATCGCATGTTCCCTGGACGCGGATGGTGCGCGCTGGGAAGAGCGACTACAAGGGAGGAGAGATTGATCTGCTGGAGTTCATTGGCGCGCGACGCGACCATCTGGTCTTGAAGCCCAACGATGATTATGGTGGCCACGGAATTTACATCGGTTGGAACATTGATGAGAGCGGCTGGGCGGAAGCTATCCATAATGCTTTGGCGAACGGTGATTACGTGGTGCAGGAGAGAGTGCCCACCGCACGCGAAGTGTTTCCGGCATTGACCAGTGACGGAACCATCGCCTTTGCCGAGCAGTTGGTTGATCTCGATCCGTTGCTCTTCAACGGCAAGGTTGGGTCGGCCTTCACGCGTCTGTCATCGAACGAACTTGCCAACGTCACCTCCGGCGGTGGGATGGTGCCGACGTTTATTATTAGCAAGATGTGATTATTAAATGCGAGCTTCAGCTTGCGATCGCAAACTGAAGTTTGCGCCACCTCCGCATTGACACCATCGTCAATACCGCGCTAACGTGTAATCCCGTGGCTCACACGGGAAAAAATTCCAAACAAATTGCAGTTGCAGTAATCCCCGCTCGCTACGGTTCCAGCCGTTTGCCCGGCAAACCTTTGCTGGAAATCGCAGGTATACCCCTGATTTTGTGGGTGGTCGAACAGGCTCTGGCGGCAGCGAGTGTGTCGCGGGCGATCGTGGCCACCGACGATGCACGGATTCTGGAGACCGTCACGGCGGCGGGCTTTGAAGCAATGATGACGAGTACGGATCACGCAAGTGGGACTGACCGGGTTGCCGAGGTGGCTCGCAGCCTGGACGCGGAGATCATTGTAAACGTGCAGGGCGACGAGCCTTTGATCGATCCGGAAACGATCGATCGCGCCGTGCTTTCCCTGGTGGGGTATGGCCAGGCTCGCATGGCTACCACCTTTGAATCGATCACCGAAGCTGCCGAGGTCCTGAATCCGTCGGTGGTTAAAGTCGTGGTTGACGACGAAGGCTTCGCTACTTCTTTTTCACGTAATCCGATTCCCTGGCCCAACCAGGCTGTGGCGAAACACGGGTCGATCGGCGCAGCGCTCAGGAATGAACCGGCGCTGCTTTTTTCTTTTAGAAAGCACACCGGGCTTTACGTCTACCGTCGCGAATTTCTTTTGGAGTTTGCCGGCTGGCCCCAGTCTTTGAGCGAGCGCCAGGAGTCTCTTGAGCAATTGCGCGCGCTTGATCGGGGCGTGAAAATCAAGGTGGTAGAGGCAGCCTCAGAATCGATTGGGGTCGACACCATGGAGGATTTGGAGCGAGTGCGGAGTATTGTCGAAGGTCAGACAGCAATAACCATTTAGAAGGCAAACTTGATCGGCTTGCGCGCTCGGCGGCAAGTGCGCCGGATCACCGGCCGGAAGGGACGGTAATGAGTGCAAGTGATTGGATTGGGCTGGGCGTTATCGCTCTTGTGATTGTGGGCGGCTTGCTGTTGCTCAATCAAATTACCAAGCCCTATGACGTCAAGGACGAGGAAGAGTTTCAGCGGCGCCGGAGAGAAGGGGGTCGGGCGACCGGATTGATGGGCTTGCAGCAGATTCTGGATCCGGCCGCTAAGAAATCAGTTGAGGTGGTGCAGGATCTGCGCCGCGGGATTTACGACGACGAAGAAGAGCCCGATGATCCGCCCGAGGCGGGAGCCGGGGCGCGCGAAGAGTTGAAGAAGCACGACAAACTTTAGGTTGTCGCCGATCCAAGCTTGAGACGACAAACTGAAGTTAGTCCTACAGTTAAAAGGGAGTGAATCGATGCCTAAATATATTTTTGTGACCGGTGGTGTGGTTTCGAGTTTGGGTAAGGGCCTGGCTGCTTCTTCGGTTGGATCGCTGCTCGAGGCGCGCGGACTGCGGGTCACCCTAATCAAACTAGATCCTTACCTCAACGTTGACCCCGGCACGATGTCTCCATTTCAGCACGGCGAAGTGTTCGTCACCGACGACGGCGCCGAGACGGATCTCGACCTCGGTCATTACGAGCGCTTCACTCACGCTCCCCTTTCGCAGGCCAATAACTGGACCACCGGGCGTATCTATCTCGCCGTAATCAACAAGGAGCGGCGCGGCGACTATCTCGGCAAAACGATTCAGGTCATTCCCCACGTCACCAACGAAATCAAGGAAGCGATCCGCGCGGTGACGTCCAACGGCGAAGCTGACGTAGTGATCGTCGAAATCGGTGGCACAGTCGGCGACATCGAATCCCTTCCTTTCCTGGAAGCGATCAGACAAATGGGTAATGAAGAAGGTCGCGAGAATGCTTTGTTCATGCACGCGACGCTCGTGCCCTACATCGCGGCCGCGGGTGAGTTGAAAACCAAACCAACCCAACACTCCGTACGTGAGCTGCGTGAAATCGGTATCGCGCCCGACGTTTTGCTTTGTCGATCTGATCGGCCGCTTTCGCACGATCTGCGTTCAAAGATCGCCCTCTTTTGTAACGTGAAAGAATCTGCGGTGATTAGTGCCCAGGACGTGGACACAATTTACGATGTGCCTTTGAGCCTGCACGATCAGGGCCTCGACGAGCTGATCGTTGCTTCTCTGCATTTGAGTGAAGTAGCAGCCCCGGGCGACCTCTCCGGATGGCGCAAATTGGTTTCGACTATCAGGCAGCCGTCTGCCGGAGAAACGGCGATCGCTATTGTCGGCAAGTATGTTGAGCTGGAGGACTCATATAAGTCTCTGCGCGAAGCGCTCACTCATGGTGGAGTCGCCAACAATGTGCGCGTCAACGTGCGTTGGATCGAGTCAGAGGAGCTGATGGATGATACATACGAATCGCGCCTGCGGGATTTTGATGCGATTCTGGTTCCGGGCGGATTCGGCAAGCGTGGTGTTGAAGGAATGATTCGCGCGATTTCGTACGCCCGCCGGACGCGCACACCGTATTTTGGGATTTGTCTCGGCATGCAGACAGCGTGCATCGAGTTCGCTCGGTACGGATGCGATCTGAAGGATGCTGATTCAACTGAATTCAATCTCGAGACACCCTACCCAGTCATCTTTAAACTGCGGGACCTGGTTGATGTCGAGCAACTTGGCGGCACCATGCGTTTGGGCGCCTGGCCCTGTCGCTTAAGTGACGGCTCTTTGGCCCGCGAGATTTATGGCGGCGGGGCAGAAATCAGCGAGCGCCATCGTCATCGTTTCGAATTCAACCCGGCATATCGCCAGCGGTTGGAGAAAGGCGGCCTCGTTTTCAGTGGCGCCTCGCCTGACGAAAAATTTATCGAGATCGTCGAACTCTCGCGCGATGAACATCCATGGTTCCTCGCCTGCCAGTTCCATCCAGAGTTCAAGTCGAAACCGCTGGCGCCGCATCCCCTGTTTGCTTCGTTCGTGCGCGCCGCTTTCCAGAATCGTTTGCAGACTGAAACGGCGCTGGAGCAGGTCTCTGAGCCGGAGTCTCCGGCGATTGAGCGCGCCGCTGTGGCCGGCGACAACTAGAGGGGCTTATCAGTCCGAGTTTCCTTCTTTACCTTCACTCGTCTGCCAATGGTTTTGTCGGGGAAGGTCGCGAGCGTGCCTTCAATCGTGTCTCTCTTGACGGTAAGTTCCCAGAGGCCATGGGTGCTCCCGCGAGTGAATTCGTTGACTAAGGTCTGCTTCACTGGATCATAAGTAAAATCCAGGACCCACATCTCTTCAGGTTTGCCGTCGATGACCTTATCGGCATTTATGGTGACTTTGCCTTTCGCCTCCGGGGGGTTAGCAATGCGGAAGATCACTTGTTCGTCGTGACAGGCCGGTCGGTATCCGACGCAGATCGACTCGCCCGCCCGGTTTCCAACGAGCTGTGCGCCTTTATCATCGCTACCCGCACCCCTGGGTGAGAAGGGTGTTGAGATGAGGAGGGTCGCGAGTATGCTGATCTTAACCAGACCTGAGTTCGTTTGCTTTCGATTCAATATCGAGCCCAGTGCTCTGTTTGTTTGGTAATGCGAAAAAGCTTTTCATAAGCGATAATGCTGCGGCGTCCCTGAGCAAGAATCGATTATGCTTCAATGCCCCAGATGTGGCCGGCAATTTCCTGACAACGTGCACGTGTGTCCGGACGACTTCACGCCACTTCAGGCTGACGCCACCTTTGCCGATCTTAATGTCGATCCGTTAATCGGGCGCGTCTTCGACGGCAAGTATCGTTTGGATCAGCGGCTCGGCGGCGGCGGCATGGGCACCGTCTATCGAGCGACGCACATGCTGATCGACCGTCCGGTCGCGGTCAAGGTGCTCAACCAGCGCTTTATCGGCGACGAGACCGCTCAGCAACGTTTCCGCCGCGAGGCACGCGCGTCGGGCCGGGTGCAACATCCGAATGCTGTAACTGTCAACGACTTTGGCGCGACCGACGACGGCTGGCTCTACATCGTGATGGAACTCCTCGAAGGCCAGACGCTGCGCGATCTGCTGGCCCGCGAAGCTCCGCTCGATCCGGCCCGCGCCGTTTCTTTTACGTTGCAGGCCTGCGGCGCTGTATCCGCAGCCCATGACGCCGGCCTGATTCATCGTGATCTGAAACCGGCGAACATTTTTATAGAGCAGCGGCCAAACCTTGCTGCCGTGGTCAAGGTGCTGGATTTTGGCATCGCGAAATTCGCGATTCAAGAACACGACGATGATTACGAAACTCTTACCCAGGTGGGCGCTATCATCGGAACGCCCCGGTACATGTCACCCGAGCAATGCACCGGCGCGGCGCCCCTGACTCCGGCATCGGATGTTTACAGTCTGGGAATACTTCTCTATGAAATGCTGACTGGCTCGGTGCCTTTCAGCGCGGACACGCCGCTGGCGGTAGCTTTGAAACAAGTGTCAGAGCCGCCGCGCCCGCCCAGCGAAATTGTCCCTTCTACTCCTCCTGAGCTTGAACGAGTCGTCTTACATGCTTTGGCGAAAGACCCACGCGCGCGTCCAGCCAGCGCCGACGAGTTCCGGCGTGAGTTGCATGCGGTTGCGGTGAGCCTGGGACTCGAGCTTTCTGACAACACGCTGTCAACATCATTGGCTGACCTGCGGAGTGCGGGAAACGAGAGTCCTTCCGGCCGGCTGGTGATTGACCTGGCTACTCTGCGTCAGGTGCAGGCCGCGAATTCCGGTGAAAGTTTGTCGTTGGCAGAGATTAGAAAGCACTCCGTGAAACCGGTACGCAGCTCGGAAGCGCAGCGGCCTGAGTTTGCGCGCATGAGTGTGCCACTGCAAGAGTCCACGACGAGTAAAAAGAGGATGCTACTTGCAGCGGCGGCCATGGTGCTGGTTATAGGGATTCTCGGTTCGCTTGTCCTGGGAGCCTGGTGGTGGCGCCGGAGTGAGTTGGCCGGCGGCAGCGGCTTTAGTCCCGTCAGCGCTACATCGCCGAGCCCTACTGCGTCCCCAACACCTTCTCCTTCTCCTTCTCCTTCGCCGACAACGATGCCCTCGCCGAAGGCCGCCGCCCCTAAGCCTTCGCCGGCGAAGAAACCGGGCAAGCTCAAGTCGGTTTGGAACAAGATGAAGGGGATCTTCCATTGACGTTTGGATGAATTCCTGCTGCTTTTCAAACGTGTCTTCACCGGCGGGATGCCCTTGCCATTCTTCGGACTGACCCAGTATCGGCGGGTGTCGCTGGGTCGCACTTTTTGTTCCGGCTGGATTAAACTGAGTAACTCAATCAAGACTGATTAGCCGCTATCGAGATGAAGACAGGTTCACAAACAAAATCATTTCAAGTTGGTCCAGCCACGTTTGGCGATGGACGGCTGACGATTATTGCCGGACCCTGCGTGATCGAATCCGCGGAACACGCCATGATGATGGCTCGGGAGTGCGCCCAGCGCGCCCGTGACGCCGGCCTGGATTTCGTCTTCAAATCATCTTTCGATAAGGCAAACCGATCTTCGATCAAGAGTTTTCGTGGAGTCGGCATGCACGACGGGTTGGAGATTCTGCGGCGCATCAAAGGTGAGCTGGGCCTGCCGGTGGTAACCGATATTCATGATTCGGCGCAGGTCGAGGTCGTGGCCGAGGTCGCCGACATCCTCCAGATACCCGCGTTCCTCTGCCGCCAGACGGATTTGATTCTCGCCGCGGCAAAATCCGGACGCGCCGTAAATATCAAGAAGGGCCAGTTCCTGGCGCCGGAGGACGCGCGCAACATAGTCGAAAAGGCCCACGCCGCCGGTTGCGAAAAGCTGATGTTGACCGAGCGCGGCGTAAGTTTTGGCTACAATAACCTGGTCGTGGATATGCGTTCGTTTCCGATTATGAGCGGGTTCGGCGTACCCGTTGTCTTTGACGTGACACACTCGTTACAGCTTCCGGGTGGTCTGGGCAATGCAACCGGAGGATTGTCGCAGTACATCGAACCACTCGCCCGCGCGGGAGTTGCCTGTGGAGTCGATGCTGTCTTCATGGAAGTTCATGACGCTCCCGAACGGGCTCCATCCGATGGTCCGAACATGTTGCCGCTCGGGCGCATGGGCACGCTGCTCGAGAACTTGAGAGACATTCACCAGCTGGTCTCCGGAATGCCGCACACCGGGTCACAGCTCAGTAAGGAGGCACGCTCTTGATGGGAGAATCGCGCTACGCTGAAAGAGTTCGCCGCCTGGCGGTGGCTTTCTTAATATTAGTTGGTGGTGCGACGATTAGTTTTGCTTTCGATCAGGACCCAGCCAAATCGCTAGCTCAGGCGCCGTCGAAAACCGTTTACGCAACTCTTCTTGAACGAGCGAAAAAGAGCGATGCCACAGTCGATTTCAAAGAACTGCGGCTGGCCTACACTGAGACTCCTGAATACAGTCCGTATGGTGGCGATCGGGAAGCGCGGCGGAACATGTTTGCATCGTTGAACGCGAAGGAATACGAGCAGGCGCTGGAACCCGCAGGAAAGATTCTGGCGAAGAACTTTGTCGATCTCAACGCGCACTTCGTCTCGTACGTGGCCAATCGCGAATTGGGTCGATCCGAGAAAGCGACCTTTCACAAGTTCATGTTTGACGGATTGATGAAGTCGATTACCGGTCACGGTGACGGTAAGACCGCCGAGACGGCTTTCGTGGTAATCTCGACTGACGAAGAATATATCTTCTTTAATTTTGTCGGTCTTCGTCCTGCAGGCCAATCGCTGGTTAACCAGAATGGTCACTCGTATGATCGAATGATGGCCAATGATCCGAAGACAAATGAAGCGGTGGTTTACTTCTTCAACATTGACAAGCCTTTTAACTGGCTCAGTCAGAGCCTGAAAAAATGATTGTTTCCCGCATCAGAAATCACACTGACAACCTTATGAGCAAGCGAAGTTGTTTTCTGCTCCTGCTTCTGGCAATGACTTTTCAGGGGCCGATGGCCGTGCGTGCGCAGGACGAGCCCCGGGCAGCCTGGCTAGCCACAAATTTTGACATTACCGTGAACAACCTCGGGGCTGAACGTGCCCTGAATGCGCGGACGTCAGTTACAGTCCGTAACGTGGGGCGCGGCGCCGGTTCGACTTTGAGTTTGCGCATCAATTCAAAGGCTGAGATCAAATCTCTCACCATCGGGGGCGCGGTCGTGAGTTATCGATCGCTGCCGGAGCCGCGGGGAGGCGCACAACGTTTGACGATTACTCTGGCAAGTGCGGTGGCTCCAAACGAAAGTGTGACTGCTACGGTTGATTACCGGCTGCCGGTAACTGAGAACTCTGGTCTGTCGGCGATATCCCCGGTGACCTCTCAGTTCCTCCCTCTCTCAATGTGGTATCCGATGACAAATACTCCGTTCGCGGTGCGGGGACCGGACTATGCTCCGTTTCGCGTCACTGTTAATGGCGGTAACGCACTTTCGTCGGGAACGGAAAAGACTCCGGGCACCGTCTTCGAGCAGACCCTCAACGGCCAGCCGTTTTTGGTCGCGGGTGCGTGGGATCGTTTGGAAGGTAACGGGAATGCGAAGGGCATTACTGCGTTTCTGGCAAAAGGCTCTGGCCCTGATGAACAGAAGCAGGCCGAGGCCTTAATTGGTCTGGCGAATGATGCCCGGACTTTCTACGCGGGAATATTTGGAGTTGGCCCGGCGGTGCCGCTGCGACTGGTGGCGGTGACGCGCGGTGCAGGGTTTGATGACGCGGGTACGATGTTGATTAGCGAGGGCGCGTTTCGTCGAAAGAAAGTTGACTCAGTGACGGTGTTGGCCATCGCCGAAGCGGTGGCGCGACTTTGGATCGGCGCCGACACGCCGGTACGCGGTGAAGGAAACGGTGTCTTGCGCGAAGGTCTAGCCCGTTTTGCAGCTTCGCTATTTATTGAAAAGCAATTTGGAGCTGAAGCCGCTGAAGCCGAACGCGGCCGGCAGCGTCTCGCTTACTCGTCGATCGCCAGACGGGATGGGGCGCTCTCACGGACGACGATGCTTGATGGGACATATTTCAACTCGGTAGCGAACAAGGGCGCGATGGTCTGGCGGCTGGTTGACCATACTCTTGGCCGGGATGCGTTCGTCGCAACGGTGCGCGGCCTGCTATTGAACTCGAAAACTGATCCCGAGGGATTCTCTCTATTGCGCACCCGGACTGCCTTGATCGAGCGCGGCGGGAGTTTGATGAAGAGTCTGCTCGAACAGCAATTGGATCAATCGACTGACCTTGATCTGATGGCCGGCCTGCCCCACCTCGAGGGCGGTCAATGGACCGCAGCGCTCCGCAATCTCGGCTCAACTGAAGTAACCGTGAATGTGGCGGGTACGACCGATAGCGGACAACTGGTGACGGGGCAGGCTACGATAGCGCCTCACGACTTTGGCCAGGTTGCTTTTAAGAGTGGTCCAAAGATTGTGCGCGTCGAAGTGGATCCCGAAAAGTTATATCCACAGATTGATTATGCCAATGACATCGCACCGCGGACGCTCGAACTCGGCAGTTCTTTGGCCGAAGCGAACCGTTTGTTCGGCGCGCAGGAGTTCGCCAAAGCCGAGGTTCTGGCGCGCCAGCTGCTGACGAGTTCAGGGCAGATGCAGGAAGCGCGAATCGTTTTGGCGAGGGCGCTCCTCGCTCAAAATAAGACGGACGAGGCCGAGCGAGAGTTTCGGCGATTGGCCGGCGAGCGATTGCCATCGCCGGCGGCGTTAGCCTGGTCGAGTATTGGCCTTGGGGAAATTGCTCTGAAGCGTGGTCAGGCGACCGAAGCGGTGCGTAGCTTTAATGACGCAGTGCGCGCTGACGCCGAATACGGCTCGACGTTGAATGCACGGGCTGGGCGCATTCGCGCCGAAGCTGCAGCTAACACTGCCCCGGCGATCGACGAGACCGTCAGGAGTTTCGTGAATCAACTCGACACAGCACTGCGGAGTGGGCGACAAGCTGAGATTGCACCGCTGATTGTTCCCGGAGAGTTGACCCGGTTTGTCAGTGGCGCAGTCGGCACGCAACCCGAGCTGTGGCAGACGCGAATCTTGAGATCGGAACGGTTGGACGCTAATCGGGTCGCGCTGGATGTCGCCATCAATAGCCGGCAACTAGGCGCGGACCATGCCGGTACAGCAGTATTCGTCCTGGCTCGCGTGGGCGGAAGCTGGAAACTGAACGCAATCGACTTTTTTGAAGTCAGGTAAGAATGTCCTTTCGGATTTCATATTTGATATTTGGGATCTAAGAGTGAAAATGGATCAACTACATAAGAAACTGGAAGCTCTGCGAGAACGGATTCGTAACCTCGAATCCTGCGCGGTAGCGTTTTCCGGCGGGGTCGATTCGACCTTCGTTTTGCAGATTGCCCGGGAAGTTTTGGGCGCGCGAGTGACGGCGGTGACGGCGCTCAGCGAATCGCTGCCCTCGGGTGAACTTGAGGAGGCTGAGGATCTGGCGCGCCGGATTGGCGCGCGTCACATAGTACTTCGTACTCATGAAACGGAGGACGGAAACTATCTCGCCAATGGCGCCAACCGCTGTTACTTCTGTAAGAACGAAATGTATTCCCGGATTAAAGACTTTGCCCGCGCCGAGCAAGTCGCCGTGGTGCTTGATGGGCTGAACCAGGATGACCTGAAGGACCGGCGGCCCGGGCGCGCGGCTGCCATCGAACATGGCGTCATCTCGCCCCTGGTCGACGCCGGTTTGATCAAAGCCGAGATTCGCACCCTCTCACGCGAGATGGGGTTGCCGACGTGGGACAAACCGGCCCTGGCCTGTCTGTCATCCCGGATTCCGCATGGTACTCCCATCAGCTTGCTTGCGCTTAGCCAGGTCGACCGGGCCGAAAGCTATCTGCGAAAACTGGGCGTGGGTCAGGTGCGCGTGAGGCATCATGGACAAATTGCTCGCATTGAAGTCGAGCCTGATGACTTTGGTTTGATCCACTTGAAGCAGTCGGAAATCAATGCTCACCTCAAGGCCCTCGGTTTCGCCGAAGTCGTGATTGATCCGGCCGGCTACCGCACTGGGAATCCACAGCCAATCCCCGCGCAACTCTAATGCAAGCTGAATTACTCCGCGATCTTTTAAGTGAAGTGCGTGCCGGCACGCGCACGGTCGAGAGCGCTATCGATCGCTTACGTGATTTGCCGTTTGAGAATCTTGGCTACGCCCGCCTTGATCACCATCGCGCGTTGCGGACCGGATTTCCGGAAGTCGTGTTTTGTGAAGGCAAGCGGACCGAACAGATTGTTGAGATTCTCGAACGCCTCGGACAGAAACACTCTCCAGTGCTGGCCACGCGCGCTTCGCGCGAGGTGCACGAAGCGGTGGTTGCGCGTATTCCCTCCGCGCGGTATTTTGAGCACGCGCGCATCATTCAGATTGGCGAAAACGCCGCTGCCCCAACTGAAAATACTTTGCTTGTCATCTGTGCCGGCACCGCGGACCTGGCTGTTGCCGAAGAAGCAGTGGTCACGGCGGAGGCACTCGGCAGCCGCGTTGAAAGGCTTTATGACGTTGGCGTGGCGGGCGTGCATCGCCTGCTGGCGGCGCGTGATAGATTGAATGCTGCGAATGTCATTGTTGTGGTGGCAGGGATGGATGGCGTTCTGCCGACGATCGTAGGTGGACTGGTAGCTGTTCCGGTGATCGCGGTGCCGACGAGTATCGGATACGGAACTGGCTTGGGCGGCGTCAGCGCTCTGATGACAATGCTGAACGCCTGCGCGCCGGGGATCGCGGTAGTCAATATAGACAACGGTTTCGGCGCCGGTTATATGGGGCATTTGATCAATACGCGCGGTCTGGCGATCGCAAAGGAAGCCAGTTGAACTCAGAACATCACATGGTTGAAGTTGAGCGCCGGGCCCGACGCATCAAGCTCCTGTTAATGGATTGTGACGGCGTGCTGACCGATGGGCGGATTGAATTATTGGAAAATGGCGACGAGCAGAAAACCTTCCATGTGCGCGATGGTCAGGGGATTTCGCTCTGTCACCGGGCCGGCCTAAGAACGGGAATTATTTCGGGTCGCGCGTCCGGCGCAGTTCAAAAGCGAGCTGACGATTTATCAATGACATATGTGCGACAATCCGCTGAAGATAAGTTAAAAGCCCTCGATGAGATTTTGGGGCTGGCGCAGGTATCGCTGCATGAATGCGCTTACATAGGCGACGACCTGGGCGATATTCCGGTCATGGATCGCGTCGAACTTGCGGTCGCGGTCGCGGATGCAGCAGTGGAGACAAAGCTGGCCGCTCATTTTGTCACCGAACAAGAGGGCGGACACGGTGCAGTTCGCGAAGTAGCTGAACTGATTCTCAAAGCGCAGGGCAGCTGGGACGATTTAGTGGAGAAGTATTTTGGTCGATAAGGACTGGTCCTATCTTCCCGGCGCCTTCCGGATTTGCTTTGCGCCATTGCGTAAAATAGGCACGCGCGAGAATTAATTTCGCGCCAAGGAGCAATGTGGAATCGAAAGACGCAAAGGAGAAATGACTCCCGACTCGTTTCTAGCCTTCCGTTGACTTTCACCACCGTGGGCAATATCTTCTGATTCGCTAACTCAGCGGGCGTAGCACAATGGTAGAGCGCCAGCTTCCCAAGCTGGATGTTGCGGGTTCGATCCCCGTCGCCCGCTCCATTTTTGCTGAGTAATTCTTGATCTCAGTTTTCCGAAAGTTAGAGAAATGTTAGAAGCGTCCCGCAAAACGTTCCCGCAATTTACTTTTTATTTCGGCCCGCACAACTGTCAGCATCTAAAGGTGAAGCTTCCAGACTTCGCCATTTCGAGGATTCGTATCTGCCCTTTGTAAGAAGCGTCTGTAAGAAGCGTCGCAAAGGATACGAAGGCGCCCAAGCAAACACGTCACCTATTTTTAGCGGTGAAATCCATCTCATTCCATATGCGCGCCAAATGATAGTCCGCCAATGGGGCTTTGCTGGGTTTAGGTTCCAAAAGTTTTCGGATCTTTGCCTCCTCATCGTTCTTATCGCCGAAATCTTTCCGCCATCTTTTCTGCGCCTCTGTCTTGCAGATTTCTTGTCGGGCGGAAATTTACGCGTGAGATCGCGGTCGCCGTAGACTTTCTCAAGAAAACGTTCCATATGATGATCGTCTCGTCAATTGCGAGATTGACGACAGTAACGCGGCTGTCGAGTTGGGGACAGTGATGACGCGATAGGTCGCGTGGGACGAATGACAGTGGCTGCGTGAATGGTTGTCAAAATTCCCCCACATCTTCAGCGTTCGCTGAGGCGGAAGTCGAATCACCGTCGGTCATCACAAATCTGGCTACCTTTTACGTCTTCTCAAAAGTTCCTCAGCGAGTTCGTTGTCGGAAAGGTCGGACAGAAACTCGGACCGCTCTCTTGCTCTTTTCACATCATAGTCATAACGCCTCCGCCATTCCTTCTGCTCCTTTGTTTTGCAGTATTTCTCTTCAGGCGGATATCTACGCGTAAGATCGAGTTGGTTGAATACTTGGGCCGCGTCGTCCATCAGAATTCCATCTAAATTGATTTTGGGACCATCTAAGACTTCTTGCACGGCTTTTTCTCCGGCGATTTCCTCCGGAGTTTTAGACGCTGCATCAAAAAAACCTTCTTCTATGAGCAGTTGGCCTAGCTTGTTTGAATCACGACCATTGGGATCGGAAAGATTAATTGGATCGTTCAAAACATAGCCATAGAGATTGGTATCTCCGCCCGCAAATAGGATCGGGTCTTTCGCCGTCCAACGTCCCGTTTGCGCATCGTAGTCGCGCGCTCCGAAACGGACAAGGCCCGTGTCTTTGTCATATAGCCCGCCCGCAAATCCGAATGGTTGAAAACCTGGATTCGTGTCGTTGGTAATAACGCCGAACTCATCGTAATCAATGCGCTGCGCGATTGCGCCCGTGTTGACATCAACCACGAGCCGAGGGCTACCCAGGCTATCGCAGATGAGGCGATAGACTACGCCTGCTTTGATCATGTAGTCGGGCACATTGCTGCGGCTGCCATAGACGAATCGGCTAACGACGTTGTTCGCGCCATCCAGTTCGGCGACAATTCTCAACTGGCTTTCATATAGGAACCCCTGCACCAGCGCGCCGTTCACCTTCTTGCCGATGCGACGGTTCTGACCATCAATCACATAATCGATCTGTGGGCCGCTGGGTACTATGACGCTCTGAAGATTGCCGAGCACGTCGTAACTGTACTGCGTCGTTTGGCCGCTCAACGTCCTGCTTTGCAGCTCGCCATTCGCGGTATAGGCATAAGTGAAGACGCCGTATTGCGTCAGACGATCTTGCGCGTCATAGGTCCCGTTGATGGGTGTGCCGTTGAAATTCGCGCTCGTGCGGTTGCTGTTGCTGTCGTAGGAGTACGTCACAAACGGACTGCCCGCGCCGTTCAAGGTTACGGTAGAGAGGCGTCCAGCCAGGTCGTACGTATAGGCATAGGTGTTCGTGGCGCCGCCAATAGTTTCAGTCTTCTGCGTGATGCGGCTCAGCTTGTCGCGCGTGTACTGCACGTCATAGAGAGACGTGCTGTTGAAAGAGGCGCTATACGATGCCCGCTCCCCGAAATTGTTGTAGGTCCGAGCGTCAGTAACATTGACAAGCGCCGTACCGCTGATCAATCCATTCTGCGCGTTGCGTGTCAGCGCCAGACTACCCGCGCCGGTGAGCAGACTGTCATTGTCGTAAGTAAAGTTGACAGTGTTCGCGCCGTTAATGCTTTGCGAAGCGATGCGGAAGTTGTTATCGAAAGTGTGGCTGACATTACCGGCCACGGCGCCGGCCCAGGTCCTGCGAGTCAGTAACGAGCCATCATATGTGTACGAAAGCGTGCCTCCACCGGGCGCAGTGACGCTCGACAGATTGCCGGTTGTCGCGCTGTAGGCATAACTGTATTGCCCGCCGGGAACCGTCAGCGTGCTCAAACGGCCCGCTGTGTCGTAAGCAAAGTTCAGCGTCTGCGAGTCCGGGCGAGTAATCGTGGTCAACTGCCGATCCAGGTTGTAGGCGTAGGTTGTCTGGCTGTTGCCACCGACGTTTGGCGCGGTGTAAGACGCGCCGAGATTCACCGGTGTGAAAGTGAAACTGTGCGCAGGTCGCCCCGGCGGAGTCAGTGAAGTGAGATTGCCGTTCGCATCGTA
>JBBRMS010000058.1:0-27586 GCA_038230715.1 Pyrinomonadales bacterium
AATAAATGGTGCACCCGGCACGACTCGAACGTGCGACCCCCTGATTCGTAGTCAGGTACTCTATCCAGCTGAGCTACGGGTGCTGATTGGTTTAGTGGGCGGCTGATCGAGGATCAGTTTAAGGGCTAAGGTTTTAAGTTTCAAGTTGGGAGAATCGCGGTACGACAAACTTCACTTTGTCGTTCCAACTGGGATGGCCTGGACCCCTCGCACATTCAACCTACCGGGCGAAGTATCCCGGTTTGGTACTGGCCACTAGATCGGCGCCGGCAATCTCGACCCGAATCTCGCGCCACTTGCCATCGTGAGTTCCCGGGCTGGCAGCCTGGTAAGCGATGGTGTAAAGGGCGCGCAGATCAGCCGCGACCTGTGCGTAAAGTCTAGCCATTTCGTCGAGTGATCGAATCTCATGTAAACGGCCACCAGTGCGCGCGGCCAGCAACTGGAGACGAGTGTGCGCCGCCTGGTACATCGCGGTGATGGCCGGATCCGGTAGCGGTAAGCGCTTCGGATCTCCCGACGGCAGCGCGAGCGGAAAAATTGTGACACCCTCGCGGTCAGCCTGACTCAACACGCTGACTACCTGTGAATTTGTTTCCGCTTTGATGGCAGTGCTGACTTGACCGTCGGCCGCCTTCGTCACCACAGCGCGATCGGCGTTGCGCACTTCAGTGTCTATTCCATCAGTCAGGACCACAACAGCCTTGCGCCGTTTTCCTTCGCGCGCTAATTCCTTGACGGAAAACTGCAAAGCGTCATACAGCGGCGTATTGCCCGCACCGTTCGCCAGGGTGTTGATCGCATATGCCACCTTGTTTCGATCGGTACTGAACCCGATTAGCGATTTGACGCCCTTGCCACTGAACTCGACTACCGCAACTCGATCTTCCGGACTGAGCGCATCCAGAAAGCGCAAAGCGGCGCCGCGGATCTGTTGCCGGAAGTTGATGGTTGACCCCGACATGTCGAGCAGTAAGACCAGGCTAAACGGCGCCTCCGTCGGTTCGAAGCTCACGATTTGCCGGCGTACTCCGTCTTCATAAATCGCAAAGTCGTTACGCGACAAGGATGTGATTGAGCGTCCCTGCTTATCCACCACACCGACGTTCAACTGCACCAGCGAGGTATCCGTCGTGATTACATCGTCACGTTGTTGGGCGCGGACTCCGGCAGGGACTACCAACACCAATGCCGCGAACGAGAGAAACAAGGTCGCTCGTCTGGCCAGATTGAAAACTGAAGCGGGAACTGAGAAGGGATTCATTCCGTCTTTAACTCACCAAGAACTGGGTCGCTGGGGTACCTGAGTATGCCTTCGGCTCGGTTTAGTTTGCAACTCGCCAGGAGTTCAGTTCGATTTGCTACGGAGTCTAACCGACGTTATCTCAGGAGCATACTCACCTGCAAAAATTTATCGTGTCCGGCACTCCAATAATCCAATATAATTGGGCTCAAAACAACACCGAGGCTCCCGCGATGTATCGTCCCAACTTTTGTGTCGAATGTGGCGAGCGGATGGCGCGCAGAGGCTGGCGCGCCTGGCTTAACCCGCGCTTCTGCGCCGACTGCACTCGTCGTTTGGGTAGAAAGGGCTGGGTAAACCCGGCGGTTGCGATTGCTCTCGTCGCGGTCTCCGGCTTTGCCGCGGGAAGATTCCTGCGGCCAGCCGCACCGCCATTGATCGTTCAGCGTCCTGCGAATTCCCCTTTATCGGATTTGCCGGTGAGTTTGAGTGATGTAGTGAAAACAATTCCTGGCAAAGAGACAACCCTTCCAAGTGTGAGGGTTGACGAGCCCGGATATATTTGCGGAGCCCGAACAAAGAAAGGCACCCCTTGTCACCGTCGGGTGCATGTTGCCGGTGAACGCTGTTTTCAGCACAAGGGCATGCCCAGCTTACTCCCAGTAACTAAACTAGTTGTGCGGCCTTGAAGTCCGCAACGTGTGCTGGCTGTCAAAAAACATGAAGGCAATTCCGTTGGTGTGACCGCGAACTTAAGAGATCAGAACTCAAGAACCTGAATTCAAGAGATAGGTATTTCGACAAACTCGGCTCGCTGACTACCCTGGGCCCCCAATTCCATGCGGGTTGAATGGCACGGTTGCGACCCATGTGGGTTACGGTCCTTCATTCGGCTATAGTCCGCGTACACTTTCCTTGTTCCAAAGGTTAAGTTCTGAAATATGTTAACTACAAGAACCGCTGTTCAAGACCCGAAATCAAAATGGAGACCAGTTGTCCGGGTCGTCCTCTTCGGAGTTCTCGTGCTAATCGGCCTTGTGGCGCTGGGGGGTCTTATTGTTTTAAGGGTCCATAAGCAAAAGATTGGCGGCTCGGCAGCTGATGAGAGTCTAAAGACTTTAGAGAAGGAATTTGTTTTGATAACGCCACTGCCAGGAGCCTCTCGCATTCGATACGAGTCGTCACACAAAGGTACTCTGGGCAGCGTGTCTGCCGATTACAGTACGGAAAAAAACTATGCACAGATTCGAGCGCATTATGACGCTGAACTTAAAGAGCATGGCTGGAGGCTTGTGGGCGAAAAACGGGTAAAAATATGGTGGAAGGATTATGGCGGAAGAGAAGCCTTCTATTGCAAAGGACCCTATACTGCGACTATCGAATACGCAGGACAGTCCGAAGAGGAGTTCCGCTGGACGTTCAACCTCAACCTAAGCTGGGGATTAGGCGATGAGTGTAGCTAGTCAGAATGGCCTTTCATGTAAGAGTTCAAACAACCAAGGCCCGCCTGATCAAACTTGAATCAAGCGGGCTTTTCAGTAGCTTCGACGAATGGTCCGCGCCGGTTATTTCGGGGTCTTGATCGGAGCCGGCGGCCGCGGCGGCAACTTCACCGGATTCTTCAGCTTCGTCATAACTTCGGTGATGCCGCGTTCGAGTTGCGGATCGCGTCCCGCGAGAACTGACGCCGGATCGTTGTCCACTTCGATGTCCGGATCGACGCCATGGCCTTCGATGATCCACTGGCCGTCCTTGCTGGCGAAGGCTGAGCCGGGAACAAAAACCGCCCCGCCGTCGATCAGAGCACCGCGGTTGCCGATGCCAATCACGCCACCCCACGAGCGTTTGCCGATTAACGGTCCGAGTCCCGCCTCGCGGAACATCGCCGGAAAAATATCTCCGTCAGAGGCCGAGTTCCCGTCGAGCAGCGCCACCATCGGACCAAGGAATACTCCATCCGGGTAGGTGGTCGGCTCGTCGTCGGTGCGCACGTAGTTCAATGCCAGAACTTTTCGCCGCAGGCGCTCGATCAGCATTCGCGAAACGTTGCCGCCACCGTTGGCGCGCACGTCTACGACCAATCCTTCTTTGTTAAGCTGCGGATAGTACCACTTGATAAATTCGCGGATACCCGCGGCCCCCATGTCCGGTACATGAATGTATCCGACCCGTCCATTCGTGGCTTCTTCCACCCGGCGGCGATTGCGATTGACCCAGTCGAGATAGATCAAATTGCCTTCGTCGATGACCGGACGATATGAGGCCGTGCGCGCGCCATCCATCGTCGGTTTGCTGTTAACGGTGAGTTGGACGGGATTGTCCGCCTTGTTGCGCAACATCCGGTACGGATCATCTGTGCCTTTCAACTCTTCGCCATCAATGGCCAGGACATAGTCGCCGACATTGACGTTGACACCGATCTCTTTGAGCGGCGAGCGATAGATATCCTCTTCGTTCTCGCCCTCGAAGATCTTCGAGATGCGATAACGTCCGGACTGCTGGTCGAGTGCAAACCGGGCTCCCGGCAAGCCGAACCGCGGTCGCGGTGGATTCTGAAAATCACCGCCCTCGATATAAGCATGCTGGACCGTCAGCTCGGAGATCATTTCTGCAATCACATAGTTCAGATCTGATCGGTGGGCCACGTATTGCAGCAGCGGCCTGTATTGCTCGCGCAGAGCCACCCAGTCATAGCCGTGCATGTTGGATACATAGAACCAATCACGATAGCGGCGCCACACTTCGTTGAAGATTTGGTTCCACTCTTCGGCGGGTACGCGATCGACAACCAGGCCCGCTACTGAAACCGGCTTGCGGGTCTTGTCGCCTGTCGGAGTCGCGTCGTAGAGACTGAAGCCCGGTCCCTGACGGACGAGTAGCTTTGAGCCGTCGCCGGACAAGGCATAACCGCCGCCGTCATCCACGATGACTGACTCTTTGCGATCCTTAAAGGCGAATATTTTTAGTTGCGCCGGGCGATCGCCCTGGCGGCCGTAGTAGAAGGCCGGGCCCACTCCATAGATCAAATGGCCCGCCTTGGCCGCGAGTCCGCCGTAGTTGTCGGCGCCTACCGGCACCCGGGCGACCCGAGTGGCGATGTCATCGAAATTGATGACCAGATCGGCCGGCGGCTTTGGCGCCATGTCGGCTTTAGGCTCGGCAGGTTTTGGTTGTTCCGCGGGGCCACCCTCGGCCGGCTTATCAGGTTGTTTGGCGACGCTGACTTCATCGCTTTCGGCCGGGAAAGGATGCTTAACGTCCTTGCGCAGGGCCATCGCGTAGATGTAGGAGTCACGGTTTGTCGCATAGTTGAATTCGATGTTCGAAATCTGCGGTGCGAACTCGCGAGTGCTGATATAGAAAAGATAATTCCCCTGCGGATCCCACGCCGGATTGAAAGCGTTGAAGGTACCTTCGGTGACGCGGCGAACTTTGTTGTCTCCCGCGCTCCAGACATAAACGGCGACGTTCCCGTTGGGGCTTACCGGCATGCTGAAGGCGAGATGATTGCCGCGCGGCGACCAGACATAATCGCGAATCTGACCACGGCTCGAGTCCACGATCTCAATCATCTTGCGATCGGCCAGCGTCACTACCCAAATCTTGCCGTCCTTGTCGCCGAAAGCGATGCGCTTGCCATCGGCTGACCATTCCGGTTGATAACGCATAGCGCTACCGCCGCTGGTAATTTGTTGAGGCGGTTTCGAACCATCCTGCGGCACCAGATAAAGTTCTTCTTCGCCGCTCAGGTCTGAAATGAAAGCGATCTGCGAACCATCAGGCGACCAGGTGGGCCACTTGTCATGCGCGCCGGACGAATGGGTCAGGTTGCGGGTTGGGCCTTTCTCGATCGGAGTGGTGAAGATATCGCCACGGGCAGAGAACAAAGCCCGCTCGCCCTTCGGACTCAGTTCATACGACTCGATGTTGTTCGCGGCTGAGATACGACTGGGGCGACGCGCGAGTCCATCGTCGGGCACGGTGATCGAGATGGGTGTTGACTTACCACTCTTCACCTCGAGCATCTGGAGTTCACCATCCATCTCATAAACGATCCGGCCTTCGTGATCTGTGCTTGGCCAGCGGACATCCCACTGTTTGCTGCGGGTGATCTGAGCGGTTTTCCCCGACGAGACGCCATAGCTGTAGAGGTTGAAGTGGCCGTCTCGGTCTGAATTGAAGTAGATCGTGTCACCGATCCACATGGCGTCGCGCGTGGGTCGCGGTCCTTCGGTGATGCGTTTCGTTTCGTTGGTTTTCAAATCAAAGATATAAAGCACATTCGCCTGGCCGCCGCCGTAGCGCTTCTCAGATCGGAAGTCGCGAAATTGCGGCGAGTAAACCATGCGCGCGCTGTCGGGCGAATAATCGCCGGATCCAGCTTCAGGCATGGGTAACGCTTCGGCCGGACCGCCGTCGACTGAAACGCTGTAAAGACGCGCGATCGGCGTAGACCAGGAATCCCGCAGCGATCGGAAAAAAATTCGCTTGCCGTCCTTGCTCCAACCGTCTACCTGATTGTCCCAGCCCCAACGCGGCGCCAGAGGGCCCTTGGCTGGATAGAACGTCAGCTGTTTCGGAACGCCACCCGTTGCAGGGATGACATAAACCTGCTCATCGCCGTCGTATTGTCCAGTGAACGCGATCCATTTGCCGTCCGGCGAGAATTTGGCAAAGACTTCAACTCCCGGATGCGCTGTCAGACGAATCGCGCTGCCGCCGTTTACTGGGGCCGACCAGATATCGCCGGCATAAGTAAAGGCGACCCGATCACCGTGAATGTCCGGGAAACGCAGCAGCTTTGTTTGAGCCGCAGCTGCACTGCCGGCCACTAATAAAAAAGCGACCGCAGTCGCTGTTACAAGAATACGGGCAAAGATGGTTCGCTTGAACAAGGGGAAGTCCTCCTCAGAATATCCACGCAGATGGACTCTGATTTACTTAATTGGATTTGAATATGCCGAAGCTAAGATCCCGAGTTAGTGTTACGCGAGTTGGCCTTGATTGGTTTCAGAGACTTCCGCGGTTACAGAAGCGGGAGCGGTAGCGACCTGGTCAGTAAATCAACTTGAGTGCTTGATCCGGTCGCTACTGCTACCGGTTCTGTACCTCACCATTTGATTGAGCCTTCTTTTGAAGTGTCGATCTGAGCCAACTCAGTCGACCCGTAAAAGAACCCTTTCATGTTGTCCATCAGAAAGCCCTGCGCGTCAGGATTGGTAAGATCAAGACCGTAGTGATTGATGATTCGCGTTTGTGCCTGGAGCCATTCAGCCCAGCAGGGTTGGCAAACTTCGGTGGCGATTTTCTGGCCCAGCTCGGTAGGCAGCGGTGCATAGCCGAGGGGTGGACGCTTCTGTCCACAGCGGGGACACTTGATTGCATCAGACATTTATTATTTACCTCGCGAGGATTATAGCCATAGGTGTGAGGAAATGTGGAGTGCGGCAAGTTCTCGCCGCTTTCTTAGGTCGCGACTTATCGCGGCCACCCGCGTCAATGATTTCTGTCGGCGACAAGTCGCCGACTACAAAAACAAAGCGCTGACAAGTCAGCGCACTCCACATTTATGCCTGGGCTTTGCGGATGGCGGAAATCGTATCGTCATCGCTGGGTCGAAACAGACCGAGCGACCGCACGTCCCGATGACGAATAACTCCATTCGCGTCGATCACGAAAACCGATCGCGCGACCTTTCCGGGAATCAGAGATTGCGCGCCATAGAGATCCGCCACTTTTCGATCGACGTCCGCCAGCAGACGCAGTGGTAGTTTGTGATGCTCAGCGAAACTCTTGTGCGAATCGATTGTGTTCGTTGAAAGCCCGACAACTTCCGCTCCAGTAGCGACGTAATCTTCCCATCGATCGCGGACTGAGCACATCTGACGCGTGCAGATAGGTGTTTCGTCGCCCGGATAAAAAAGGAGCACGACCACCTGGCCACGATGATCCGACAGCCGCCACTGCGCGCCCTCGCCATCGGGCAGCGCGAAGTCTGGCGCCGTTTGTCCTTCCTGTAGCTTGCTGTGATTCGGCAAAAGTTTACTTTATGACAGAGGCCAGATTTGCGGCAGCGACCTGGGTCCTGATCTCAAGTTCATTGCCGCGGGTGGTGATCTTCAAATTATCCAGAGCAGTCTGGGCCAGTGCCTTTCGCGCCGGCGCCATGCGCCCGAGAAAGAGTCCTCCGAGTTGCTTCAACCCGGTAATCGTATCGTTCAGATTGTTGGCTGCTTCGGCCGAATCCGTTTTTGCTACCAGCAGCAACGATACATCGGTCTCAGTTGACCCGATTGATCCATAGATCTGCCTGATCGCGTTTGCGTCTTTGGCAATCGTATCATTGCCGAGGTTCAAACTGGCCATGAGCTCGCGCGGAACGTTCGCGCCAAATCCCATCACAGCTTTCGGGTCGCGAGTGGCCAGGGCCGCCAACTCTGTGTTCGCCCGACCTTTCGGCCCCGCTTCGATGGCCGCATGCACACTCGATACGGTTCCGATCACCAGCGTACGCGGATCGATTGCACAAACTGCCAGGTCGTTAATCTTCATGTCCCAAACGCCAAACAGCCGCATCTGATCGTTGATGGTGATGATTATGATCGAAGCGCCACGATACTTTTCCTCGCGATACTTTCCATTCGCGGCAACCCGCGCGGCCGCGACGAGTGCCCTAGCGTCAAACGTTCCGCGCGCTATCGCAACCGTTTCCAGCTTCGTGACGTTAGGGGAAGGGTAGGTGTAGCGCGTTCCCAGGACTACTCGATCGAACGAACGCGGATCGATGCCGGTGCGGGTCTTGAACTTATCAATCTCGGCATTGGCCTGGGCCAGCTTGGCCGGATCTGAAGCGAAGATGCGCGGCAAGGTCTCGTTGATTAAGCGGCGCACGTCAATTAACGCGATGCCGTCAGATGCAGGCAGGTAACTGAGCGCCTCGGTGGATGGAGCAGAATTGTCGGCCGGCTTTCGCTGGGCCGATCCCGAACCGAAACCCGAACAAAGGGAAACCAGAACAAATAGCAATGTGACCGACGATGTTAGAAACTTCTTATTCACTATCGAACCTCTTTCTAATTACTCTTTTCAAATTAAGCACCAATTCAATAAGACGGCGCAGCAGTCCGATGCGTTAGCAAGAGTGGACGGTTGCTAAGGCTGCGGGGGGCCGACTCTGGCAGCCCTTGGGTGGCCGAAGCGGCAAAGGCATGAAGGGCCGGCTATTCGGGCCTAAGTCACCTACTTTACTTAGGTCCCTCTCAGATCGCGGCTGGAAAATCACTAAACCCGCTCAACCAGCAACGCTATGCCCATTCCGCCACTGATACAAAGCGTGGCCAGTCCGCGTTGTGCATGCCGTTTCGCCATCTCATGGAGCAAGGTAGTCACTATCCGCACGCCGGTACAACCAATTGGATGCCCGAGGGCAATTGCTCCTCCGTTGACGTTCACTCGATCGGGATCAAATTTCAGATCGCGATCGCAGGCAATGACCTGGGCGGCGAAGGCTTCGTTGATCTCGATCAGATCGATGTCGGCAATCGCGATCTCCTGTCGCGCCAGAATCGCGCGCACAGCCGGGACCGGACCAATGCCCATTATCTCTGGCGGCACGCCCACAATTTCGTAATCAACGATCCGCGCCAGCGGTTGCGCATCTGATGCCTGCAGAGCTGCTTCGCTTAAGACAGTGACGGCCGCAGCTCCGTCGGTAATTCCGGAAGAGTTGCCGGCGGTCACCGTGCCATCCTGCGCAAACACGGGCTTCAGCTTTTGCAAGTCTTCGATCGAGGTTTTGGTGCGCACATGTTCATCGGTTTCGAACATCGTGACGTTGCCTTTTCGATCTTTGAGTTCGAGCGTTAATCGTTCCGAATCGAAGTGTCCGGCCGCATTAGCTGCGGCCGCCCGCTGTTGTGAGCGCAGGGCAAACTCGTCCTGCTCGTCACGTGAAATCTCGTAATGGCGCGCGAGTACTTCCGCGGTCTCGCCCATGATCAATCCCGAAAGTGGATCGTTAAAGCCATCGCGGTACATACCGTCAACCAGTTCCGTGTTCCCCATGCGCATTCCGAACCGCGCGCCTTCCGCAAAGTAGGGAACTCGCGACATGCTCTCGGTCCCGCCGGCGAGAATAATATTGGCGCGGCCCAGCATGATCTGTTCAGCGGCCAGAATGATCGCGCGCAGACCGGACCCGCAGGCCTGGTTTACGGTAAAGGCCGGGACACGATCGGGCACGCCTGCGCGAAAAGTGATCTGGCGCGCAACGTTTGGCCCGCCGCCCGCTTGCCGGCCACAGCCCCAGATCGAATCGTCCACCATATCGGGCCGGATTTGAGAGCGCTGCAAACTCTCTTTTGCGACCGCCGTTCCCAGATCAGCGGCAGTCCAACTTTGCAGCGATCCGCCAAAACGTCCAATTGGTGTGCGCACGGCGCCGGCAAGAAAAACGGGTTTCATTGATAAAAATCTCTACGTATCGGAAAAGTTTATTCGCTGATAAAGTACGAAAAACTTCAGCTTGTCCTGTCGCCTGAGAAAGCTTCTCTGATCACAAACACGACAAGCTAAAGTTTGTCGTACAGGGAATGTTAGCAACGCCTGACGGCTCCGGCAAATGCTGCTCAGACTCCACAACGCGGCGACGGTGCTGAGCGCCAAGCGCTCGATTGACGAACTGTTGGGCCGGCACAATGAATGGTTCCTGGCTCAGGACGGCGCCGCGCCCTTCCCTCTCGGTACTGGTGAATTCGATTTCTCCGTTGCTCAACAACGCCTGATTCTCGGTGGCTGGCTGGAAACTGGTTTCCGATCCTGGCGCATTACAGCCTGGAACTGGACCGGCCAAAAGCTGTCGCTGGAAGCGACCCGGCGAATGGGGGCAGAAGTTGCCACGCTCGACCTGATTCCGCGAGAATCAGCCCGGGCCATTGTCGTGAGCATCGCCGCCGCGCGCCACGCGAGATGTATCAAGCTCGCCCAAATTGCTTGCGAAGCTGTAATGGAACAGACTTCCTTTGAAGATTGCAGACTGGGGTCTGCGCCCTTAAAAATCGAAAGCGTTGCGCTCAGTCCCGGCATGCGTCGCGATCAGCCTGGACGTTATGCCCGCGTGATCCTCCGTCGCCCGCACGAACGTCTCGCGCTGACGGGCACGGTCGCAAACAGCGACGCGCGCAACATCGATTCGCTGTTTTCATCATCGCTGCTGTGGTTCGTGCGACTGCAAAAACGTCCCCAGCGATTGGGGATAGAAAAACTTTTGATCGCAGTCGAGCACAACATCCTGGAGGCCGCTCGCCAGCGTCATGTCCTGCTGCGTGAGTCACTGCGCCAAAGAATTGAGTTGTGGGAGATCCAGGACGCCGAGGTCCCCGTTGCTACACTAGGCAGTAGCCCGACCGTAGGGGAGAGTGTCAACGTCAACACCTGGCAAAGCCTCGAGCCCGTGCGACCCTGGGAGAGAAAAAATCTGTGGCGCCAGCGACTCAAACAATTTCGCCCGACCGGCGAGCCGGAAACAAACGACCGGGTGCAGCAGCTCATCGCTCTGGCACCGGAAGCGATCGACGTGGTCACAGCTCGTCATGGCCTTACCCTTCGTTACCACGGCCTGCCCTTCGCCCGCGTCCGTCGGGTCATGGATCGCGATCGCATCTGGTTTGGGATTGAAGGTTCGCGGCGGCGTTTGCTCGACGATTATCACGAACCCGACTGGCAAAAGCTTTGGCGCGATCTGCAGCACTATCGCGATGCGCATTGCCGCGAGCGGCGTCATTGGTTCTATCGCGCAGCGGGAGAAGCCTGGCTGGAATCAATCCTACGCCGCGACATTTCCAAACTTGATCCCGGTTTGATAGTCGCTCCGTTGCACGCGCAATTTCGCACCTCGCACGGTGGGCCAACTTCAGCCCGGCCAATCGATCTCCTGGCCCTGCGGCACGATGGCCGCCTCGCCGTGATCGAACTGAAGGTCAACGAAGATCGCGAGCACGTCTTTCAGGGCGTCGATTACTGGCGCCGCGTCGAAGCCCACCGCCGCCACAGCCACATCAGCACTGCCCGCCTGTTCGGTGACCGGGAGATCAGCGACGAATCACCTCTGGTCTATCTGGTAGCACCCACGCTGCGTTTCCATCCTTCATTCGCGACCCTCGCGACGACCATCGCTCGTGATATTGAAGTCTATCGATTTGATATTAATGAAGACTGGCGGGAAGGAGTGCGGGTGGTGCGGCGAGAGCGGGTTAATGCGTGAGTTTGGACGATCCTGATATCACTTGCCCTAAATCGAGTCGCGATTCTATCAAGGGTCCGCACGCCGAAGACGTGAGATGTAATAGCCGGGGGCAACGCCCCCCGGAACCTTGCAGAAAGTGATTGAAAGGGTCAATGATCATCGCCAAACATATCGCTCGTCGTATTTGACATCGTACTTTCTCAAACGGGGCTCGCAACTCCGTTCCAAGCATCCTACACCGGGGTGCAACGTCGTAGGCCTTGCCTGCGACCCTTTCAGGGTCGGTGCAAATGTTGATGCATACCGGGGGCGTGGCCCCCGGCTATTACATGTCACGCCTTCGGCGTGACGATCCATTAACGTGATTTCGTGCGTCCTATCGCGAAAGTCTCCACCATCGTCGCGACAAACTGAAGTTTTGTCGGACATCACGTCGTCAGCCGTCGGTATATTCCGGGCAAACGCTCGGGGAGGGTCAACACGTCATCGATAATCGTGTAGCCGACGTCTCCGTAGAGATCCCGCAGTTCGCTTTCCGACTCGCGATCGATGGTGATGCAGAAAGGTGTGATGCCCAGGGTCTTGGCCTGACGCAAAGCTTCGCGGGTATCTTCGCGGGCATAGCGAGCGTCGCCGTAATCGTGATCGTACGGACGACCGTCGGACAGAACGATTAAGAGACGCGTCCGCGCCTCCTGCTTGCTCAGCTTCGCTGCGGCATGGCGAATCGCGGCTCCCAGGCGGGTGTTGTTCTGATAGGTGATCCCGCCAATTCGCCGCATCACCTGGTCGGAATAGCTTTCGCCAAAATCCTTCAGCACGTAAAATTTTACGTTGCGCCGGCCTTCAGAAGTGAAGCCGTTGATCGCATAGCGATCACCGACAGCTTCGAGCGCTTCGCTCATTAGCACCAGACCTTCCTTCTCGATCTCGATGATGCGCCGGCCCGGATGGGTGTAAGGCTGCAGCGGATGCCGCCCGATCGTCCGCGCAGTCGATGACGATTGATCCAGCAGGAACGACACTGCGACATCGCGCCGCCGGCGTAGCCGCCTGGTGTAGATGCGATCGGACTGGTGCCCGTCGGCGCGGCGATCGATGAAGAAATCCACCACCGCATTCAGGTCATAGTCGTCGCCGTCGATCTCGTTAGTAACTCGGGCCAGGTCTTCCGGCTTCATTAACTGAAACTGATGGCGAATGGAAGAAACGATTCCTTTGTATCGTTCCCTCGTCTCGTCTACGAACGCGCGTTCGCCGAGCTTAACTTTCTTCTCGACCACCCGGCACCAGCCGACGCGATGATCGATTAACTCGCGGTCCCACTCATCATAGTTATAGGCCACCTCGCCGGCTTCCAGACCCTGCTCCGGAACTTCACCTTCGCTCCAGGCCTCGCTGCCATCCAACTCGTCAAACTCACCCTCGGCTTCAGTGTTCCAGGCATTGAAGAGTTCGCGCGCATCACGCCGCTGTGGTTGCTGGTTCGCTTCGCGCTGGGCGAGCATCTCTTCAGCCGTCTTGCTGTCATCTTCCTGATCAAGTTCGTCGGGGACTTCGACTCGCTGCTCTGAATCTTCCTCTGAGATCGATTGAAACAAAGAATAGACACGGCTGGTGGCCATTAGAGTGTCGGCCACGGCGGTGGTAAGCGGGTTAGATAAGTAATCCGCGACAATCGTTTCCAATTCCGAAACGATCTGGCCATAAAATTGACGAGCATCGTCGCGCGCGCCCGCGAGAAGCGTAATTTGAAAGAGGAGTTCGAATGGGACCAACGTGGCCGGCAGATCGACGATGTCCGGACGACGAGCGCTCAGGTGATCCCGGATCAAGTCGAGATCGCGCGCCAGACCCCGGTAAGCTCGTCGCAGATGTCGATCGATACGTCCATTTTCAAGTGTGCCAAAGATCCTGCGCGCGAGGGCCGGGATGGGAAACAGATTGAGGACGTGACGATAGTCCAATTCCTCTGGATCTGGTTTTTCTTTGCGCCTTTGCGCCTTTGCGTGAACGTCATTCAGATCAATAGCAAAAGCATCGAGCGCATCCTGATTCACGGGATCATAAAACTCGCCTAGTGCCGCATAGGCAGCGCGCAGTGCAACGGTATCACGCGCGTACGTCTCAAACTCGATCTGTCCGGCCGCATGTGCCGCCAGCACCTTGTAGAGTCGGAAATCAAGTTCGTCGTCGCCAAATTCGGCGACCATTGCGGGCAGGTGAATCGTGCGGCCATCGCCGATGCGCGACTCGACCGGGACGGCCGCCAGCGGCGCGATCTCCACCGTGCGACCGGTCAACCCTTCGACATACAGTCTCAACAAGAGCTGTACAGATTCCAAAGAGACACCCGCACCGCCTTCACGGAGGGCTTCGTTGCTGCTGCGAGTTTCCAACGCATAATAACTGCGCCGCGCGCGCGTGTCTCCGGCTGCCAAGCCGGTGCGGGCCCAACTCTCGAACTGTTCTATGGAAACTGTGTGCAGCGCTTTCGCGCTCGAACGCAGGCAGGCCAGGGCGGCTTCGGAGTCTATCCGCGCGACTTCCAGCGTCAGACTTATCACACGATGCGCCAGAGCGCTTCGATTTAACGAATCCTTCCGGCTGGCGATGGTTTGAAAGAACGCCGGACTGGAGCGAACAAAAGCAACCAGGCCGGCGTTGCCGTGCGAGGCCACAGCCCAAAGCAGATCGGTCCACTCTTCAAAGCATTCCGGCAACGTTCGCAGGATCTCGCCCCCAGCGATTAGCACATGAAGCGCGGCCGCACCACCGCGTTCCAGAAAGCTGGACGCGCGCCGCATCAATTTAAGGGCGCGGTCAGTGTCAAGGCGATCGATGGCGGCCGGCAGAACTGACCAGGCATCGGCGGCAATGCCCCCGGCACGTTCGGCGAATGCCGATGCGAGATTGATCGCCGCGCTGGTTAACTGACTCTCGCCGTTTAGATGAGGGCTATTGCCCGCCTTGATCCCGGGATTGGCGGCCGGTAGCCCGCCTCTAAACGTGCCCAGCCGGTCCATCACCGCCGGCGTAGCTTTCAAGAAATCTGCGCTGTGTTTTGCCGATCGCCGTGAAATCTCCGCGGCTACCTCATAGATGGATCGAAGGGACGCCCCATCCTTAACGTTCGCGGCGAGAGAAGGGGCACCGCGAAAGGTTTCCGCGGCTGTTGGGGCTGAGAGGATCATCTGCCGGGCGCAAACCTGAAACACAAACGGCCGCGCGGCTGCGGGTACGTTGGCGAACTCTTCGCTACCGGCGGTGAAAAAACTGACTCCGTTTTCGACCTCGCTCATAGTCAAACGACGCCCGATTTCGCCCCAAGCGCGTAGCTCCGCCGGCTCGAGCACCCTGGCCACGCTCGGTGCCGTGCGGAGAAATTCGATGCTCGCGCGCAGAGACACGGCCGCGATTGTCGCGCTCGTCTCAAGTGCAGCGCGCGTGTATTCGATTGGCAGGCCGGCGATCTCTCGCAACAGACCGGCCAGCGTGCGCCGCTCCGCCGGACTCTTGACCAGCCTGAGTCGCTCCTCGATTTCCGCCTCGAAAGGGTCGATCAGGTTTTCGTTTTGAATTTCGTCAGACATCGGGTCAGGCGTCACTTCATGGGGTCAGAACAGCCCGCGTGAGCGGGGGGGCAAAGCCCGACTGCATTGATTGATAGACCCACCTGCTCACGCAGATGGTATTGACCCCAGCTTTCGCGACGCGCGTTTCAAGTATACGGCCTGGGCTAAGTCAGTCCAATGCGCTCTGGGTGATCGGCAGTAATTGCATGAAAAAGAACGTTTGGTTCGAGGCGACTCCAGATCCAAGCGTCTACCAGTTGGCAAAGCCGACGGCATATCGTTAGCCCACAGCGCAAGCTGTCGATCAGGATCCATAAACCGAGGCGAGGCCCAGCGGGCCGCCATAATTGGATCCTGACGGGACGGATACCTGTTAGACTATGCCGCCCAGCGAGCTTACACTCGCTTGCAATCGAAGCTGTTAACCAGGAGATAATCAGATGAAACGGAACATTCTAATCCTTATGACTGTGCTGACTTTGCTTGCCCTCAGCAGCGGTGTTATGGCCCAGTCAAATCTCGGTCACTTAAAAAGCTGGGCGGATAAGTACCCCACCGAAAGAAAAGGCAGAGTCACAACCAGGTTCTTCGCCTTACCTGAAATTCGCACGCCGCTGATGCGTCTGCTCAACCGCGCGGACTTCAATCTACTGACTAAGGAGTACGCCGTTGAGTCCCCGATCAAACTGATCGGCGATTTTTTGGTAGCCAAGGTGTGCATGCCGCATGACTGTGGCGAGGAACAGGCAGGCTTTGCGATTAATCTGCGTACCGGGTTGGTCTATACCAGGATGCAGGACGCGAAAAAGGAAAGATGGTTTGCCTCGAAAGGAAGCGACAAAGATCTTCCCAAAGAGGTGCGCGATCAAATGGGTGATTTCTGAGCGACCGAGAATGCGTCAGATGAGCCGCGTAATATCTGGGCGAGAAGTTTATCGTACTTACTCGTCACAGAGAGTACTTAAATCACCGTCGTCACGATCTCCCGAATACTTCTCTGTAAATCGCGGTCGTCGGTGATTGGCGAGCACATCGCGACCTCGGCGGCGCGCGTGGGTGGAATGCCCTGGGCGATCATCTGGGCGGCATAGATCAGCAGACGCGTCGAGACTCCTTCCTCCAAACCATGACCGCGCAGGTTGCGCACCTTCTGGCCGATCAAGACCAGATCGCGCGCAGTGCCTTCGTCGATGCCGCCTTCGCGCGCCACGATCGTGGCTTCCGTGTCCGGCGGTGGATAGTCAAAGTCGATCGCCACAAATCGCTGTCGCGTCGACTGCTTCAAATCTTTCAGGATCGATTGATAACCCGGGTTGTAGGAAACCACCAGCATGAAATCAGGCGGCGCATCCAAAATCGTGCCGCGCTTTTCTATCGGCAGCCGGCGCCGGTGGTCGGTCAGGGGATGAATGATGACGACGGTATCCTTGCGCGCCTCAACTACTTCATCGAGATAGCAAATCGCACCGTGTCGCACCGCCGCGGTCAGCGGCCCGTCATGCCAGACGGTTTGCTCGCCTTCGATTAAAAATCTGCCCACCAGATCGGTAGACGAAAGATCTTCGTGACAGGCGACCGTAATCAGCGGTCGTTCCAGCCGCCAGGCCATGTGTTCGACAAAGCGAGTCTTGCCGCAGCCGGTCGGCCCCTTGAGTATGACGGGCAAGTGCGCGGCGTGCGCCGCGGTGAACAGATCGACCTCGTGATCGACAGGGAGGTAATAGGGCTCCGCGGTGATTCGGTATTCTTCGATGGCGCGTTCGGACATAACTTCTGGTTGGGGGCTCACGATTTTGCTTTCTTCGGTTCGAACTTTATTGATTTGATGGTTCCCTCGAACAACTGATGCTCCTCAGGCTTATAGAGAACTTTCGAAATATGCATGTCTACCCAAAAGCCTAGTGAAGCGAAATCTTAGCATTCGCGTGGGTAGTGTCAGAAGCCCGCGTGTGAGCAACCGCCCGCTGGCGCAGAAACAGACGAACACGGCGCCAGTATCTTACTTTGATTACAGGTGTTCAGAGTACCGACTTTAGTCGGGCTTTTTCTTAGCGTTAAGTGCCCAACTAAAGTTGGCCCTGTAGACGCCTCTGAAATTAAGACTCTTCAGTTCGAAACTCTTGCCACGGTGCCGCCCTGACGGTCGGGCCTCGGATACACGGCTGGACACCCTCGTTCGCTCAACTTGAAACTTCTCATCTGAAACCTGAAACTAGGTCTCGTGAAGATAGCAGTAGCAATGTCGGGCGGGGTCGATTCGTCCGCGGCCGCAGCGATTTTGAAAGAGCAGGGCCACGAGTTGGTCGGCTTTACAATGCAGCTGTGGAACCAGAACCGCGGTATTAGCGTGGACGAGAACGGCGAGTCGCTGCCGTCGCGTTGCTGCTCGCTAGACGATGTGTATGACGCCCGCCGGGTGGCCGAAGAGCTGGGCTTTCCTTTCTATGTGCTCAATCTCGAGCGCGAATTCGAACGCGACGTAGTCCAGCCGTTTGTGGCCAGTTACCTGAGCGGCGAAACCCCGATTCCCTGCGTGGCCTGCAACAGTCGTCTGAAGTTTGCGTCGCTGGACCGTCTGGCGCTGAGTCTTGGGTGCGAGAAGGTGGCCACCGGACATTACGCCCGAGTTGAATTCGACCGGATGACGAATCGTTACCGGCTTTTGCGCGGAAGCGATCCGCAAAAGGATCAGTCCTACTTTCTTTGGGAGCTGACGCAGGATCAACTTTCACGTTCGATGTTCCCGCTCGGCGAAATGTCCAAGCCCGAGGCGCGAGATGCAGCCCGGCGCAGCGATCTCGCAGTGGCAGAAAAATCTGAGTCGCAGGAAATCTGTTTTGTGCCCGATGGGGACTATGCGGGATTCATCGATCGTTATCTGGCGGCTGAAGATCAAACCGCGCGGTTGCCCGGCACGGGTGAGATTGTGAGTACCAGCGGCGAGGTACTGGGATCGCACACCGGCATCCATCATTACACGATCGGCCAACGTCGGGGCATCGGCATCTCCAGCGCGCAGCCGCTGTACGTCACCGGCATTGATTCGATCAAGAACCGGATTATCGTAGGGAATCCGGATGAATTATTACGAGATGAATTCCGGGCTGCCGGGGTCAACTGGATTGCGCTCGACCATCCTGCGGATCCTGTGCGCGCCGAGGTGCGCGTACGTTATCGTCACACGGCTGAGCCGGCCACGCTTACACCGTTGCCCGACCACCGCGTCGAGGTAAAGTTTGATAAGCCGCAAAGGGCAATCACACCCGGACAGGCGACTGTCTTTTATCGCGGAGATGAAGTTGTCGGTGGCGGTTGGATTGTGAAGTGATAGAACCTTTCGATCTCCAGGACCTAGGTGAAATAGATCTCCACCCCGAAAACCTTTTTTACTCCCTGCTCGTACTCACAACCGGCTAAACTTCTTAGACAAATACAGGTAAATCGTTCATGGCAATGTCAAAAACCCGGAAAATTGTCCTCATAATCGGAGGCATTCTGCTGGGGCTCGTGCTCATCGTTGTGGTGTGTGCGGCCCTCGTCGTTTCCGCTCTCCGCGGAAACCGGCCGTCGATTCGTGACAACAGCGTGCTGGCCCTCAAAATTTCAGGCTCAATGCCCGACTATGTTCCCGATGATCCGTTTCGCCGGCTCTTCGGCTCACCGCCTCAGTCGCTCAACAGTTTGATGACGCAGTTCCGCAAAGCCAAAACGGATAAGCGCATCTCGGCGATTATGCTGGACATCGACATGTCGGAAGCCGGTTGGGCCAAGTCGGAAGAGATTCGTGGCGCGATTGAAGATTTTCGCTCGTCCGGGAAACCCGTCTACGCGTACATGGAGACGGGACTCAACAAAGACTATTACATCGCCACTGCCTGCGACAAAATTTTCGTGCCGCCGCCAGGCGAGCTGTTCACGATTGGCCTGGCTGCCGATGTGATGTTCTTCCGCGGCTCTCTCGATAAGCTGGGGATCTACCCGGATATCTATCAGATCGGAAAATACAAAAGCGCCGGTGATATGTTCACCCAAAAGGAAATGACACCGGCCCACAAAGAGTATGTCAACGCGCTGCTTGATGATCTTTATGACCGCTACATTGGTGAGATCGCAAAGGCCCGCAGCAAGACGCCTGAGGCCATGAAGGCCATCATTGACAACGCGCCCTACACTGCGACCCAGGCGAAAGATGCCGGACTGATCGATGGCGCGATGTATCACGATGACGTCGAGAAGGAGTTGAAGAAGCGCCTCGGTTACAAAGACAGCGACGACCTGGCGATTACCAGGGCCTCGGACTATCGCAAGATTTCACAGGAGTCTCTGGGGCTAAATAAGGGCGAACGGATCGCCGTCATCTACTCTTCCGGAGACATCGTTTCCGGTCGTTCAAGTTTTGGCGGTTCAGGCCAGGAGACAATAGGATCGGAATCCCTGGTAAAGACGATCAACGAAGCTCGTGATGACAAGAGCGTCAAGGCGATTGTCATTCGCATTGACAGCCCGGGTGGATCGGGTCTGGCTTCCGATATCATCTGGCGCGCAGTCGAAGCCGCCAAAGAGAAAAAACCGATCGTGGTTTCCATGAGCGACGTCGCCGCATCCGGCGGCTATTACATCGCCTGCAACGCAAACAAGATCGTGGCTGAACCTTCCACGATTACCGGTTCGATCGGCGTGGTCGGTGGCAAGCCAGTCCTCAAGGGCTTCTATGATTGGATTGGCGTGACCAACGAGTATGTGCTGCGCGGCAAAAATGCCGGCATGTTTCGCGAGACCGAAAAATTCAGTGACACTGAACGCCAGAAGTTTCAGGAATATCTCAGCACCACCTATGACGACTTTATTTCCAAAGTCGCAAAGGGCCGCTCGAAAGACAAAGCTTTCATTGACACGATCGGACAAGGCCGCGTGTGGACCGGGAGCCAGGGTAAAGAGAGGGGCCTGGTGGACGAGTACGGCGGTCTGGACAAAGCGATCGAGATTGCCAAACAACTCGCCAGGATTCCGGCTGAGCAGGGTGTTCAGCGCGTGCTCCTGCCCAAGCCACCCACCTTCCTCGAACAGATCATGAATAGTGGAGACGATGCTGACGGAGATCAGGTCACAGCTCAGGCTAAACAGCAGGCGGCTTTGATGGACGCGATGCCGGTTGATGTGCGCCGGGCGCTTCGTTATGCGCAGTTACTCGATCGCTCGCGCAGCGGCGAAGCGGTTTACATGCTGCCGTACGATCTGCGGATTCGGTAGTTAAGTTAGGACAAACTTTAGTTTGCCCGGCTTGAGGGTCGCTAGGTTCTAAGTAATCCGAACCACAGAGGACACAGGGAAGCAAAACACATTTTACTCGTTTGCCCATTTCTTCTCCGAGTCCTCGGTGGTAAATGTTTTCACGCTAAGGTCAGCGACAAACGGAAGTTTGTTGTACTGTAATTCCCTTGAGAATCCTGCTGGTGGAAGACGAGCCGCGTATGGCCCAGGTCGTGGCCAAGGGCTTGCGCGAGCATTCTTACGCGGTCGACGTTGCCGTTGATGGCAATGCCGCGCTCTATCAAACCTCAATCAACGATTATGATCTGATTCTGCTCGATGTGCTCCTGCCTGGTGTGGACGGATTTCAGGTGTGCCGCGAATTGCGGGCCCGCGGTGATAGCACGCCCATCCTGATGCTGACCGCTCGGGCGATGATCGACGACCGGATTACCGGACTTGATGCAGGGGCGGACGATTACTTGACCAAGCCCTTTTCATTCCGGGAGCTTCTGGCGCGGGTCAGGGCTTTGCTCAGACGCGAGCCGCAGGTCCGTCACGATCTGTTGCAGCTCGGGGACCTGCAGCTTGACACTGCCAATCACCGCGTCTCTCGCGCTGCCCGGGAAATAGAACTCACTGCGAAAGAATATGCTCTGCTCGAATATCTGGGGCGGCGAGCGGGTCAGTTGGTGACGCGGTCCGACATCGCGGCCCACGTCTGGGACGAGTCGTTCGATCCGTTCTCAAACGTGATCGAGGTGTACGTCAACCGGCTCCGCAAAAAGATTGACGATCAGCATCCAATTAAGCTGATCCACACCCGCCGCGGCGAAGGCTATATCCTCGAGCCTCGTTAGGTTGTCTAGAGGCGGGCTACCGCTCGACTCTGAACATCACTAACCCCTGATGGCTTTAGACATCAGCCCGCACCTTGTTAATCTTCCATTAAGGCGCTCTCTCGTATACTCTGCGTCTTTCAACATAATGTTCCAGGCAGAGCGATTCAGGAGGGGTATACGACTGTTCAGCGGTTTGGTGTTGGGACTCTGCGTGCTCGCGACTGTGCGATCGCAAACACCCTCACCCCAACCAGCCAGTGACGGAATCTCCTTCGAACAACTTTATGAGATTGCGGCGCGCGATAATCTACAGATTAACGCCGTGCGCCGGCGGCGGGCCGTGGCTGAAGTCGGAGTTCAGATTGCCGGTCAGCGTCCGAATCCTGATTTCATTACGGCCTACACCCGCGCCGAGCCGCGCGTGCAGTATTCCGTTTCCCAACTGGTTGAGTTAGGCGGCAAGCGTGGGCGGCGGATCGATGTTGCCCAAAACGAGTTGCGGCTGACTGAATTGGATCTGGACGCGGCGTTACGCACCTTGCGGCATGATTTACGGGCTGCGTATTTCAATGTGAGCCTCGCGCACAGCAACTATGATTTGGGTCAACAGGCGGTCGCGCAAGCGAAGGAGTTGGCCGACATCGCGCGCGAGCGCTTTGAGGCTGGCGACATTGCGCGGTTTGAAGTTCTGCAGGCAAACCTGGCAGTTGACCGGGCCAGCAACGATCTCGATCGGCTGGGGAATACCGAACGGCTGGCGCGCGCGATCATGAATCAGCTTCTTAATCGGGCGCCCGATGCGCCGCTGGATTTGCGTGATTCACTCTTCTCGCGGCTGGGGCCAATTCCCACACAGACCCTGATTGCGCGTTCGTTGTCTGAGAATGTCGATCTCCGCACCGCAGAGCAACAGATCGCGACCGAACAAAGCCGGTTGAAGCTTGCGCGCGCCCAACGTGTACCCGACCTAACTTTGGAGCCGGGACTTGAGACGCTCGATTCGGCCCACTCCCATCCGGGTTTCAAAATGCAGGTGAGCGTGCCTTTGCCGATCTTCAATCGCGGCCGTGCTGATATTAATAAGAGCAACGCGATGCTGGAACAGCTTGCTGCCGAGCGTGACGCCACCCGGCAACGAATAGGTGCAGAAATTGCGCGAGCCGCGTTGAATGTCGAATCCGCGCGTAAACAGGTTGAGTTTTATGAAACCAAGCTCTTGCCTGATGCCGAGCGCGTGCGCGAGCTGGCGAACGAGGCTTACCGCATAGGCCAGGCCAGCCTGCTGACGGTGATCGATGCGACGCGCAATGCGCGCGAGGTGCGGCTGGCTTACCTGCAGGCGCTCTTTGATTACCAAACCGCAGTGGCTGATCTGGAACAGGCAGCGGGAGTGAGACTGTGATATGGCAAATTTGGTTTTCCACTCACGGGCGGGAGGCTCGTGCCACCTTTCAGCGCTGATGACAAAATGAGCGACGCCCAACTTCCAAAATCATTGAATCACGACACCGCGCCAAGCGGTCCCCGTTGGCTGGCCCCGGTGCCCATCGCGCTGGCCGTTGGCTTGTTGCTCGTGCTGCTTCTGGTCGTCTGGCTAATCGCGCGGCGCAGTTCCGGCGAAGCTGAAGTTGAGGCAATAGTTGAAGTGGAAGTCGCGTCCGTCCAGAAAGCTGAGGTACGCGAGTACGTCGAAGCGGGCGGCACACTCAACGCCCTGCCGGGTCGCGAAGCGAGCTTCAGTGCTGCCACCGCCGGCAAGGTAACGCACGTGCTGGTTCAGGTGGGCCAGCAGGTTTCAACGGGTCAGATTCTGGCTCAATTAGATCGCAGTGTATTGGCGGCGCAGGTTCGGCAAGCACAAGCGGCGCTGTTGCAGGCGAGGGCGACGGCGGTCCAGGCGCGCACTGTTTCCGGAGCGCCCAGCCAGACACTCGCCACTGATCAAATCAGGCAGGCAGAAGCTGCGCTGGGAACCGCGCGCGCTAATCAGGCACAGGCCCAAAGCAATCTGGAACGACAGAAAAGATTGTTTGAGCGCGGGATCGCTCCGCGGAAGGATGCCGATGATGCCGAAACCCAGGTGAAGGTCACGGGCGCCGCCGTGCAACAAGCGGAGTCAGCTTTGGTTGCCGCAAGGGTCAACGCAACCAAAGGGCTGGGCGAAGCTCGCACGCAATCATCGGTAGCGGCAGGTGGAGTCGAAGCCGCCCAGGCAACGCTGGATGTGGCCCGGGCTGAGCTCGCGCGCGCGGCAATTCGTTCGCCCATCACTGGTACAGTGACCAAGCGTGCGGTCAACGATGGCGAGGCGGTTGATCCCGCCACCCCGGCCTTTGAAGTGATCGACTCTGCCGCGCTCGACGTGGTCGCAAATCTTCCAGCCGGATACCTGGGACGGGTGAAGACAGGTAACGTCGCCTCGGTCCACCTCGAAGCTTTGCCCGAAAAAGAATTCACCGGTGGGGTGGTCCAGGTAGCACCGTCCGTTGATCCGCAAACCAATACTGTCTCAGTTCGCGTGCGTCTGGCGAATGGCGACGGGGAACTAAAAGCGGGGATCTACGCGACCGCCCGGATTGCGGTCGAGATTCATCAGAACGCTCTGGTCGTGCCCCAGGAAGCCCTCGTAGTTGAAGGCGACGAGACTTTTGTTTTCGTACCACTGGGTCAGAAAGTTGAAAAACGTAAAGTCACCGTCGGGATTCGCGATGGTGGTCAGATTGAAATCATCGCCGGGTTGAAAGACAGCGAGAAGGTAGTCACCCAGGGCGCATACGGCCTCGGCGAGGGCACGAAGATCAAGATTGTCGAGGGTGAGAAGAAGGAAGCAGGCGACAAGCCCGCGGCTGAAAAAGAAAAATGAGCGAGGGTGCGTTTCGTTAGCGGCTTTGCCGCCTGCTGCCTTGCCTGCACTAAATCTATGAACGTCGCGCGTTTTGTTGATCGTAATCACAAGGCCACCTATCTGGTGGTGGCCCTCTTATGCGTGGCCGGACTCTACAGCGTCCTACAACTTCCTTCCAGCATCTATCCCGAGGTCGAATTTCCGCGCATCATCGTCGTGGCTGAAGGACTGCAGCTGGAACCGCGCAACATGGTCACTGCGGTGGCGCGCCCTCTGGAAGACGCGGTCAGCGCCTTGCAAAACGTGCAGGTGGCCCGCGTAACCTCGCGAGCAGTACGCGGATCAACTGAGATCTCGATCCAGTTTGCACCCAACACTGACATGGAATTGGCGCTGCAGCTGGTGCAAGCCAAGATTAATGAAGTGCAGCCGGAACTGCCTCCGGGAATCACGCTCGATGTGCAGCGGCTGACCCCTTCGGTCTTTCCGATCATCAGCTATAACGTCACCGGCGCGCCGCCGGTCACTCTTCGAGAGTTGGCCATCTACACCATTCGCCCGCGCATCGCGCGTCTTCCCGGCGTGGCCCAGGCACGCGTCGAGGGTGGTGACGTGCGCGAAATCGAGGTGATCGTCACGCCCGACCGTCTGGCAGCAAATCATCTCCTGATTAGCCAAATCGAAGATGCTATCGCCCAGACCAGCGCCGTAACCTCCGTCGGTCGCGTCAGCCGCGACTATCAGCAGTACAACGTCCTGGCGACAGGTGAAGCGCTCTCGATCGAAGACGTTAAGAAAATTGTGGTGACGACGCCGAGTTCGAAAGGCAAGCCCGAAGACAACGGCGCCGATCGCGCGCCCATCCATGTGGGTGACGTAGCCGAGGTCAAGTACGGCGCTCAAGATCGCACCAGCATGTTCACCGGCGACGGGGTACCGGCGGCGCTGGTCAGCGTCACGAGGCAAATCGGCGGCAACACAGTCGCCATCGCCGACGAGGTTGATCAGGTGATTGCTGATCTGCGACCGGGACTGCCGAAGGGAGTGAAGATTGAACGTGTCTATGACCAGGCAGCATTTGTGCGCGCGTCGATCGCCAATGTTCGCGACGCCATTCTGATCGGTGGTTTTCTGGCGGTGGTCATCCTGCTCGCGTTCCTCGGGCATGTGCGGATCACGATCATCGCAGCGACTACGATTCCCCTGACTGTGGTGATCACCTTCCTCTTCATGAAGTTGTTTGGGCAGACTTTCAACCTGATGAGCCTCGGTGGGATCGCGGTAGCTATCGGACTAGTAATCGATGACGCGGTGGTTGTGGTGGAGAATATCGAGCGGCACCTGCGCCGGCGCTCCGCCGAAGGACGGCGCGATGCAATCTATGGCAGTGTCGGCGAACTGATGTCGGCCGTGATTGGATCGACGCTGACTACGGTCGTCGTGTTTCTGCCCCTGGTTCTGCTCGAAGGCGTCACGGGACAATTCTTCAGCGCCCTTTCCGTCGCTCTCACCGTGTCGGTGCTGGTGTCGCTCGTCCTGGCTTTGACGTTAATCCCGTTGCTGGCAGATCGTTTCCTGCCGCAGGATGCCGGCCTCCCGGATGACGTTCCCGGAGCTACCCAGGATCGTGACGACACCAGGGTTGAACCCGAGTTCGATGCCGGGGCTCTGCTCGAAGTCGATCCAAAACACGGCTTTGCCTATCGCATCCAGAAAGTCCTGGGCTCGATTGAACAGATCTACATCTGGGCGTTCGATATCGTATTCGCGCACCGCCGCATAGCTCTGCTGGCCACCCTGGTGGTGGTTTTGCTCGGCGCGTTCATCTATACGCGGGTTGAGACCGGCTTCCTCCCCGAAATGGACGAAGGTGGTTTCGTGGTCGATTATCGCCTCCCGCCGGGCACCTCACTGGCTGAAACCAACAAAGTCGTCTCGCAAATCGAACAGCTGATAAAAACAACGCCGGAGGTCGCTGCCTTCTCGCGCCGCACGGGATCGCAACTCGGCTTCTTTGCCACCGATCAAAATGAAGGGGACATCCTGGTCCGTCTCAAGGACGACCGCAAACGTGACTCGGATGAAATCGTCGCCGACCTTCGTTCCCAAATCGAAGAACGCTTTCCGCAAGCCCACGCCGAATTCGTCAAACTGCTTGAAGACGTGATCAACGATCTGGCCGGCGATCCGCGGCCGGTCGAAGTGAAGTTGTTTGGTGACGATCTGGCAACTCTGCAAAAAGCCGCTGCGGATCTCGGTGCTAAGATCGAAAAGATTAACGGCATAGTTGAACTCTACAACGGCGTCAGCGAGGGCTCGCCTGAACTGGTAGCGCGGATCGATCCGGTTCGGGCCGCGCGAGCGGGGCTGACCGTGCAGGCCATCTCGACGCAACTCAACAATGCTCTGCTGGGCAAACGCATTACACAGATTCGCGAAGGTGATCGACTGGTTGGCGTGCGGGTGCGGCTGCCGGATGAAACGCGTTTCAACTTTCATCAGATAAGCAATGTTCCCATCACCACGCCCACTGGGCTCACCCAACCACTGGCAGCGTTTGCCGAGATCGAGCGGGCCGCCGGCCAGAGCCAACTGGTGCGTCAGGATCAAAGACAAATGGTGGCGATTACCGCCGGCTTGAGCGGGCGCGGACTTGGTTCAGTGACCAAAGATGTCCAGGCGATTCTGAACAAAACCAACTTTCCGCCGGGAGTTACCTTTCAACTTGGCGGTCAATACGAAAGCCAGCAAACTGCTTTCAGTGGGTTGCTTACAGTATTTGGGTTAGCTCTAGCGCTGGTGTTCATCGTACTGGTGGTGCAGTTTCGATCTTATTTGAAGCCGCTGATCATTCTTTTTGCAGCGCCGGTTTCCCTGGTGGGCGCCCTGCTCGCGCTCTGGGTCACGCGCACGCCGCTCAATATTTCGTCGTTCATGGGACTGATCATGCTGGTTGGTCTGGTAGTCAAGAATGGAATTATTCTGCTCGACTACACCGATCGGCTGCGAGCAGAAGGCGAGATTCCGTTGGCGGACGCTTTGCGCGAAGCCGGCCGAGTACGCCTGCGGCCCATTCTGATGACTACCCTCTGCACGATCTTCGGTCTGGCGCCGTTGGCCATCGGTCTGGGGGCCGGCGCTGAGTTGCAACGCCCTTTGGCCATCGCGGTTATCGGCGGCCTCACGCTGTCGACGTTCATTACGCTGCTGGTGATGCCTACGCTGGCTTTGCAACTGGAGGCGTTGGGCAAGCGCAAATTTTTTTCCCGACTGAAATTCGACAAAAGGGAAGTAGAGACATGAGAAGTACCGTTAAAGCGCAGGCGTCATTGCCAGAGTGCGGCCGTTTCAGATGAATCGAGTGGCAGGTTCCGCACCTCGCGGCTGATCCCGCCGCAGTGTCTTCGCGCGCGAGCTGGTTCGCCTGGGTGTTCCAGGTGCCGTTTCTCCCTGGCGTCCTTCCTCATACTCGGATCATAGTCACATGCTCGACTCAGTTCGCACTCGATTGACACTCTGGTCTGCCACCGTGCTGGCCTTATCTCTGATTGCGTTCGCGGTGCTGGTCTATTACGCCGCGGCGAATAT
>JBBRMS010000059.1:0-27457 GCA_038230715.1 Pyrinomonadales bacterium
CGATGTGAAGAGGGCTTTGGTGACATGTATTGACGCCGGATCTGACGACCCCAAGAAAGTTCGACAGAACATCGAAGAGTGGTTTGACAGCGCAATGGATCGCGTCTCGGGCGGATACAAGCGGCGCTCTCAGCTGATCATCCTGTGCATCGGGCTGGCACTTACGATTCTCCTCAACGTTGATACGCTCACTATTGTTCGAACTCTCTCGACCGACAAGGCCATGCGCGACTCTCTGGTGGTTGCGGCCCAGGAGTATGCAAAGAACAATCCGGCGCCGACCCCGGCGGTTGCCGCTTCGCCTGTATTCGGTAACGCGCCGGCCCCTAAGCCGTCACCTGCCGCCAAGCCATCGGCAACGACAGCTTCAAGTCCGGTAACGCGGAAGTCACCGGCGGCGGCGAGGGCCAGTGAGTCGCCAGCCGCCACCCCGTCCGGCGCGCCGCTGGCCAATGCGTCGGGCGGCGGCACGACACAGCCCAGCACTCCTGAAGAGCGAATTCAGCAAAACCTGAATGCAATCAAGGCGCTGGGACTACCAATAGGATGGACGCGCACTGAGGGCGACCCGCGTTCGGTGTACATCAGTCCGCAAGCGTGGTTTTTGAGAATTATTGGTTGGCTGGTGACTGCGCTGGCGCTCTCTCTGGGCGCGCCCTTCTGGTTCGACATGCTGAACAAGTTCATCGTGGTGCGCTCAACCGTTAAGCCGAAGGAGAAGAGTCCGGACGAGAAGTCGAAGGATTAATAGTTCCCTCCCTGCAAGAAAGCGGGGAGGCGGAATGTAATCAACCTGCTACTTGATGCGGGCAACTGTCTGGGAACAGTTGTTTCGTGATTACTGCATAGGGAGGAAATGACATGACAAAGAAAATTTGCTGTATGGTGCTCTTGATTGTGGCGCCATTGCTATCGGCATGCGGCGAGCGGGTTCCGACAGAGATCAAAACCGCTATGGAAAAGCAGGCCGCTGAACTGCAACAAATTAGAACTGCATACAAATCCAGCGTTGACGCGCTCTTCGCGCAGATTAGGGTGTTGCAACTCGCAGTCCTTGAAGAGAACGAAGAGCGGCTGCGCCAGAAGTATACGATCGGGCTCAGGGTAATTGACGGCAGTGCCAGTTATTACGATCCGAACGGTGATCCTTATCCCGCTACTGGGAAGAGCAGCGATGTATTGCCTGCTGACAAGAACAAGATTATTACCGAGACGTTCGCCCAAATGCGGGCAAACTCGGAGAAGGAACTCCTGGACGCCAAAGAAGAATTCCTGAAATTGGACGATCATGTGGAAATCGCCCAACAGATAAATGTTGCTGTCTCTGATTATGTAACATCGCTAGTTAACGCGCGAAAAGCACAACGAGAGCTGGGCAACAATTTGATTTCGAAACTTGGCACCTTGCCAGGACCGAGCAACCTGCCGGCAAAACTTCTCAACCTTATCATCCCGAAAACGGGTGCGCTTGAGAACCTGCCACCCACCAAGAAATAATTAACGGTTAAAAAGGAGGCCGATATGTCAGACCTGGAACTTAAGATCGAGGCAAAAAGCAAACTTAGTACAATTGAACTCCAGCAAGACTTGGCGACGACTCAGCAGGAATTTGCGTCGCTTTGGATATTAAAGGCGCCGGAGTTGCAACAGATCGTTAGCCCGGAGGAGTTGAAAGGGATGGTGGATGCCATAAAGGCAGGTACCGCCAGTAATAACCAACTAACGAAGTTTGTGAACATTGCCAACAAACTCCTGTCGAGGATTTAGCGCCTTAGCACGACTGTCTGATCTCAACGCCGGTTCGGATCGCGGGAAGGTGGTATCAAGTAACAAACGGATTTTCTTGAACAGAGGGTGAGAAAGGAGCAAGCATGTCATTACTAAAACAAAATTCGTCCGGCCCAGATGTTAAAGATCTGCAACAGAAATTAAAAGATCTCGGGTTCGATCCGAATGGAGTTGACGGGAATTTTGGCCCGGGCACGCGGGACGCGGTGATCGCTTTCCAACAGAGCAAAGGCTTGCAGGCTGACGGCGTCGCCGGGCCGGCGACCCTGGCCGCTCTGGCAGGTGGGTCGGCTGATGTGGGAACTGGCGGTGTCGCACCCAACGATGACGCCAACACTCCGACGGGGAACGGCAACACTCCAACCCCCAACGCCGGTCAATTGAATCTGGCAGGTCTCACGGGTCGAGTTCCGGCCGCAGTTAGAGCACAAATCCCGGACGCAGCGCAGGAGTTTGGCATCACCTCGATCTTGCGTCTGGCCCACTTCCTGGCCCAGTGCGCCCTCGAGTCGGTGAACTTCACTGCGACGGTAGAGAATTTGAACTACCGGGCGGCCCGTTTGATGGAGGTGTTCCCCAAATACTTCCGCGGTGTAGACACGACTGCGTATGCCAACAATCCGCAAAAGATCGGCAACCGGGTCTATGCGAACCGGATGGGCAATGGTGATGAGGCTTCAGGCGACGGCTTTAAATTCCGCGGCCGTGGTTACATCCAACTTACGGGCCAGAACAACTACACCAGCTTCTCAACTTTTGTTGGTGAAGACTGTGTCGCGAATCCCGATCTGGTAGCGACCAAATACCCGCTGGCGTCGGCCGCTTTCTATTTCAAATCAAATAACATTTGGGCCATCTGTGACCGGGGTGCAGACGATGGCACCGTTACTCGGGTGACAAAGGCCGTGAATGGGGGGACAAACGGTCTGGCGGAGCGGCTACAGAACTTTAAAACATTCATGCGGGCACTGAGCTAGGGGGAAGGGTTTTGATCCCGGCTGGCGTCGACCCCAGAATGGCTGGGCGAGTGCACGAGCAGCTTTGGTTCATCGAAGCAAAGCCAGGAACATCGAACAAAAAAGACACCGAATTCAAGGGTCAGGAGAACAATATGGCTACGATTGAATCTTTGGTTCCGGTCAGTGGTGTCGGTTTCGTCACCAACAATCGCACTGACAATTCTCATTTCGCTACGCAGGTCATACATGATTTGCTCATTAAGATCGCGGGCTTGTGGCACGCTCAGCAGCCCGGTCACCCGATCTCAATAGGCCAGATTTCGCACCGGGGTGGTGGACCGTTTCCGCCGCACCATCAGCACCAGCATGGCGTTGAGGCGGACATGCGGCCCCTGAGCAACAGCGGCGAAGATCTTCATCTTACTTTTGAGAGCGCAGAGTATAGTCGCGCGATGACGCGCGAGTTTGTTAAGTTTCTCAGGGCGAATGCCAGAATGCACCGGGTCTTCTTTAACGATCCCGACCTGATCGCAGAAGCATTGACGAGTCACGCCATTGGACACGACAACCATCTGCATCTTTGGTTCGAGGACGCCCAGGAATCCAGCCGTCGCGATCTTCGGAACGGTGACCGAGGCGAGGATGTGCGGCGATTACAAGAGCAGCTTATTGCGTCCGGCTTTCCGATTCAGGGCGGTGCGGACAACAAGTTCGGGACACATACAGAGGACGCGGTGCGAGAGTTTCAAACTGCCCACCCGCCGCTGACGGCTAATGGCATTGCCGACCGGGCTACGCAGAGCGCACTCGGGCTCTGAGCGGTGAAATTTGCCAGACGCGGCGAGCCTTGTGCGACGCGTCTGGCAGATCGCTATCTTAACGACGCCTGGAATACCTGGTGAGCGTCAAAGGAAAAATGCGAACTCCCTCCGGCATTCGGGCCATCGAAATCTTGTCCGATCCGGTGAGAATGTCTCGCGCGCTCATGCCATACACCTGATGATTGTCTTCATTGTCAGGCTTGATCACTACGCCTTTCAATTCCAAACCCGCAAAAGCGCCCTTGCTCCTGGAATAGGAAAGAATTTGCGCATTCATTTTTAGATCGGTTGATGCACTCGCCGATCGACCCACCGGTCCGGCGGCCGCACTGCCTTCACCGCCGATTTCAAACTTGTCGCCCAACAGACTCGCGACTGCATTCTCATTCATAAAAAGGAGCACGAAATCGGTCGACGATGCGCCAATCTGCAAACCAATACTGCCCCCGGCCAGATCGAAGAACGCAGGGGCGCTCCAACCGCCGGGCACTCGCCGGCTGATTACACCGCGGCCTCCACGCCCACCGAGAATAAACCCGGCCTTGATCACACTCGGAAAAACAGCCACAGCTTCAGCCCGATCCAACAAGTCGCGCGGGATCGATTTTTCGCGCGTGGCCATGATTTCGTCGAAGACGCGAGCCGCTTTGGCTGATTGATTCGCGGCGTCGCGCGCCTTGCGAATGTTACGGTCTCGCTCCTGCTGCGCAGGTGCTTTGGCGACAAAACCCAGCCACATAAAACTGACAACCAAAAACAGACAAGTACTTTTAGATATAGTCTTCATGCTCTACTCCGAAACAAATTTGGTTTAGACGCGGGACTTGTGCCGCGGCGTTTCTCAGGGGCGGACAAGTTCGCCCGCTAAACGGACGAAAGCGAATGCTAGCGTCGCACAGAATAGCGGGCCAGGGTTCGCGGAAAGATGCGCACACCAGCGGGCATTTTTGAAACCACCGCTTTCTGCGAGACCGAGAGCACCTCGTTTGCTTTCCTTCCGTAGACGGCCAGGTTGTTATTGTTGTCCGGGCTAATCACGGTGCCCTTGAGCTCCAGTCCGACAAACAGACCCTTGCTGCGTGAATAGGAAAGGATTCCGGCCTTCAGCATGGCGTCGGTAGTAGCGCTGGCCGATCGACCGACCGGGCCGGCTGCAGCACTTCCCTCTCCGCCAATTTCAAACTTATCTTTCAACAGACCGCCGAGCGCTTCCTCATTCATGAACAGCAGCACAAAGTCGGTGCTTGAAGCGCCGATCTGCAACCCTATGCTGCCACCAGCAAGATTAAAGAAGGCCGGAGCACTCCAGCCACCCTTGATGCGACGGCTGATTACGCCTTCACCGGCCCGGCCACCGACAATAAATCCCGCCTTGATCACACCGGGAAACACTGCAATGGCCTCGGCCTTATCCAACAAATTCCGCGGAATGGCCCGATCGTTTATGTTCATGATCTCGGTAAAGACCTGCGCTGCTTTCTGCGCTTCCTTAGTGGCCTCGGCGATCCTCTTCGCGTTTTTTGACTGGCCCTGTGAGATCGTCGAGGCGCCGGCGATCAGAACCAGCGACAGGAAACTTAATGCTACTGAGCGATTGATTTGCACAACTCTTTCCATAACCTTCCTCTTTCTTCGATTGCGAAACTCGGGGGGCCAAATGTCTCTTGCTGATGACTGTCAGCATACTTATAATCGCACGCTCTGACAAACAAGCACACAGAGACGAATTTGGTTCAGAGTTCAACTTTTTGGTTGCCACCTGGTGACAGCAAGCTGAAGCTTGAATTCTAAACCGGTAACTTATGCCCATCGGCACACCATTTCACCAACGCACGTTTCCGCTCTGCGAAAGTTTGAACTATCGCGAGTGGTCGGGCTATTACGCGGTCAGTGCTTACGAAACACATCATGAGCATGAGTACAACGCGATTCGCAATGCCGCCGCGCTGATCGATATCTCACCGCTCTTCAAATACCGAGTCACGGGCCCGGACGCGACCCGTCTGGTGGACCGAATCATTACCCGCGACGTGCGCAAACTGGCTGTGGGACAGGTCGTCTACACACCCTGGTGCGATGAACAAGGTAAAGTAATTGACGACGGTACCGTTTCGCGGCTGGAAGAGAACGTGTATCGATGGACCGCGGCCGATCCCAGCCTGCGTTGGTTTACCCAAAACGGATCCGGTCTCGATGTGCATTTCGAAGACATTTCCGAGAGCGTTGCCGCCCTGGCCTTACAGGGGCCAACCTCCGGCAGGCTACTAAAGTCCGTGGTCGAAGATACGGACATTGCCAGCCTGAAATATTTTCGCGTCACCACGGGCAAGATTGCCGGAGTGCCGGTCGAAATTTCACGTACCGGATACACCGGTGACCTCGGCTATGAAATATGGGTCGCGGAGAAGCAGGCCTTGCGAGTTTGGGACGTTCTGATTGAGCGGGGCCGGCCGTTCGATATAAAGCCCGCCGGGATGCTCGCTCTCGATGTGGCACGCATCGAAGCGGGTCTGCTTTTGATCGAGGTCGATTTCAACAGCAGCAAGAAGGCACTGGTCAACGCCCAAAAGTATTCGCCTTTTGAAATGGGACTCGATCGGCTGGTTAGTCTCGACAAAAGCCGCTTCATCGGCCGGCAGGCGTTAATCAAGGAGGCCAAAGAAGGACCGGCCCGGCGCATCGTGGGAATCGAGATCGACTGGACGGAAGTCGAGCGGCATTTTGAGGCGGCCGGCTTGCCGCCAACAGTTTCGCCGATTGCTTCGAGAGTAGCCGTGCCGATTTACCGGAATGGAAACCAGATCGGCAAAGCGACTTCAACCACCTGGTCACCACTGCTGAAGAGAATGATTGCACTAGCCACAGTAAAAAGTGACTCTGCCAAGCCTGGCACCAAGGTCGAAATTGAAATTACCGTCGAAGCAGTCAGACACCGGGTCGGAGCAATCGTGGCAAAGACCCCCTTCTACAATCCGAAACATAAGACGGCCACACCGGTTTAGCGAGTGGATGGCGGCTCTGCCGCGGCGGATCAAATTCGTGGAAGACCCTCACTCAAAGATCATCAACGATTACAACCCAGATTCGCCACTCGCAGAAGCGTCGACAATTCCGGCACCCTGGTACACCGATCGAAGTATCTTCGCTCTTGAGCAGCAAACGGTCTTCACCAATTCATGGCAAGTCGCCGGCCGCCTCGAACAAGTGCGCCAGCCCGGACAGTACTTCACTACCGAAGTAGCCCTTGAACCCATCGTCATCGTTCGCGGTAGCGACGGCGAGTTGCGCGCGTTCTTTAACGTCTGTCGTCACCATGCGGCAGCCGTAATGACTGAAGCCGAAGGATGCGCCACACAGATGCGCTGCCCTTATCACGGCTGGACCTATTCTCTCGAAGGCGAATTGAAAGGGACGCCGGATTTTAGCGGCGTGTGCAACTTTGATCGAACTGCAAACGGGCTGGTGCCGGTTGAAATCGCGACCTGGGAGCAATGGGTTCTGGTTCGACTTAAAGCGAAGCAAAATCCTTCTCTGGACAACTCAAATCCTTCGCTCACGCAATTTCTCGGAACCGATCTAATCCATCAAATGGAAACTTTGGGACTTGCTGAGGTTCATTGGGTCGAGCGGCGCTGCTATGTCCTGAACTGCAACTGGAAAGTATTCGTCGACAATTATCTTGATGGTGGATACCACATTCCGCACTTGCACAGAGGCCTGGATAGCGTACTCGATTACAGCCGCTACACGATTGAAAACGGCGCAAACTTTTGCCTGCAGTCGAGCCCGATTGTTAGTCCCGAGAGTAATCATGAAGTGCGAGCTGTACGCACCGGCCAGAGGGCTCTGTATTACTGGCTTTATCCAAACTTCATGATGAACTATTACGAAGGCGTGCTGGATACCAATCTCGTGCGGCCAATTGCGATTGATCGCACGCAAGTTGTATTCGACTTTTATTTCGCGGACGTTTCGGACGCTGCGCGTGAACGCAATCTGGCGAGCATAGATGTCGGCGATCGCATTCAACGCGAGGATCTGGACATCTGCGAATCCGTACAGCGCGGATTGAACTCGAGGGCGTATCAGGCCGGGCGCTTGTCGGTGCGACGTGAAGCGGGCGAGCACCTCTTCCACCGTTTGCTGTATGCGGATTTGAAGCGCGGGCCTGGATGAAGTTGCGTATCCCAACGGGATCAAGTCATGGGGCAGCCGGCAGCTTCTTAAGCGAACTCTCCAGCGCTGCACTCAAGGCCTTTTCTTTCGCATTTATCACATCGGCGACCGCTACTGGAGTCGTGAAGAGCAGCACCTCGCCGGTCCGGGTGTCGACAATTCCGACGGCCGAGACTGGAACTGCGAGATAAAAGGATAGCGCAACGACGATGAGCCGCCGGATGCGAAACGACTTCATTTGGTTAGGACCTCGAGTCGAAGAGTCTTTTAGCGCGAGGCTTCCTGGTCGAATCGATGCGGGCCGTACTATATGGGTTGAGATTCGGTAAAGTAAGGTGAAACCACTAGCGTTTCACAATTTCCCGCAACGATCGACCTTCGCCGTATTCGATGTCGCTTATTCGCCAACCGCTGCGCCCGTTGACCAGGATGAACACAAACTTCATTGGTTGGTCGTAATTGGTAAAGGTAACGTTGACCTTCGCTTTACCGTCAGCAAAAATCGCTTTACCAATAGCGAATTTCCTGGTCTTCACGTCCTGCGCGTCATAGAGCGGGTCGGCCTCGATGGCGCCGACTTCACCTTTGGACGAAACGGCATCTTTCCAGATCAAGTCTGCCAGGCTCTTTTCGAAATACTTGTCGAGCAAAGCCCGATTCCTTGTTTGAAAGAATGGGCTGTGTTTGTGGTCGTGCACGCGATAAAGGTCAGCGACCAGAGCATTAGGAGACAGCCGCAGAGATCCCGCTTGTCCAAATACAGTTCCCGGGAACGTTGAAAGAGTTGTGGCCGCTACAAACAGCAGTGCGGTTGACAGAATTGAATTAATAAACCTCATCTCATTTCCTTCTCGAATTTTTTTCACCGGTGGCGAAATGATAAACGAGGCTACGGCTTGCGCTGTAGCCTCGTTCCCCTCTGGTTCTGATTGACCTGAGTTACTTCTTAGTTATTGCCGCTGGCGCCGCCGCTGTACATACCAAAGCTGCCCCAGATCTCATCGATGGTCTTTTCGTTGGCCGCGAATTTGTCGGCGTCCGTTCCCACCATGACGATGTAATTGTCGGTTACGTCAGTGCCCACCAGGACTTTGCCCTTGGTGGCCTTGCCCTTCTCATCCACGGACGAGATGCTGGCCAAACTGTAGTCGCCACTGATCTCTTTGATGTCAGTCACCTTCACGTCCTTCTCGCCCATAGACTGCAGCACGCCTTCGACTTTCTTCATCAGATCGTCTTTGGTAAGCGTCTTGTCCTTGAAAGCAAAGATGAGCACGGCGATTTCGTAAGGAGCCGGGACTGAAGCAGCGTACACATCAACGCCGTTCACGGTATCCGTCTTGTGATCAGTTCCCTTGGGGACCTTGAACTCATAACCACGAACTTCGTCAGCCATGGTAATCCAGTCCGCGGGCACGGGATTGACTTTTGATTCCGGAATCTTCTTGGTGGTTTGTGCAGTCGACCCTGGCGCAGTCGACGCGGCTGGTTTGGGGGTTGCAGTTGTCGTAGTGGTCGCCGGCTTCTGCCCACAGCCGGCCAGAAGTGCCGCCGCACTCAATACTAATAAAATCCTTTTCATCGATCCTCCTGAAATATTCTTAATTGGTTGGAAATCAGTTCCGACGAGGGGTATAGCAGTTAGCCGGGCCTTCGCGGGAAAAATCCGAATTGATCTGATTGAGGAGTAGCCTCCGCAATTGATTGAACAACGGCGGTAACTCTAGTGCATGGCTGTAGGGGAAGTCAAAGCGGCTAATTGTGGCGTATGCACTAATTTGAGAGAGGCGGTTAGTACCGGATCGGTTGCTAGCGGGGTAACCATCCCAGCCAGTCCCGATTAGGCCGTAGGTGTTGACCCAGCCGCTACCGCTCCAGGTACTGGCTTCATGCTGCCGGACTCTGGATTTTTTTCCTTCGCAAACAACCGCGTCGCAGTTATTATAGCCCGCTACGGATCAAAAGAGATGAATGCCCTACCTATCATTGTCGGTACTCTGTGTGTCCTTACGATAGCCTATCGCTACTATTCCGCTTTCATAGCGGCGAAGGTTTTGATGCTGGATGATTCGCGCCCAGTGCCGTCAACAACTATGTACGACGGACACAACTATTATCCAACCAACAAGTGGGTTTTGTTTGGCCATCACTTCGCCGCGATCTCAGGCGCAGGGCCTTTGATTGGTCCAGTCCTGGCCGCCCAGTTTGGATTTCTGCCGGGCCTGTTGTGGCTGGTAATCGGAGTTTGCCTGGGTGGCGCAGTCCACGATTTCATGATCCTGGCCTCGAGCGTCCGGCGCAAAGGAAAGTCGCTGGCCGAAATTGCGCGGACTGAGATCAGTCCGTTGTCGGGATTGGTCGCTGGAATCGCCATCCTTTTCATCATCGTGATTGCCCTCGCCGGACTTGGCCTGGTGGTTGTGAACGCTCTGGCTGAATCGCCCTGGGGAACATTTACAGTTGGCTTTACGATCCCGCTGGCCCTTTTTATGGGGCTCTACATGTATCGCTTTCGCAAGGGGAGGATAGTCGAGGCGACTGTAATCGGCGTGATTGGACTGCTGCTGGCCGTTTTTCTCGGCGGCAAGATTGCCGACTCGTCCTGGGCGCCGGCGTTCACCTTTTCGCCGCACAAGATAACGCTGATGATGGCGGGCTACGGCTTCATAGCCTCGGTACTGCCGGTGTGGATGTTGCTATGCCCGCGCGATTACCTCTCGTCCTATCTCAAGATAGGAACCGTCGCGTTTCTGATCATCGGAGTGATCCTCGTCCATCCAAATCTGCACATGCCGGCGTTCACACCATTCGTTTCCGGAGGCGGCCCGGTAGTGCCCGGCAAGGTCTATCCCTTCGTTTTTATCACCATTGCGTGTGGAGCAATCAGCGGATTTCATGCGTTAGTTTCGTCGGGCACAACACCCAAAATGATCGCGAAGGAAAGCGACGCGCGCATGATCGGCTATGGCAGCATGTTGATGGAAGGAGTCGTGGGAGTGGTCGCTTTGATCGCCGCGACGTCACTGTTTCCCGGTGATTACTTTGCCATCAACACTCAGCAAAAGACCGATGCGCAGAAGGCCAGCTATGTGCGCATGGTCGAACACGAATCGGCGCTTGGCTTTGACCTGCAACCCCAGGAAATAGATCGGCTGCAGGAGGAGTCCGGTGAAAAGAATTTGCGTGGCCGCACTGGAGGCGCGGTGACCCTGGCCCTCGGCATCGCCAAGATCTTCGACGGCATTCCCGGTCTGCGCGGTCTGATGAAGTACTGGTACCACTTCGCTATCATGTTCGAAGCCCTTTTCATCCTGACCACCATCGATACGGGAACCAGGGTCGCGCGATTCTTAGTTGGCGAATTTGGGGGACGTGTCTTCCGAAAACTCGAGGAGCCCAACTGGCTGCCTGGATCTATCCTGACCAGCGCGCTGGTGGTGGCGGGCTGGGCCGGCTTCATTTGGAATGGATCGATCTCCACAATCTGGCCGATGTTTGGGATTGCCAACCAACTGCTGGCGTCCGTGGCCCTGTGCGTAGCCACCACAGTAATCATCAACATGGGCAACGCCAGGTATTGTTGGGTTACTGTTGCTCCGCTTTCATTCGTGGCCACGACCACGCTGGTTGCCGGTTGGGACTCAATCCGCGACATCTTCTGGCCCCAGGCTCAAACCGCCGCGACCTCGACCCAGGGTTATATCAATACCACGCTTACCGTTTTGATAATGACGGCGGCGGTCATCGTTTTGTTTGATTCGGTGCGCCGGTGGATTGGCGGTCGGCGCCAGCCCGACCTACCGACCGATGTTATCGTCGCGGAAGCTTAGGACATCGGTGTAAATAATAATTTCCGTGCGTCTTGCGCATGGACTTGCCGACTTTGCGTGAAATAAACGCGCCGCATAGCCCTCCCGGTTGGACAGTCCCCTCATAAATCGGCAATAATAATCGACTTTTCCGAGACAGTATTATCTCGTCACGCCCTTAAACGAAATGAAAGGATTCTCTTACTAGTGAATTTAATGTCGAACTTTGCCACGACAATGCGTCGGCGGCTATTAACACTTCTTTTTGTAGTGCTCGGGAGCGCCATCGGCGCGCCGGCAGTCCTCGCGCAATCACGTGAAGGTGGCGAGGCCGCACTGAAGCTCCCCGACTTGTCGTCGGTAACCTTCCTGGGCCTGGACGGACACCGGCTGTTGCTCATCGGCCTGGTGTTTTGTGGTCTCGGCCTGATGTTCGGGCTCTTGATCTATATCCAGCTTAAGAACCTGCCGGTGCATCGCTCGATGCGGGAAATCTCAGAGCTGATCTACGAAACCTGCAAAACTTATCTGACGACGCAGGGCAAATTCATCATGATCCTCTGGGTGTTCATAGCCGTGATCGTGGTGGCTTACTTCGGAGTGCTGCGGCCGGTGCCGGGTAAATCGGTGGCGGTGACGGTGCCGATGATTTTGTTCTTCAGTCTGATCGGCATTGCCGGAAGTTATGGCGTAGCCTGGTTCGGCATCCGCGTCAATACGTTTGCGAATTCCCGTACCGCCTTTGCCAGTCTTGAAGGCAAGCCCTATCCGATCTACGCGATTCCTCTTAAGGCCGGTATGAGTATCGGCATGCTGCTGATCAGTGTCGAGCTGCTGATCATGCTCTTCATCCTGCTGTTTGTTCCCGGTGATTACGCCGGCGCCTGCTTCATCGGTTTCGCGATCGGCGAAAGTTTGGGCGCGGCTGCTTTACGAATAGCCGGCGGCATTTTTACCAAGATTGCGGACATTGGCGCCGACCTGATGAAGATCGTTTTCAAGATTAAGGAAGACGACGCCCGCAACCCCGGGGTGATTGCCGACTGTACCGGCGACAACGCCGGCGATTCCGTCGGGCCCAGCGCTGACGGCTTTGAGACCTATGGCGTCACGGGTGTGGCATTGATTACTTTTATTCTGCTGGCGGTACCAAACACCCGCATCCAGGTTCAATTGCTGGTCTGGATCTTCGTCATGCGTATCATGATGCTGGTGTCCAGCGCCGTTTCGTATTTCATTAACGCGGCCGTCGCCAAGGCACGTTATGCAAACGCCGGAGAGATGAACTTTGAGACTCCGCTGACGACCCTCGTGTGGCTAACTTCAATTATTTCGATCGTACTGACCTATGCGGTCTCGTACGCGATAATCCCGGTACTGGACGGCGATACTAACCTCTGGTGGAAACTGGCTTCGATCATTTCATGCGGCACCCTCGCCGGCGCAGTCATTCCGGAACTGGTCAAAGTGTTCACTTCAACCAGCTCTCGGCACGTTCAGGAAGTTGTCATATCGTCGCGAGAGGGCGGGGCTTCGCTCAACATTCTTTCGGGCCTGGTAGCCGGTAATTTCTCGGCTTACTGGCTGGGCATCAGCATCGTCGCTTTGATGGGCATCGCGTTTCTCGTAAGCACGATGGGGCTATCGCTCCTGATGGCTGCCCCGGCAGTATTTGCCTTCGGCCTGGTGGCGTTTGGATTCCTGGGCATGGGCCCGGTAACGATCGCCGTGGATTCCTATGGACCAGTGACTGACAACGCACAGTCGGTATTCGAGTTGTCGCTGATCGAGCACGTGCCGAACATTCATGAAGAGCTGAAGAACGAATTCAACATCGACGCAGTCTTCGAACGGGCCAAGCACCTGCTCGAAGAAAACGACGGCGCCGGCAATACGTTCAAAGCCACAGCCAAGCCGGTGCTAATCGGCACGGCGGTGGTCGGGGCCACGACGATGATCTTCTCGATCATCATGGCGCTGACCGACGGGTTACGGGTCAACAAGGAAATGCTGTCCCTGCTGCATGCACCATTCGTCCTCGGCTTGATTACCGGCGGTGCGATTATTTATTGGTTCACCGGCGCTTCTATCCAGGCCGTGACCACTGGTGCTTATCGCGCGGTAGAGTTCATCAAAGCTAACATCAAGTTGGAAGGAGTGGAAAAAGCTTCAGTTGAAGACAGCAAGAAGGTCGTGGAAATCTGTACCAAGTATGCGCAGAAAGGCATGTTCAATATCTTTCTGACTATCTTCTTTTCCACCCTGGCCTTTGCTTTCCTCGAGCCTTTCTTCTTTATTGGCTATCTGATTTCAATCGCCGTGTTCGGCCTTTACCAGGCGATCTTTATGGCCAACGCCGGCGGCGCCTGGGACAATGCCAAGAAGGTGGTCGAGGTTGATCTGAAACAGAAGGGGACCCCGCTGCACGATGCTACGGTAGTGGGCGACACAGTGGGTGATCCGTTCAAGGACACCTCCTCAGTGGCTTTGAATCCAGTGATCAAGTTCACCACTCTGTTCGGATTGTTGGCGGTGGAGCTCGCGGTGAGCATTGGCAGCGAGACCGGTCAATTCGGCAAGAACGGCCCGATGGTCACGCACGTGCTGGCTGGGATCTTTTTCCTGATATCGATGGTCTTCGTGGCGCGATCGTTCCACGGGATGCGGATTGGTTCCGAAAACTAGAAGAATTCTATAGGACGGATAGGGCCTATCCGTCCTATACTATTTATCATGATACGTTCGATTCTGTTCCCGACTGATTTTTCGGCCGTCGCCAACAGCGCGTTCCCGCTGGCGGTGGCGCTGGCGGCGCAGTTCGACTCCATCGTTCATTCCGTGCACATTTCTGACGGCGGCGATCCGCATATCACTGAAACATCACGGTACGAGTTTCCCGGACTGCCCACCGGATCGTCGACCGTGCGAGTCATCGAAGCAATTATCCCCAAAGGCGATGATGATCCGGCTGACGTAATCATGCGTCATGCGTCGGAGCGGGTCTGCGATCTGATCGTTATGGCCTCACACGGACGTTCGGACGTGGCCCAGTTCTTCCTCGGCCGAAGTGTGGCCGAGCGCGTGGCCCGCGATTCAAAGATTCCCACGATCATCGCCAGGATGTATGGACCGCGGCGAACCACCCGGCCCATCGATCGGTTTAAGAAGATTCTCTACGTCACTGATCTGCGCGAAGAATCAAAAATGATCCTGCACGTAGCCGCCGCCATCGCCGGCAAGACCAAAGCTGAGGTGGAAACGCTCTGCATTTTTAACGAAGGTGATGAAGAGCCCGCCGACGGCGGCAAGGCTACTTTGGAGAGATTTTTTACCGAAGCTGGCGGGACCTGTGGGAAGTTTCGTCGCCTGCACGGCGGTGTGGGCGAAGAAGTGGTCGAATATGCCGGTCGTCACAAGGCTGACCTGGTCGCTATTACCACCGCGCTCGGTTCGGGCGGCGATCCGACGCTAACCGAAACTGCAGAGTTCGTCCTGCGTAACGCGCCTTGCCCGGTTTTGTGTATGCGGCCAGAGTAGCCGCGCAGCAGAGGAAGAAAATGGAAACAGCTTTTGATAAGAATGAGACACTTCTGGGCGTGGCCCTCGCGCCACTCGATGTCGTCCGTCAGGTCGGCCTGGTTATCGGTTTCAGCCTTCTCACCGCCGCAAGCGCCCAGGTAGTTATTCCCATCGGCCCGATTCCCATCACTGGATCGACCTTCGCGGTACTGCTGACCGGGGCTTTGCTGGGATCACGTCTGGGCGCAATGGCGATGATTGCTTACCTGATTGAAGGCGCCAGTGGCCTGCCATTCTTTGCCGGCGCTCATGGCGGACTGCTGCACCTGATGGGACCAACCGGAGGTTATTTGATCGCGTTTCCCGCGGCAGCTTATGTTACCGGCGCGTTTGCTGAACACGGGTGGGATCGACGCTTCATTACCGCCGCCGCGGCGATGGCCATCGGCTCGGTGATTATCATGTTGAGCGGCTGGGCCTGGTTCTCAATAGTTATGCGCACGTCCCCGTTGCTGACTCTTTGGGCTACGGTGATCAAATTTATTCCCGGCGACATCGTCAAAATCTCACTCGCCGCGGCCGTGTTGCCATCGGGATGGAAGCTCGTGCGCAAACAGCCGGGCAAAGACTGAGCCAGGTGAAATTGACCACAACGAAACGACGCTTCTGCCTGGTACTAATCAAGCCATCACACTATGACGATGACGGCTATGTGATCCAATGGCTGCGCTCGGCAATCCCTTCAAACTCCCTTGCGGTCCTCTATGGTCTCGCGCTTGAATGCGCTAATCAGAAGTCTCTGGGCGACGATGTCGAAATTGAAATCCACGCCTTTGACGAAACTAACACACGCATTCGCCCCAAACGTATTGGCGCTCTGATCAAAGACGCAGGCGCCGGCATGGTCATGCTGGTCGGGGTCCAGTCAAATCAGTTTCCGCGCGCTCTGGACATCGCTGCTGATTTACGCCAGCTCAATTTGATAGTCGCGATCGGCGGGTTTCATGTTTCCGGCACGATCGCGATGCTGAAAGATCGCGACCCTGACGTGCGTCGCGCCGAAGAGATGGGCGTGTCGCTGTTCGCCGGCGAAGCCGAAGGGCGTTTGGATCAAGTGCTGCTCGACGCGTACAACGGACGGCTCCGGCCCCTCTACAACTTCATGAACGATCTGCCGAACCTGGAAGGAGCGGCGATGCCGCTACTGCCGGCCGAAAGGATTCTGCGAACCGCGGGTGCGAACACCAGTCTCGACGCTGGTCGCGGCTGTCCCTATCAATGCTCGTTCTGCACAATCATCAATGTGCAGGGACGAAAGTCGCGTTACCGTTCAGCCGATGACTGCGAACAAATCGTGAGAACGAATGTGGCGCAGGGCATCCACCGGTTCTTCATCACCGACGATAACTTCGCGCGCAATAAGAATTGGGAAGCAATCCTCGATCGCATGATCGAGCTGCGCGAAAAAGAAGGCTTCCAGATCAACTTCATTATTCAGGTCGACACGCTCTGCCATCGCTTGGTCAACTTTATCGAGAAGTGCTCCCGGGCCGGCGTCAAACGTGTATTCATCGGGCTCGAGAACATCAATCCGGATAATTTGATGGGGGCCAAGAAGCAGCAGAACAAGATCACCGAATATCGGACGATGTTGCTCGCCTGGAAAAAGGCGAAGGTGTTGACTTACTGTGGCTACATTCTCGGTTTTCCCAACGACACGCCCGAAACGATCCTGCACGACATTCGCGTGATTCAGAAAGAGCTGCCGGTCGACCTGCTTGAATTCTTTTACCTAACGCCTTTGCCGGGCTCGGAAGATCATCAGAAGCTGCACGAGGCCGGGACCTGGATGGATCCCGACATCAACAAGTACGACTTGAATCACGCGGTGGTCGGACATTCGCGCATGTCTAAGGCGGAGTGGGAGCAGGTCTATCACGATGCCTGGGAAAATTATTACACCGACGAGCACATCGAGACGGTGCTCAAGCGCGCCATGGCTACGGGCATCAGTCCCGGCAAAGCTCTGTTCCTGATTGTCTGGTTTAAGGGATGCATACGCATCGAAGGAATTCATCCGCTCGAAGGTGGGTTCCTGCGTTTGAAGTTTCGCCGCGATCGCAGATCAGGCTTACCACGCAAATCACCTTTGATCTTCTATCCACGTTCGGCCGCTGAACTGGTTTGGAAACAGATCAAGTGGACTCATCTCTACTTGCGCCTCTATCGCATGTACGGCCAGTTGAAGAAAGATCCGCGACGGGCTGAATATACCGACCTGGCGCTGACTCAGGTGACTGACGAAGAGGTTGAGACAATGGAAATGTTTCAGTCGGCGGGCGCACAGGCTTTCGTGAGTAGCATGCAGCGGGTTGAGCGAATGCGGCGCGGCGCAGGAGCCTGAGCGAATTATGTAACACAGGCTGCCAGCCTGTGTTGTGGCGCCTGGTACGGGCTGGCAGCCCGTACTACACCAGGTCCAACTCCATGAACTTCGCGCCCGGTACAGGGTTGTTGTAGTAGGGTTCGATCTCTTTGAAACTCAACGACCGATAAAGCTTAATAGCGTCGTTCATCTTCGGCGGCAAGGTATCAAGCCGCATCCGTTCGTACCCGATTTTTTTGGCCTCGGCAATAATTGCCTCGGCGAGTCTTCTTCCCAGACCGGATCCACGAAACTCCTCGCGCAGGTACAACCGCTTGATCTCGCAGGTGCCCTCGCCCAGCCTCCGCAACGCCACGCAACCGGCAACTCTTCCGTTTGACTTCGCCAACAGCAACCGGCCATCTCGCGGTGAGTATTTGCCGGGAAGTTCGGCTAGTTCCTCTTCAAAGCTCTGAAAACAAAGATCGACCTGCAGCCAGGCCTCGTATTCTTTGAAGAGTTCACGAGCGTGGTCGATATCGGCAGCTGAGCTAGCCTGCATGATCTTCGTGAGGGAGAACTCGTTCATCTCTTTGGTCGACTGCGAAGTGAGGTCAGTACCGGGAGCTATAGCGACCGGGTGGTTTCAACACGATCATGAGTTGTGTTCAGCATCGAGACCCGGTCGCTATCGCTCCCGGTACTGACCTCATCGATCCAACAAAAAAGCGCGGTAAGAAAAAAGCTGGCTCGGCCTTCAGTCAAAACTGAACAGGCCGAGCCAATTTTCTTAACCGCGCATGCGCGTTCTCTAATTTGATTAGGCAGTGAACGACGAGCCGCAACCGCAGCTGCCGGTCGAGTTCGGGTTATTGAAAGTGAAACCTGAACCCATCACGTTTTGCACATAGTCGATTTGGACGCCATTCAGATACTGGGCGCTGAACATATCAACGAACAGGCGCACGCCTTTTTCGTCGAGAACGAAATCACCCTGTCGCGACTCTTCTTCGATGTTCAGGCTGTACTGAAATCCCGAGCAACCGCCGGGAACAACGCGGACGCGGAGACCGGCAGTTTCAGGCAGGCCTTCTTCGCTCGACATAAACTTCTTGATTTCACCCGCCGCTGCTTCGGTCACACCCAAAGTCACGGCCGGCGCGGCTGGCGCTGCCGCAGGATTTGCAGTTGGCGTGGTAGTAGTTTGATTCGCTGACATATTTTCTAATTAACTCCCGTTTCCGTTATTCAATAGCAGAGAAACTATTCGCGAACTCATCTTACTGAGATTTTCGCAAAACGACAAGCTCTGGTTTCATTGCCTCGATCGATACCTGACGGGCCACTTCTTCGGCCACTCTGCGAAAGGCCTTAGCCTGCGGCGATGCCGGATTCCCGACCACCACCGGCTGACCTCTGTCGCCGCCTTCCCGCACCTCAATACCCATCGGCACCGACCCCAGAAATGGCACCCCGTAACTCTCAGCCAATTTTTCGCCGCCGCCTTCACCAAAAATGTTGTAGCGGTTCCCCGTGTCGGGGGCGATGAAATAACTCATATTCTCAACCACGCCCAGTACGGGTACGGCCACGGTTTCAAACATGCGCAGAGCGCGGCGCACATCGATCAAAGCGACTTCCTGTGGGGTTGTAACCAGCACGGCGCCCTGTACCGGCACGAGTTGAGCGAGACTAAGCTGCACGTCGCCGGTACCCGGCGGCATGTCGACGATCAGGTAATCCAGTTCGCCCCACTTCACATCGGTCAGGAATTGTTTGACTAGTCCGTGCAGAATCGGGCCGCGCACGATCAACGGCTTATCGCCAGGCTGCAAGACCGCCATGGAAATGAGCTTCACTCCGTGAGCTTCCACCGGAACCAGCTTGTTGCCTTCGATTTCTGGTTTAGCGTCACCCGCGCCCAGCATGATGGGCACATTCGGACCGTAAACATCCGCGTCCATCAATCCAACCCGCGCGCCGTCGAGCGCTAGCGAGACCGCCAGGTTGACCGCCACTGTTGATTTGCCAACGCCGCCCTTGCCTGACGAAACTGCGATGATGTTTCTGACACCGGGCAGGGCAATCTTATCGCCGATACCTCGGCCCTTAGGCACTTCGGCGTCCATCGTGACCGCAACCGCGGAGACGCCGGGTATGGCGCTGACCAGTTCGCGGGCGGAAGTTTCCATTTCTTCACGCACCGGACAGGCAGGCGTAGTCAGCACGATGCGGAAAGAAACTGTGCCATTATCAATCTTCAGGTCCTTGATAAAGCCTAGCGTAACGATATCTTTGTGTAGATCGGGATCTTTTATTTGGCGCAATGCGTCGAGCACCACACCTTCATTCAACTGAGACATGATCGAATTATGCCGAAACGCTGCGAGGTTTGTCGAACACGGTGTGGTGGCGAGGGCAGTACCACCCGCCTGAGCGGATCAGGCATTCAACCTATTGCCTGGTCCAGTCAACCGAGTTTAGGGCAAGATCCATCCGCTCACGCAGGTGGAACTGACTCTCTTGTCTGGTTGAAGGATTCATTAAGGCGATGGCGGTGCCGACGCGACGTCCGCGCACCGAATGAATTGTTGACTCTGGCCCGGGTCAAATATATTCTCGCGCCCTAAACCAGAATGGATCCATTACCTCCAGAAACCGGACTATCTGAAGAGATTCAAAGTCAGCACGATCGTGCAACGGCTCCAGGTCTTTGGGAGATCCTGCGACGGTACCGGCTGGTCATTACCCTGCTCGGAATCACTGTGCTCTTCGTCTGTTACCTTGATAAGGTCTCGACCAACCCGCCCGGTTTCTATATTGACGAATCCGCCATCGCCTACAACGCGAACTGCATCGCGCACACCGGCGCCGGCGAATTCGGCAACCGTCATCCGTTGTTCTTTCCGGTTTACACCGGCGGTTGGATCCAATACGCCAACCCGACTCAAATCTACCTGCTGGCGATTCCCTTCGCTGTTATGCGACCCAGCATTACGGTAGCGCGGGTATTCAGCGCCACCTGGGTTTTTCTCGCCTGCTTGTTGCTCGGCCTGCTGGCGACTCGGATTTCCGGTCAAAGACGAATTGGAATTATCGTGGGCACGATCGCGATCCTGACACCGTGGTTATTCGAAGTCAGCCGCCTGGTAATGGAGACATTCTTTTACCCGATGGCCCTGGTCTTATTTCTGCTGGCAGTATTCCAGGCCCAGCGAAAGGACAGCTGGAGTTGGCCCACCATCGTCTTGCTGGCAGCGACCCTGATGCTGCTGACGTACACCTATACCATCGGCAGATTGCTCGGACCTCTGCTGGCTTTCGGACTGGTCTTCTTTATCACCTCGCAGGACAGGCTGATCAGCGTAATCAAAACCTGGGTGTTGTTTGCTCTGACTCTGATTCCTCTACTGATATTCAGATCGAAACATCCCGAAGCCTTAACCCAGCGGTTCTACTTAATCTCGTACATCAAGCCTAATTCACCCTGGAAGGAGATTCTGCCCACCTTCATCAGGCGCTACCTGTCGGACTTCAGCCTGGTAAATCTTTTGATCGACGGTGACGGCAATCCGCGTCACCACGTGCCGGGATCTTTGGGAAGCTTTCTCATCGGCGGATTCATTCTGGCCCTAATCGGTCTTGGAGTGATCATAGTCCGTCACTGGCGCGAGCCCTGGTGGCGCTTTGTAATTTTCGGCGCGGCCGCCGCCATCGTTCCCGGGGCACTGACACCCGATCAATTTCATTCGCTCCGCATGGTTGCTTATCCGGTCTTTCTGCTGGTATTGATGATCCCTGGGCTTCAGTTTCTGCTTGAGTATGTTCCCGCCCGTACGGATTCAGATGAAGGAGTTCCCTCGCCGAACCTCTCGCGATTTGCGCGCCAAAGAATCCTGGCTGTCTTATTGGCGGTGGCCGCGCTCCAGGTTGTCTACTTTCAATCTGTGTATCGCCATGAGGGGCGAGACCGCAGTTGGGTTTTCGACGCGGAATACAAAGAAGTCTATGACGCGGCTGTGGCCCTGCCACAAAGGCCAATCTATTTGAGTGACGGGAACGAGCCGGCCTACGAACATGCATACTGGTATGCTGCGGTTGAGGGCCGGAAGGATTCTGAGTTTGTGCATTTGGAAGAGGGTCATCGTGCTCCGATTGGATCGCTGGTGATTGGCTCGCAAACCAATTGCGCAAATTGCCAGGTCATCATGAAGAGCGGCGACTACCTTTTGTATCGATCGTTTTAGGTTGTGACAGCAGATGATCTATCTCGACAATAACGCCACCACTAGAGTCGCGCCCGAAGTTTTCGCGGCCATGGAGCCTTACCTAAGCGAATCCTACGGTAACCCATCTTCAGCGCATTCGCTCGGCCGGCCGATGCGAATGGCCGTGGAAACAGCTCGACAGCAGGTGGCCGATTTGTTGGGGGCTGACTCCGGTGAGATCGTGTTCACTTCGTGCGGCTCCGAATCCGACAACTGGGCCATCGGTGGTTTCCTCGAACAGAATCCGGACCAGCGCCACATCATTACCACCAGGGTCGAACATGAAGCCGTGCGAAATCTGTGCGAGCATCTGGCGCAGATTGGCTGTGAAGTGACCTGGCTGGAAGTCGACCAACACGGCGAGTTGGACCTCGACGACTTGCGCCGCGCCCTTCGTCCCGAGACGGGCCTGGTTTCAGTGATGCTGGCCAACAATGAAACAGGCGTCGTCTTTCCGATCGAAGAGATCGGCCGCATCGTGAAGGAGAATTCAGCGGCGGTCTTTCACGTCGATGGCGTTCAGGCGGTGGGCAAGATTCCGATCAATCTGCGCGATTGGCCAGTCGATCTGTTTGCGGTGTCCGGTCACAAGCTTCATGCCCCGAAGGGTGTCGGTGCGCTCTACATTCGTGACGGGGTGCAGCTTCCCCCATTCATCATTGGCGGTGGACAGGAAGGCGGCAGGCGATCAGGCACGGAAGCTGTGCCCAACATCGTCGGACTGGGTCGTGCCTGCCAGCTCGCAGCCGAATTCACCGGACATCAACGAATTCGAAACTTGAGAGATCACCTGGAGGACGAAGTTTTGGCACGTTTCCCTACAGCACGCTTGAACGGGATAACAGATCGTTCCAGACGTTTGCCCAACACTTCAAACATATCGTTCGCGGGGCTGGAGGGCGGCAGCATTCTAACGCTGCTGGACGATGCCGGTATTTGTGTTTCGACCGGATCGGCCTGCAACGAAGATTCTCGGGACATCTCGGCGGTGCTGCGAGCAATGAAGGTTCCCTTCCAGATCGCGCTCGGGTCAATCCGATTTTCGTTGGGACGTTATAACACCCGAGAGGATATTGACAAGACCCTTACCGTCCTGACCAAAGTCATTGACCAACAGCCACCGGCTGCAAAAGACAATTAGACCAGGCTGGTAAATCGAGCCAGAAAATGGCATTTGCGGCGTGCGATTTTGGAACCCAAGAACGGAGAGATTTGTGGCCGTTAGAGAGTCAGGGCAGTCATCAACTTCCGGCCAATGCGTTGGTTAAGCGGCTCCTGGAAGACCTGGCTGAGTTTTCTTTGACGCGGCCCAGGTTAGACGACCTGACTGTGATGGCAATTGAAATGATTGGACATTCACCTCCAAATGATCCCGGGCCGCTCAAGTTTTCCCTCCGTCCCTGAATGAACCGCATCCTCAACGGCGTATTATCTACGTGATGACGACACTCACAGACCAACCGGCTGCGCCGATCGTGGATTCGCGGCGAGCGAGATTCAGACGTGGCGCCCTGAAGGCCTCGACCACGATTGTCTCAACCGGCCTGATGATTTCGATTCTGTTCGGACTCGATCTTTATCTTCACCATAAGCACGGCGTAAATCTCTGGGGGTACCGCGGACCCGTTGCCGGCCGGAAACAATCTGGGGAAAAGCGAGTAGCGGTCCTGGGTGGCAGCACCACCTGGGGATTTGGACTTCAAGCCGGACAATCGTTTCCTGCGCAACTGCAGCAGCGACTGGCCGAACGTCCGCCCTTAGGCGGGGTGACGTCGATTAAACTTCTGAATCTGGCAGAGAACTCAGAGGGTGCCTACTCGTTCAAGTACACGTTGAATGATTACGCCTATCTTGATTACGACGTGGTGCTGCTTTACAGCGGTTACAACGATCTGGGCGGACAAAACCTGTACGTCTCTCGGCATCGCTCACCAATTTTTCTTTGGACCGGTTATCTCCCGATGTTGCCTGCAGTCACGGAGGGCAAGTTCAGTGCCTGGAAAAACCGCTTGACCGGGGGAGACCCGCCCGTGGTCTTTGCCCCTCCCAACCTGAATGCCCAAACAGGCGAACAAACATCGCGGGCGGTGGAGAAACAACTTGGACCGCTCACTGAGAACGGTCAACCTATCAAAGAATCATCAGATGCTTGCCAAAAGGAGTGGCAGTTTTATTGTCAGCAGATTTTCGAAACAACCGATATGGCGCTGAAGCATGGACAGCGGGTATTGGTGGTGACTGAGCCCTACATCAGCGATAGGCACGTCGAGCAGCAGCGAGCCATCGAGGCCATGTTGAAACAACGGTTCGCGGGTCAGCCGCACATTCGGTACCTGAATCTCGGCCACGCAATTGATTTGCAGGACAAGACGCTTTGTTGGGATGGCATGCACCTAACGGTGGAAGGAAACCGGAGAATCGCTGCGGCGCTGATTCAACCTGTGCTTGAAATTCTGCAAAGGTAGCGCTCGCTGTTTTCAGCCTGAGCGCCGTTTCGAAAATCTCTGCGGCCCCCTCTGTAGTGAGTTTTTCGTGGCCATCTTTCACCGCAAAGACGGAGCGGGCGCCGCGGAGTACACAGAGAAACCTGAACCCAGGACTACCAACTCGTCGGAGATCACATTGAAACGCGTGACACTGTGCTAAGATCAGCCTCCATTCCCGTCCTCGGGTCGATTGGAGTTAAGATTGGAGCCATCGAAAGAACGGCGACGCTTCTGAAGACCAAGAAATGGATCGACTGCCAAATGCCGGTGACCAGCGCGTAAGCGTTTTACCTACTGACGAATACGTCGCGGTCTCCCCGTTCACACCCCTTTCGCAAGCCATCGAGGCCATGAAAACCGATGAGGGCGGTTGTGTGATTGTCTCGGACGACGGTCGCGTGACCGGCATTTTTACCGAGCGGGATTTGCTCAACAAAATCCTGGGCGAGAAGGTCGACCTGGAGTCGCCTATCAGCAAATGGATGCAGCCGGCGGTTGAAACCCTCTCTTCGGAGGCAACGATTGGTGATGCGGTGCGGCTGATGAACGAAAAGGGCTTTCGAAATATCCCGCTGATAAGGAAAGGTCTACTGGTCGGATCGATTTCAGTCTTTGATATCATCACCTATCTGGCTGAGTGTTATCCAAAGGAAACGATGAACCTGCCGCCGTTACCGACGCAGGTTATGGATACCGTGGATGGCGGTTAATGATTGAAATCCTAAATCTGAGTTTCAGCTAGTTGGCATCAAGCAGCGGAGAGGCACGAGCAAATAATTATGAGCGCAGTCATAGAACCACCTGTAGAAACAATCGATAAACCTCTGGAAGAGCTGGATACCGTAACGATTCGCTTTGCCGGCGATTCCGGTGACGGCATGCAGTTGACGGGCACTCAGTTCACCAACACTTCCGCCATTATGGGCAATGACATTTCCACCTTGCCCGATTTCCCGGCGGAGATTCGCGCCCCGGCCGGCAGCCTGCCAGGCGTCAGCGGCTTCCAGCTAAACTTTTCCAATCATGACATTCGCACTCCCGGCGATCAGCCCAACGTGCTGGTGGCCATGAATCCGGCAGCCCTTAAAGTAAACCTTCCCGACCTGGAAGAAGGCGGCACGCTGATCATCAACACGGACGAGTTCACCAAGGATAATCTGGAACATGCGGCCTATCACTCGAACCCGCTCGACGACGGATCGCTGGCTGGGTATCGGGTTCACAAATTGCCGATCTCCACGCTCAACCGGAATGCTCTGAAGGGCAATGTTCAGCTTTCCCGCAAAGAGATCGATCGCAGCAAGAATTTTTTCGCGCTCGGAGTTCTGTACTGGCTGTATGATCGGCCGCTCGATGCGACCCTGAGCTGGATCAACTCGAAGTTCAAAAAGAACCCCGAGCTGGTCAAGGCGAATGAAGTCGCCCTCAAGACCGGCTACAACTTTGCCGAGACTACCGAAGTTTTCACCACACACTACACCGTCAAGAAAGCCGTCATCGCGCCGGGACGTTACCGGAAGATTACCGGCAACGAAGCCACGGCAATCGGATTTGTCGCGGCGGCAGAACTTGCGGGCCGGCCGCTGTTCTATGGTTCGTACCCGATTACGCCGGCCTCCGACATCCTGCATGAACTGGCGCGTCACAAAAACTATGGCGTGAAAACTTTTCAGGCTGAGGATGAGATCGCGGCCGTGTGCGCAGCGATCGGCGCCAGCTTTGCCGGCCACATTGGACTCACGGGAACTTCTGGACCGGGCGTGGCCCTGAAGCAGGAAGCAATTGGCCTGGCCGTCATGACCGAGTTACCGCTGGTCATCATCAACGTCCAGCGCGGCGGGCCGTCCACTGGCTTGCCGACGAAAACCGAACAAGCGGACTTATTTCAAGCTGTCTGGGGACGCAACGGCGAATGCCCGGCGATTGTGATTGCTCCAGCGACTCCGGCTGACTGCTTTGACATGGCGATTGAGGCGGTGCGGCTCGCTTTCAAATACATGGTGCCGGTCTTCTATCTTTCAGACGGCTATCTGGCCAACGGCGCTGAACCCTGGGCCCTGCCCGAGCTTGATAAGCTGCCAAAGATTGAAGTGAAGTTCGCCACCGACTCAACCAACTTCATGCCTTACTCGCGTGACGAGGTCACCCTCGCCCGGCCCTGGGCCCTGCCCGGAACACCGGGACTTGAACACCGCATCGGCGGCATTGAGAAACAGCACATAACGGGAAACGTCAACTATGATCCCGAGAACCATCACCACATGGTCCTGCTGCGTCAGGAAAAAGTAGACCGCGCAGTGGCCGACATTCCTCCCATCGAAGTGTTTGGGGAGAAGACCGGCAAGGTCCTGGTCCTCGGCTGGGGATCGACTTACGGATCGATCACTTCGGCAGTCGAGAGGTTACAGGGCGAGGGTAAATCAGTTTCCAGCGCCCACCTGCGTCACCTGAATCCGTTCCCGCAGGACCTGGGCGACGTCCTGGCTGGATTTGAAACGGTGATCATTCCGGAGATGAATCTCGGCCAACTGTGCACGATGATCCGGGCAAAATACATGGTGCCGGCGGTTGCGTTCTCGAAAGTGAAGGGCCGGCCCTTTCAGATTCGCGAGATTATCGCCAAGGTTGAAGAGTATTTGTAAGGGGCTAATAAGGAAATTTCGCAATCGTCGAGGGTAGGCTCGCGTACTGTCTCGTACTTGCCCTGGGGGGATGATTCACGATCTCGGAAGCACCGACGTTGAAGCCGTAGGAAAGCTTGATATTCAATGGTTACATCCACTCAGGCGGGACATTCTCAAACAGTAAGCGAATTGTACGGCGAGGCGCTGCGCTACCTTATGGGACAAGGAAATCTTAACGTGGCCCTCGCACACCTCGCGGCAGACCTGGAGGAGCATGGGATCGACTATGTGGTTATCGGCGCAGTGGCCCTATTTGCGCACGGATATCCACGCTTGACCGAGGGCATAGATCTAGTCTTCACGGCCGAAGGTTTGAACAAGTTTCACGAGCAGCTCATAGGCCTCGGATACGCGCCGCTTTTTCCAGGAGCAAGGAAAAGGCTACGATCAACCAGGGATGGAATCAGGATCGACATAGTTGCATCTGGCGAATACCCGGGAGACGGGAAACCAAAGCCCGTCAGTTTTCCGAACCCACCGGACGCATTTGTAGAAATCGATGGTATTCGATTTGCGACACTTGAGAAGCTGCTCGAGCTAAAGCTCGCATCAGGGATGACGGCACCCGACCGGTTGAAAGAC
>JBBRMS010000060.1:0-27295 GCA_038230715.1 Pyrinomonadales bacterium
GGACGGGCAGGCCGGCCTGGGTCATCTCGCAAAGACCCGCGCCCTTGCCACCGAACAAACTCTTGTCAGTGCCGTTGCCTTCTTCAAACAGATACACCCACTTGTGTGATTGTTCGGAGGCAGGAGATTCGTCATTGGCTTCGGTCGCTTCCAGGATTGCTTCACTCACGTTTGGTGTTTACCTCGTATGGGGGATTATGGCGGGAGTCATAATACACCGAGAAGCTGCGAGGATGCAGCGCTGCAGGTAGCAGGGCGGCGATTAGTGGTTACTCTGCGACCGTGAGGGAGGGCTCAGTTAGTTCGGCTTCGGAGCCTTTCTAACGGCCGGGCAAATCCCCCCCCTATCGACACCTCTTGTTATCAATTTCATAAGCTGCCCAGGAAAACCGTCAATGGATCAACCATCGTATGGATGGCTCAGCCTTCAATTGCGCTAGAATGTGACGCCGCTGAAACTGCGTTCGAACGAGAGGATGAACCCGTGACGGTTCTGAACAAATTGGCGACCTCGCTTAACCGCCGGGACGAGGTCCCTAATCAGGAGTTAGGGCAGCGAATAGTAAGCGAAAACAACGCTGCTGCTGTTAAGGAACTGATAGGGGCGCTGCATCACGGAGACAAAGCGATTCAGAGCCGACTGCATAAAAGTGCTTTACGAGATCGGCGCAGCCAAACCAGATCTGATCGCGAAATACTGTAGAGAGTTCGGCCAACTGCTGGAGAGCAGGCACCCGCGCCTGGTGTGGGGAGCCATGATGGCGCTCGACACGATTACGACCATTGAGCCTCGGAAAATCTACGGCATGTTGTCGAAGATTCTTGAGGTTGCCGACACCAGCGGCTCAGTGATCGCGCGGATCATGCGGTCGGAATTCTGGCTAAGCTGGCGGCGTTTGATCGTTACAAACGGGATTGCCTGCCGCTCCTCATCGAGCAAATAGCTGGTTGTCCTGACAATCAGTTCGCCATGTATGTCGAGAAGGCTGGGCCGGTGATTGACGTCCATCACCAAACCAGGTTTCTGAACGTGATTGAGGCGCGAATGCAAACGATTGAGCGAGAGTCGCAAAAGAAACGGGTGGCGAAAGTTCTGAAGCAGATGGCCAAGCGTTAGTTACAACTCCGGCGGATCGCGGACATCCTTGTCCGCATAGCGTGCGAAGCACGCTCTCAAAACTAATAGCAGAGTAGTAGCTATGCGCGCGGGCGGACAGGATATCCGAGATCCGGCAGAGCTAATACTTCGGCACGCTGGGATCGACGTCGTTCGACCAGGCGGTGATGCCACCCACCAGGTTGCTCAGCTTGCCCTGAAAGCCTGAACGCTGCAGGGCGTCGATGGCTTTCGCGCTGCGGCCGCCCATTTTGCAATGGACGACGGTTTCACGCTCGGGATCAATCTCGTCAATGCGATTGAGCACCTGCCCCAGAGGGATCAACTTTGAGTTCGGAATCTGGCCGATCTCGTATTCATGTGGCTCGCGCACGTCGATGATTTGAATGTCGTCGCCATCGTCGAGGCGCTGTTTTAATTCGCTAGCTGTGATTTCATCCATAATAGGTTTCGTAGTCTGTTCCTGTTGGGTTATGCCGCAAAACTCTTCGTAGTCAATTAGCTCTTTGATCGTCGGATGGTCGCCGCAAATCGGGCAGTCCGGGCTCTTGCGCAGCTTCAATTCGCGAAAGCGCATCCGCCACGCGTCAAACAGAAGCAGCCGGTTAACCAGGATGTCCGGCGCGCCCAGAATGATCTTGATCGTTTCGTTCGCCTGAATCGCGCCGATGATCCCCGGCAGCACGCCGAGCACTCCGCCTTCGGCGCAAGACGGCACCAAACCCGGCGGCGGTGGTTCAGGATAGAGGCAACGATAGCACGGGCCGCGTTCCGCCCAAAAGACACTCGCCTGTCCCTCAAAGCGAAAGATCGATCCGTACACATTTGGTTTCGAGGCGAGCACGCACGCGTCATTAACCAGGTACCTCGTCGGAAAATTGTCCGTGCCGTCCACGATCACATCGTAATTGCTAACCAGGGCCATCGCATTCGCGCTGGTGAGACGCGTTTCGTGCGTTTCGATTTCGACGTGGGGGTTGATGTCTTCCAGGCGATCGCGGGCAGAGGCAATCTTGGGCCGGCCGACGTCTTTGGTGCCATGAATGATCTGGCGCTGCAGGTTCGAGGCGTCGACCACATCAAAATCAACCAGACCTAATCGCCCTACGCCCGCGGCAGCCAGGTACATTCCCAGTGGCGCTCCCAAACCGCCGGTGCCAATCATTAACACACTCGCCCCTTTCAATTTTCGCTGACCCGTCATGCCGACCTCCGGCATGATCAAGTGACGACTGTATCGGGCGACTTCTTCGTTCGAGAGCATTGGGAGTTCACTTGACCCTGCTTGATCTCCCGACGCATTTTTACTCGCGACCTCATCCAAAACAGCCGAGCCTCCCGCGATTGAGGGCACAATCAAAATCGTATCGCCCTCTTTGACCGGAGTGTTCGGGCCGTCAGTATGCCGAATGTCCTCGTCATTAACGTATACGTTGACGAAGTTGCGCAGCCCGTTCTGATCATTGAACAGGTGCTTGCGCAATTCGGCGTGGGTCGAGGTCAATTGATCCAGGGCCTCGCCGGCTGTAGTTGCCTCAACCTGAATTTCTGACAGTCCGGCGGCGAACTGCCGCAACGGAGTAGGTATGGTGATTGTGACTGGCATACTAAATTCCTTCTTCCTCATCTGCGACATCGATTTGAGTTGGGCCACTACCCGACCGAGCGGGCGGCAGCCCACTCCTAAACCGGTGGCGTTACGATTTCTTCTGCGTTGAATTTTGATCGATCAGCTTCCATTTCCCAGGACTGCAAGTCTGTTGCCCCACCCTGCGTGACCGCAACTACTACATAAGAGTAAGTCGGCCACGCATGATCCAAATCGTATTTCGAAGGCACCGCGGGCTCGTCCGGATGTGAATGATAAAAGCCGACGACGTCCACACCTTTTTCGCGCGCATATTTCTCACCGCGCATCAATTCCTCGGGCCGGATCAGGAATCGGTTGCGCTTGTCGGCTTCTTCGCGGGCATTCGAAATCGGATAAGTCTCGGTAACGATCTTCTGGCGCGTTGCCTCGAATCGGCCGAGCATCAGCCCACAGCACTCAAACGGATAGTCGCGTTCGCCGTGCCGGCGCATTTGTGTCAGATGCTCATCATTTATCTCAATCATACTGAACTCGTAGACAGGATTTACAGGGATTAACAAGATATTCAGATAAGCAATTTTCTAATCTCTATCATGTGAATCCTGTCTTTTGATTTATTTTTCCAAAGCTTGATTGATGTCCGCGATAATATCCCCGATGTTCTCAATGCCTACTGAGATCCTGATCAATCCTTCGGTGATCCCCAGTCGCAAGCGCCGCACGGGCGATAGATCTCTATGTGAAGCCGTGGCCGGATGCAGCACGCTGCTAAAAACATCACCCAGACTGGTCGACCTGACGCACAGCTTCAGCGCGTTCATAAAACGAAAAGCGACTGCCTGAGTGTTGTCTTTCAGCTCGATTGAAACCAGCGCGCCAGACTGTTTTGGACTCAGGATTCGCTGCACGACTTCGCGCTGTTCCCGCTCGGCAAAGCCAGGAAAATAGACCCGGGCCACCCGGGGATGTTTGCGCAAGTGTTCAGCCAGCGCGGCAGCGTTTTCGCAATGGCGATCCATGCGCACACCCAGGGTTTTCATCCCGCGCAGGATCTCGTGCGCCTCCCACGGGCTAAGGACGCCTCCAACCAGTTTCATCACCCCGATCAGAGCAGGGCTGTCGATCAGATCGCGCGACACGGCGACGCCGCCCATCGCGTCGGCGTGCCCACCCAGAAATTTCGTGGCGCTATGGACGACTATGTCCGCGCCATGTTCCAAAGGCCGGCACAGATAAGGCGACGCGAAGGTGTTGTCGACTATCAACCGGCTGCCAACGTCGCGGGCGATCTTTGCACAGCCATCGATGTCAAAGACCTTCAGCAGGGGATTCGAAATCGTTTCCGCGAGCAGGACCCGCGGCTTAAGCTCCTTAGCTTTGGCGCTCAACAGTTCGAGATCGCTGAAATCTGCCGTGACTGTTTTGATCCCGAAACTACCGAAGATTGTTTGCAGCAGAGTGGTCGTGGCTCCATACAGATCCTGTGAAGCCAACACTACCGCGCCCGGGGATAACTCGCACGCAAACAGAGCTGCATGCAAAGCAGCCATGCCGGATGAGTAAGCGCAGGCCGTCGCCCCCGCCTCGGCGGTGCGCATTGCCTCTTCAAAAGCGCTGACGGTGGGGTTTCCGTAACGGGTATAGATGTAACCCTGCTGGTCACCGGCGAACACCTGATCGATCTCTTCCATCGATTCATAAGTGTAGGTTGCACTGGCATAGATTGGCGTCGAGGTTGGCTGACCTGTAGGCGGATCAGAACGTTCGCCGGCATGAACCAACCGGGTGTTGATGTCCACCTCTTTTTTATCGTCGCCCATAGAAGTTAAAATGTACGACAAACTTTTAGTTTGTCGCGCTTTGCTTAGCCGGCCTAGATTTAAGCGACAAACTGAAGTTTGTTGTTCTCATTCGGCCCAGAAGCGTTCGCTCAAATATCTTTCGCCCCCGTCGCAGAGGATCGTCACTATCAACGAGCCCGGTGGTAACCGCCGACCCAACGCCAGGGCCGCGACCACATTGGCACCCGAACTGACGCCGACGAATAGCCCTTCCTCGCGTCCGAGTCGCCGCGTCATGTCCTGGGCACTTTCGGTCTCCACCTCGACCGTTTCGTCTGCCAGATTCGGATCAAAAAGTCCCGGCATCCGGGAAGTCGGCAAGTGCTTCAAACCTTCGAGTCCGTGAATCGGCGAATCAGGTTCCATCGAGATCAAAAGAATCGCCGGATTGAGTTCTTTCAGCCGGCGGCCGACTCCGGTAAAGGTGCCGCAGGTTCCCAGACCAGCGACAAAATGCGTGATCCGGCCTGCCGTCTGCTCCCAGATTTCCGGCCCGGTCCCGTCATAGTGCGCGCGCCAGTTGGCGTCATTATTGTACTGGTCCGGATAAAAGTATCTGGCTGCGTCGTGCCCCGCCATCTCGCGAGCAATGACCTGCGCGCCGTCGGACCCCTGCATCGGGTCGGTTTCAATGATCTCGGCGCCCAGCACCTGCAACATGCGTTTACGCTCGACACTGGCATTAGCCGGCAAACAAATCGTCACCGAATATCCACGCGCGGCGCCGATCATCGCATAGGCAATTCCGGTATTACCACTGGTAGCATCGATAATAACTTTGCCTGGATAGAGACGGCCGCTGCGCTCTCCATCAAGGATCATTGCCAGGGCCGCTCGGTCTTTGACGGAGCCGCCAGGATTCATGTGCTCCGCCTTGACCAGGATCTCGACCCCTGCCGGCAAGACGCTTCCTACGCGACGCAGACCGAGCAGCGGCGTGCGCCCGATTTGTGACTCGAGATCGCGCGTGAGCGGCAACTCCCTCGCCTGAGAACGATGGCCTACTTCTGCTTCAGTAATCATAAGTCAAAAACAAAACCAGCCGCTTCTTGCATGAAGTCGCGGCCGGCTTTTGAAAACTATTGGTGGTGTTGACTAGCTCAACCGTTGACACACACGCAAGTTTTGCCCGGACGCTCCTCCCGCGAGAGAAGCAAATCTACAGGCGCACCAATAAAAGTAGTAATACAGCTTGCGTGTCATGGAAAACTCGTACGCAAACTATAGGCGCGGCCTGAAAAGCATGTCAAGGAACCGGGTTCGAGCGATCTGTTGCTCAAGTTGCCTGTTCACCGGTTCCAAAGCTACGCGTCAAGAGTCGCCATCAACCAAAGTGACCCAACACCGGTTTCGCGACTTCACCGCTACCCCGTCAACCCCAATTCACCAGGTACTCGCGGAGCATTTCATACATCTCCGCGAATGACTCCGCGCAAAACAGGATGGGTTGGAAACGGGTCGGGTCGTACGATTGAAGAGCAGCGGCAGCCAGGTCCAACGTCCGCAGGTCTGCTTCATGCATCTTTTCCATCTCCCCGGCTGAAGACAGCAATCCGGTTCCGTAAGCTTTCACCGCACCTGCTTCACGCAACACCCCGAACTCAATCGTGAACCAGTAAATTCGCGACAGCTTCTCTAAGTCATTCGCAGATGTAGTTCGCTGCACGGCCTTGCCAAACAAGCGATTGAGTTCAGCCAAACGGGGGCTGGCCAGAGTCACACCATGCCCGACTATTTCGTGAACGACGTCTGGCTCAGGCGTGTAAAGCGGAGTCGAGTGATGACGAATATATTGAGTGCAAAGAAACACTCCGTCAGCGAGATTCTCAAGAAAGACACGCGGTTGCACCAGCCCAGCAACCGGCTCGAGGCGAAAGCCGCTGAGCGCCTGGACCTTTTCATTGACTTCGCGCAATTGCGGAATGCGATCGGGCGCAAGCGCCAGGTCCTGCAGACTGGCGAGGTACTCAGCGCACGCGTGTTGCCGGTGCGCGGGCTGCAGCGCCTGCCAAATCGCGCGCCAGACTTCGTGCTCTTCATCTGTATATGGCGCATCCGGAATCGGATCGCCCGGCTGATAGTACGTCGCTATTTGCGCGATCTGATTGCGGCGGCGACGATAGTCGAGATCGCGAAAGCCCGGATGATCCGGATCGAGTTGCACAATTGAATTCCGATCGGCTACGGACTCATCCGGGTCCGCCGCGACCGGACGCATATCAACGTGATCGGAAAGTAGCTGTCGGTCTTGGTCCCTGGTCATCAATGCTGCTCCTTCTTGAAGTGCGGCGACAAGTCGCCACTTTCAAAGCGTGACATCAGCGCACTCCAAACAAAATTAAACCGGCCACCGATCCTTCACCTGGAAGGACCGATGGCCGGTTTTGGAAACCTGTCAGCGAGCGCTAGATCAACTCGCGACAGCCCATCGCCCAGCCGTCCCTCCTGCAGGAGAGCGGACCGTAATAGTAATAATAGCGACGGCTGTAATCGTGCTTAATCATCTGTTCAGTCTGGTGCTCGGACCCAAAGTCAGCCTTAGATTACCCGCCCAGGGTTGCACCGTCAAGACCGCTGACACTGAACTAGTCTGTTTGATGATTTCGCAGTTTTCGCGCTCGGACAGGAACGATCCATGAAATCGATTTGAGACTTACGCAACGCTGTGGTTTGATTACTGCGATGCCGATAGTCAAGAAACGCGATCATCAGACAGAGTTTCGCTTGCTGCTCGAATCCGCCTACCCGGTCGACTTGCCGCCGGCTGAGGTCTCAGCCGACGCAGTGCTGGTGCAATTCGAAAAGCTAAGACCGTTCATCCCCGAACTGATCCAGACCCTGCAGGCAGGAGCGTTTGCCGAACCGGTAGCAGTAATGAACGATGGCTCGACCTTCGCGATTCACGGCGAGACCCGCACGTTCTGGGTCAAGGTCTGGCACGCCGCCGGATCCAAACTCACCAAAATCGAACGCGTGCAGGTAATCAGTTGCCTGCCGTCCACGCGTGGCACGAATGTAATAATCGGCGACGAGTAGTTGAACATTCTTACCAGAGCCGTTTAGAGGCGGGCTACCGCCCGCCTGTTATCGCAATGAAGATCCCCGCCCGAATTATGGATCTGGCTGAAGCAGTTCGTGCCGCAAGCGGCCGCGCCCTACTGGTCGGCGGTTGTGTGCGCGACGAACTCATGGGCCAACCGCCCAAGGATTGGGATGTCGAGATTTATGGTATTGACCCGGCCCGGTTGCGCGATTTGCTTGACGCCTTTGGACCCGTCAACGTCGTGGGCGAAGCGTTCACCGTTTACAAGCTCGGGGCGCATTTGGATGTGTCCTTGCCGCGTCGCGAACGCAAAACAGGCCGCGGCCATCGGGCGTTCTTCATCGAAGGCGATCCCGAGATGAATGTCGACGAGGCTGCACGCCGGAGAGACTTTACCGTCAACGCGATCCTGCGGGATCCGCTGACGGGCGAGATTATCGATCTACACAACGGCCGCGACGATCTGGAAAAGAAAACTCTGCGGGCGGTTTCTCTCGAAACGTTTAGCGAAGATAGTTTGCGCGTCCTTCGCGCGGCCCAGTTCGCGGCCCGCTTTGAGTTCAATGTGGATCCGGCGACGGTCTCTCTTTGTCGCGGCGTCGATCTTTCGGACTTACCCAGGGAACGCATCTGGGGTGAGATCGAAAAGCTTCTGCTGCGGGCCGTGCGTCCTTCGATCGGCATGAAGTGGTTGCATGAACTCAACGTCATCGATCAACTATTTCCCGAAATCAAGGCCTTGATAGAAGTTCCGCAGGATCCTGAATGGCATCCTGAAGGAGACGTCTTTGTTCATACCTGCCTGGTCATCGACCGCGCGCGAGACGCCATTGACGATCTGCCTTATCCAAAGCAGGTAACCGTAATGTTGGCGGCCCTGGCTCATGATTTCGGTAAGCCCGCAACCACTGAATTCATTGATGGACGTTGGCGTTCGCGTGGTCACGAAGAGGCTGGCGTGGAGCCGACGCTTAGTTTTCTAGACCGGCTGAATGTTCATACCCTCGAAGGCTACGATGTGCGGGCGCAGGTGGTGGCGCTGGTGCGTGATCATCTGAAGCCAGGCGAGTACTTTAAGAAACGCGAAGAGGTTGGAGACGGCGCCTTTCGGCGGCTGGCCCGCAAGTGTGAACTGGAGCTCTTGTACCGGGTGGCGAAAGCCGACTCGCTGGGCCGAAATGCCGACTGGGTCCCGCGCGAGCAGTGGTACGACGCCGTCGCCCAGGAATGGTTCATAGAGCATGCTCGCAATTTGGCCGTCTCATCGTCTCCGCCCGCGCCTCTCTTATTAGGCCGGCACCTGCTGGAAATGGGCCTCGTGCCGGGACCCCGCATCGGCGCAATCATCGGCGCGGTTTACGAGATGCAATTGGATGGACGGGTAACCAGTCTTGATGAAGCGAAAGAAGTTGCCAAAGAGTTGGTATCCACAGATTACGCAGAGGAAGAAAACCCAAAGTAAAAACCTGGAAGCTATGCGATGATGGGTTAATAGGATTGAAGCGACATCGGATTACCAAATAACGGAAACTTTGGCACTGGTTCTCTCGAACACCGAAGGTTCATACTTTCTAACAACAAAAAATCTGTGTAATCTGTGGATATGATTGACCTGGAACTTACCGATGACCACGAAGCCCTGGTGCAGACCGTGCGCGAGTTCGCCCAAAAGGAAGTTGCGCCCTTCATCAAAGAATGGGATGAAAAGCAGGAATTTCATCCGGAAGTTTTTGCCAAAATGGCTGAGCTCAATTTACTCGGCGTCTGTATTCCGGAAGAGTACGGCGGAGCCGGCTTTGACTACCTTTCCCTGGGTCTTGTCTGCGAAGAGCTCGAGGCCGTCGATACGTTTTTGCGTGTGGCCATGTCGGTGCATACGGGTCTGAATTCGCTGTCGCTCTACTCCTGGGGCACGGAAGAGCAGAAACAAAAATACCTGGTGCCACAGGCCAAAGGCGAAAAGCTCTCGACTTATGGATTGACCGAGCCCGGGGCCGGCTCAGATGTCGTGGGCTCGCGTTCCAACGCCCGGCGAGAGGGTGACGAGTATGTGCTCAACGGCGAAAAGATGTGGATTAGCCTGGCCGACATGGCTGACAATTTTCTTTTCTTCTGCTGGACCGATGAAGAGAAGCGCCGCAATCGTGATCACTCGGGCATGTCCTGCTTCATAGTAGAACGCACTATGAAGGGTTTCACTTCCGGAACGATTCACGGAAAGCTGGGCATTCGCGCGGGCAATACCGGTTACTTTTCGCTGCAGGATGTGCGAGTCCCCAAAGAGAACCTGCTGGGTGAAGAAGGCGAAGGATTCAAGATCGCTATGTTCGCTCTCGAGCAGGGTCGGTACACCGTGGCCGCCGGCGCCACCGGAATAATCCGCGCCGCGCGCGATGCTTCAGTTGCCTATGCGCTCGAACGCGAGACCTTCGGCGTCAAAATCGCGAGTCACCAACTGGTCAAACAAAAGATTGCCAACATGGAAGCGGACTATCAGATGAGCCGACTGCTTTGGATGCGCGCGGGCTGGTTAAAAAACGAAGGGCAACCGAGTGGCCGCGCTACCAGCCTGGCAAAATGGCAGGCCACTGTGCGCAGCGAGACTGCCGCGTCGATGGCGATTGAGGTCCACGGCGCCAACGGCTATTCAAACGACTATCCGGTTGAACGCTATCTAAGAAACTGCAAAGCCGCGGTTATCTACGAAGGGACAAGGGATATTCATACCCTGATGCAAGCCGACTGGGCCCTGGGTCTGAAGAAAGAAAAGCCGGCCCGGAAGAGTCTGCCACCATGGCGGCCGGCGGAAGCGGCCAACGCGGTCGCACTCTGACAAGCTCTTGACCATCAGATAAAAAAAGACCGTAACGAGGACCTGCCTCCTACGGTTTTTTCTTTTCTAAGCTTGTTTCGACGCGATGGCCCGCTCAACCACCTCCTCAAGCTCGTCCAAGTTGAAAGGCTTGGTCACGTAAGCGAACGCGCCCAGATCCAACAGCGCCTTCGGATCCTGTTCCCTGCCTTTGCCTGAGATCAAAATTACGGGCGTGGACGGATTGCTCAGCTGAATCTTCTGAAGCAGCTCCACTCCGGTCAACCCGGGCATCGCGATGTCGGTCAGGATCGCATCGTACTTCTGGACTTCGAGATATTGCAGTGCCTCTTCAGCCATGCTGGCAGTGTTACATTCGTATTTGTCCGATAGCAGATCGAAAATCATTCCACGGATCGCGTCGTCGTCGTCAACGATTAGAATTGTTGGCATAAGTAGTCTTGCGCAGCACTGTACATCTCCTCCTTGATTTTCGTCAACGACTTTGAGAAAGACTTACCGCGGCTAGCAACTCTGGCCACAAGCGACCTTAAGCCACTTGATACCAGTTACTAACCTGAATTTGGCACCACTTAACAGGAACTCAGCGTCGAGCTTCAAAGACCCGATTAAATGGCGTCTCGGTGGCGCGGCGGAACTCTTTGAACCCGCCTGCCAGGACCTTTTCACGAATAGCGTCTTCAGACGCGACCGCACCCAGTGCGGGACCGTTGAGTGCCAGCGAGTTTGAAGTGCAACACAGGGTTGAGGCAGCGGAGAAGGTGCGGCCAATGGGATTGAAATTCTCCTCCACAGTATTGCCGGCCATCGGCTCAACTATCAGGGCACTTCCGCCTTCGCCCAATACCGCAACCGCCCGGGTCGCGGCCCCTACTGGATCGCCCATGTCGTGTAGACAATCAAAGAAACAAACCAGGTCATAGTCCTCGCCGGGAAAGGTTCGCGCGTCGGCAACGTCGAAGGTGACGCGGTCCGCCACACCCGCGGCTGCGGCGGCCTCACGCGCATGCCGGATCGATGCTTCGTGATTATCAAATCCCCAGAAACGTGATTGCGGAAACGCCCTGGCCATAATGATGGTGGACGCGCCATGACCACAACCAATGTCCGCGACTTTCCCGCCGCTGTTCAGCTTCTCTTCAATTCCGGTCAGAGCTGGAATCCAGGTGCCGACCAGATGCGCTGAATATCCGGGACGGAAAAACTTCTCTGTGCCGACGAACAGATCTGGATCATGATCACCCCAGAGCATGCCGCCGCCGTTGCGGAAGTGATCTTCGATTCGCGACACGGCAGCCGTCATTGCTTTGATAACGAAGAAACCTCCGCCGACATAGAAAGGGCTCTGCTCATCAGTCAAAGCCGCCGACTGTTCCGGAGTCAGGCTGTAACGCCCGCTCTCAGGATCGTATTCGGCATAGCCGCCGGCAGCTTGATTAATTAGCCACTCTCGCACGTATCGTTCGTTGGTATTTGTGCGCTGGGCTAGCTCGGCCGGCGTGGTCGGCCCGGCTTCGGCCATCGCTTTGTACAAGCCAAGTTTCTGTCCGAGATAGACGAGTGCCGAACTGAGGGACGCACCAAAGTCTCCTACGACTTTCCCCAGAAACGCGTTCATCTTGTCTTCGTCGATTGATGGTGACTGAGCGGTCACGGACATCCTCGTACCTCCCGGTTCTTGAAGTGAAACTATTTGGGATAACGCGCGTGTGTTTTACGTCAATTGAGATTGCAAGTCAACGCCCAGCCAACTTCGAATTCGCTTCGCTCGACAGCAAGATTTCTGGCTGGCCACCCGGCGGTTATGCGCCTGCCTGCAGATGTCCAGGGGCCTCTCAGCTGCCCTTGAATTTTCCGCCGCTTCGCCTTTCTGTTACTATGGCGGCGCTTTCTTCATTCTCGTATAACTCAGTCAGAAACAGACGGGCGACAGAGCCGGCCCACAGGAGACAAACGATGGCGCCAGAGTTAAGGACAGAGCGCGAGCTGTCATTGGATTTTTTACGCGTGACCGAAGCTGCGGCAATCTCGGCGGCCCGCACCATGGGTCAGGGAGATCGCAAGTATTCCGATCAGGTCGCGGTTGAGGCTATGCGCGAAGTGATGGACACCGTGCCCATGCGCGGCCGGATCGTTATCGGTGAGGGCGAGCGCGACGAAGCACCGATGCTTTTCATTGGCGAAGAAGTCGGCGGTGGCTTTGGTGTGGGTGAAGAAATGGCGGCCTCGTGTCCGGAAGTGGACATCGCGGTTGACCCCCTGGAAGGCACTAATCTCTGCGCGCTGGGCGCGAACAATGCCATCGCGGTGTTGGCTGCGGCCGAACGCGGAGGTCTGCTGCATGCTCCGGACATCTATATGGATAAGATAGTCGTGGGGCCATCTTCACGGGGCGTGGTTGATATCGATGCTCCGGTCAAGGACAATCTGCGCAACATTGCGCGCCGGCTGGGCCGTGACATCGAAGATCTGACGGTGATCATTCTCGATCGTACGCGGCATAAGAAAATCATTAGCGACGTCCGGGCGGCGGGCGCGCGCATCAGGCTGATCTCGGACGGCGATCTTTCGGCGGGCATCTCGGCCGCGGTGGCTGGAACAAACATTCACGCCTGCATCGGTATCGGTGGCGCCCCCGAAGGTGTTTTGACGGCGGCGGCAATCAAGTGTCTCAATGGAGAGATTCAGGCGCGCCTGGTTTTTGATCCTGATCGGCTCGGCGTCGATAAGAGCAAAGTGCCACCGGCCGAACAGGTGATCGAGCGGCTTAAATCAATGGGCATAACCGATCCGCAGAAGACCTACGACACCGACGATCTCGCACCGGGCAAGAAAATCATCTTCGCCGCCAGCGGTGTTACTGACGGAGCCTTGTTGCGCGGGGTGCGGTTCTTTGGCTCTGGCAAGCGCACGCATTCCCTGGTTATGACAACTGAGTCAAAGCACATTCGCTTTGTCGACACCGTGCATATCGAAGGTGGTCCGGATACTGTGATTAGGTTCTAGCCGACCCCTGTGTGCGTCATGCAGTTATCCTTTTCTCAAGAGGTGGACGATCCACGAAAGCACACGAATAAATTGTAAGTACCTGTTTAGTGTGGGTTCGTGGAGCGGATACTGCTCATCGTAGTTCAGTACCCAACCGGATTTGTGGAGTTGAAATGAGCGCGGCCGTCCTCGAACGCAATTCATCCTATCCCCTGGCGATGCGCGCCAATCGCTCAGCAATTGCGGTCTGGGCTGGAACCAGCGCTATCGCGCTCAGCATCCTCGGATTGGTACTCGCCGCGCCGATCGCGCAAGCCCACGGTTACACTCAGTTCGCAGCCACAATTTACAAGACGTTCAGCTACGTCTGTCATCAAATTCCAGGACGCTCATTTCACCTTGAGGGACATCAGTTCGGCGTGTGTTCTCGCTGCACGGGACTGTATGCCGGCTTCGCGGTCGCCGCCTTAATCTATCCACTGGCTCGTTCCCTCCGGCGTACTGACACCCCGCAGCGGCGCTGGTTAATTCTGGCGACCCTGCCTCTGTTGATCGACTTCGCTCTCGGTTATTTCTCGATCTGGCAGAATACTCCCCTGTCCCGTTTTCTTACGGGAGCCCTGCTAAGTTCCGTGGCCGTCTTCCACATAATGCCGGGATTGGTCGACTTGAGCTCCGCCCTTGCCCATCGACTTAATCGCACCGGCAATCCCACTTAAGGCCCGGTTTGCCCCGGCCGTGATATCCTAGCGAAACCTTCCGAGTAAATTATTCCCCGTTCGGTCAGTGGCTATGTCGACACTGTTTTCAGGATTGATCCGTAAGCTCAAAGGCACCGTCGACTTCGGCGATGAAGTGCCGATCCGTGAAGAGCTGTACAGCATCGACCGGCTCGAGCAGTATGCGGCCGCTCTCGCCGCTGAGCACCAGATCGCCGAAAAGCCGCAGCGGGTTAATCTGCTCCTGCCACGCATGGAAGAGAATGGCCGCAAGCTGGTCGCCGCCTACCAGTCGCTGGCTGAATCTATTCGCGCGGCGCACGTCATCACGCCCGCAGCCGAGTGGCTGGTAGACAACTTTCATATCGTCGAAGAGCAAGTCCGCGAAATCCGGGAGGACCTGCCCAAAGGCTATTATCACGAACTGCCCAAGCTCGCCACCGGTGATTTCAAAAGTTACCCACGCATCTACGCGCTTCTGGTCGCCTTGATCGCTCATACCGATAGTCATCTCGACACGGAAACGTTGCGCCGCTTCATCAATGCCTATCAGAAAGTTTCGCCGCTTTCGATTGGCGAGTTGTGGGCCGTGCCGATTAGCTTGCGGGTGGCGCTGGTGGAAAATCTGCGACGCCTCGCCACGCGCATCGTGCAGTCTCGCACCGAGCGCGATGAAGCCGACCAACTCGCTGACAAATTGCTCGCGCTGGCGCCGCGCCAACCGAACGAACTCCTGCCGCTGCTCAGTTCCCGGATGTCCCGCCGGAAAGGCCTGGCCCGCGCGTTCGTCGTGCAGGTGACGCAGCGCTTGCGCGAACAGGATCCGGTAGTGATGCCGGTGATGGAATGGATCGAGGCCCAACTGGTCAAGAAGGGACTCTCAATCGAGAAGGTCGTGCAGGAAGAGCACCACCGCCAGGCCGCCGCGCAGGTAACGGTTGGGAACATCATCACCAGCATGCGCCTGCTCTCAACGCTGGACTGGAAAGATTTTTTTGAGACGGTGAGTCTGATCGATCCGGAACTGTCACAGGATCCGGCGGGATTTTATTCGCGGATGGATTTTGCCACGCGCGATCGCTACCGGCACGTGGTTGAGCGGATTAGCAAACGCGCGGAAATGAGCGAACCCGAAGTTGCCCGCACCGCCCTGCGGCTGGCTGACGAAGCACGTGCCGCCGGCGAGGATCCGGCACACGGACACGTTGGTTATTTTTTGATCGCCGAAGGCGTCGAGCGACTCGAGGCGGAAACCGCGTATCGCCCTCGCCTCGGCGAAAGGTTGCGTCGAGCGGTCCTGCGCAATGCAACCCTCGCTTATCTCGGCACCATGAGTGTGCTCACCCTCGCGATCATGTCCTCGCTCGTGGTTTACGCAATCAGCCGGCAAGCGGGTGGGCTGATGCTCGCGCTGGTGGCGCTGGCCTCGTTGATTCCGGCCAGCGACCTGGCGGTGAGTATTCTTAACTGGGACATCACTCATCTGTTTCCGCCCAGGGTTTTGCCCCACATCGATCTTTCGAAGGGCGTGCCTGCCGACGCCCAGACGATGGTGGTCGTCCCGGTGATCTTCAACGATGAGGAAACGGTAGCCGCGCTGATCGACAAACTTGAAATTGCTTATCTGGCGAACCGGGACGAGCATCTTCACTTTGCTTTGCTGTCGGATTTCGCTGATGGGCCCACCCGCGAGGGACCTGGCGACCAGGAAATTCTGGCAGCCGCCGAAGCCGGGGTCGAAAAACTTAATCAACGATACAGTCCCAGCGGTCCCACCGCTTTTCATTTATTTCACCGGTCGCGACAGTGGTGTGAGACCGAGGGCAAATGGATTGGCTGGGAGCGCAAGCGCGGCAAGCTGCGGGAATTCAATCTGCTGCTGCGCGGCGCGCGCGATACCAGCTTTATCGTCGCCACCGGCGACCCGGATTTACTTTTGCAAACCAGGTATGTCATCACCCTGGACGCCGACACGCAGCTACCTCGTGACGCTGCCCGGCGGTTGGTTGGCGCCGCGATTCATCCCCTCAACCGGCCGCGGTTTGATCCCAAATCCAGACGAGTAATCCATGGTTACGGCATTCTCCAGCCGCGCGTCAGTATCTCTCTGGAAAGCGCGTCGCGATCGCTGTTTGCGCGGGTTTTTTCCGGCAACACCGGAATCGATCCCTACACCACGGCCGCGTCCGACGTTTACCAGGATCTCTTTGCCGAAGGCAGCTACACCGGAAAAGGTTTGTACGACGTGGACGCCTTCGAGCAGGCCCTCGAAGATCGAGTTCCGGACGAAACTCTGTTGAGTCACGATCTGTTTGAATCGATCTTCGCCCGTGCCGCCCTGGTTAGTGACATCGAGTTTCTCGACGACTATCCGGCGCACTACGACACCTACGCGATGCGGCAGCATCGTTGGACCCGCGGCGATTGGCAGATCGCCGGTTGGCTCAGACGCGTCGCCCCTGACGCCGCAGGCAACCAACAACCCAATCGCATCTCAGCCATCTCACGCTGGAAGATTCTAGACAATCTGCGTCGCAGTCTGCTGGCTCCGGCAATCGTCCTGCTGCTGCTCATGGGTTGGACCATACTTCCCGGCGGACCAGCGTTCTGGACGCTGTTTGTTTTAATCACTCTCGCTTTTCCGGTTTTCGCCCACGTGACCACCGGCCTGCTGATACATCCCCGCGGAATTCCCTGGACCAGTCACTTCTGGAGTGTCTGGGGTGACATGCGCACCAACACCGCGCAGCTGGCGCTGGTGATTACATTCCTGGCGCATCAGGCTTGGTTGATGGCCGATGCAATTGGACGCACCGCCTATCGGAAACTAATTTCCGGCAAGCACTTGTTAGAGTGGCAGACCGCCGCAACCAGCGAAAAATCCAGCCGGCATGACCTGCCTGCTTTCCTGCGATTCATGTGGCCGGCGCTGGGCCTGAGTCTGCTGGTAACGCTGCTGATTGTCTTAGCCCGGCCGCGGGCGCTGCCGCTGGCAATACCGGTCCTGCTGAGTTGGGCGGCGTCGCCGTTGATCGCTTTCTATGTCAGTCGGCAGCGGCTCGAGGATGCCCGAGAGCTCGCCCCCCGCGACATTCGCACGGCGCGCATAGTCGCGCGCCGCACCTGGCGGTTCTTTGAGACCTATGTCGGCGACGAGGACCACTGGTTGCCGCCTGATAACCTTCAGGAAGATCCGCCGGTCCTGGCGCATCGCACTTCACCGACAAACATCGGGCTGCTGCAGCTTTCAACCCTCGCGGCATACGACTTTGGTTATCTGGGGCTGGTCGAGTTTGTTGAGCGCCAGGAATTCACCTTTGCCAGTCTGGAAAAGCTGCAGACCTTTCGTGGCCATTTTTTCAACTGGCATGACACACACACCCTACAGCCCATGTGGCCCCATTATGTTTCGGCGGTCGACAGCGGCAATCTCGCGGGACACCTGATCGCGCTTAAGCAGGCAGCGCTCGATCTTCCGGACGACAAACTTTTCGATACCAGAGTGATTGATGGACTCAGGGACACTGTCGCGGCCATTACTCAGGAGGCTTCACAACTCGCGCTGGGTCGCCAACGCACGGACACTATCACCATCAAGCAGCTTCAGAGCGAGATCCAATCATGCTCGAGTCTGCTGTCCCGGGGCACGCCAGTCGCGCTCGACGGGTGGGTCAACCTACTTGGCGCGGTTCATGATCACGCAACGATAATCGACGACATCGTCGCGGCCCTGGCGCATGAGCATCGCGGTGATGAATTTACCGAACTGCGGTGGTGGACCAACTCTCTGCTGCACGAGGTAAACAACTATCGACGCGACCTGAATCTGCTGGCGCCCTGGGGCGCAGCGGCGTTGAGTTCGCTCGAAGCGCTTGCGGGGCTCGCCGCCGCCGATCTACGTAAGCATTGGGAGCTAATCGCCACAGCTTTGCGCCCCGTTCCCTCCCTCGCGCAGATCCCGGAAATTTGCGACCGAGTTCTGGTGCAACTTGCGGCCATGCGGGGGCAGATTGAAACCACCGAGCCTAATTCTCACGATGGGAGTGCTGCCGTTCTGGACGAGTTAGGCGCGTTTACCAATTTGATCGAGCAAGCGGCGGAAGCAGCCAGAACTGTCACGACCCGCCTGGCAAGGTTGGCCCAGAACTGTCAGCGCTTCGTTGACGAAATGGACTTCGGGTTTCTGCTCGATCCGGAACGCAAGGTGTTCACGATCGGTTACAACGTCACCGAGGGGCGGCACGATAACTCCTTCTACGATCTGCTGGCTTCAGAAGCGCGGCTCGCCAGTTTTGTGGGGATCGCAAAAGACGACGTGGCCCAGGAACACTGGTTTCGCATGGGACGCCAGCTGACCGCGGTCGATGGCGGACGCGCCCTCATTTCGTGGACCGGCACGATGTTCGAATACCTGATGCCGTTACTCGTGATGCGCAATTATCGCGAGACCCTGCTGGGCGAAACTTATGAAGCAGTCATCGCCAGGCAAATTGAATACGGTTATGAACGAGGCGTGCCCTGGGGCATTTCCGAATCGGCTTACGCCGCGCGCGACCTGCAACTCAACTATCAATACGGGCCTTTCGGCGTGCCCGGTTTGGGACTGAAGCGGGGCTTGATCGAAGACCTGGTGGTCTCGCCTTACTCAACCATCCTGGCGTCGAGCGTCGTTCCGGTCCAGGCAATGGAGAACCTTCGTGTCCTGGAACGGGAAGGCGCGTTGTCGCGATATGGTTTTTATGAAGCGCTGGACTACACGCCTGAACGAGTCAAGAAGGGTGAGCGTTGCACCCTGGTGCGCGCATACATGGCCCACCATCAGGGCATGAGTTTGATTGCGCTCGACAACCTGATTAACGGCAACGTAATGCAGACGCGCTTTCACAGCGATCCAGCCGTGCAGGCAACCGAACTGTTGTTGCAGGAGCGCATCCCACGCGGCGTGCCGGCGGCACATCCGCGGGCCGAAGAAGTTTTGACCGGACGAGTAGTGCGCACCCTCACGGGCCTGGTCAGTCGCTCTTACGATACGGCGGATCTGCCCACGCCACGCATTCAGCTTTTATCCAACGGGACCTACAGCGTGATGATTACCACCGCGGGCGCCGGGTACTCGATGTGCGGCCCGCTGGCGGTGAATCGCTGGCGTGAAGACTCGACCCGGGACAACTGGGGCAGCTTCGTCTATGTCCGCGACGTGCGCAGCGGTTCTGTCTGGTCAGCCGGTCATCAACCCATCGGCGGCCAGCCGCAAAGTTACGAAGTCGCCTTCTCAGAAGACAAAGCTGAATTCTGGCGGCGAGACTTCGGCGTCACCACACATCTGGAAGTGATCGTCTCGGCCGAAGACAATGCTGAGATGCGCCGTGTCTCGGTAGCGAATCATTCGACTCGTCCGCGTGAGATCGAATTGACCAGCTATGCCGAAGTAGTAATCGGACCGCCGGCTGACGATCAGGCGCACCCGGCATTCAGCAACCTGTTTATAGAAACCGAGTATCACGCTCAGCACAGCGCGCTGCTCGCGCGCCGCCGGCCGCGCTCGTCACAGGACGAACCGAAATGGGGCGTGCATGTCCTGTCGACCTCCGCTGAAACCATCGCCGGGATTCAGTATGAAACCGATCGGTCTCGCTTTTTGGGCCGAGGGCACACGCCCACCGAACCTGTGGCTGTGATGGAAGATCGGCCGCTGTCGAACACCGTGGGTGCAGTGCTCGATCCAATTTTCAGCCTGAGATGCCGCGTGCGTTTGATGCCGAACGAAAAGGCACAAGTCGTTTTCACCACCGGTATCGCCCAGTCGCGCGATCACGCGATCGCGCTGGCCGAGAAATATCGCGACGCAAACATTTTTGAGCGTGAATCACGGATGGCCTGGACGCGGGCGCAGGTCGAAATGAGCCATCTGCATATCGACCCCAACGAGGCCCATCTGTTTCAGCGTCTCGCAGGTCGAATCCTTTACACCGATCCTTCGTTGCGGCCCAGGCCACATGTGCTCGCCCTGAGCAAACTGACCCAGTCCGGTCTGTGGTCGCTGGGAATCAGCGGCGACTTTCCGATTGTAATTCTGCGACTCGATCGCGAGGAAGACATCCAGATGGCCCGGCAGCTGCTCCGCGGCCATCAATACCTGCGCGCCAAAGGGCTGCAGTTTGATCTGGTGATTTTGAATGATCACCCGACCGACTATGCGCAATCGCTGCACGACACGTTACAACTCGCGGTCCGAAGTTCAGGCGCGGTGGGTTTGATTGATAAGCCCGGCGGAGTTTTTCTGCGTCGTTCGGACATCATGCCTGAGGAGGAACGAATCCTGCTGCATTCAGTCGCTCGGGTGGTGATTGTCAGCGAGCGTGGTTCGCTGGAAGATCAACTGGTACGGCGACCGATCAAGGAAGAGTTACCGGCTCCCTTTCAGCCGCGGACGCCAACCCAGCATTATCCCGACACGCCTCCGGAAAGTCCGAAACTTTCTTTCTTTAATGGCCTGGGCGGGTTCGCCCACGGCGGGCGAGAGTACGTCATAATGTTGGGCGAAGGTCAATGGTCTCCCGCGCCCTGGTCAAACGTGATCGCGCACAATCCGGATTTTGGATTCCTGATCACCGAGACCGGCGCCGGTTTCACCTGGTCTCAGAATAGTCACGAGAACCGGCTCACCACCTGGTCCAACGATGCGGTCAGCGATCCCCCTTCAGAAGTCATTTACATTCGCGATGAGGATTCCGGATCGATCTGGACGCCGACGCCGCTACCGATACGTGAACCGCAGAGTTATCTGGTGCGTCATGGTCAGGGTTACAGCGTGTTTGAGCATGTCAGCCACGGCATTACTCAGGAGTTGCTTCTGTTTGCGCCGCTCGACGCGCCGGTAAAGATCTCACTGCTGCGTTTGCTCAATCGGTCCGATCGTAAGCGACGCCTTTCGATTACCAGTTATCAGGAACTGGTTCTGGGAGTGAGCCGCGAGACTGCGGCAAATCACGTCGTCACCGATATTGAAGAGCACGAAGGCGCGATCTTCGCGCGCAACTCCTACAACAACGAATTTGCCGGCCGGGTCGCATTCGCTGGAACCAGCGAGCGCCGCTTCACGATGACAGGTGATCGCAAGGAGTTCATCGGGCGCAATGGCACGTTGGCCCTACCGGCCGCCCTGGGTCGCGTCGGACTTAGCGGCACTGATGGCGCCGGACTTGATCCGTGCGCGGCTATTCAAACTTCGATCGAACTGGCGCCGGGGGAAGCCCGACAGGTGATCTTCCTGGTTGGCCAGGCCGACTCGATTGAGAAAGCTCGGGAGGTCAATGCGAGTTTTCGTGATGTTCACGCCGTTAACGAAGCCTTTGAAAAAGTGCTGGCATCCTGGGACCAGATGCTTGGCACGGTAGAGATCAAGACACCCGACGCTTCGATGGACACTCTGGTGAATCGTTGGCTGCTCTGTCAGACCCTCGCCTGCCGGGTGCAGGGGCGCTCGGCGTTCTATCAATCCAGCGGCGCCTACGGCTTTCGCGACCAATTACAGGACGTCATGGCCCTGGTTTACTCTGCGCCCGCTGTCGCTCGCGAACAGATCCTCCGCGCGTCCGCGCGCCAATTCAAGGAAGGCGACGTGCTGCATTGGTGGCACGAGCCGACGGGCCGCGGCGTGCGCACGCGCTTCTCCGACGATCTGTTGTGGCTGCCCTATGTCGCCTCGTTCTATGTGGGGGTTACGGGTGACTATTCGGTGCTGGAAGAAACAGTCCCCTTCATCGAGGCGCCTTTGCTCGAACCCGATCAAATTGAACACTACATCCTGCCGGATGTTTCAAAGGAAAGCGCCACGGTGCTCGAGCACTGCGCGCGGGCTATCGATCGGAGCTTGAGTTTGGGAGAGCACGGATTGCCGCTGATGGGATCGGGTGATTGGAACGACGGCATGAACCGTGTCGGCGTCGGGGGCAAAGGCGAGAGCGTCTGGCTGGGCTGGTTTCTATGCACCGTCTTAAGTGGATTTGCCCCGCTCTGCGAACGTTACCAGATGCAGGAGCGGAACAATCGCTATGGCCGTCACCTGGAGAAACTGCGGAAGGGACTGGAGCAGGCCTGGGATGGCGACTGGTATCGTCGCGCTTATTTCGACGATGGCAGGCCGCTCGGCTCGGCCCAGAACGATGAATGCCGCATCGACTCGATCGCCCAAACATGGGCGGTGATCTCTGGTGTCGCCGAGTCTTATCGCGCAGCGCGGGCGATGTCCGCAGTCGACGAATATTTGATCCGGCGTGGCGACGGCTTGATCGTTTTGTTCACGCCTCCGTTTGATAAAAGCAAACTGGATCCGGGTTACGTAAAAGGTTATGTGCCCGGCGTCCGCGAAAATGGCGGCCAGTATACTCACGCGGCTCTTTGGACGGTGATTGCGTTTGCGATGCTGGGCGACGGTGATCGGGCCGGCGAGCTGTTCGGCCTGCTGAATCCGATCAACCACTCTTCCACCCGTGCCGGTCTGCATAAATATAAAGTCGAGCCGTACGTCGCCATGGGCGATGTTTATGCGGTGCCGCCTCACACCGGGCGCGGCGGCTGGACCTGGTACACGGGCTCGGCTGGTTGGATGTACCGGTCGGCGGTCGAATACATCCTGGGTTTCAAACTGGCGGGTGATCGGTTGCGTATTGATCCATGCATTCCGCGCGGCTGGCGCGAGTTTGAAATAACCTATCGACGCAGCGGCACAACCTATCGCATCAAAGTTGAGAACCCACTGTCCCTCAATAATGGCGTGGCCAGCCTCGAACTTGATGGTCTGTCACAGGCAACCGGCGAAGTGCTTCTGAGTAATGACGGGCTGACACATCAAGTGCGGGTGGTGATGGGTGAGAAGCTGGAAGCTGACGCCGCGCAATCGCCCGCCTCTGAAATTCCTCAGCCGGAAAAAACGCGCTAGCACGATTCGCATCGCGGACATCCCGTCCCCCCTCGCGCATGCGCTTAAACTTACCGGATGATCTTCTGAAAGATATGAGCGGGCTGTGCCCGTGGGCGGACATGATGTCCGGTCCGAAGGCCGAACTGCCAGCAGTTTGGAATCGTCTCCGATAAAGTGTAAGCGCGGTAAATCAATTTCCGATTTTTTGGAAGGGTGATATCCGGCACGACCTCTTGCGCGTCCTTACCTCTTTTGGATATTTCCGAAATCTCCGATCCAAAACTCCACTTCAACTCACGTCCTTAACAATTCTTAACAGAAAAGTTTCTGCCAACCTCATCTGACTGCCGCCGTCACTCCTTCTTTCGCAGTAAAGAGTTTTTGCAGTCTGTTCGCAATCAAAGCTGGCCCCTCAGTTGCTAATTCGTAACCCGTCGAAGTTCTTTCGCCGGGCAGCGTCGCTGTCATGACGATCACGTTCCGAAAATCTGAATGCTCAACGCTGACGGATTCTCGTGAACCGAAACGAATTAATGGAGCGGAAAGCTAATCGCGTTTGGGCGTGAGGCAAACCGTCAGGATCGAAAGTCCGAAGAGCCGACCGAGATCTCTCCATTCGCGGGCCCGACTAACGGGGTCAGAAATGTATGGCCTGGCTGCAAGGGTCATTTTTCAAAAACAAAAGGAAAGGAAATCAAACATGAAAAGATTTTTAGGGTGGCTTTCAGTGGTGAGTCTCCTGTTACTTAGTATCACCGCCTTTGGCCAGAGTTCTACCACCGGATCAGTCGAAGGTACTGTGACTGATCCGAACGGAGCCGCGGTCAAAGGCGCTACCGTGAATATTACCAGTCCGAACCTGATCACCGCGCAGACCGCGACCACGGATGACAATGGTCGCTTTCGCGTCCTGTCTTTACCTCCTGGTACGTACAAGGTGTCTATCCAGGCATCTGGCTTCGCGCCATTTGAACAGGACAACATCGCGGTCAACCTGGGCCGAACGTCCAATACGGATGCCCAGCTTGGCCTGGCCAGCGCCAGTGCGACCGTAACCGTTACCAGCGCTGCCGGAGTCGATGCGGCGCAGAACACAACCGGCTCGAATGTCTCGAGTGAGCAATTCTCGAATTTCCCGACATCGCGCACCGTTCAGGGCCTCTATACCATCGCCCCGACCGTGACGCGTTCAGGTCTCCGCGATGCGACCGGCCGCGATCGCGACCCGTCGGTGGGCGGATCTTCAGGACCAGAGAACAACTACATTCTGGACGGCGTGAACACCACCGATCCCGCTCTCGGCGGATCGGGCGCTAATCTGCCGTTTGAGTTTGTGCAGGAAGTGGAAATCAAGACCGGTGCTTATGGCGCTGAGTATGGCAAGTCGACCGGCGGTATCTTCAACGTCATCACCAAGAGCGGTGGCAATGAATTTCACGGCGACCTGTTTGGCTATGGAACTACCAAGGGCCTGGTGCGTTCGGTCAAGAACTTCTCGTTCACCGGAGCTCCCAGCAACGGTTTCTCTGAAACAGATATCGGCGGAGACATTGGCGGCCCTATCGTTAAAGACAAGCTGTGGTTCTTTGGCGCTTTCAATCCGCAACGGCGGACGAACTTCTATCTAACCCAGACGTTCCATGCCCCAGCGCAGAACAAGGCGACCATTCCCTTCTATGCCGGCAAACTTACCTGGGCGCTCAATAGCAAGAACACGTTGACCGGATCGACCTTCGGAGATTTCACCAAGGTGGATGGTTTCCTGGCGACGTATTCGCTGGCCAACGCTCTTAATAACGTTGCCGGTTTCGGTGACGACATCAACGCATACAACGGCCTGCAGCAGAGCGGCGGGCAAAACTATGCGGCGCGCCTCAACTCCACCATCCGAAACACCTTCATCGCAGAGTTCTCAGGTGGTCTGCACTTTCAGAGAAACAATGTGATCCCGCGCTCTATCGACCGGCCGCTGACCACCGACAACTTTGCGGTCTTGCGGAACGGGGCAGTGCTGAACCCGGTCCAGACCGGAGTCACGTGTCCGGCCGCCGCTTGCCTCGGCACCGGTAACATCGACTTCATAGATGGACGCGGTGGTTCATTGCAGCGCAACTTTACTCGAGGTCCAGGCTTTGGTCTGTACACCAATCAAACCCGCGATCGATATGAGCTCAATGCGCACATGCAGAACATCGTGGGCAAGCACACGGTCAAGTGGGGCTTTGAATGGTTCCGTAATAAGTACGACATCAATACCCTGTCCAGCGGCCCAGCGGTTACCTACCAGTTCACGCCCGGCCTCGGTCTGACGAACACCAACGGTGCTTCGAACGTGACTAACGGTGCGCGCATTACCAACAACTGGTTGGTTTGCACGGTCCGCTCGTCCGCGATTACCTGCCCCAGTGCGGCTGGTGCTACTCGCGCGTCGGCCATTCCGGCGGCGACGCTCGCGGCGCTCGGACTGACCGTGAACCCGACAGCGACAGCCATCACGACGGCTGAAGCCTTCAACAATCCGTTCATTGTTAGAAACACCACCCGGGTTCGTGATTTCGAACTGGTTGGCAAGACCTACACGAATGCGGAAGCTTTCTATGTCCAGGACGATTGGAAGTTCCTGCCGAATTGGCAGCTCAACATCGGCGCCCGTTGGGATTATGAGCAGGCCTACAACAACAACAGCACCAGCTATATCAAGTTCAATAACTTCTGGGACAACCTGGCGCCGAGACTGGGACTGAGCTGGGATTTTACGGGTAGGGGCAAGGGTAAGTTGTTTGCCAACTACGCCGAGTTCATCGAAGTCCCGATTCCTTTGGATGTTAATGTCCGCGCCGCGGGCGGCAACGTTCAGACCGACAAGCAATTCAACGTTGGCACTCTGAACGCACCGGCGGGCGCGCTGATCGTTCCGGGCGTCAGTACTGGCGCCACCAATCTGGGCGCGGCGGCAACTCCGATTGATCCAGGTCTCAAGCCACAGAGCATCGGTGAATATTCAGGCGGTATTGAATACGAAGCCGTCAAGGACCTAACCATCGGCGCGCGAGGCATCTATCGTCACATGCGTAACGTGATCGAGGATGGTTCCTTCGACGATGGTACGAATTACTTCATCTTCAATCCGGGACGCAATGAACCGGGCACGACCGAGAGAGCGGCTTGCGAGGGGGCAGCCGGCGCACCACGTTGTTTCGGACGCGCTCAACGTTTTTACCGTGCTCTCGAGCTAACCGCGACCAAGCGATTTACGAATAACTATCAGTTCATCGCTTCTTACGTGTTCTCGAGCCTGACCGGTAACTACGAAGGCCTCTTCCGCAACGACAACGGGCAGTCTGACCCGAACATCACTTCGCTGTTCGATCTGCAGAGCCTGCTCAACAACACTTACGGACGCCTGCCGAATGATCGGCCACATCAGTTCAAGTTCAACGGCAGCTATCGGACTCCCTGGAAAATGCTCATCAGCGGCAACTTCTACATGCAGTCCGGCACGCCCTTCAACCAACTGATACCGCATCCCGTCTATGGCAACAACGAAGGCTTTGGGGTGCAGCGCGGTACCGCCATCGTCCCGACGGTGACGGCGACCCAGGCTGGATTCCCGAACATCGTCGAGAGCATTGGTTCCAGCCGCACGCCGCGGACCATGAACCTGGATTTGGGTGTCTATTACCCAATCAAACTCGGCGAGAAGAAGGAACTGCGTTTAAGCGGAGACTGGTTCAACGTCTTCAACAGCCAGCGTGCGCTGACTCTTGATCAGACATTCTCGATCAATAGCGGCGTGGCGGGTGTCGCGCCGGTCGCCAATCCGTTCTACGGTGCCGCTCAGTTGGTGCAAACACCTTCCGCGTTCCGTTTTGGCGCCAAGTTCACCTTCTAACCATCAACTATCAAGAGCCCTCGCCCAAACGCGAGGACAATTGAAATGCTACCGAGAGGCGCCGGGCAATTGGGCGCCTCTCGGTATTTTTGTGCGCAAGGAGCTCAGTACCGGGAGCGGTAGCGACCGGGTAAGTTGAATCGCAGAAGCGGAGGGCTGACCCCGGCGGCCACCCCTGTGTGAGCAGAGCAGCGGCGACAAGTCGCCGCTTAATAAAGCGCTGACAAGTCAGCGCACTCCACATCGAAGTGAGGGGCGAGAGATCCGAGAATGCAACCGCAAAAAAAAAAGCGGAGCACTCGCTCCGCCTTTTTCTACCAGGAATTTCTCCCAGTCTAATCCGCTGCC
>JBBRMS010000061.1:0-27195 GCA_038230715.1 Pyrinomonadales bacterium
AGCGTGGCCTCTATAAGCGGATGAAGATTGGCGAGCAACTTCGTTTCTTTGCGGAGCTGAAAAGTCTGCGTGGCGCTGAAGCCGAGAAACGGATCGATTCCTGGCTGAAGAAGCTGGAGCTTTCTGACTGGAAGGAAAAGCGCACCAAGGATCTGTCAAAGGGCATGCAGCAGAAAGTTCAGTTCATCACCGCGGTTATTCATGAACCTGATCTGGTGATTCTGGACGAACCATTCTCCGGACTGGATCCCGTCAACGTTGAGTTGATGAAGGACACGATCCTGGAACAGAAGGCGGCCGGCAAGACAATCATTCTGTCAACGCATCAGATGGAAATTGCCGAGAAGCTTTGTGACGATGTCTGCATGATCAATAAGTCGCACAAGGTGCTCGACGGAACGATGCGTGACATCCGGCGGAGCTTCTCGCGTAACGCCGTGGCCCTGCAATTCGAGGGCGGCAACGACGTGCTTAATGATCCTGAGCTGATCGCAAACATTCGTCCGCACGGTGACGACACCGAAGTTCTGCTGGTGCCGGGGGCGAGTCCGCAGGATCTGCTCAGACGTCTGATGGACTCAGGAGCAACGGTGCGCCGCTTTGAGCTCGTCGAACCCACCTTGCACGACATTTTCATCGAGAAAGTCAGGGAAACTGCATGAGAAAGTTTCTAGCCGTGGTTAAGCGCGAATACATTCAGCGTGTGCGCACAAAGTTTTTTGTGGTTGCCACTGTATTGGGTCCGCTGCTGATGGCCGGATTTACAGTCGTGCCGGCCATGATGTTAGGCATGAAGTCAGGAGGCCCGACCCGGCTGGCGGTTGTGGACCAGACCGGCAAGATGTACGAGCGCGTGGCCAAAGAGCTGGCCACCGGCAGGAAAACGTCTGACGACGATGATCAGGAAACACCGGCGCCGCCCCCCGCCGGAAATAGCAATCCAAAAGAACGCGTCGATCAGTCAGGCAAGTTGTTTCGCGGCACTTACGTGGTTGAGCAGGCCCCGCTCCTCGGTCGAGCGATCGAGGACCTCAGGCAGAGTCTGGAAACGAGAATGCAGAACCGCGAACTTGATGGCTATATCGTGCTGCCTCCCAATCTGTTGGCGGAAGGGCAGGCAGAATTTCGCTCGCGCAATTCTGCCGACCTCTTTACCAATAACTATGTCGCCGGCGCGATTAGCACCGCAGTCCGCGGACAGCGACTGGCCGAAAAACATATTGATGAGAAATTTGTCGAGACTGCTTCAGAGCGTGTTCAGCTCAAGACAACCGGGGCCGGCGGCACGGAAAGCAAGGGCGCGGCCAGCTTCTACCTGGTATTTGGCGTCGGCTTTCTCATCTATATGACGGTGCTGCTTTACGGCCAGTTTGTGCTGGGCGCCGTGATTGAGGAGAAGGAAACGCGCATCGCCGAAATTCTATTTTCATCCATCCGGTCGTTTCCGTTAATGATGGGCAAACTCGTCGGGGTATCTCTCGTCGCGTTAACGCAACTGGGAATCTGGGCGCTGGCGTTTTTGATATTCTCGGTGTGGGCTGCCTTATCTGTGGGTCGATCATCGTTCAATCTCCACATCCCGCCCATGATGTTTGTCTATTTCCCGATTTTCTTTTTGGTGGGCTTCTATATTTACGCGACTATCTATGCAGTGGTTGGTTCGATGGTGACGACCACGCAGGAAGGGGGACAACTCGCCCTGCCCGTGGTGTTAATGCTGGTCGCGGGTCTCTATCTTTCTTTTAATATCATTCGCAGTCCGAATTCATCACTGGCTTTCTGGTCTTCCATGTTTCCGTTCTTCGCGCCGATTACAATGCTGGTACGTATTGTCACCGAAACGCCTCCGCTGTGGCAGATACTTCTGTCGCTGGGGATTTGCCTCGCGACGATCGTGGGATTGATCTGGCTGGCGTCACGCATCTACCGGGTGGGTATGTTGATGTATGGAAAGAAGGCCACGATCCCCGAGGTGTGGCGCTGGGTGAGACAGTCTTAAGGCATCTACCCCGGGATTCCAAATCTTGGATTTGAAATCTAAAAGTGAACCCGCAAATCCACCAATGCCAGTTGAGATCGAAAAGAAATACCGGCTGACGAAAAAGCAGCGCGAAGCCGTTCTCGATCGGCTCCGCCGGCTGCAGGCATCGCCAGGTGAACTCGAGTTCGAAGAAAACACTATTTATCGAGGTGGGAGGCTCGACCTGGGCGGATGTGCTTTGCGTTTACGTCGAGTTAATGGTCGCTCTGTCCTGACATTCAAACAACGCTTTCCCAGCAAGTCTGCCATCAAACACCAGCGAGAAGAAGAGACGGAAGTCGCGAATGGCGATGTCCTAGCCGCCATTCTGCGCTCACTCGAGTTTCGGCCGGCTTTGGTTTACGAGAAGCGCCGCACCCGCTGGCAGCTGGGAAAAGCCGAGATCGCGATAGACGAGCTCCCCTTCGGATTGTTCATGGAAATTGAAGGTTCGGAAACAGAGATCGGGAAGGTTGAGAGTCTGCTGGAGGCCGGGTCTCTGCCGGCCGTGATGGAAACCTATCCCACCCTTACCGCTCAACTCGGCCAAAAACGAGGGGGAGTAATCGAAGCCCGGTTCGCGCGATCGGTGCGTGAGCGAGCCAGGCGGCCGGGTCTTAAGTAAAACGATCCATGAAGTCTCCCGAAGCTGGAGTTTCGGGTTTCTTTTCGTGGATCGTTCTTTGGTCGTTGGCTTTCAGTAATTCCGATCGTGCACGTCGACTCGCTGAATCGAAAACACCACCCGCATGGTTTCGGCCCGGCGATCGAGCGCTGCCGGGACGAACGCAGCATTCTGCCGCAGGGCTTTCTCAAAATCCTCCAGCATACGTCGATCACGCGGGGCACGCATCACATCCGCTATTGACGCCGACCCGTTAGTGAAAACATCAGCGACTACCATCATATTGTCGTCGTCCTCGCGACGGTTTCCGCGAGTAGGTTCTGAGGTCAGTGTCGCCAGCGCGCCGCCGGGATTCAGACTCGGTGATTCGGCATTAAACGGGGTTCGCAAAGCTGCATAATTTTCAGGCGAAATCGGCTTGTTAATGTCATAACCGGGCCGCAGCGGATCAGCCAGTTCAATTGTGATCGACGCCTGTTCGAAGGCGACGGCCGCTTCGTGCAGAGCGATCATGTGGGGACGCAGGGCCGAAAAGACAGCGGCGAAAATGATCACCGAGGCAAGGGAACTGAACGCGTAACGCATCAACGCAGGCTGCAGCCACGCACGCACGACATCGCCAAAGGTCGTCTCACGCAGTGCTTTATTGCGAGCTGCTTCCGCAACTATGGCCCGATTGATTGACGACATCAGAGTAATGGGCGGTGTGGGTTGCGCCAGCATCGCCAAACTCCCACGGAGCGAACGCATTTCCAGCATCCGGGCGCGACAAACCGGGCAAGCTTCCAGGTGACGGTAGCAGGCGTCCCGCTCGTCAGGTTTCAACCCATCATCGACATAAAGCGAAAGGGATTTTTGGATCTGGTTACATCGCATAAGTAATTGCCAATTTCCGATTGCCGATTTCCATTAACTTCTGCGTTGCCGATTGAGTAAGACCTGAAGCCAATTGGCAATCGGCAATTGGAAATCGTAAATCTGCGAATGGCTGGCCGACCCCGGCTGCTCTCCGCAAATTCGGGAAAGCAAAGCCGGCCTGGGAACCCGTTACTTGCTCATCAGCCGCAGGCGGAATGAGATCGACGGGTTGTTGCTGGCCACGTCTTCAGACATTCCGTTACTCTGGTTGAATTGCTTTTCATTCGCCCCCAAACCGTCACTTCGACCCACTTGGCACCGAGTTTTGTGAAGCCGGGGCGGGCCAGCCATTCGTTATTGCAAAGATCCTTCCAGCATGCGGCGCAATTCCAATCTGCCGCGCGAAATTCTTGACTTCACCGTGCCCAGACTAATCTGCAGAGTTTGCGCCACCTCTTCATAACTAAACCCGTCGACGTCGCGCAGGATAACGGCCTGGCGATAAGACTGTCGTAATCCCAGCAGCGCCTCCCGCAATTGACCTTCGCGCTCCCTGGCCAGCGTCTCCTGCTCGGGATCAATCGCGTCCTCGTTTCGCAGAGTCGCGGACAGCGGCTGTTCGTGACGTTCGTCGGTGGCGTCCAGTGACACGGTCGACTCGCGTTTCCGGCGGCGCCACCAACGCCATCGATTGCGGGCCTGATTCAACGCGATCCGATAAATCCAGGTTTTCAGGTTTGCGTCGCCCCGGAACCGGCTAATGCTCTGGAACGCTCGGAGGAATGTTTCCTGAGTCAGATCGCGAGCTTCTTCCGGATCAGAGGTCAAGCGATAAAGCAACGCGTAGACATCACCGGTATGCTCGCCGACCAGACGCTCAAACGCGGCCACATCGCCTCTCCGTAGTCTTTCAAGGAACTGGTCCTCGGCGGTCGATCGAACCTCAGTCCCAGTCGCCGAAGCAACTTCTTCCAAGTCCGCATGCCCGCGGAGGGCTATCTGCTCTCCGTAGCTCACCTGGGACCCCCATGGACGGGAAGCATCAAATTCATCATCCACCGTGACTTCCCGGACAGACGCTCAGTTAGACACCGGTAAACTTTGTTTGGTTCCTGACTGTGCATCCTGGCTTGCATTACATCAGCACGTTTGTGGGATGACCGCCGGGCCATCTAATGTTGTGATCGCTGCAGGCTCCTTGACAACGTTCCTAGCGCTCGCTAAATTCGCTGTTTCCGCGATCATACACCAAAATGAACGCACGTGACCGTGCGTTCTTGCAAGAGGAAAACAGTTGGCAAAATATAAGAAACGAGCTCGGGAGTTGAAGCACGACCGGTTTCGTGACACCACGATGCTCCTCGCCGACAAGCTTGCCGATCGGGTGGCTGGGCGCGGGAGGCAAATCCTTTATGGTCTGCTGGCTCTGATAGTCCTGATGGTCGCCGTATATGGTGTGGTTCGCTGGCGAAACAAGCATTCGGGTGAAGCCGAAGCGGCCATGGGCCGGGCCATCACCATCAATGGCGCAGAAATCTCGCCGGCACCGGTGGCTGGTTCCCGGGACCCCGTTTTCAGCACGCAGCAGGAACGCTCGCAGAAGGCCATCGAAGAGTTTGAGAAAGTTGCCGCGAAGTACGGCGAACCTTATCGTTCCCAGGCGCTGTATTTCATCGCCACCAACAAGCTCGTTACGGATCGGGCTAAGGGAGAGTCTGAGTTGCAGGGTATGAGCCAGGGCGCCGGTGAAGTAGCAACCCTGGCAAAATTTGCCCTCGGCCAGGCCAAGGAAGCCGACGGAAACCTTGACGAGGCGGCCAAGCTCTTTGGAGAGATCGCTAAACAGGGATCGGCGATGGTGACGCCTGATACCGCGAACCTGCGTTTGGCGTCGGTGTATGACAAGCAGGGCAAGAAGAAGGAAGCGGCAGACATCCTCTTCAATATGGTCGACACCGCTCGCAAGGCCAAAGACAAGGATGGCAAACCCATTTCTGAATCATCGGCAGTGCGCGAGGCTGGGCAGAAACTGTTGAAGATCGACCCGACCCGTCATGCGCAGCTGACGCCGCCTCCGGCCCCGGCAGGTCTGCCCTTTTAAGACTCCGGACCGCTCGACTCCTGAATCTTCAAATCTCAATTTTGAATTCACTGATCTGAAACCCAATCATGGACAGTGTGACGCACTCGCTGGTTGGCTTGAGCTTAACCAAAGCGGGATTGGAGCGTCTCTCACCTTACACCGCCACTGTCTGCGTTCTCTCGGCCAACGCGCCTGACATCGATTTCGTTTCGTTGTTCTTTGGTGGCCGCTGGTTCCTCTTACAGCATCATCGGGCCATAACCCACTCCATCGTTGGCACCCTGACACTCGGCATACTGATTCCTTCAATCCTGTTTTGGGATCGAGCGGGCGGTTGCGCGCTGGCGTAAACGCTCGCCACGGATTCAATACCGGGGGCTGCTGCTGGCGTCATTGATTGCGGCGGCCACGCATCCGCTGATGGACTGGACCAATAATTATGGAGTGCGGCTACTCCTGCCCTGGGACGGCAGATGGTTCTATGGCGATCTGGTCTTCATCGTGGATCCCTATCTGTTGCTGGTTCTGGGTGGCGCGGGCTTCCTGCTTACCAGCAATACTCGTTGGAGAATTGCCGGCTGGTCGCTGCTGGCTCTCGCGATCATGTTCGTGGTGCTGCGCGTCTCGCCGCAGCGAGTCGCTGGTACATCTGGTCTTACCGCCGCGCGCGTAATCTGGATCACGGGAGTTGTGATTCTGGGTGTTGCGCGTTCTTTCAAAGTTCAAAGGCGTGTGGGCAGGGGGCTGGCCGTCGCCGCCCTATCGTTCGTGGTTCTCTACTGGAGTGCCCTCGCCTGGGCGCATCACGGGGCTTACCAAAACGCGGAACACCAGTCGCAGGCGATTGCTGCGCAGCACGGAGAGAGCCTGGTTCGCCTGGCCGTGATGCCGACCGCTGCTAACCCATTTCAGTGGCTTAGTGTCACCGAGACTGACCGGGCAATATATCGATTCTTTGTAGGCCCAGGGGGAGCGGTAGGCGATTCGGGATCCTCGATCGCACAGGCCGAGCGGTTTGAAAAGCCTTCGGCCCAGAGTGAACAGTTAATCTCAGTAGCGTCCCGAGACTCCCGGGCACAGAGCCTGCTCGGCTTTGCCCGTTTTCCTCTGGCACGGGTTGAAGGTGACAACTGCTTAAGCCAAACACTCGTCCAATTCGCGGATTTACGTTACACTGAGCCGGGCACTTCACGCGGGACTTTCTCGCTGAATGTTCCAGTCGACTGTTCTGCTCGCTAGTCCGGCTGCGGTTTCAGAAAAGAAAGCCTTGAACGAATCATCACAAAAACAACTGCGCGAAGTTCTCGTCGAAACGGTTCGCGGGCAAGCGGTTCCAGCTAAGCGAAAAAAACTGGCAGGCATTCGCATTTCGCCGAGTGGCTACTTTGCGGTTGCCGCACTGTTAACTTTTGCCGCGCTATTATGTTTGCGGACTGATCGCGATATGACTGCTCTGGTTCTCGTTCTGGCGACCTGGATCATCATTCCCTTGCTGGTGTTCACCAACCGGCTCAGTTTTGACGGACATACCATCTCACGAACGGGCGTGATTGCGCTGCTCATCAGATTGGTGCGCGGGCGCGTTCAAAACCTTGCGGTTGACGATGTTGAGCGGGTCGAAGTCGCGACCCTGCGGACGCTGCGACGTGGCGGCCGAGTGCGGTATCGCTATCGCGTCGAGATCGCCGGAAAAGGTCTGTCGTTTGTCCTGGCATCGCGGGGTAAGGATTTTCGCCGCATGGTGCAGGTACTGCTGCCGCGGATAGGTGAATACAAACTTGATGCCCGCGCGGGCGAATTGCGCGACTATCTCGCCGATCCCAAAACTGTGCGCGCCGAGGCATCCAGGTTAGGCATTGCTTCCAGTTTGGTGCTGGAAGGAATTAACGATGCCGGGCGAGTCGACAAATACCGGGCGGCCGCACTCGCGATGCAAACAGCACCAGCCATTGATCCGGAATCGCCGGCTGAGGTCGAGCGGGCCGGGCGGTTACGCAAGGCCGCGAACGATCTACGCATGGCAGGTTGTTTGCAGCAGTCGGGTGAAGCCTTCCGGCGCACCCTGTTGATCTCGCCACGCAGCCCCTGGCTTATTTATGAGTACGCCAGATTGCTCAAGTCGCAAGCCAGCGCCTTCAGTGATGCTCGTCTTTTGGGACGAGCTTGTGCAGCGCTCAGGTTGGCTGCCATGCGCGGACCCAACGATGCAATATTGCTGGCTCGCGTCGGGGAGTCCTTCCTCGAGTATGGTGATCCATTTCGGGCTTCAAGGCTGTTTCGCCGGGCACTCGAATTGGACGAAAATTCTTATCGCGCGCAACTCGGCCTGGCTGAGGTTGCCTTGACTGACGGCAAACTCGCGCACGTGATTCACCACTACAATGACTCCGTACGAATTGCCCCCGACAAGGCGACCGCAAGCCTGGCGCGGCGGGAAGCTGAATATTATTCACGGCTCAACAGCGACGAAGACTATCTCGCCGCTGAACTCCGCCGCATGAATTGGTTGGAAGGGGCAAACCGCGTGCAGCACCTAACTGCCCGAGTCAGCTTTGCGGCAATGCTGGTCGCATTGGTGGGGTCTTCAGTTGACCAGGTGGTAGCGGGACTCGGTTGGGCCCTCGCTTCATCTTCAATCATTGCCTGGTCGGGTGCGCTGGTTATGCGCCGACTGCTAGCCAGCCGGGGCCGGCCAGCAGTAAGCGACGCTTAGAGCCTGCCTTCAAAACTTCAGTCTTCATATTGCAAACATAAAAAGCTATAACGCAAAACTCCTCAGCCCGACGCTTCCTTTGTCTTTTCTTTCCTGGCCGAACTCCTTGAACTGGTCGCGGTCTTTTTCTGTGCCGGGGCTTTTGGCGTAACAGTTTGGCCAGACGGCTGAGGCGCTGAGGTAAGGGCCTCAGATTGAACCGGCGCCGGATTCAGGAAAGCATCCCAGCGATAGTTCGAGGTTTGAGTCGCTTCACCCAGGCGCTTGAAGACCAGATTCACAACCGCTTCAGTCACCCAGTTGTGGTAAAACTCACCGACTGATTGCAGCTCGGCATCCGGCGCGGGATTCATGAAATCGATCGCGTAGGGCACGCCATCTTTGATTGCGAACTCGACCGTATTGATGTCATAGCCCAGAGCGGTGCAGAGCGTCCGCACATCCTGCAACACCCTATCCTTCAGCTTTGGGGCCAGGTAGTTGGGATCGTTGATGTACTGCTCTCCCGAAAGATAAGCTTTTCGAGGATCGTAGGGCATGATCATTACTTCCTGTTGCCCGATGCAATAACAGCGGACGAACTGATCAAAGTCGATCCCTTCCTGCAGGGTCATGCACAACGTGCCAGTCTGATCGTACTCCGTAATCAACTCTTCCATCGTGCTGACCTTTGAAACATTCTTCCAGCCGCCACCATCAAAGGGTTTCAGGAATGATGGCAGACCCACGTAGTCGACGATGGCCTGCCAATTGAGAGGGAACTCCAGGTTGCGGAGGCTTTCGCTGTTGATTCCGGCGATGTAGTCCTTCTGCGGCAGTAACACTGTCCTGGGCACTGCGACCCCAAGTTTGCGCGCCAGCGAGTAATTAAAAAACTTATCGTCCGCCGACCACCAGAAAGGGTTGTTTATGACGGTCGTTCCTTCGAGCGCCATCCGCTTAATCGTAGCGCGATAGAAAGGTACTTCGTGCGAGATGCGATCTATGACCAGATCATAAGCTGGGGGCGCATCATGGCGGACGCCTCCAAGGGTGATAAAGTCCGCTACGACCGATCCGTTTCCTCGTTCATTGATGTTTCTAATCAGGGCTTCCGGAAATGTCTTTTCCCGGCCCACCAAAATGCCAACTTTTTTCATTACCCAACGGTCCTTTCGAAATATCTGATACATTTGCGCTGTTACAGCAGTTCCCCTGTCCCGATGGGCCGCCAAACAACATTTAGTATTTGCCATCTTACTTAACGCGGGGCAGAGCGTGTTGTCAAACCATCAACGCCTCGACCAAAGCTAACAGACATCCAACCCCGCGACGGCAGCATCACTGACAAGGGTCACAGCCCATTTCCCGACAGGCTTGTGTTACAATCCGCGCAAATCGCAGAGTTTTTGATTTTCAGGTGTCATGAGCATGAAATTTAGAACCCCTTTATCCGTCGTCCTGGCGATGAGCTTATCAGTGACTTTGGCCTTTCTGTCGCTGACCCCAGCGGCTCGGGCCGACGATCCCAAAGCCCCTACAGCCGAGCAGGTTGCCGAAACGGTGATCGCATTTGCAGGCAATGGCCTTGGCCGTGCGCTGCTGGATCAGATTCGGCGCAACGGGCTGGAACGCGGGCGATTGACTCGGACCGGACCGGACGGCCGGGCTGAAGAAGTGCGATACGAACTGCGTTTTGTACGAGGGGACAAACCCGCCAAGTACAAGGTCCGGCTCGACAGCAAATCGCCGCAGGCTGAATACTCGCTGATTTATGACAGCGGCCGCATCTTCGGGATTATCAACGGTTCTGCCTTTACGCCCCGTGCAGAGACCAGCGCAGACTTCCTCGGACAACAAACGCACAGCATCGAAGCTTTGCTGCGCTACAAGGAAAATGAATCCAAGGTCACGTCCGCCGGTAAGGATAAACAGTTAGGTGTAGACGTCTACGTGATCGATCTGACCGATAAGGCTAACGTCCGCACCCGCTATTTCGTGAGCGCAAAATCGTTTCGCGTCTTGTGGCTGGAATACGAAGAAACTCCGGTGGGCACTACCAACCCGATGAAGTACGTCAAGCGTTTCTATGACTATCGGCAGGCGCAGAGTACCTGGGTGCCTTTCCGTACCGTCCTGTTGGAAGACGGAAAACAAACGGTTGAGACCCGCATTCTCACGATTACGTACGGCGTTAAAATGGAAGACTCGTTATTCCAGAACCCAGACGCCCCGACCTCGGCGTCAAATCCCTGATCCGCCAGTCTTCAAGATCAGACTGAACCAACGGACACTTTTGTGTGTTTTCGTGGATTGTCTGACCGGGATGGACGTCAATCTCCGAGGACCTGCCCAATTTTTCGGAACCGAATAGCTGAAAGTGCGTGTCTACTGCCGAGGCGTTCGCGGGCCGGTGTATAATTTCGCTCGCGAAGATACCTTTGGAAGTTAGGAAATACGCCGGTATTAACTGAGAGCCTACCTGCCCGATGAGAACGCTGACTTCGATTGAGGAGTTGGATTTCGCCGCCGCAATCCCTGCGACTGTCGTGGTCCAGAAGACTTCGGATCACGTGCTGTTGGAGGAAACTCTGGCGGGCGACGAGGACGCGTTCGCCGAATTGGTCCGCCGTTATCGCAACCAGATAACCAGTTACATATACCGCATGACCAACGATTACGACGGAGCAGTTGATTTGGCGCAGGAGACCTTCCTGCGGGTTTATCGCGCGGCCAGCCGCTACCAGACGACCCACGCGTTTTCAACTTACATTTACCGGATCGCGACGAATCTGGCGATTAGCGAACTGCGCAAGCGGAAGCGTCGCCGGTTGGTGTCACTGACGGGCTTGCTCTCTTCTGAGGATGGTCAGGAAGCAAGGGACTTTGACGCCCCGGACGATCGGCCCTTGCAGGACGTCAGTCTCGTCGATTTTGAAAAACGCTCGGTGGTAAAGCGAGCCATCAGTACCTTGCCGGAGAAGTATCGCGCACCGCTCGTGTTGCGCGACGTGGAAGGGAAGAGCTACGAAGAGATCGCGTCGATCTTAGGCACGAGCGAGGGCACCGTGAAGTCGCGGATCAACCGGGCCCGGAATTTCCTCCGCGACAAAATGAGGAATTACATTCAGGTGGTGAAATGATGAATGGGAAAGACTGCCGCTTTACGCGGCGCGAAATAGACGAATCAGAACTGAACCAAAGGTTGAGTGACGCAGCTCAAATGCATGTCGCTGCGTGCGCCTCGTGCCGTGGCTGGCGCGCCGAGCGAACCAGCCTGCGCGAATTGGTCGGCAGTCTCCAGCCGATAAACGCGCCGGACGATTTTGAAATGCGTCTGCGGGCGCGCCTCGCCAACGAAATATCGGCAAGTCCGCGACAGCCGTTCTTTCCTGGATTTGTATTCAGCACCCCGGCGCTTGCCGGCGCAGCCCTGGTATTAGCGATCGCATTGTCCTTCGCCTGGTTTGTTCAGCGAAATAATAACCAACCAACTGCCGGTAAAGTCGCGAAGACCGCAGCGCCCGCGCCCGCGCCCGCGCCGCCTCAGCGGGTGCCGGCAGCAGTCGATCAGGGGAGTCTATTGGTCAGCCGATCGGGAAAAGACGAAAAGAACCCAGGTCACGGCGGAACTCCGAATCGAGACAAGGGCAACAGGACCGCGAACGTGACTTCGGCTGATTATGGCACCTCAGCCGCCCCGTCTTACCGGAGATTGGAGCAGCGGGCAGGCGAGGTTTCGCTCACTGCGCCGCTGAAGCCAATGGTGGTGTCGATGCAGGACGATCGCGGCGAGACTCGCAGGATTTCCCTGCCGCCGGTGAGCTTCGGCGCGCAGAAGCTGGGTGACAACAGAATTGCCGTCAGTCCCACAAACAGTCGCAGTTGGTAGGGTGAAGTTGACTAAGGCTATGAGAAAGATTTTTCATCAAGCGTCTCTGCTTTTGATAGCCGGCACGGCGGTGTCGTCATTGGCCATCTCTGCGCAGGCACAAACTGCTTCCTCGGCCACCGCGACTTTGCCTCAAGCTCCGGCCACCAGCCCGCGGACGACGACACCCGAACGGCTGCGGCGTCCGCCCAGGATAGGGACAACCGCGCCCGCTACTGTCACCGTCGTTGCGGACCAGACCCGAGTGGCGCCACAGGTGGTAACCATCGTGCATCGTTTGAGTGGTGTTAAGATGCTTCGCTTCCTGTTGCGCGAATCAGAAGAGCCGGGCGTGGTCTATACCTTTGATCCGCAAGACATGGCGAACGAAGCGCATGCCAGCATCATCGCGGGCTGGGCTCTCGATGACGGTAAGACAATCGCCGTGCGGCTACCCCAGGCTGGAGCTGAAATGGAATTTGCCGGCAGTGCGACCGCCTCAGCTGGTCCGGCCGCGTCGGCTTCGGAGCGGATAGTTGTACGCAAGTTTGTCACTCCCGGCACACCACCGGACCTCACCGTACTAACTCGTGACGGGCGCACCTTGCGGGCGCGCTACATCGGCCTGGATGTCCAGACAGGACTTTCGGTGCTGCAAGTCAACACGGCGGTAATGCCCCCAGTAGTTGAAAGCCTGGCGAAAGATCTGATTCAGGGCCAGGATGTGCAGATATTTGCGCCCGAGCGAATGTCACCGCAGGGCGAGGTATCGGCGCGAAACATTTATGTAAAAGTAGGCGAGCTGACCACCAGGATTCTGGGGATTACCAACAGCGCTGGAAAACCGGATCGGCTAACCGTGCGCGGCGCCGGCCTCACGCCCGCGGTGATTGGCGGCATTGCCTGCGACCAGTCGGGACGGACGCTCGGGATTGTGGAATCAATCGAAGGCGGCGACGCCAGGATTGTTTCGGCTGATCGGATTCGCGAGGCTGCGGGCCGGGTCCTGGAACGACAGGCGAGTGTTCCCAGACCTCTGCTTGGTGTAGTTGGCGAGCCGGTGGAATTCGCCAAGCGGGCCGCTTTCCTCGCCCATGGATGGCGTGAAGATCAGTTGACTGAACTGATGCAAGAAAACATGGGCATTCTGCTGACTGCAGTGAGACCGGGGACACCGGCGGCCCTGGCGAAACTGCGAGCAGGTGACGTGATCGTTCGCGTCAATCAGGACGAAGTGCAAAACGGAGAAGCGTTTTCCAAGCTGCTGGGTGAAGCAGGCAGCGGCCGGGAGGTACAGTTCCTGATCCGCCGGCCCAGTTCAGCAACGCCGTTTCCGATCGATGTGAAACTTGGTGGTTCCTTCGATCAGGCGTTCAAATATCATTTTGAGTTTCCGGCTATGCCGGCGATGTTTGGCGCGTTCCAGGGGCTGGGTGTCGAGACGATGCCGTTATCGCCGAAGAACTTGACGCAACTCGGCGCGCAGAGCGGCGTGCTGGTGGTGGCGGTTGAGCCGGAAAGCATTGCGGCTCGCAGCGGACTAAAGGAAGGCGATGTAATCGAATCGATCGACGGGCAAGTCGTGAAGCGCGGCGCATGGGCGGCCGGCTTCGAGTTTAATCACCGTAAGAAACACGTCGTGTCGCTGGTTCGCAAGCGTGAAAAGAAACAGGTGATTCTTGAGGCGGTTGAGTAAGAGCCTTCGTTCGGGTTTGAAATCTCAAATCTCGAATCGCAGATCCAGATTCTTCGAACAGCTCTTCGAACCCGGCCGCACGTATCAAAGACCAAAAATTCAATCCCCAGGCTTGCCCGGCAGCAATCCCTCACAGGCCAGAGTCTGCGGTCCGCTTTCGTTGCAGATAGCAAACTTCGAGTTTGATTCCTGGTACATGGTCACGCCCGCGTACTCACCCCGAGCATTCAAAATATAAAAGTTGACGTAGAAGTTCGGCATCCCACGACTATTCAGCAGTCGCTTCTCAACCGTGTTGGATTTGATCCGTTTGAGCGCTTCCATGCCGGCGTCCCTGGGGTGGGCGCCACGGCGCATCTCATCGACTATCAGAAAGGAACAAAGCCCATAGAGGTTTGCCTCGCCCCGACCGGTCGAACCCGCCGCGCCCACGCTGCCGTCAACATACAAGCCAGCGCCGAGAATCGGTGAGTCACCCACGCGACCAGGAATCTTCCATGACAAACCACTAGTGGTGGTCACACCGCAGATTTCACCCTTGCTGTTTATTCCATCGCAATTGATCGTGCCATAGATGCTTTCAGGTCTGAGCAAACCCTCAGCCAACATTTCGGCGGCCGCACGGCGGCCCGCTTCCGCGCGTTTTTTCGGGTCGAGATAGTGTGAAGGATCGATTCGTCGTTTCCAGTCGAGCCACAGATTTCGTGAGTTAGGGGTGTTTAGGTCGTCTTCAATTTTGAACCCCATATTTCGCGCAAAATCCTGCGCACCTTTCCCGACGATCAGGTGGTGGTCGGTCATTTCCATCACTGCTTTGGCGACCAGGGAAGGCGTGCGCACCCCTTCTATCGACGCCACGGCGCCGGCCTGCTTCTTCGGTCCGTGCATGCATGATGAGTCCAGCTGCACCACGCCTTCGGCATTCGGCAGGCCGCCATAACCCACACTGTCGTCTAGCGGATCGAGTTCGACTATATTGACGCCTGCGATCAACGAGTCCAGCACGTCATTGCCCTGAGTGATCATTGTGAAGGCTTTCTGCACACAGGTCACCGGGCCGCCGTTCTTGTAATGATTTCCATTGGCCGATGAAATGACCAGCGGCTTGATTGCGGCGGGCACCAGCATCGTAGGCAGGCCGGCCTTTGACCTTCGTTTGGCTGCGGGTGACGACTGCTTCGCTGCCAGCACCAGGCCGGCCGCTCCGGTTCCAATCATGAAATCACGGCGTTTCATTTTCTTTTATTCCTCGTTTGTTTTGGATTGCAGGGCGTGTTTACACGAGCGGACAGGTCTCAGTCAACCTGAAAGCCAAATTTTTGCGATGTGCTGGCCTTCGCTAATCGATCGATTACGGTCACCAGCAGCAAATATCGACCGGGGTGCAGACCGGTCAGGTCTACCTCGGCGGCATAGGGAAGCCGCCGGGCGTCTGAAAGGGCATCGATCGAAATCTTGTGTAACGGCATCGTGATGATCGGTTCGTCATCGCGAAACAATTGCACCTGGACAGCGAGGTCGGGGCTGCTTGCAGCGTCACTCGCCGGCAGGCTGCCGCCGGCATTATAAACAAAGGTGACAAATCGTAAGCGTGAAGTGTTGGCAAAGCGATGATCGATATTGAGCGAGACCTGACGAATAGGCTCTGGCGACTTAGCCGGATCAGTCGCGTTGGCCGCGGATGGTTCGACTTCCGAGGTTGGCTTGCGCTCGCCCACGATCAGCGAACTCATGGTGAGGGCTTTTGAACTTAGATCAGGGATCTCGATCCAACTCACGGCGCTGCCGGCGCGACCTTGTCTTGTGTCTACCGCCGCCACACGAACCTGATACAGTCCCGGTTTTATCGTAGTAAAGTGATTGTAGTAAACGTTGTCGGGTGGCGGAGTTTTAGCGTCCGTGGATTTTGATTTAATCGTCAGACGTTTGTTGAAGCTGCTCACCGGCTTTCCCTGATCGTCGAACACACCACCGGCCACATCAAGCATCGCCAGTTGTTGACCCGCCTGGCCCTCCAGCACCAGCGAGGTGGTATTTATCTTGATCGAAGTTGTCAGCGACGCACCAGCCGAGACTAGATCAAGGAAGTTGAGTGAAATCGCGACCGGCAGGCCGGTCCTGGGATAGGCGGCGCGCATCGCCTCGTTCATAATTTCGGCTGACGCTTTGGGGTTTGGTTCGCCGTCGTTTTTTTTAACCGCGGCCGACTCTGTGGCTGAGCTGTCACCAAGTCCATGATGGAAACGCACCGACAAATCCGGTCGACCATTGATCGCGACTTCCAGACGGCGAGTTCTCTGACTTCCTTGCTCACCGCTCTCAGGCCGCCACGCCAGCAGGTAGTACGCAGATGTTTCCTGTAAGGCCCTGGTAACGCTCGCGGACAGATCGTTGCTGGCGAGAAAGGCGCGACCGCCTGTGTCTCCGGCCAAAGCATTGAGCCCATCCTGCGTGGCTGTGAGTTCGCCGGCGGCCCCGCGGGCCAGCCTGCCGGAAGGATCGAATGGTACTTCGGCCGAGGCGTCCGGCATTCCCGAGGACAGACCGCGAGCGTCAATTGAATAAATTACTACCCCTGAAGTTGCGGCCGCAGCAGTTATCTGACGCAGGCGATCCACCGCATCCGATCGGTCGAGTAGAAAACCATCCGAGATGAGAAAGACCAGCTTGCGTCCCGGCACCACCGCGGAATTCTTCACCAGCGTCCGCAGTGAGTTCAGTGTGCCATTGGCGAGATAGTTGGTTTGCTGGTTGATCTGCGAAGCGCGACCCTGGACCTCTGCCGCAGCCATGTTCCGCGGCAGATTTGGATTTAGCCGCAGCACCTCGTCGACGAAATAGCCGAAAACGTCTTCGTTCTCAGCTTCAATCAGTTGGGCCTGGTATTCCGTCATTGCCGGACGTTGCGAGTCTCTGGTCGCGAAGGATCTGGGTAGGAGCCGCGCCGTGGCGGCGTGCAGCACGTGCTTATCGTCAGTCAGTTGTTGCAGGAATCCAATCTGGCCGCTGGTTGAGGTGACGGCGGCTTCATCGTTCTGACCCATTTCGCGATTGATAAAGCGTTCAATCATCTGACGAGTCTGGCGCGTGCTGGCGTTTGAAAGATGCAGATCGTCGACGAAGAAATAGACGACGCGACCTCGATCGAGGGGCACGGGACCAGCAGGGCGGAGGCCGGCTCCGGTCGAGTTGCCGCGGGCCGCTGCCAATTGGGCTTCTTCGCTGCGACTTCCGGCTACGATTTTTTCAAAGAAAGAAATTTCCCTGGGCTTGCCGTCAATTTTCAGGGTGAACTGATCGCGCTTCAGTCCTTCGACAAAAGCTCCCGACTTATCGAAAACCATGACATCGGTTTGAATCAGGGCGGTGTTAATTCGAACGACGTCCTGGGGTGATCGTGGAGCGGTCTGGTCTTGGGCAGATCCCGGGATGACGCACCCCAGGCACGCGACTGAAAAGAGAAGCATGCGCAAAGTCAGGTCGCGAATATTCACCTAAGACTCCTGATAAAAGCGCTGAGGGTGGCTGGGAAGATCGCCGGAGATGATATCATGCCGCACCCGGAAACGGGATGATCGATCTAATCCAGTTGGAAGCAGGCCAAAGGCCGATTGATTGAAATTATGGACGACCTGAAAAAGCTGATTCGCGAAGTGCCGGACTTCCCCAAACCCGGAATTAATTTTTACGACATTACCACGCTGCTGAAACATCCCCAGGGCCTGCGCCAGACCGTCGACGCTCTCTCCGCCGAATTCGAAGGCGCCAAAATCGACACCGTGATCGGAGTCGAGGCCCGGGGCTTTATTTTCGCGCCGGCATTGGCTTATCACCTCGGTGCGGGCTTTGTGCCAATCCGCAAACCAAACAAACTTCCGGCTGAATGCGCGTCGATTTCTTATGACCTCGAGTATGGGCAGGACACGCTCGAGATTCACCGCGACGCTATCGGTAAAGGTGATCGTGTAATCATCGCCGACGATTTGCTGGCCACCGGGGGCACTGCCCGGGCGGTCTGCGATCTTGTCGAAGGCCTCGGCGGCAAGATTGAAGCATTGGTGTTTGTGGTCGAGTTGGAATTCCTGCCGGGCAGAAAGAAGTTGGAAGGGTATGACGTGCGCTCGCTGATTAAGTATCAGTCGTAGGAGGCAGGAGTCAGAAGTCGGAGGCCGGAAGCCGGATCTAATTGCCGTTGGTTGGTGAGGATTCGTGGATCGATTCTGGCCGCAGCAGTTTGGAATCCACGAAATTGCACGAACTTAAAAGCGAAGGCGATGGACTTTCCGTGCTGACCCAACTGACAACTGACAAGCGACGTTGTACTATCTCCGTAGTGTGCTCCCGTAGCTCAGTTGCATAGAGCGCTCGCCTCCTAAGCGAGAGGTCGCGCGTTGGAATCGCGCCGGGGGCACCATTATTATCACTCCGCATTTATCACTCCTCGACGGGGGCAGAACCTCACAATCGTCGCTCCCAGTCCGCCCGCATCAGGTGGCGCGTCGCTCCAATCCGCCACGAAAGATGTGCGCGCCAGAATCGATCTGACCATCTCGCGCTGTACCCCGATGCCCTTGCCGTGAATTATTCGCACCACGTGAAATCCTTTGCGATGGGCCTGGAGAAGGTATTCTTCGACCACCGGTTTTACCTCGCGGGGAGGAATAGTGTGCAGATCAAAAATATCCGTGATCTCGATCTCTATTGGCTCGGGAAAGGGATTGAAATCGTCTTCGTCGGTTTGCATTTCTGATTCCGAGGCCTATAATTTTAATCGTTCTGAAAATATCTTACTAACGTGTTTCCGCTGAGACTAAAAGCCTTGCTAAGTACATTTCGCAGAGAGGAGCCCTTGTGGCGATTCGTCTGAGCAGAACTTTCATTCTGCGTAAGCTCCACCAGTTAACGGGCATCATGCCCCTCGGGTTTTTCCTACTCGAACATTTTTATACTAACTCCAAAGCATTAAATGCAGTCACGGGGGCCGCCGACTTTAACAACGCGGTCAGGGACCTGCAGTCCATTCCCTACATTCTGTTTGTGGAAATCGGCGGGATCTTTATTCCGCTAATTTACCATGCCGTTTATGGCATGGTGATCACGGTCGAGGCCCGGCCCAATAACCTGCACTATCCGTACGCGCGAAACTGGTTTTATACAATTCAGCGAATGACGGGCGTGATCCTGTTTTTCTTTATCACTTTTCACGTGTTGAATTTTAGGTTCGGCTTGATTCCGGGACTCAACACGCTTTCGGTGGCTGATCATCCTGACCAGGCGTTTGCGATTGTCTCGGGCGAATTCCACCGCGTGTCGATCTTTATTGTGTACGTTATCGGAATCACTGCGACCGTTTGGCATCTGGCCAACGGCATTTGGTTGTTTCTGGTGGATTGGGGAATTGCGATCGGCGAGCGGGCCCAGAAAATTGCCGGATATGCATGTCTGGGATTTGGCATCCTGCTGCTGGCTGTGGGCATCAACGCGGCGGTGGCATTTATTCGGCCCGGGGGACTGTTGTCAGGAATTCTGTAGGCGTACGACAAACTTGAGTTTGTCGGATTGGGCGTAAGCGTGCGGTCGATACGAAGCAGATCGACAAACTACGTTTTGTCGTACATCCAAAAAAATATGGCAAGTGGAATCAAGATCGTAGTTGTCGGTGGCGGGCTCGCCGGCCTGGCGGCAGCCATGAAGATCGCTGAAGCCGGTCACGAAGTCGACCTGCTTTCGGTGGTGCCGGTGAAGCGTTCGCACTCGGTCTGTGCTCAGGGAGGCATCAACGGCGCGGTGAATACCAAGGGAGAAGGGGATTCGACCTGGGAGCATTTCGACGACACCGTTTATGGCGGAGACTTTCTGGCGAACCAGCCACCGGCCAAAGCGATGTGCGAAATGGCGCCGGCGATCATCTACCTCTTTGATCGCATGGGCGTGCCGTTCTCGCGGACCAATGAAGGGCTGCTCGACTTTCGGCGCTTCGGCGGTACCAAACACCATCGCACCGCGTTCGCCGGAGCTTCCACCGGCCAGCAACTTTTGTACGCGCTCGACGAACAGGTGAGACGTCAGGAAGTCGAGGGCCGGGTGAAGAAATACGAAGGATGGGAAATGACGTCCCTCGTGCTCGACGACCACCAGGTTTGTCGCGGCGTAGTGGCGATGAATCTGCGCTCGCTCGAACTGAAGGCCTTTCCTGCTGATGCTGTGATAATCGCAACCGGTGGGCCGGGATTGATCTATGGCAAATCGACGAACTCGATGGTCTGCACGGGCAGCGCGGTTTCGGCTTGTTACCAACAGGGCGCGAAATATGCGAACGGTGAATTCATTCAGGTGCATCCGACTTCGATTCCCGGCGAAGACAAGCTGCGTTTGATGAGCGAGTCGGCCCGTGGTGAAGGCGGCCGGGTCTGGGTGCCCAAAGCCAAAGGCGACAAGCGATCTGCCTCCTCTATTCCCGAAAGCGAACGCTGGTATTTTCTGGAAGAGAAGTACCCGGCTTACGGGAACCTCGTGCCGCGCGACATTGCCACCCGCGAGATTTTCCAGGTCTGTCTTTCCGGGATGGGCGTCAACGGCGAGAACCAGGTGTTTCTGGATCTGACGCATATTCCGGCCGAGACTCTTAACAAGAAACTCGGCGCGATTTTGGAAATCTACGAAATGTTTGTGGGCGACGATCCGCGTCATGTGCCGATGCGCATCTTCCCAGGCGTGCATTACTCAATGGGCGGGCTTTGGGTCGATTTCGAGCAGCGCACAAATATTTCGGGATTGCTGGCCGCCGGCGAATGCGACTATTCGATTCACGGCGCCAATCGGCTCGGCGCCAATTCTTTGCTCAGTTGCGTCTATGGCGGATTTATCGCGGCCCCGGCGGCAATTAGCTGGGCGCAGGGAGTCGACCGCAACGGCAAAAACGGATCGACCCTGTGTGAGCAGGAAACAAAACGCCAGCAGCAAATCAATGACCAGTTAATTAAGCAAAGCGGCACCGAGAACCAGTACAAGCTGCACGAAGAGATGGGCCGCATCATGACCGACAACGTCACCGTGGTCCGTTACAACGATCGATTGAAGCAGACTGACGATTTTCTGCGTGAGCTGATGGATCGCTATCAACGCATTTCGATCAACGATTCAAATCTGTGGGCCACGATGGCGCTGCCGCACGCGCGGCATCTGAAGAATATGTTGGATCTGGCGCGGGTGATTACCCTTGGCGCGCTCAATCGTAACGAGTCGCGCGGCGCGCATTACAAGCCAGACTTTCCAAATCGAGACGATGACAACTTCCTGAAGACCACGATCGCTGAGTACTCGGGCGAGGGGCCCGTCTTTTCGTACGACGCAGTTGACGTCTCGCTGATACCGCCCCGCAAGCGCGACTATTCGCACGAGAAGAAAGAAACGGCAAAGGCCTAGGTTTGGAGTGCGCTGACTTGTCAGCGCTTTGGGACGGCGACTTATCGCCGCCAGCTTTACGATACAGCGGTAAGTGTGGCCGCGACAGGTCGCGGCCTTTGAAAGCGGTAACAAGTTACCGCACTCCACAAGACTCAAGATGACTAAAACAGTCGAGATACATATTAAGCGCCGGCCCAACGCCGAATCTCCGCAGCACTGGGAAGTGTTTGAGATTCCTTATCGTCCGAATCTCAACGTGATCTCCTGCCTGATGGAGATTCGCAAGAACCCGGTCACCAAATCCGGCCAGGCGACCACGCCGCCGTCCTGGGACATGAATTGTCTCGAACAGGTTTGCGGTATTTGCACAATGGTGATTAACGGCCGGGTGCGCCAATCGTGTTCGGCCCTGGTCGATAATCTCGATCAACCGATTAAGCTCGAACCGATGTCCAAGTTTCCGAACGTCCGCGACCTGGTGGTCGATCGTTCACGAATGTTCGAACACTTAAAGCGGGTACATGCCTGGGTTGAACTCGATGGCACGCACGATCTCGGGCCCGGCCCGCGCATGGATCAGGAAGACGTGCAGGAACGATATGCCTACTCGCGCTGCATGACCTGCGGGTGTTGCCTCGAAGCTTGTCCGCAATACGACGAAGATCATTACATCGGCCCACAGGCAATCGCCCAGGTGCGGCTCTTCAACATGCACCCGAGCGGGGAGATGACCCGCGACGAGCGCCTCGAGGGAATCATGGGCGAAGACGGCATCACCAACTGCGGCAACGCGCAGAACTGCGTCAAGGTTTGTCCCATGGGAATTCCCCTCACTAAAGCAATCTATGAAGAGAACCGCGAGACCGTACTCTACGGATTATTGGGGTGGCTTAAGAATTAGTTTCGCGGCGGGACACTCAAAAAATCATCCTGGTCCGGACCAAACCAGGCTACGGACCGCCCCCCTGGCAAGCCCGGCACCGGGCAGGTGGTTGCTATCCTTTGTTGTTCAGGCCTTTCGGCAAAGCTCTTCCTGCAGTCCGAGCATTCAGCGCTTGCCTGGTTGGGGAATTCCAGCGGGCCGGGCTTCCGAGATTGTGCCTAGTCAGCAAACGGCCCGCCGATGAGCGACATGGGCGGGCCTTTGGTTCTATCCAGTGGTTCTATCCAGGGAATTGTTCGCAGCTAGATTCCCAGGATATCGATCAATTCCTGCACTGAGGCCGCGCTCTTCTGCAGTGCGATACGCTCTTCGGCGGTCAGAGTGATCTCGATTACCTGTTCCAACCCACGCGCACCGAGCTTGCAGGGCACGCCGACGTAAAGACCGTTCACGCCATACTCTCCTTCGAGGTAAGCCGCGCATGGAAGGATCTTTTTCTTGTCTTTCAAAATTGATTCAGTCATCTCGACCGCGGCGGCGGACGGGGCGTAATAAGCTGAGCCGGTCTTGAGCAGGTTAACGATCTCAGCTCCACCACTCGCGGTCCGCTTCACAATCGCGTCAATCTGTTCCTTCGAAAGTAATTCGGTAACCGGAATTCCGGCGCAGGTGGAATAACGCGGCAAGGGAACCATCGTGTCGCCATGGCCGCCGAGCACGAACGCCGTGACGTTCTCAACCGAAACATCCAGGGCCTCTGCCAGGAAGCAACGCATGCGCCCTGAGTCGAGCACGCCGGCCATGCCGATCACGCGATGCTTGGGAAAACCGGAACGCTTCAAAGCGACCTGGGCCATGGCGTCGAGCGGGTTCGAAACGATGATCAGGATCGAATCAGGTGAGCGCTTTACGATCTCGTCAACCACTTTGCCGACGATGTCGGCGTTTGTCCGGAGCAGATCGTCGCGGCTCATGCCGGGCTTGCGAGCCAACCCGGCGGTGATGATCACGACATCTGAGTTCGCCGTCTCATCGTAGCCGTTGGTACCGATCAGGCGTACGTCGAAACCTTCAATCGGTGCGGCCTGCGCCAGATCCAGGGCCTTGCCCTGCGGAACGCCTTCGACGATATCAACCAGGACGACATCGCCTAGTTCCTTTGAAGCCGCCCAATGCGCGGCGGTGGCGCCGACATTGCCAGCGCCTACTACGGTTATCTTTTTTCGTGCTCCCATCTTTGATCCCTTCCTGATGTGGCACAGACTTTGGGTCTGTGATTTCTATTTTTCGGTCAGATTTTTCGGTCAGACAAACACAAAACGAAAGTCTGTGATACGTGTGTTACGATTTAAGGAAAAGCGAGTCTAAAGGCGTGCTCGCGCGAGTGTCAAGGAGGGTTTTGGTTGATCCCAATTAGCGATTGGGGGTCTGAATGCGAGTTCCCTGTAGGAAGAAAATGAGTTTGCATTTTATTTATCGTTCGTGTGCTTTAGTGGATCGTCTGACTGAGCAAAGATTGGATCCACCGAATACACGAACCATTTTGCGAGCGTCCAGGCCAGTGTGACTCCTGGGATGCTGCGGGGCGAATGTTTTGGTGCAGCGGAACGAAAACCTCACGGAAAATTCGGCAAGCGAACTGGCGGAGCTCATCCGATCGCGCTCGGTCTCGTCAGTTGAAGTTGTTGCAGCTCACCTGCAAAGGATCGATAAACTCAATTCGTCACTTAACTCGATCGTGACCGTGGCTGCCGACGCGTTGGATCGTGCGCGAGCTGCTGAAATAGACCTGATGAAAGGTATCGAGGTTGGCCCGCTGCACGGTGTTCCGGTCACGATCAAAGACACCATCGATACCAAAGGGTTGCGGACGACCAGCGGATCACGGCTACGGGCCGACCATGTTCCGGACCGCGACGCGATCGCAGTGGCGCGCTTGAAAGCCGCCGGGGCAATCATTCTCGGCAAGACCAACACGCCGGAAATGGCGATCCCGTATGAAACGGATAATCCAATTTTCGGTCGGACGAATAATCCCTATGCGTTGAATCGAACGCCCGGGGGTTCGAGCGGCGGCGAGGCAGCGGCGATTGCCGCCTGTCTTTCGCCGGCTGGGCTCGGCAGCGATCTTTCCGGATCGATTCGAGTGCCGGCACACTTCTGCGGCATCGTCGGATTAAAGCCGACCACCGGAGCAGTATCGATGGATGGCCACACTCCCAGTGCTGCAGGGCTGCTTTCACTCGGAGCCTGTATCGGCCCGATGGCTCGCACGGTCGCGGATGTGTCGCTCATATTCAGCGCGATTGCCGATGAGGAGAAATTTGGATCAACTTCACCCGGGATTGATTTGCGTGAGCAGCGCGTCGCCTGGTACGCAGATGATGAAGGCGCGCCCGTCACTGACGAAACCCGAGCTGCGGTGCAGGCTGCGGCGCGAGCTCTACGTCACGCTGGTCTCCAGGTGGAGGAAGAGAAACCACCGGGCGTATCTGCCGGTTCAAGACTTTGGGTTGAATTGTTTTCCCAGGCGGCTGGGGATCAACTCAGCGAGTTTTATCGCGGCAGCGAAAACCAGGGCGGACCACTGGTCTCGGCCCTGCTGCGAGGCCGTGAATCCCAAACCGAGCTGCAAGACAAGATCACCAGGGCCGAGAGAAGGGACACTGCCGTTCTGGAACGCGGCCGTGTGCGAGAGGCTCTTTTGCGATGGATGAAGACGACAGCACTGATCGTCGCTCCGGTTGGATCGACACCAGCGTTCGAGCACGGCGCGCGCCGGGTCCAGGTGAACGATAAATCGGTCAGCCTCTTTCGCGCTTTTGGTTTCTCGCAAACATTCAATGTGTTCGGGTTGCCGGCTATCGTAGTTCCGGCTGGCCAAACGGCGGAGGGTTTGCCGATAGGCGTCCAGGTGATCGGTCGTCCGTTCGAAGACCGCACCGTGTTAGCCGCGGCGGCTGTGATCGAAGAGAGACTGGGAGGTTGGCAAAGACCTCCTCAGTTCTAGCGGATCGAAATTGTCCTTGATACAGCGCTTTCTCGGAACAGTCTTTCATTACCACGCGCCTTTCGTTATAGTGACGCCGCAACGTCAAAGGAAAGTGTGTTATCTCGGAGGTGAGTTATGCCGTTTGCGTCGATTGTTATGTTTCAGGGTGGTAACGGTGCAGTACCGGCCTTCCTGCTGGTTTTCTTCCTTCTTTTTATCGGCATAGTGCTGCTGGTTATTGCCGCCAAGACCATCAAAATTGTGCCGCAGGCCACCGTGATGTTGATTGAGCGTTTGGGAAGATTTAGTCGCGTTGCGTCCAGCGGACTAAATATTCTCTGGCCTTTCATCGATAAGCCGCGAGCTGTCTACTGGACCAATACGCGCGGCGGCGTGACCTCGATCGATTTGCGCGAACAATATATCGACTTGCCCCCACAACCGGTGATCACCCGTGACAACGTGACGATTCACGTCGACTCGGTTGTCTATTGGCAGGTTACAGATCCGATCCGGGCGGTGTACGAGATGAACGATCTGGTCGGCGGCCTGGTGCAGTTGACGATCACCGGCATGCGCGCAGTAATGGGCGACATGGACCTCGATCACACTCTGTCCCAACGCGATCAGATCAATTCAAAGCTACGCATCATTCTCGATGAAGCTACCGATAAGTGGGGCGTGAAGGTTACTCGCGTCGACGTGAAGAACATCAATCCACCGGAAGACGTGCGCGTCACGATGGAGAAGCAAATGACTGCCGAACGTAACCGCCGCGCGCTTGTGCTCCAGGCGGAAGGTGAACGGCAGGCAGCGATCACCCGGGCGGAAGGTGAGAAGCAAGCCGCCGTAACTCGGTCTGAAGGCGAAAAGCAGTCGAACATCCTTCAAGCTGAGGGTCTGGCGCAGGCGCGCCTGCGTCAGGCGGAGGCTGAGTCGCAGGCGATTGCCCAGGTGGCCGAGGCTATGAAGGAACACGGCAATCCCGCTCAGTATCTGATCACCACGCGTTATATCGAGAGCTTGCGTGACATGACCAAGAGCAACAACGCCAAAGTGATCTTTATGCCGGTGGAAACGTCGAGCATGCTTTCGGCGGTGGGTTCGATCAAGGAGATGTTTTCTGAGACGGGCGCCAAGAGTCCCGACGATTCACAAAAGCCACCGCCACCCAGGCAGTTGCGATAGGACCGAAGCGCGCTCTGTCCAAACTCGACATGCGCGAACACGCCATGTAAAATCATCCGCTTATTTGATGAGTCAAATTGCCAACAGAATGGGCGCCGAAGAATTCGCCGGTGAAGCCGATGGCGCGCTCGAATCACGGGTCTTTCGCGTGATGATTGCCAGCGTCACTGTGGCTGTAATCGCGAGTACCTTTCTGGCCCCATGGCGCGTGACGACTGGACTAGTGCTGGGAGGCGCACTCTCGCTTTTGAACTATTATTGGCTGCAGTCGTCCGTCACAGCCATCTTCCAGGTCAGCAGTGAACAACGGCCGCGCGTCAGAATATCGAGCTATGTCATGCGCTATTTTGTGATTGCCGGAGCCACCATCGCTGCTTACGAGTTGGAACTCGTCTCGCTGCCGGCAGTGTTCGCCGGGCTCAGCTCTTTTGTGCCGGCTCTATTTCTTGAGGCTTCCAGGCATTTCTATTTTGCAATCATTCGTCGAGGGGAATCTTTTTGATGTTTACCGAAACAGTTGCCAAGGCGGCTGAAGAAACCGAGCACGTGCCGATTGTGGTGCAGTTCGTGAACCAATACTTCGGGCATGCCGCATATGCCTTCGAAATGAAGTACACGCATCCTTTATGGACGAAGATTCTGGGTAAGTTCGGGACTACTCCGGATGCTGCCTTTGGTGTTTACACGCCGGAGAATGCGATTCCCTGGTACACGATCATGTTCGTGCTCGCTTGTATCATTAGCCTGCTGCTGATTTGGATCTTCAAAGGCAGACTTTCAGAGGACGAACCAGGGCATGGACAGCAGACGCTGGAAGTTGGCGTGCTGGCGGTTCGCAGCATGCTCGAAGACATCGTGGGTCCGCACGGCTTGCAGTACT
>JBBRMS010000062.1:0-26611 GCA_038230715.1 Pyrinomonadales bacterium
AAAGGAACCGGAAGTGTCGATAACGTCCAGTTGGCTCATCCTTACTGCAACACGGGCTATAAAGAATCTCAATTAGCAAAGGGGCAGAAGCAGTGAAGCGATCATCCGAGTACGCGGAGTTTACAAGCCTGGTTGATAGGGTTCTTGCGGTTCCGCATTCAGTGATCCGAAAGCGGGTAGCCGAAGCACGAGAACTGTCAGATAAGAATCCGCGCAAGCGTGGCCCAAAGAAAAAGAAGCGGCCTACCTTGACCGCTTCTTCCCGCGCTTCTTCAAGCCGTAAACAGCGTGCTGCTTAGAACGGTATTTCTAAGTCGGCACTGTCGGCCTTACCAATAAGTTGAGAGTAAGTAAGGCGCTTGCCGACGATTTGCGATACGGCGAGGTCAAAGCGATAAGCATCATTCTCTTTCCGATTATTGAAACGGAAGGATTGCTCATCGAGATAGCGAAATAGATGGAACGGCTCAACCGAAATGTACGTGCCATTGATGCCGCGCTTCAAAAGCGACCAGAAGTTTTCAATACCGTTAGTGTGAACCTGTCCGTCAACGTACTTCGTGCCGTGGTCGATGACGTTATGAACGTACTCATCTTGCAGACGATCATAAGAGCGAAGCGCATCGCTGTACACGGTCGATCCGGCTTCGACGTGGCGATTAACTTCGCCCTGAAGCGAGCGACGGCGCACGTTCGGGACAACCATCGTGCGGACTTCGCGGGTATGACGATCCAGCAATCCCATAACGGCAACCTTGCCCGATCCGCCTGTACCGTGAATGCGACGCGCACGAACGGACTTGTGCATGTTCCGCGACTTGCCGCCGATGAACGTCTCGTCAACTTCAATCTCGCCCGACAGCTTGCCACCATCTTCGCCTTGCAGCGCGAGACGGATTCTTTGAAGCATGAACCAAGCCGACTTTTGAGTAACCTTAATGCTGCGATGAATCTCCCAAGAGCTAACACCATTCTTGCAGTTGGCGAGCAGCCACATAGCGCACAGCCACTTGTCGAGACTGATTGCGGAGTCCTCGAAAATCGTTCCAACCTTGATCGAAAACTGTGCTTTCGAGTGACGGCCCTTGCACTGCCACAGGCGGCGCTTAGGCATGTACGTAACCTGATCCGATCCACAGTTGGGGCAGGTCACTACACCGTCTGGCCAGCGGCGCTCAACCAGATACGCGATGCAGTTATCGGGATTCGAGAAGTAAACGATTGCTTCTTGAAGGCTTGTTGGTTCCGTGTTCCTCATCATACGGAGAACTATACATGAGACAAACCTGCGGAGTCAAGTATATTATCGCCCAAATTAGACATTATGACTGAACCGAATGAAGTAGTTCTGTATTCAGTTGAAAGCCGGATTGCGCGAGTGACAATGAACCGGCCCGCGAAGCGAAACGCGCTCAACGATGAGTTGATTGCCGGACTGAAGGAGGCTCTACGACGGGCAGATCGCGAAAATGTGAAGGCGGTATTGATCTCGGGCGCTGGATCGGATTTTTGTTCGGGGGCCGACCTGGAGGCGTTGCAGAGGATCTCGACGGCGACCGTAACCGAGAATCTCGAGGACGCACAGTCTCTCATGGAATTGTTCCTCTTGATCAGAGCAGTGAGCTGCCCGGTGATCTCTGCCGTGCGGGGTCGCGCGTTGGCCGGCGGCTGCGGGCTGGCGCTCGCCTGCGACATGGTCCTGGCGTCGCGCTCGGCGCGGTTTGGCTTTCCTGAGGTAAAAATCGGATTCGTGCCCGCGATGGTAATGGCGATTTTGCGACGCAACACCTCTGAGAAGCGGGCCTTTGAGCTTTTGACTTTGGGTGCGCAGATCAGTGCGGATGAAGCTGCGGCATTTGGATTGGTCAACCGGGTACTTGATGACGAGGCTTTTGACGACGAGGTCGGCGTCTTTGCGCACCAATTCGAAAAGGTGAGCCGCGACGCGGTCAGCTTATCCAAGCGCCTGTTCTACGAAGGCGATGCGATGACGTTCAAGGACGCGCTGGAGTGCGGGGTCGACGCGAATGTGATCGCGCGAATGGCCGAAGATTGCCGGAAGGGAATCGAACGGTTCCTGAAAAAGGCTTGAACTGCCGGGTTATCTACGTACGAGGATGGACATTTTCGCGGATGAACTTTGCGATGTCCTGAGTTGATGTGCCGGGAAGGAATATTTCGGCGACACCCTGTGCTTTGAGTTTAGGGATGTCTTCCTGCGGCACGATGCCGCCAAGAATTACCAGCGTATCGGCCATTCCCTGGTCCCGCAATAAAGAAACAATCCGAGGGCAGAGAGTATTGTGAGCGCCACTCAGGATTGACACGCCAACCGCATCAACGTCTTCCTGCAAGGCGGCGGCGGCGATCATCTCGGGGGTCTGGCGCAGACCCGTATAAATGACCTCCATGCCTGCATCACGCAAGGCGCGAGCGATGACTTTGGCTCCTCGATCATGACCGTCAAGGCCGGGCTTGGCTACCAGAACACGAATCTTTCTTTCGCTCATTGAATTACCTTACTTGAAAACGCTCAGCGGCCCGCTGCTCTTGATATGAGGGCGAAGCTCAGCGAAGCTGAAAAAATATTGACCATCGGGTTGCGGGCCGGGATTAGGGTCCTTTTCGAGCTAGATCGCGGGCTCTTCGTAGATCCCATAGACATCGCGAAGCGCGGAACATATTTCGCCGAGGGTGGCGTAGGCGCGAACTGCTTCGATAGTTGCGGGCATTGTATTATCAGCACGTTGGGCGGCGAGCTTAAGAGAGTCGAGTGCTTTCTCTACCGCCCCCTGGTCGCGTTTGGTGCGGGTTTGATCGAGCCGCTCGAGTTGCCTGAGACGAACGGACTCATCTATGACCAATGTAGGTACTTCCTGTGGCTGGTCTTTCATTTCGTACTTGTTCACGCCAACAATCGTTTGCTCGCCGCGCTCGAGGGCTTTCTGATATTGATAAGCAGACTCTTGAATTTCGCGCTGGGGAAACCCTTTTTCGACGGCTTCGACCATCCCACCCATACTATCGATGCGCTCGAAGTAGTCCATGGCTCCGTCTTCGAGCTTCTTGGTCAGGGCTTCGACAAAGTAGGACCCACCTAATGGATCTATCGTATTTACGACGCCAGTCTCTTCGGCAATTATCTGTTGGGTGCGGAGAGCGATCAGTGCGGCCCGGTCGGTCGGCAGGGAGAGCGCCTCGTCGTAAGCATCAGTGTGAAGCGATTGTGTTCCACCCAGAACTCCGGCGAGTGCCTGGATGGCGACACGTACGATGTTGTTCAGCGGTTGCTGTACAGTCAACGAAACCCCAGCCGTCTGTGTGTGGAAACGCATCTGCATTGTGCGTTCAGCCCGCGATCCGAATCGATCGCGCATGGCCCGGGCCCAGATCCGCCGTGCCGCCCGGTACTTGGCAATCTCTTCGAAGAAATCATTATGAGCGTTAAAGAAAAAAGATATTCGCGGCACAAAGCGTTCAAGGTCGAGACCGGCTCGGACGCCCCACTCGACGTATTCAATTCCATCTCGCAACGTGAAGGCAAGCTCCTGCAGGGCGGTCGCGCCAGCTTCGCGAATATGATAGCCGCTTACGGAAATAGGGTTGTAGCGCGGAACGTGTTCAGTGCAGAACTCAAGTGTATCTGTCACCAGCTTCATCGCTGAGCGAATCGGATAAATCCACTCTTTCTGCGCAATGTACTCTTTGAGAATATCGTTTTGCAGAGTGCCGGAGATTTTCTTCCAATCAGCGCCTTGCTTCTCGGCCACGACCAGGTACATGGCAAGAAAAACTGAGGCGGGCGCGTTGATGGTCTGCGAGACAGTTACGCCTTCGAGAGGAATACCATCAAACAGGATCTCCATATCCGCCAGGGAAGATACGGCCACTCCACATTTTCCTACTTCGCCTTCGGAGAGGGGAGAATCCGCGTCATAGCCCATCAGGGCTGGAAGGTCATAGGCCACCGAAAGGCCGGTTTGACCCTCTCTCAAAAGGTATTTGAATCGCTCATTTGTTTCTTCAGGCGTGCCAAACCCAGCGAATTGCCGCATCGTCCAGAGCTTGCCGCGGTAACCCGTGGCATGGATGCCTCGGGTATAGGGGAACTGACCTGGAAAGGCTAGATCCGTTTCCACGTCAATCTCTTTCACATCCGAAGCATCGTAGAGGCGATTTACGTCCTCGAGAGAGACCGTTTGAAAGTTAGACTTCCGCTCACCCTGACGCTTCAGTAAGGGATTGAGTATCTCTTGTTCCCAGCGTCCTTTGGCTTCGTCTTCCGGAGAGGATTCTTTGATCTCTTGCATCGTGCAGATTTGTTCACGAAAGGTGGCGCGGTCGCCAGTTAAGGCCAAAAAAGTAATCGGTGGGATGGATATTAGTTGATGGTCATAGGAGTGTCAAACGTGAGGAAGTCTGTCGAACCTTCGGGCTTCAGACAATTAACTCAACCACTTGGAAGGGGGCGCGGCTGTGATAAAAACTACAGCCGCGCGATTACGGAAGGACCCAAGTTCGTGGACAGAGCAGCAGGGTAAAGCGGTGCGATTAGCGGACAAAGGATACCGTTCCAAAATTCGAGGTGGGGCGAACTGATTCAATGGGCACCACGACGTCATTAGGCCTCACCATTCCCAGTCTTTCCCTGGCGGTCGATTCAATGGTGAATGGGTCGGTCGCTATGCGGTGAATTTCACTTTGCAATGAGCCATTTGATTTTCGAATGGCAGCGATCTCGTGAGTCATTCGGCTGTATTCTGTTGCCGAAGCGTTCAGTTCGGCCTTGGATCGCACGATTACGGTAGCGCAAATTCCGAGCGTCGCCACCAGTATCATTGCCAGGAAAATCCAAGATGGAATTAAGCGCACCCAGCTGAGGGCAGCGGGAACCAGTTCACTCGTGAACTCGCGGATCGGCGCCGTTGGAATCGCCTGAGCAGAAACCCGTGGGGTTACCTGTCGATTGCTAAGCCAGTAAGTATTTCCTAACCTATTCAAGGAACACCTCCTAAGTGTTGTCTAAGTTCGTCAAGCTAATATCCGATTCGTTGACGCGTTACGCATCAGCGATTAGGAAAATCCAGGTCTGAATTAACGATAGCCCCGGTGGGTTGGATTCGATTCGGCTGCCAAGTCAGAGAAAATCCGCAAGTTTTCAGCGCCTTGCTGCATCTGTCGTCGAAGACGGCGACGTTGCGCCAAAACGCGCATCGAGGCCAGTTTTCTCCGGCTTGGTACACTTGCGCGAAACTGCCGTAAGGTTCGGGCATCTGCGGGGGATTTTGACTTCATCAATCTCTCTCCTATTGATTCCGCGATTCCGGCGTTAAACAGTCCCAACTACTATATAAACCGTTGCGACTTAACGACTACGCAAGATGCTGTGGCTCACGATTCTGTCAATCCCTTGCGCTCCAATGCTTTACCGTAAGTTCCGCCGACATTAGCATGCGAGCTGATCCGAGGCAATACCATTTCTTTGCAACACTTCAACAAGCTAACCTCAACACTTACATCAGGTAAGGGTGATTAAGCGCTTAAATCGGCGTACGCGCGGCGAACGGAATTAGGGAGATCGGATCAGCCCACACTCATGATGATGAAGTTGGCTACGGGTTCCCCGGCCTTCTGTGGGGTAGAGGTCACACTAAATGTACAAACTAATATCACCGCCGAAATGGCCCGCTTGGAGCGGTTTGGGTCGCTGGGACACACTTGTCGATCTGGTTCACCGCCTCTGTCATACAAAACCCCCAATGGTTTGGTAAGAATAGACTTTGAGGAATCGACGGCACGATCGTTGCAATGGGTTTGTGAGCCGATTGTATGAAATCCCTTTAGAGCTGGAGCAGCACTCAATATGAAGGTTATTAAGTATGCAGAACGTGGCCTAACAGCAGTTGCTGGTGGGTTGTTCGATGCAATTCAGGTAGTCAACAGGTACAAACCAAATCCATCCTTTACACCCAAATGGTCCGATAAGCCACTTCTAAAATCCTGGCAGAAAACGAAACCAACGCTCGGTTGGCCGCGAGTCACCGATTCCCTCTGTCCTAACTGCGTAATTGAAGCTCGCGAGGAGATTCTCAGCGGCAAACAGGATGTAGCGATTCTTTTGAACGAAAAGGTCGGTGAAATCAAGGCACAGATCATTGAGCGCGATGGCGAGATTTGGATGGTCAAGGATTGTCCGATCCACGGTCATTTCGAAGACATGATGGCCATTGACTCGAAGTTCCTGACCCATATCGAGGCGATGTTTCCGGGACGAGATATTCCCGCCCATAACGATGAGAAACTGCACAATCACGGCACCAGCACCATCAAGTATGGTCGTGGCGCAGTGTTGACGGTCGATCTGACCAATCGTTGCAACATGATGTGCGATCCGTGCTTCATGGATGCTAATCAGGTGGGGTTTGTCCACGAGTTAAGCATGGCTGATATTCAGGAAATTCTCGACAACGCAATTTCTATTAAGCCACGTCGGCAGATGTCGGTGCAATTTTCGGGTGGTGAGCCAACGATATCGCCGCACTTTATTGAGGCTATCAAATACTCGCGAAAGGTCGGTTACAACTCCGTGCAGGCGGCCACAAACGGAATCGAGTTCGCCAAGAGTAAAGAGTTTTGTAGACAGGCAGCAGAGGCCGGGTTGCGTTACGTTTATTTCCAGTTTGACGGAATTGGAAACGACGCGAACAGCCACCGCCAGGTGGGCAATTTGTTTGACGTAAAGTTGCGCGCGATTAACAATCTGCACGAGGCCGGAGTTGAAATCGTACTAGTCACAACTCTGGTAAACGGAATCAACAACGATCAGGTTGGAGCAATCATTCGGTTTGCTTTGGACAATCCAAAGAAGATCGCATTTCTTTCTTTTCAGCCCGTGTCGTTCACTGGCCGCGATGAAGCTATTACCCCGGAACGGCGTCTGCAGCAGCGCTATACACTTTCGCACCTGGCACACGACGTCAAAAACCAGGTGGGCATTACCGAGCCCACTCGGGACTGGTTTCCGCTCTCGTTAATGGGCGCATTCGCAGATTTTGCCGATCTCGTTCATGGTGCGAACTCGGAATGGGGTCAGGTGTCCTGTGGTTGTCACCCCAACTGTGGTGTTGGCACGGCGGTGATGATCGATAAGGAAACTAAAGAGATGAGCCCGGTGCCGGCGTTCCTGAATATCCCCGGGCTTGTTAAGGACATGCGCAAGATTACCGATTCAGCGCGTGGAAAATGGGCTTCCAACGTTATGATGGGTTTGGCCCTTTTGAAGCATTACAAGCCAAAAATGGCGCCCTCTCAGTTTAATCTTTACGAGTTGTTCAAAAAGTTCGACAAGTCATTTGGCTTGACCGGCAAGGACTACGGCAAGGTCGGTGGTGACCGTAGTGTTAACGACATCGAGAAGCGCCGCTCTGATCGCTGGAACTTCCTTTTTATCGCGGGGATGTGGTTTCAGGATTTATTTAACTACGACTTTCGCCGCACCGAGATGTGCATCATTCCTTATGGAACCCAGGAAGGTGAGATTAGCTTCTGTGCATACAACACGGGTATCGGCTGGCGCAACATTATTGAGCATATGCACCAGAACGCGACCGTTGCTAAATGGTATGAGGAACACGGACGTCACGAGATTTTTGCCCGCGGCAAGAGCGTGGATCTCGTCGATCCTACTCACGGGCTGAAACTCAATGAGGTGGATCTCGCGCGACCAAACAAACCGCATATGGAAGGTCCCAAGACTGCGCATGAAGAAACTGTGATGATGCGCAAGCTCTACCACGAAATGGTTCTGAAGCAGCAGGATATTAAGCCTGAGGCCAATGGCGACAAGCCGGTCAAGATCCAAGGCTTGAGTCGCAAGAAGGAAACCGCTGTTGTTTCGGCGTAGCGTTTGACAACGTTTTGTCGATCCCCCGCGAACGGTCCAACTGTTCGCGGGGTTTTCATTGCCTGCTTGACCATGATGCAGGAGGACGTGTTAAATAGGGGCGCGAAACGAACTTTATTCATTGGAGATATAGATGGCAGTAGTGACAGTAAACCAGGGCGAGTCAATTGAAAGTGCATTGCGTCGCTTTAAGCGCAAGGTCATGACCGAAGAGATTATTAAGGACGCAAAGAAGCACGCCTTTTTTATGCCTCCCGGCCAAAAAGCAAAGCTCAAGTCTGCGCTGGCTCGCAAACGCAACAAGAAGAAGGGCCGCCCGCGGCCGCGCCCCGTCGGCGGACGTTAACCTTCGCGCTCACACACGACGAAACTCTCTAGGTTGGCACAACTCAAAGTGGCGCTCGGTTGAGCGGTTTTTAAGCAGCGGGCGCACGTGTGCCAAACGACCGTGGCGAAGCGACCGTGATCTCGATAATCAATGACGCGCATTCTATTAACCAACGACGATGGAATTCATTCCGACGGTCTGTTCAAACTGGAACAAGCCTTGCGCGAGATTGGCGACGTGTTCGTCGTGGCCCCGGCGGCCGAGATGAGCGGTGCATCGCACAGTTTGACGCTGTCGCGGCCGCTCCGTATTCGCCAGATCGATGAACGTCATTGGACGGTAGATGGCACGCCCACGGACTGTGTGACGTTGGCGCTCCATAAGATCCTCAAGGAAAGCGAATTGCCCGATGTTTGCGCCTCGGGGATTAACCATGGGGGCAACCTGGGCGACGACGCAACGTACTCGGGCACCGTCGCAGGCGCTTTGGAAGCGACGATCCTGGGCGTCCCCGGAATCGCAGTCAGTCTGGTCGCTCGCGAGAACTTTGATTTCACTGAGGCCTCTCGCTTTGCCTCGCTGGCGGTGCGGAAGATTCTAACTGAAGGCCTTCCGGAAGGAACGCTCTTAAACATGAACGTTCCGCCGGGAGAAATCAAAGGCGTGAAAGTAACCCGCCAGGGGATCAAGAACGCCCGGCCCATGATCACGGAACACATCGATCCACGGGGCAAGCCTTATTTCTGGATCGGGGAACAATACTTTCGCTCAGCCTCGGAAGACGGAACAGATTATCGAGCGATAGAAGACGGCTATGTCTCAATCACTCCTTTGCGGAGCGACATGACGGATCATGCGGCCTTGACCGAAATAGGCTCGTGGAATGACCTGGCGTCTTCCGAGCTCTTGCACAGTTAACCAACGGCTACGGCGACCTTCCTTGCGTCAAAGACTTGACCTCGACACCATCACGCCAGGCACTGCAGGCTGAATATCGCATTCCGCGCGATCGGATGATTGAGCGTTTGCGGGGTCACTACGGCATCCGCGATGCGCAAGTGCTGGAGGCCATGCGCATTGTGCCGCGGCACTACTTTGTGACGGATGCTTTGCGCGGGCGTTCGTATGACGACAACGCTTTGCCGATCGATTTCAATCAGACGATCTCACAACCGTTCATCGTCGCACGCATGACTGAGTTGCTTGAGTTGGAAAAGAAGACGAGCCGGGTGCTGGAAATCGGGGCGGGGTCGGGTTATCAGACCGCCGTGCTGGCCCAGTTGGCGTCGCAGGTGTACTCAATCGAACGCATCGGTGAATTGGCTCGGCAGGCCCAGGGCCGGATCAGGGATCTCGGAATTTATAACGCCACCGTTAAGGCCTTTGACGGTACCCTGGGCTGGAATGCTTACGGGCCATACGATGGGATCCTGGTCGCGGCTGGAGGGCCGCGCATCCCTGAACCTCTAATTGCGCAACTGAAAACCGGTGGTCGTCTGGTTATTCCGATTGGAGAAACCCGCGAATCGCAGAAACTCATTCGCGTGATAAAGACCGAAGGCGGGCACTCGGTCGAAGAGCACGGCCCTTGCCAGTTTGTCCCGTTGATTGGCCAGCATGGTTGGTCTGTAAACTAACAAACTGTTTCTGACTTCGACCCCAGACAAGGAATTCAAATTTAGAAATGATTGGCAAACTCATTGAGCTGCTTTCCGTTTTCATCGTGGGGACCATCTCTCTGCTCGGTTATAGCGGAGTGGTCCTGCTGATGGCGATTGAGTCGGCTTGCATCCCGCTGCCTTCCGAAATCATCATGCCCTTTTCGGGCTACCTGGTTTACACGGGTCGATTCAACCTTTGGGCCGTGGGATTCGCGGGGGCGTTTGGTTGTGTGCTCGGATCGCTCGTCGCTTATTGGGTCGGCATGTATGGAGGCCGCCCGTTAATCGAGAAGTATGGACGATACGTGCTGGTTTCGCCGCACGACCTGGATCTTGCCGATAGATGGTTCGCACGCTTCGGTGACGTGATCGTATTTGCGAGCCGCTTGTTGCCGGCGGTTCGCACGTTCATAGCCTTTCCTGCAGGCGTGGCCCGGATGAACCTGAAGAAATTCGTCATCTACACGTTTGCCGGTTCGCTGCCGTGGTGTTTGGGGCTGGCGTACGTCGGCCAACGGCTGGGTGAGAAGTGGGACAAGGATCCGACGCTGAAGAATTTGTTCCACCGCTTCGACTTTGTGATTGGAATCCTGATAGTGCTGGCGGCCACCTGGTGGGTCTGGCGACACGTCAGGCACCTGAGGGCAGACAAAGAAGCGAAGGCCGGATAGTCTATGAGGCCTCCGTTTGCTTTTGCGTGAACTCGAGAGACAACTCGAAGACGTACGCGGAATTAAGAGAGTCCAGGCAGCAAGGTTTGACAGTGCCTTCACCGTCACCTAGAATCCAATCCTGTCATGTCGGGGCGTGGCTCAGCCTGGTAGAGCGCTCGGTTCGGGACCGAGAGGTCGGAGGTTCGAATCCTCTCGCCCCGACCATTAGTATCCAGTATTTGCGGCTGCCTGAAACGGCGGCCGTTTTGCGTTTGTGTCAGCTTTGTACCAGCCCTGGACTAAACCGACTATTTGGTGGCGAGCTTGTCGGCTATTAGCGAAAGTTTTCTATCCGTTTCGATCGCTCCCTGCCTGTCCCCCACTTTTTCCAAAGTCTCACCAAGTTTTTTATACCCGCTCGCCACGCTAAGATAATTCTCATTGTTGGTCGGATCAGCAGCGATCATCGCCTCGAAGATCTGTATTTCCTTACGGAAGTTCACCGCCGCTTCGGTTGGATTCTTCATCTTCGTTAAGACAACTCCGGTTGCGTAAAAAGCAGAACCCATGTCGCGGCGGGCCTCTGAGTTGGTCGGGTCGCCTGCTGCTAACGCCTCAAAGACCACCAGCGCTTTGCGGCAGTCAGCCAAGGCCCCAGCCGCGTCGCCGGCATCTGCTTGCGCCGATGCCTTCATGACATACTCGTCTGCCAAATCACGGCGGGTCTGGGCGCTGTTGGGGTCCCGAGCCACCAGCTTTTCACGGATTATTACTGACTTGCGATGGCTCGCCAACGAGGCGCGAAAGTTTTCTATATCGTTGTTAGCGTTGGCGCCAACTTCCAACATGATGCCGATTCGTTGATAACTCTGAGCGAGATTGCGGCCATCCAGTTCACTCGATGGATCGGCAGCATACAACTGTTCACGAAGTGGCAGCGACTTGCGAAAGCTTTCCAGTGCTGCGAGCCAGGCGATGTTATTAAATACGCTGGAGTGGCCGGGAGTCAGAGCATCCCCGAGATAAAAATAGCTATCCGCTAACAGCCGTCGGTACTCCACATTAGTCGGCTCAGCGGTCAATAACCCCTCACGAAGCGCCAGCGATTTGCGCTGACTTTCGACCGCCTCCTTTCCCTGCATTAGGCGCGCCTGAATGTTGCCAATATTTTCATAAGTGATGCTCAAGTCGCGTCGCATCTGCTGGTCGCTGGGTTCGCTGCGTAAAAGTGATTCCAGGATGGCTTGCGCTTTGCGATAACTCGCTAACGCTCCGGCGGTGTCACCGAGATTTGGCTTATAAGGCTTACCTTGTACGTCGCCTACTTTAAGATAAGCATTCGCCAGCTCGAGTCGGAGCGAAGTATCGCTCCTCGCCTCCTGCGACAGACCGTCCAGATACTCCAACGCATCCTTTACCAATCTGCGGCGGACCGGGGTCGACCCGGGCAGGTCTGCGATGGCGTCGTGATAGTCGAACAGCACAGAATGCGCCAGCTTGCGCACTTGATTAAAGCGGCGATCCGCCAGCCGGGCTTGCCAGGTTGTTGTGACTATGCCGCCGACGAGAGTCGATAGGACAACTACGGCCGCGGCAACTCGTAACTTATTTCTCTGAACGAACTTCGATGTGCGATACGAGAGTGTGTCTTTGCGAGCAATCACCGGTAAGGCTTCGAGGTGCCGGTGAATGTCTTCGGAGAACTGCTCGACCGATGCGTATCTTCGCTCGGGATCCTTGCGCATAGCGCGCAGGACGATGTTGTCGAGATCTCCTCGTAATAATTTCAGATTTCGGATTTCGGATTGCGGATTCGCGCTAACGGTCAGCTGTGCAGTTTCGTTGATTCGCTGGTCGTGGGTTGAGGCGCCGGGTTTTCTATCTTCTGCCTTTTGCTTTCTGCCTGCCTGGCTGGGTTTCTCCGGTTCTTGTTCGCAGATAGCTCTCGCAATCTCTGCCGCTGTCTTCCGTCTGAGCTGATACGGGCGTTGGCCAGTCAGGAGCTCATAGAGCAGGACCCCAAGAGAATAGACGTCCGTAGTAGTCTTGATTGGTTCGCCCTTGATTTGTTCAGGGCTCGCGTATTCCGGGGTCATGATGCGCAGCAATGTGATCGTCGCATCAGGTTCCGGGGCATCGGATGCTTGCAGCAGTTTGGCGATTCCAAAATCAAGCAGCTTGGGCGTGCCATCTTTAGTGACGAGAATATTGGAGGGTTTGAGGTCGCGGTGGACAACCAGATTCTGGTGCGCGTAACTTACCGCTGAGCAGACCGCGCGAAACAGCTTGAGCCGTCCGGTGATTGATAGTTTCTCTTCATCCGCGAATTTATTAATCGGCCGCCCTTCGACATACTCCATGACAAAGAAGGGCAGACCATCCGGGGTTGCACCGGCCTCCAGAAGCCCCGCAATATTGGGGTGCTTGAGATTGGCAAGGATTTGCCGCTCACTATAGAAACGCTGCAAAATCTCCTTTGTCTTTTGATTTCCCTTGATGAGCTTGATGGCAACTTTTCGATCCAGCTCGTTGTCAGCAGCGAGATAGACCTCACCCATTCCACCTGCTTCAATCAGGTTGAGAATCGTGTAGCCGCCGAGCTGCTGGCCTACCAGCGTTGGCTCATCTTCCAGCCCCGCGGTCATCAAGGGTTCTTGTAGAAACTTCTGCGCTTCGGCTAACTCGTAGGCGTTTAGTAGAGCCTGGACCTCTGCGACCAAATCTTTATTTAAGATTGCGTCGGCATCCGCAGTTCGGCCGTTACTAAAGCATTCAGCAAAGAATCTTTGCCGCTCGGCCGGCTCGATCTCAATCGCCCTGGCGAAGAGTTCGTCAACGATTTGTTCGTGATCTTTCATCCTGACTGCGGGTCGTGGTTGTTGCTGAGTGAAATGTGCAGCTTGGCTCTGGCGATCTTCAGATCATTCTCAACCGTGCGCTGCGAGATGCTTTGGTCCGCCGTGCTGAGGACTTCGGCAATCTCTTTCGCGGTGAGGCCGCCGAAATAAGACAGCTCAATGACCTTTGCTTTACGCGAGAATTCTTTCGCGAGCAGATCCAAAGCCTCGTTCAGATTTATCAAATCCACGTCAGGCGCTGCCGCTCGCCGCGCCGCTCTGCTTAGCGGAAGCCTGATCGCCCCTCCGCCGCGCTTATCCGCCGCTTGCTGACGCGCGTGATCGACCAGCACGTGGCGCATTACCTGAGCGACAACGGCAATGAACTGCGCGCGATTTTTCCAATCGATGTGTTGTAGCTCGTGAAGCTGCAGGTAGGCTTCGTGAACCAGGGCGGTGGCTTGCAGGGTGTGGTCCGGCCGCTCTTTGCTTAAGTAGTGACGAGCCAGCCGGCGCAGGTCGCCATAGATCAGGCTGGTTAATTCCTTAAGCGCGTCCTCATCGCCGATCTGCCACTTGTGTAACCACTGAGTGACGCTCTGCCCAGGTAGAGTATTCATTTACACCGAAAAGACCCGGAAAACCCTTGAAAGATAACCTTGCCAGGGCTTACCAGGGGAGGGGAAGCCGTATGAATGTCAGGCAGGTTAGCTGAGCCTATCAAAAAAATCTTTCGATTGCACTGCGGTATTGAGTCCGGTAATCCGCTTTAACCTAATGTAAGAGAAAAAAAGTGCTGATCAGAAGTGGTCAGCATTTGGAGTCGGGCAGATGGCGTGCCGCCGTGCTCATCAGCACATGGGTTGTGGCCGACTGACATCCGCCTGCCTCCAAAATTCAAGAGGGTGCAGGAGATTCATGAAACAGCCTAGTGAAAAAAGAAACCGCAACTATTTGATCAATTTCATAGCAAACAAAGTTCATCGAACCAATCGGCAGGGCCGATTGTTAGAATTGAATTTCTTAACCGTTCTGGTTGGAGCTTTGGCTGTGGTTTCTGTCCTGGGCATAATCTCGATCGTCCGCCGAGCATCAGCGGCTGGCGGGCCGGCAACACTCCTCGTTAGCGGCGTCAACGGCTCCGCGACCACACCAGGTAATGCGGGCAGCGGTATAAACGGAATTGGTGGCTTCACGGTCGCGCCGGCGGTCAGTGCCGATGGGCGCTATGCGATCTTCCAGAGTTCTGCGAGCAACCTGGCGCCAAACGCAACCACGACCCAACAGAATGTTTTTGTGCGCGACTTGCAGACGAACGCCACGACGCTCGTCAGCGTCAACAAAGATGGGGTGTCGGGAAACAACTTTTCAGGCGGAGAGGTCATCAGTCCCAACGGTCGCTATGTGGTGTTCGGTAGCGCGGCTACAGATATCCTGGCAGCGTTTCCGTGCGGCGGCACGTTTGTACGCGACCTGTTGAATCAAACGACGGTGAGTATCAATGGCTGCTCTGGCGGTTCTCTTAGTAGCTTCAGCTTCAGCGCCGACGGTCACTACCTTATCTTTGAAAGTAATCTCAACCTGGACTCGACCGGCCACAGCATTGTTAGCGGTGAAAACGTCTATGTTCGCGACATGGTGACGAACACTACCAGCCTGGTAAGCGCCAACAGCGCCGATACGGCCAGCGGCAATTTCAATTCAGGTCGTCCCGTCATCAGTGCCGACGGCAATTTCGTGGCCTTTGAAAGCCACGCCTCAGATCTAACCTCCGTCCCAATCAACAGCAATCAGAATACTGACGTTTACATCCGCAACCTGCAAACGAAAACGACCGCGATGGTCAGCACTAACAGCGGCAACAGCTTCGGCGGCAATAACGTCTCCGATTCTCCGATCATTAGCGCGGACGGAAAAACTGTAGTCTTCCGCAGCAAGTCGACCAATCTGGTGGCGAATGATACCAACAATCATGACGACATCTTTGCACGCAAAATTACTTCAACCAGTACCATGACACTTGGCCCAATCTCTCTGGTCAGCGTTAACAGCGCGGGTACCACCGGCGGCAACGCCGACTCGAACACTGAGTTCGACGTCAGCAGCGACGGGCGTTACGTGGCTTTCGACAGTGGCTCGAGCGATCTGGTCGCAAACGACAGCAACGGCTTCAATGACGTTTTCCTGCGCGACTTGCAAGCGAACACCACCACTCTTATGAGCGTCAGAAGCGACGGACTGGCCAGCAGTGCCGGCGCCAGCCAGGCGCCAGCCATTAGCGCCGACGGAATCTTTGTCAGCTTTACCAGCAGCGCCGGTAACCTTACCGCCAACGATTCCAACGGGGGCTTCGACGTCTACCAACGCAACCTCTACACCGGCGTTACAATTCTCGCGAGTATCAAGAGCGATAACAGTACGAGTGGCAACAGCGGCATCGGAGGCTTTGCGGTATGCAAGAGTGGAAACACCGCTGTCTTCACCGGCGCGAGCGATATCATGCCCGGCGCCGGTGGTGGTCAGGTCTTTGCTCGCACCAATCTTAATCCTCAGGCGCCGGCCAGCCTCACGCTTAGCTACGACGGCAAACTGCGCGACCGTGTCGGACCCAGCGACCAGGCTATTGCTCCGGACGGCAACTTGGACGGAACCTTCACCGTGCAACTGGCGGGCAGCACCACACGGCGCATCGTTTCCCTCGACCTCAATCGCGGTGACGGCAACGAATGGGACACCGTTCCCAACGCAAATTTCGTTTTGGGCGCAGCGCGCTCGCTCGACGGCACGCTGCTGAACAATGCGGCCGGACTGGTGGACTTTGCGATTGCCGATGGCGAGAGTTTGAAACTCTTCGCTTCAGACAACGGCGGCCTGTTTGTCGGAGGCAAGACCTTCACGGTGTTGATTGGTTTCTCTGACGGGACCTCAGCCACCGCGAACTTCGCAATACCAACTCCGTCACCGTCACCGTCACCGTCACCCTCACCGTCACCGTCACCGTCACCGTCACCGAGTCCGCTGGTTTGCCAGACGGATTTTGCGAACTGCAACAATCTCGATGCTGATGGGTGCGAAGTTAATCTCAAGACAGATAACAACAACTGCGGCACGTGCGGTCATAGCTGCCCGGCGGGCACGACCTGCTCCGCAGGAGGATGTGTGGCAGTCAACCCACTCACTCTAAGTTTCGACGGACTTCTCGGTGATAAGGTGAAGAGAGGCGACGGGTCCAACGGGATAGGCAGTGACAATGAGCTCGACGGTCCCTTTACCATGAACCTGCCTCAGGGCGACGGAAGCAAATTCATCACCAAGCTTGAATTATGTCAGGCCGCGGTCCCCTGTGCGCAGGCAGTGGGTGGAAATCGCTGGGACACAGTTCCGAATAACCAGGCCTGGGTGATTGGCATCGTGAACCCCAGTCTTAACGAGTTTCTGCAGAACAATGCCGACGGCTCAGTCTTTCAGCTACCTCACGCCTATAAACTGTTCATTGCGGACGCGATCCCATCCGCCTTCGTCAAGAACAACTCGTTCACGTTGACGGTCACCTTTACCGACAACACAACATTGAGCGCCACCACCACCATTTCTGTGACGCCCACATCCGACATGGCGATCGCAAATCTTGCGGTCGTGCCAAACCCGATTCCCGAGGGCAAGGCAACCACCTTTCAAGTCTCGCTAAAGAATAAGAGCGCCTCGAATTTGGCCACCGGAGTTGTGTTGACTCATCAATTATCGCAATACGAATTCTTTGACGGCTATGGCGCCTCTGGCAGTGATCCAAAGACGAAGGTTACCTGTACCTCAGATCGCGTCACGGTCCGGTGCACTGTGAGCGACATGATACCCGGAGGCGATGTCCAGGTAGCGCTGCAACTTCGATTTCAAAAAGGGACTGCGCCCAACGCGGGTCATGCCGACTTTAATGTAACTTCGAACCAGAACGACGTTAATCCGGCCGATAACACCGCGGGCATTACGGCCACGGTCACGGTGCCCACGGCGCCGTCGAATGACAACATCATTGACGCCGTTCATCTGGTGGGAGCCAAGAGCTCGCTCGATCAGCAGAACAATGTCGGAGCAACTTCCCAGTCGAATCTATGCAGTGCGGTGAACTGCAACATCGCCGAGCCGCAGCACGCGCATAGGCCCGGAGGAAAATCAGTGTGGTTCTATTGGCAGGCGCCGGCCGATGGCGATGCCCTGATGTACACAAACCTGAATAGCTTCGACACTTTGCTGGCAGTCTATGCCCTGTCTGGAGATGGCCGAGATCTTATTGATGTTGCTTCTAACGATGATGCCGATGTGAACGTGAACCGCAGTGAGGTACATTTCTCAGCTCAGAAGGATCGGCTCTATCTGATCGCGGTTGACGGTTATGCCGGCGCCTCGGGAAGTTTCGCAATAGTCTGGGATCTCGCGCCGGTGCAGCCCGCGCCTGCCCAGGCGGAGATCACCAGCTTGTGTACAGGCAATAAGCCGGATTGCGATCCGGTCGCGCACCCGCAAGACGCCGCGGTTCTTTGCACGGCGGACTCGGCTGATCTTCCGTTCTGCCGTCAGTTCATAGATGGCAACGGTTTCCGGTTATTGACCGTCAAGGGCAATAACTTCACCACCGACTCGCAGGTCATCATCAGTGGCAAGCCCTTGTCAGGCTTCACCCTGGACGGCACGCCCATCAACGGCCAGACTGATCAGGTCGATAGCCATACTCTGGTCGCGCACATTCCGCCATTACCTCAACTGACTGCCGCGGCCCTATTGACTACCCAAGTGGTCACCAAGCTTCCTACCGCGGGAGCGCAGCCAGAGGCGGGCGAATTACCTGCCGGGAACTACGGGTTGGCGGCCAACATTGGTTTCGTGAATATCCTTCAACTCAAGAATGCCACCATACCCCTCGGTCAAACGCAGACTGTTTGCGGCAACCTGCAATCGTTCGGTTTGAACAAGACCGGCGAAGAGACCTGCATTGAATTCAATAACGATCCGCAATTTGGCGAAACCGGCCCGGTGACGATTACGCCATCGTGGTTTTCAATCGTCGCCTATTGCCAGGCGCACTTCACTGCCGCGGCTGAGGTGCATCAGTGTGAAGGATACGGAACCGGCCCCGAGCGTCTCAATCAATTGCTCCAGGATGGATTCTCAATTAACCCGAGCTTATTGCCGGGCCACGATCTCGGCGGCAAAGTAACTATCACACAAAAATTCAACCTCCAGGACATTGCTGCCAAGAACGCTCTAATTGCGACCGGCGGCGGTAATCTGGTCGCCACGGGTGGAGGCAATCTGATTGCGACCGGTGGAGGCAACTTAGTAGCGACCGGCGGCGGCAATCTGATCGCCACCGGCGGAGGTAACCTGATCGCAACGGGTGGCGGGAACTTAATCGCCACCGGAGGAGGAAATCTTATTGCCACGGGCGGTGGTAATTTAATCGCTACTGGAGGCGGCAACTTTATCTCTCATAACGGCAGCGCTCTGGCCTCTTCAGATTTGTTTACCGACAGCGGTTCGACAAATGTTCGGACCTCCGGCACCGCCATCAATGGCGATCTAAAAAACGGCAGCAAAGGTTGGTTTGCGGTCAAATCAAGCGGTGGCCAGGCCCCCACTACCACCTTTGTCGAAAACCTCGATGGCACAGTCACCGGAACCATCACTGTAACTTTCGATAACACCAGCAATCCGCGCATCAGTGACCTGCAGGGAATAGTGTTCACCGCGGTGGCGAATCCAGCTCTCATTCAATTCACGTCGAATAACATCTCGGTCAACGAGGGGGCCGGCCACGCAACCGTCGGAGTTAAACGGTCAGGTGATACAAACACGAAGGTGACCGTCAGTTACGCCACCAGCAATGGGACCGCAACCGAACAATCAGACTACTCGCCAGTCTATGGCTCGATCACTTTTGGTCCGGGAGAGACAACCAAGAGCGTCGATATTCCGCTAATCGACAACGGCTACGGCGCGCCTGATGCGCCCGCGCAACGCTCGTTCAGCTTGACCATCGGTAACCCGGTGGGCGGCGTCATGCAGACGCCAAACGTGGCGACGATCTCGATCACCAATAACGATAGTTCAACGGCGGCCACCAATCCGCTGGACAATGCTGATGCACGATTTTTTGTCCGCCAACAGTATCTTGATTTTCTAAGCCGCGAACCGGATCAGTCGGGCTGGGATTTCTGGAGCAACAACATCACATCCTGCGGCACTAACGCCGGATGTTTGACGGCGAAGCGAGTCGACACTTCGGCGGCCTACTTCCTATCGATAGAATTCCAGGGAACAGGGTTTTTGGTCCATCGTGTCTATAACGCAGCTTTGAATCGTCCCAATGGATTGCCACGCTATGTCGAGTTCATGCGCGATACCCAACAGATCGGCCGGGGTGTCGTCGTCGGCCAGGCTAATTGGGAGGCACAACTGGAAACGAATAAACAGTTGTTCGTCGCAGATTTCGTCGCCCGCCGCGAGTTCCTCGACCTGTACCCGGTCAGTCTTTCGCCCGCGGCATTCGTTGACGCTCTTTATGGCCATGCGGGTATCACACCTTCAGGCGTTGAACGCCAATCGGCGATAGATGAATTCAGCGTCTCGGATCAAGCACGCGCGCATGTTCTGCGACGCCTGGTGGAAGGCGCACCGATCACGAATCGCGAATCGAATCGCGCGTTCGTGTTGGCGCAGTACTTTGGTTATCTGCGCCGGAACCCGGATGACGCGCCGGATGGAAACATGAATGGTTATAACTTCTGGCTGACCAAGCTCAATAGCTTTAATGGAGACTTCCGCCGAGCGGATATGGTTAAGGCCTTCATCACTTCGGCTGAATATCGCGGGCGTTTTGGGCTCTAAAGTGCTGCGCAAACAAAAGGTGAGCTCGCGGTAAATGTGTTCATCTTCCCTCGTGGTGGCAACTTTGAAAGGGCAAAGACTTACATCTTTGCGCAATGCATGATTCGGGACCGAGAGGTCGGAGGTTCGAATCCTCTCGCCCCGGCCAAATCAATCTGGAAAGAGGTCACCGTCCTGGTGGCCTCTTTTGTTTATTACCTCAAGTCGAATCAGTTGTGATCGGTCCAGTCATTCTTCGTGTTATATTTCAGGCGAGGTTGTAAAAATGCGATTCACTGTCCTCCTTTTATTGATCACCACCATCGTTATCGGAGTTTCGCACTCAGCCAGAGAATCTAAGGGTGCGCTCGCTTTCAATGACAAGATCACGGCTGATGAATTAATCAGCAAGCATGTTGACGCGATCGGTCCCGCGCGCGATCGGGCCGCCGCCGGCGCCAGATTGGCGGCCGGCACCACACGAGTCACCTTCCGCTCGCGCGGCGTGGCTCAGGCCGACGGTGGCGCCGTACTGGCTTCAGACGGACCGCGCAGCATGGTGACCATGAAGTTTGAATCCTCTCAATACCCATACGAGAAGATTGGCTTTGACGGGAACAAAGTCACCGCTTTCCAACTTCATCCTGGAGAATACTCGCGCCTGGGCAACTTTATCCGCAGCACTCCCGAGGTTTTTAAAGAGGGTCTTCTGGGCGGTACGTTATCCTCGGCCTGGCCCTTCCTGGGTTTTCCCGATCGAAAATTCCGCCTCGAGATTGGCGGACTCAAGAAGGTGAATAATCGCCCGGCGTATGAGGTGAAGTACATCATTCGCGGCGGTTCGGATCTGTCAATCCTGCTGTACTTCGACGCCGAGACTTTTCAACATGTGCGTAGCGTCTATCGCAAAGTGCTGCCGGCCCAGATGGGCAGGGCGGCCGCAAATGGTTCCACCACAGGCGATCACGTGGGAGAATCTTCGGCCCAGCAGAGCAGCACCATCTATGAACTGACTGAGGAGTTTTCCGATTTCAAACTCGAAGGTGAGTTGACGCTGGCTCATACTTACAAACTCAAGTTTGAGCAAGTGGGAGCCTCTTCGCAGACGTCCGAGTGGGTTATGACCCTGGTAAAGTTTGCGTTTCACCAACAGATAAAGTCTGCTGATTTTGATGTCAGCACCGATTAGGCGGCCAGTGGGCAATGCGGTCAGTACCCGGCGCGTCTGCGACCTGGTCGCGTTTCGATCCCGCCCTCAAATTCAGTCACACGCCCGGGCGCTACCGCTCTCGGTTCTGATCTCATTATGCAATAGGGCTTATTGCCGCGGGGCTCAATCAGACCTCAACGCGTGCCGGGCGATTACTGTGTACCTCGAGCCCGCACTGCTTAACTCGCTCCTTATCAAACAAAGATCAGTGACGGGTAGGGAGGTTGGCTGGAATTCCATCCGCTGGTGAAGTTCAGCGAGGCGGAGCGCACCTTCAGGTTGGCGCAAGCGAGCCACCGTCAGATGCGGGTCAAAGGATCTCTCCTCGCGGGAGAAACCTGCCTTGAAACATTCATCTTCAAGCGAGCGATAGGGTGTTGCCAGTCGATTCGTCGGATCTTCGATGCCTATCCAAAGAACCCGAGACTGGCCGCGCACTGGGAACGCACCGCACCCGCCGGCGCGCACCTGAAAGGGTAACGTTTCGTCGGCCGCGTGTTTGATTGCCGTCGACAGGGCATCGACCTTTGACACGGAAGTGTCGCCGAAGAACTTCAGGGTGAGATGAAGATTGTCTGCGCGCGCCCAACTCGCTCTCGCCTCGGGGACTGCCTGGCGCAAGCGGTCGATGTGATGCAGCGTGACGGAGCGGAGGCTTGGTGATAATTCGATGGCAACGAAAAGACGCCAGGATTCGTCGGCAGCCCTCATAAAAGTTCGCGTTGTCTTGCCCGGAGAAAAGCGATTTACGAATCACATGAAATCCGTGTTTTGTGGATCGTCTTAATTTGCAGCCGGCGATCCGGGTATCCCGCTAAGGTCTCGCCGGTTCAAGCACCAGAGTCTCTTTCGTCGCGCTTTCGACGGCTGCCTTCGTGAACGGCAACGCTCGCGGAGTGACGTTGCGCCAGTCTTCCAGTTGATCTTTCCAGTGGGGACTGGCAGGGAGTCCCGATTCGCCGAGGGTGATTCCGTGTTGTGTCTTGTCCCAATCACTCGGGTCGGCGATCAGGCGCATCGAGACGCTCGACCCGACGTTCACCGTCGCCCCTAGACTGCCGACACCCCTTTGCGGAAAAGGAGCTATCTGAAATTGGAGGCCGACGAACGGAGCGGCCGCAAGATTGTGGTTGAAGCGAACCTTGTAGATCTCGCCCCATTTCCATTTCGATTCATCGGGACCAGGGTTTTTGGTTAACGCCTGGCGGGCGTCAAGGTAACAAGCTTGTAGAAGTTCGCCGTAACTTTTGAATTCCTTCGGCAGCCAATCGCTCGGCTGTTCGCGCAACAAGCGATCGATAGTGCTTTCAAAATTAGACCACTGGTAGGTCTTCAAAAGATCAGGACCGAGTGCGGCCGTCAGAATTCTAAGGCGAAAAGCTGCGCGCATCTGGAACGCGACGGGGGCGACGGTTGAGTCAGGCGTCACCTCCCCATTCCACTTCTCCATCGCTTCAACTAACTGGCTGAACTTCTGATCGCCTGCAGCAACCATTGGCTTGAGTAGTTTGGCGCTGTCATGCGCAAAAGAAGTAAGAGCAATCGAATAGACATCTCCCTGAATCCTGCGAAAGTCGTCCGCGCTAAGCTTTGGTTTCTGGGACAGCAGGTCAAAGATTCTCCGGGCACGATATGGTTGGGCCCAGGAATGTGAAAGGAAGTACGGAAAGTCTGTTCCCACCACGCGCTGATTTGCGGTGACGATAATGCCGGACGGCGGATCGTAGCTGTTTGGTAATTTGTTGAAGGGAATCCAGCCGGTCCACTCGCCGGCGTCCGTCGACCCATCATACGGCACGCTGCCGTCGCCGCTCTTGCGAATTGGAATTCTGCCGGCGCCATAGTAACCAATGTGTCCATCGACATCAGCGTAGACGAAGTTCTGAGTTGGACCACCATACGTGCTCAGCGCCGCGGTGAATTCTTTCCAGTTGCGAGCTTGATTTGCCTGGATGAATGCTCCGGCTTCATTCAAGCTCGGATCCAGAGCCGTCCATCGCAAAGCATACCTTTCGGAATTCTTCTCGAGCACGATTGGGCCATGACGGGTAATCGTGACATCGAGAGTCTGATCGTCTGTAGCGGTGTCCGTGAATCCTTTGCGAACCTTGATTACTTCGTGTCGCACCTCGGCATCACGCCAGCCATTTGGAGTCTGATAGCGTAAAGGATTTTCCTTGTCGAACTTTTCGAGATAGACGTCCTGCACGTCTGGTCCAAGATTGGTTACGCCCCAGGCAATCCGCTCGTTGTGACCGACAACAATGCCCGGCGCGCCGGGGAAAGTTACCCCGGTCACGTGCATTCCCGGGTCGGACAGTTCGGTTAAGTACCAGACACTGGGTGCTGAGGCCGGAATGTGTGGGTCATTAGCCAGCAGAGGCTTACCCGAAACGGTTCGTTTGCCAGAGACCACCCAGTTATTACTCGCCTGGAATTGTGGAGTTAGATCGAGGATGCCCATTTGCTCTGACAGGGCGCGGTTGCTCTCAATCGATTCGGCGATTGAGGCCAACACCGCTGCGCTTGGCGCAGGCGGAGAGGTAGCTTCCGTGGTCTTAGTCCGCGGACGGTCCTTTCCCACCACCAGCACGTCGAGCGGAGAGGTCTCAGGCAACAGAGCGTCACGCTTTTCTTTTGGCAACGAAGCCAGTGCCGCGCGCATGATATCCAGCTGCCACGAAGTGGACAGATACTCGGCCATGAGCTTGCCTACAGCCAGAGAATCCGCCGGCTTCCACGGCCTCGGCTTGTACTGCAGGATAAGAAACTCGGGCGGCATATTCTGGTTAGTGCGCGAGTCGATGTAGGCGTTGACTCCTCGGGCATAGGCATTTAGAACCGCAGCCAGCTCAGGCGACAGATGCGCCGCCGTCTCATCCACAATTTGACCAAAGCCGAAGGTGCGGTGCCGCTTGTCCTGATCCAGAACTGCTGTGCCGAAGATCTCCGCCAGTTCACCACGCGCGGCCCGACGCTGCACATCCATCTGCCAGAGGCGATCGCTGGCGGTAACGTAGCCCTGGGCGAAATAAAGGTCGTCATCGTTGGCCGCGTCAATGTGTGGTATGCCGCGTTCATCTCGTCGAATGGTAACGCGACTGTGCAGTCCCGGCAGATTGAGGGTCGAGTTTGCTTGCGGAGTCTCCCCTGGCCCTGGCCCGGCCGTAGGCGACGCTTCACGTGAAGATGCGATCATGCTGCTCGCCAGAGCACTAAAGATCAAAAGCAGCGTTAGCGGTAGAAGCTTTCCAGACCTGTTCATTGGTTAGCCCTTATTTGATTGAGAATCTAATCGGCAAAGGCGTGCATGGTAGCACAGGAAGTTGGTGCCTCGAGCCTTTCCGGCCGGGACCGATCATTTCAATGGCTTTTCAAAATGCTGATAATCTTTGGGAGAAGTCCAGTTGCCACCCCAAGCCCAGCCGAGCTGCAGGAAGGTGCGCACAATCGGATGAACAGCCGTCAATGTGCCGGCGATGCTCGGATCATATTTCGCGCCATGAGGGAGAACGATACCGTTCTTGATGTAAGGGTTTTGGAAAGTGTTTATGTCTATCGCTCTACCGTAAGCGTGGTTTGATAGCCGCCCGCCGCCAGTTATTTCCCGGTAGTTGAACGCGGATGTGTTATTCGCCTCCATCGAGAGTTCGTCATCCCACCGCCCGTCCTTACGAAAACGCTTGTCTGAAATTGGAATCACCGAGTAGATGGGGAAATGTTCCTTCAATGCCAGCGCGAACACTCTCTTGATGTCATTCTTCAACCCGGCATCAATCACTAACTGGCCCTGATGAATCTTCCCGTCGGTCGAGTAATACTTAACCTTAACGACCTTCTGTCTCCCGCGGATTTCTTTCGGGCACTTCGGATCCAATCCATCGAAAGCTTCGCTTTCCGTCATCCTGCTGTCGATGATCGGATGTTTGGAATTTCCGTCCTGGCGAGTCGCAGCGTGACTCCCTGGTCCCCCAGCGAACGCGGCCAAAATGCAAGCGAGTGAAAGAAGAAGGACTCTCAGCAATCGATTAGATGTGATCATAGTTTCATCCAGTCTCTGTCTTTCTGACACGTTGGCAGCCACTAGTTATCACCCAATCAATTGCACTGCGATGCCGATGAAAACGATTCCCACGATTGCGGCCAGAGAGACCATCAAGCTCGGTGAACGCCGGTGAGCTTCGGGAAGTAAATCGCTCGTGGCCGTGTACAGGAAGAACCCGGAAGCGAAAGCCAGAAAAACTGCCAGCGCGGTTGGCGGTGGGAGGATTGCCAGCGCGAGCAGTCCTCCGATGACCGGCGCAATGGCGTCAATGGCCAGAAAGACCACATCTCTACGGCGAACCGGCTCGCCGTGGGTCACTAATAGAATAGTATTCAGTCCATCACTCATGTCGTGAGATATGACCGCCAACGCCACGAGTAGTCCCGTCCGCCAGTTCACCAAAGAAGCCGCGCCAATCGCCGCTCCGTCAAGAGTACTGTGAAGAATTAACCCGATCGACCCGATGCGACCAACGCGCTGGTGGACTTCATTGGTGCAGTCACCTTCAGGGCACGCGTGCAGGACAAGTAGCCGCTCAAGCAGATAGAAGATAAAGAACCCTGCCACGACGATGCCGAGGACAAGTCGGGAACTCCAGCCCTGGGCTGCGGCTACGGACAGCGACTCGGGAAGCAGATCGAAAAAGACCGCGCCCAGCAGCACACCCGCGCCCAGTCCCATCAACAAATGAATCTGACGCCTTGCCGCAATCGCGATGTACCCCCCGACCAAGGTTGAGCACATCGCAAGTACTGTAAAGAGAAGTGTGAACATTGAGTGAACGGGACTAGAGATCCCTACGTGCTACGTATCCGAGCCCCTCATCTCGAACCTAACACCGGCCTGCGCCGGAAGTTGTCTTGAGAATCCGCTCTGGTAAGAACGAACGCCCTGGTCTCAAAGCAAAGGTTGGAAGTTAAGGACAACGGCAATGTCGTGCCTCTTCTAAAAGGTCACTCCCGCCTGGATTTGGAACGTGCGCGGCGCCACGAAGTGAGTGCCGCTAAACGTCGACAGGAAGTTATACAGGGTGACTTTGTTGGTGATGTTCAGCGCCGTGAAGCGCAGAGTCATCTTCTTGTGTTCGCCGCCGAGCAAATTGTCTGTCCCAAC
>JBBRMS010000063.1:0-26355 GCA_038230715.1 Pyrinomonadales bacterium
GCGAAGGCCTAATCGGCAAAGCCGACGGCGCCCGTCCGCGGCCAGTGCTGGCCAAAGCAATTGAACTAGTAGGCGAGTGGGAGGAGCAGGAAGCTTCGAAATAGTAATGCGAGCGCGGGCATCCTGCCCATCCGAGCGCACAGTGCGAACCCGAGCCTTGAATCAAGCTAATCCTCTCGCCGCTGGAATATCTTCTTCCACAACTTCTGTGGATAAGTTTGTGGAGATTGCTCTCGCATGGTGTCACAACTTTTTGTCGCTGCAACACTTCCAGCAGATTGCACTCGCCAGCGGCGTTCGGTGATTCCCTTTTCGATCAACCACTTGCATGCGTGAAACAGAGTTGATAAGAGAATTCTTAAGTCCCGCCGGGACGAAATCTTTATAGCCTCCACGGTCCTCGCTCAGATAGGCTCGGCAGGAGCGACACATCGCCTGTTCCTATCACGACCATTGATCTGATAGTCATCAACTACTATAAATATTTCGCTCCTACGGAGCTTAAGCGCAAATAGTTCAATCAAGCTCTCTAACAAAGCTGACTCAAATGATCGGGTTCGGGAGACCTCATTACATCTTGCTGCTCATGCTGGCGCTCACGCTGCCTGCCTGCGTAAAACGATCACGCGATACGCTATCATCCCAACCCGATCCGATCGCGACGAGAGAGGCGAACGATCAGCAGTCGGCCGCAGCCGAGAATCAACGACTCATCAATATCAACACCGCCACGGCAAACGAGTTGGAAACGCTGCCGGGCATCGGTAAGGGCCTGGCCGAACGAATCATCGAGCATCGCGAAAGGTTCGGCCCTTTCCGCCGCACCGAACACCTGATCGTTGTGCGCGGCATCAGCGATGGAAGATTTCGTGCCCTGCGAGACAGAGTGACGATTCAATGATGCGAAATCTTACTCAGCTCCGCCTGGCCGCGCGCGAAATCTTCGATGAAACACTGTGTGCTGTTGATCCCGGTCGCGCCGTCCGCCGCACCGTGCTCCTGGATGAATTACATTTGAAGCTCGGCAACACTGCCATCGATATCAGTAACCGGAAAATCTATTCGGTTGCTATCGGCAAAGCCGCTTTCAACATGGCGCACGCCCTTGATCAGATACTCGGGGAATCGCTCACGGCCGGTTTCCTCAGCGGCCCTGTCCTTCGTACGTCAGTGCTCGGTCTCAGCGCGACGCACGAGCGGAGCCTGACAACGCGCTGGCGCTGTTGTGAAGGTGGCCATCCCCTGCCAAACAAAAACAGCTTGCGGGCAGCTGGAGAGGTATTCGAACTTCTACGGCGTGCGAATGAAGAGCGGGCCCTGATTATCTTTCTGATCTCGGGCGGCGGATCGGCAATGCTCGAATGGCCCATGACGAACGACATTAGCCTGGCAGATCTGCAATCTGCGAACCGGGCTCTGGTTAGTTGCGGCGCGTCAATCAGCGAGGTTAACGCTGTCCGTCGCACCTTCTCAGCAGTCAAAGGCGGACGTTTAGCTCAACGAGCGCCGGATTGCGACCAGATCACGCTGATTGTTTCGGATGTGCCCAGGGGAGAGGAGCGAAACGTGGCTTCAGGACCAACACTGGCCGCAGCGGAGGACGGTCCCGACGCAGCAGGGGTAGTCAACCGTTATGGTCTTCGCACGCGTCTTCCTGAATCCATCTTGCGTGCGATCGAAAAAGAAACGGCGACGATAGAAAGTACGCCCGCTGTCCGCCACTTTGTTCTGCTGGATAATCAAACAGCACTGCAGGCTGCTGCTGAGACCGCCCGCCGTCTGGGCTTTAGAACCGAAATAGCCGAAGAAATTTCGGATCAATCCATCGAAGATGGATCCCAGCAACTCCTCCACCGAACCAATGCGCTTAAAGATCGATGGATATCTGAGTCTGCCAACGAAACGAATGCGGTGTGTTTGATTTCCGGCGGCGAGTTCGCCTGCCCCGTAAAGGGCGATGGCCTGGGCGGAAGAAATCTGGAGACAGCCCTCCGCCTCGCGATGGGAGGTTCGTCCACTTTGGCGCCCTTCGTTGCGCTCTGCGCCGGAACTGACGGCATCGACGGCAATAGTCCTGCGGCCGGCGCGATGATTGACAGCACGACTATCAGCCGCGCGCACAAGATCGGTCTGGACCCGTCAGCATTTCTCCAGCGCAGCGACGCGTACTCATTTTTTGTCGCGCTGGGAGATGTCGTTGCGACCGGTGCAACCGGAACCAACGTCCGCGATGTGCGGATTGTGCTGGCGAGCAAGATTTAACTGTTGTGAGGTTCAGAGTCCTTAGAGAAGCGATGGTACTTCACTGCTCTGCCGCGCTGCGTTTCATTATAGGCTTCACCTCGGGTCAGGAGGCATAGCCTCGAATTCATGAATGGAGCGGACAGCGGAAAGGCACTACCTTTCCGGTTTCAGGCGGCGTAGCCGTGAATTTATCCAACTCGTCAACGCAGCGAGCTCTCGCACTCGTCTTGACTCAAACCTTTGCGGGTAATATAAACCCTAAGAACAAACTCGCGTCAGGAGATTAGATTTGACCGCTGAACTCGAAACTGAAAACACCACGACTTCTAGTCACGACTCAAGCTTTTGTTTTAAGGATTTGGCTGCGGCGCTTTCGGCGCGATCATACGTGCCGTCACTCCCTGAACTCAGTGAACTGGTTGCGCGCACGACAATCTCTCCCGACGAATTGCTGCCCTTTATGGGTTTCAAAGCCGGCAACTACTGCCGCCATCGGGTGATGCGTAACGAATTTGTGGAAATGCTGGTGCTCTGTTGGAAGCCCGGACAGCGCACGCCGATTCACGATCATAATGGTGCGCACGGCGCGGTGCTGGTGCATGAGGGCATTCTTTGGGAAACGACTTTTGACTATGACGCTGAGGAAGGGCTGAGCTACAAAGCTCACCGCGAACTCCGCAACGGCGGCCTCACCGGCTCAGAGCTGCCCGATATCCACCAGATCGGAAATCCGGATGTCAGCGGCCAGGATCTGATTACGATTCACATCTACGCCCCGCCACTCGGCGTCTTGAAGACTTACAAACTCGGCAGCTCGACCATCGATCTCTACACACCTGCCGACCCGGATTTTTTGTGAGTTCAATAGTTGTCACCGCACGAACGTGGTCACCCTAAGAAAGCGTCCATCAGTCACCAACGAAATAGTCCCTCGTTGACCGGTAGTCATAACTTCCGCGCCCCTCGCGCGCCAGCGGGCGACCACTTCTTTGTGCGGGTGGCCAAACATTGACGTCCTTCCAACCGAGATGATGGCCAACGATGGCCGGGTGGCATTCACAAAGCTTTCGATCGAGGACGTCCGGCTACCATGATGGGCTACCTTCACCAGGTCGCTGCTGAGGTCTATGCCTTCTCTTAACACAGCTGATTCTCCGTCCTTTTCGATGTCCCCAGTGAGTAAAAGCCGCTTCTCGCCATACCGAATCAGCAACAGGATCGAATCGTTGTTGCGCGAAGGTGCGCCATCATCCAGCGTCGCGGGTGGCCAGAGGACTTCGGCGGAAACCTCGCCGAATCGAAGCACATCGCCAGCGCCGATTTTCTCGACCGGCACCCCCGCATCGCTCATCGTGGCGGCGAACCTGGCGTACTCACTATCGTCCCCGGGGGTGCGCGCAACGATCGCTCCGCGAACTTTGAAGTTGCGCGCCACGTCATTCAGACCATCGATATGGTCGGCATCCGCATGCGTGGCCAGAATGTAATCAACTCGATCCAGTCCCTTCGACCAGAGATATTCTGACACTACGCGCTCTCCGATCGAGCGAGCATCGCGCTCAAACACGGGATTGCCGTCGCCACTTTCTGTCCTACTCTGATTGAAGCTGGGTCGTCCGCCGCCGTCGACCAGCAGAGTCGTTCCATCCGGCATCGTCAGCAAAGCTGAATCGCCCTGACCTACATCGAGGAAATCCAGATGGAGTTTCCCATCGGGGCGTCCGGCGCTTAGGGGATGCACCACGATCACACATAGCAGGATGGCAAATGTCACCTCTACCCACCGCAACCATAATCCGCGTCGGCCGGTGATGAAGATCGGGCGAAGCGGATTCCATCGCACCAATGCCATAACCAGAAGCCCCAGCACCAGATAGTAGAGAACGTAAACCACTGCGGCCCAGCCGGAATAGTGCGGCAAGCGTAACGAGGCGATTTTGAAGTGAGTAAAAGGATCAACCAGATGGATCATCATCCAATCGATCTTTTCCGACAGTATGATTACGGGTCTCGCGAGGCCGGAGCTTAATTCCGATATCAGGAGGGCCCCGAGAGCTACGAACGCCAGCGCAGCCATCAGGGCTCCAACAAAAATATTGAGCGCGAGCGAAGCAATCGACAGACGATGAAAGTAGATCACCATCAACGGCAAGAGGCCGAGTTGCACGCTGACTGAGACCACGATTGCGGTAAACGAGAAGCGGCAGACTCGCTGCAGATGCCAGCGCTCAAGCGTGGCAGCAAAGTTTGTCTTAAACAGCCGGTAACTTACATTTGATTCAGCGATTTCACTGTGCCACTGTCGCTCACTCCAGAAAAGCGATTCCGCAAGGATGCGTAACCAACGCCGGCACTCTGGTGGGTAGGGTGTCTCGCGTGTTGGTCTCCAGGAACCGATCCGCTGCATCCCGCGCATAAACGGCACGGCCAGGAGAACGATCGAGAGCACCGAAAGAAACGTCAATTGGAAAGAAGGATCGAAGAGATTTGCAGGCTGCCAAACGAGCAACACGAGCGCTGCGCAACCGACTATGTTCAGCGAATTCGCAGCCCGCCAAACCACGGGGCCAAGCACCGCGAGGGTGAACATCAAAGCCGATCGAACGACCGAAGGATCAGCGCCGACCGCAATCGTGTATGCCCACATGCAAACCGTAGCGAGGCAGAATTGCAGCAGTCTTCGACGCGTCAGCCACCGGGCGATGAGAATAACTAATCCACCGATGAAAGCGATTTGGAGTCCGCTGATGACGAGCACATGGAAGGTGCCCCCGGCGCGAAAACGTTCGGCAGCAGATCGAGAAATGTTATAGCGATTGCCCAGCAGAACGGCTTGCAGAACCCCCGCGGTTTCAGGGGAGAAGGTTGCGCCAAACTTTTTTTCAAGGCGCTGGCGCCACTCGTAAAGCCAGGCCACTGGAAGAAAGACACGTGCATCATCCAGACGTTCGACCAGCAGTGGGCTCTTGATCACTCCGGTGGCGTCGAAGCCGTTTCGATCGAGATACTCCGTGAGTGCCAGGACACCGGGATTGCGAAAGTTTTCATCGCGATCGAGCGTCGTCATTACTCGCACGCGGGCTCCGTGTCGCAATTCCAACTCGTCGTATTCCCTGGCCACCTGCGAGTTTTGAATATGCGCAAAGAGGAGCACCGTACCAGAAGCGTCTAGATCCACTCCCCTGAAGGCGATCCTCTCAACTCGAATTTTGAGGTAGTAACTGTCCGGTGCGAGTTCCGGCTGGCCGCTGAGTGAGCCGGTCAATTCCACGGGCTCACCGAAAGTGAACCGGCCTTCATCATACATCCGCGAAACGCGGTTCGGCGCGGGCGCGCGCCCTTCGATCGACATGAGAACTGTGCCAACGCAAAAAAAAGCCGCGGCCAACAGCAAGGTCATAAGCTTCGCCGTGTTTCTATTGACCATGGCAGCCGCACACAAAGTGAGACTCGTGCCGGCGACGATGGTACAGATACGAAATGGTTTTGACTGGAACGAAAAATAATGTTCCAGAGCGATGCCCGCGGACATGGCGCCCGCCAGGGTCAGTAAAGGGCTCTGGTTGAACTTAATCTGGACGAATGGTTCTCGCGGTTGGTGTATTTGAGCCACACTCCATTGTGACTACTCCGTCAAGCGAGTTCGATGCAAATATTTTATCGAATGGAACCAGAGGCTGGGATTGCGTTAAGTCGATGCAGCGGCGATGGTGGCAAGAAAAGCGTGATCAGGTTCACTATGCCCGGCCGCTACCGTCCCGGTACTGACCCTCAGCAGCCGCGGTCAAAAACCAGTTGAGCCACGGTCTCGACGTGGTGGGTTTGCGGAAACATGTCAAAGGCGGCGAGTGCCCTTAGCTGGTACCCACCGGCAACCAGCTTCTTGAGATCGCGGGCGAGGGTCGCGGGGTCGCATGAGACGTAAGAGATCCGCTGCGGCCTTAAGCCGAGGACGCCGGCGATGACGCGCGACTCTGCCCCGACACGGGGAGGATCAAGCAGGACAAAATCGATCTGACCCTCAAGCGCTCGGGCCGAGGTTTCCGATAACCTCGACAGGTCATGTCTTCTCACGTCATCCAGCCAGACGCCGACGTCACGAGTTGAGATTTCGGCATTCGTTAAGCCGGCGCCACTCAGACTCTCGCGAGCGAACTTCGTAGCCGCGGCATCAGATTCGACGCCGATCACATGGGCGAATCGACGCGCCAAAGGGAGGGTGAACAAGCCGACACCGGAATAGAACTCGATGGCGGTCTTTCCGTTCGCGTCACCAATCGCCATATCGATCAATTGCGGCATCAGGGCTTCGTTCACCTGAAAGAAGCTCTCGGCATTTAAACGATAGGACTCACCGTGAATTGATCGGTTGATGTCGCGAACGCCTGGCGAATCCTGGCTGCCGCCCCGGATGGATGGTGAGATCGATAGGGTTTCATCGTCGCCAATCACCGCGCGGAAATCACGTGTATCGGGTAACGATCCGCCTTTCATCTGCTCGCGTAAAGACGCCAGCGTCTGCTGTAATTGCGGAACCAGCACCGCGCAGTCGGCGACATCACATACATTCCGCGATCCACTCTCAAAGTAACCGAGTTTCTGTCGCACCGCGTCGTATTGCCATTGCGCTCTCGATCGATAATGCCAGGGCTCGGGCGCCGGCATGATTTGAAAGTCAGGAAGGTCTTCGATCCGGGCCAGGCGGCGCAGACAGTCCTTGATAATTTCCGTCTTCGCATTCAACTGGGCGACGTAATTCATTTGTTGAAAGTCGCACCCACCACAGCGGCCAAAGTATGGACACGGCGGCTCAACGCGCTCCGGCCCGCGGGTAATTACCTCCTCTATCGAAGCGAACGAGACGTTCCCTTTCACACGATCAATGCTCACGCGCACGAGATCACCGGGCGCCGCCAGCGCCACCATGATCGTGCGGCCGTCGGCATGGGCCAATCCAAAACCGCCCGGCAGAATACGTTCAATTGTAACTTCCATAATTAGTAAGACAGGCTGCCAGCCTGTCCACTCCTACGCAACTACACGCCGGCAGCCCGGGTCACAGAAAAAAAAGGCTCAGCCTTGGGATTCCAAAATGATCGCGCAGTCGCTTGCGCAGCAGATTTTCGCGCGTCTGCTCAAACGCAGCTTTGTCCATGTGGCGTTTGTAAGGCTTCACTTGCAAATCAATCTCGGCGTTGGCCGCTTCAAGGTCGCTCGTTGAAATCGTCCGTGCCATCGCGTCATCCAGCGACCGCTCGATGCCGGTCAAAGAGTCTTCAAGCTTGCGCGCGTCGGGCTGGGCCGCAGACGCATAATCATCCTTGATCTCAGACAGCAAAGTAACTGCCCGCGCCAGCGCCTCGCCCATCTCACCTTCATCAGCGGATCCCCTGAGTTGACCCAGCGTCGCGAGCGAACGAGCGAGATGTGCCAGCACCGCTGTGCGCGGAAAGGGCGACTTGCTCTCGTCCTTCTCTCGGCTTTCAGAGTCAGCCTCTTCATTACTGCCAACGCGCGACTGCAGCCACTCGGCGTACTGTGCTTCCACCTCTTCCTGGCAGTAAAGCAGTGTCTTGACCGTGCGCTTTTGTTTCTTCGATTCGTGAGAATCAAAAGCGTGCTCGATTGACCTGACCACCACGTGCAACGGCACGCCACGTTCTTTCCAACCCTCAATCAAGGCCCAGTCCATGGGACTCAACATGAGGTGCTTACCGCGGCGCCGAATGAAAGTGTCTTCGATTTCTGAGAAGTAGGAAAAATAGTTCAAGGGGTACCGTCATTCCTCTGCTTCTCACTGTCCTCTGTGGCCAGGAATTTGTCACCGCGGAGGACACGGAGAAGCACAGAGAATTATTTCGTCCTTTCGTAAATCAGGCGCAGTCCTTCCAGGGTCAGGGTCTCGTCCACCTCTTCAATAAACTCTGATCCGGTGGCGATTAAGGAAGCAAGGCCGCCCGTCGCTACCACATGCACATCACCTCCGAGTTCATCGATCATCTTCCGTAGGATGCCGTCAACCAATCCGACATAGCCGTGATAAAGCCCGGACTGCATGGCTTCGACCGTGGACGACCCAATTATTTTTTGGGGACGTTTTATTTCTACGCGAGGCAGTTTGGCGGCCCGCTCAAACAAGGCATCGGCGGAAATCGTGATCCCGGGAGTGATCACTCCACCCAGATACTCGCCAACGGAATTGATCGCATCGAACGTTGTGGCCGTGCCAAAGTCGACCACGATGCAGGGTACGCCATATTTGTGAATCGCCGCGACTGCGTCGACTATCCGATCCGCGCCAACGTCTGCAGCGGGCTGATAGAGAATTCGCAAGCCCGTATCAGTCGCGTGATCTATAAACAGTGGCGTCAGATTGAAATAGACTTCAGCCATCCGTTTGAGAGTGAAGTTCAGCGGCGGTACGACAGACGCGACCGCGATCGCGTCAATGGTTTTGAAGTCCCAGTCCGCCAACGCAAACAGGTTCCGGGCCAGCACTCCCCACTCATCAACCGTGCGCGCCCGCACCGTCGTCAGACGCCAGTGCGCCGCCAGCTTGTCGCCATCAAACACGCCCAGAGACGTATTAGAGTTTCCAATGTCGATGACTAGAAGCATTTGTTTGAAGCGGCTTGCCGCACTCCTCAACTCGCCCGGGCATCCTTAGGAAGAGCTGAACTGAATCTCTAAACTACACCAAGACGCTGCAGCTTCCTTTCAACTGCTCGCCAGAACTTTCTCGATTTCATCAGCAGCCACACTCGCCCCGCGCTCCTGATGCACAACTTCGGCAAGCTGGACCGCGTGGTCAAGATAACTTGGGTTATCGAGCAGCCTGCTTAATTCCCTGGCACCGGTCTCGGCATTGAAACGTGGCCGGGGCAACGCTCGACCACAACCGAGGCGAACAATACGCGACGCATTATCAAACTGATCGTGGGCGTGCGGCAGAATCAAAACCGGCTTGCCGGAAAGCAGCCCCTGACCAGTCGTCCCCACACCGCCCTGGTGCACGATCGCGCAGGCGCGCGGCAGCACTTCACTGTAGGGCGCGTACTCGAAAGCTGCAACTCCATCGGGCAGTTCGGCCTGGGGCAGGTTGCTTGAATGGCCAATCAGCAGGAGAGCGCGCCGGCCCAGCGCGCGCGCCGCCGTGATCGAGTCCCGATAGAAATCCCGGGCCACCCAGAAGGCCGACGAGCCGAGGGTGAACACAATCGGTGGCGGGCCGGCGTCAAGAAATTCAAACACCTCTCGGGCCGCCTCGTGCTCGCCAAAAAAATCGCGTCGATCATAAAACGGAAAGCCGGTAACGCAGGTATGCGGAGGCCAATCGCGCTGTGCTGTGGCCATGACCTTTGAGAACAGCGCCAGGACCCTGTTTGGCGACTGTTGACCGGCGAACAAAGGCTGCTTGCCGCGCGGCAGACCCAGTTCAGATCGCAAGCGGTAAACCGGCTCCATCAGTCGATCCAGTCTGAGCGTCGCCAAACGCATGACGCCTCGCGCGATCAGTGGGTTGAGTTTCATCAGCGCGTGGAGCGCAGGCATCTGTGGCGGCACCGGCGGATCGTACACTGAAAAGAACGAGATGGGCGCGAGCACACTGGACACCCAGGGCAGCTTTCGGACTTGCGCCACCAGCGGACCAACCAGCGGGAGCGGATGGGTCAGCAGGAGATTGGCGCCGGTCACCGCTGCGTCAAGATCCTCATAGACATCACGCAAGTGTGGCAGCAGCAGTTGCATGACGCGCTCACTGCCCAGGCGTGGATCCATTAAGCCCTCCAGCAAAGGGCCCATCACTTCGGGCTGATCGTATGAAGGAAGGTCGGGTCGCACCGGATGGAACTCAATCCCCTGCGCGTCCATCTTTTCGCGATAGACTTCGGAAGTCGCGATTACCGGCACGTGCCCTCGCGCTTTGAGTTCCAGCGCAATTGCGACGTAGGGATGGACGTCGCCAAACGAGCCGAAGGTTGAGAGGACGATGCGTTTACTGTTCATACTCGCAGTTAACGGAAAGGCGAGGCCTTCACACCTCAAGCGGCAAAGCCGGCCCCCTCACTCATCAGTGTCACGCCCGCGCAAAGATTGCACGTCGCCGGCGCGCACGACTTTGATCTCGCCAGTTTTCAGGATAACGCGCAAGGCACCATCTTTTTCCAACCCGTCAGTGATGCCGGCGAAGACTTCCGCGCCTGACTCAACCCGTACGGGTTTGCCTCTCGCGTAGGTCGAGCGCGTGGACCAATCTCGAATTGTCTGCTCAGCTCCATTTTTGGTCTGCAGCACGGCATAACGTCGCGCGATCGCTTTGGTAAGCTCGTTCAAGACAACCTCGAAGTCCGGTTTGATCCCGGTTTCCGCCTCAACCGAAGTTGCAGTATCGCTGACCTCTGTTGGCAATGTATTCTGATGTAGATTGATTCCGATCCCCACCACCACGGCATACCCGGAGTTTGTCTCAACCGTCTCACAAAGAATGCCGGCGAGTTTTCGCTGATCGACGATCAGATCGTTGGGCCATTTTATGTCGGCAGACAACGCGCAGTTGCCTGACAGTGCATCTGTCACCGCCAGCGCCGACATCAGAGTGATTAGCGGCCACGAACTCAAGTCAATGTGCGGCCGCAGCACGGCGGAGAAATACAACCCTGCGTCTTTCGCTGAGAGCCAATTGCGGCCATGACGTCCACGCCCGCGCGTTTGCTCGCGCGCAATTATGCAGAGGCCCTCGGGCGCACCGGCCCGGGCTTGTCGCATCGCCTCCAGATTTGTCGAGTCGATTGAATCAAAGCGCAGAATGTTTGGGTTTGATAGCGACATTGACGCGGTAGGAAACGGAACGCCGACTACATTCAAGTGGCCCAGGCTTCAGAGTTTGAACCACAAAGCGGTTACCACCCGTTCCACGAGAGCTGCTACTTTTCCGATGTGCGACGCAACCGTCTCAAATGCGCTTACCGCGGCAGAGACTGCGGCATGCTCGCCAGCACATAAGCCAGGGCCGCGACGACCGCGCAGTTCTCCTGCAACTCTCTTGGATCGATCTTATCCAGCGTATCGGCTGCCGTGTGATGATAATTGAAATAGGTGCGCGAATCCTGAATCGGGGCGAACGTTGGGACGCCGAGCGCGCCCAGCAGCGCTACATCCGATCCGGTTTCCTCCACGAGACGGGTAACACCGGCGCCCTGACTCTGCAGAATTGTCGCCAGCGGTTGCAGTAAGGTTAAGACCGACGGCTGACCCTCAGCATAAAACCCCAACGCATGGCCAGCACCGAGATCGGTCTCGATAGCTCCGAAGTGGTTCGCGATGTCGGTCTTATGATTGTCCGCGTAGGTGCGCGCGCCCATCGTGCCGTTCTCTTCATTCATCCAGGCAAGTACCCGCAGCGTTCGTTTCGGACGCAGGTGCAATTGCTTTAGTAATTGGGCCGCTTGCATAGCCACTGCCACGCCCGCACCGTCATCGATTGCGCCGCGGCCCAGGTCCCAGGAATCCAGATGGCCGGAAACGATCACGATTTGTTCCGGGTGTTCGCTACCCTTCAGATCGCCGATCACGTTGTAGCTGACGGCGTCTGGCAGAGTTTGCGGCGTCAGCACCAGATGCATGCGCACCTTGCCCTGGCTGGAAAGATGCGCCAACAGATCAGCATCTTCAGCCGCAATCGCCGCGGCCGGAATCTTTGGTGCGTCGTCCGCGTAACGTAACGCTCCCGTGTGCGGCAAGCGATAGTCGGCCCCGCCCGCCGATCGATTGAGCGCGGCCACGGCTCCCAGGCGCGCTGCTGCACTAGCGCCGATGCCGCGATAGATCACGGATTGACCGTAAGCTGATCCGGCCAAGCCATTATCCGCGAGGCGCTGATCGAACTTGGCATTGAAGAGAACTATTTTGCCGGCGACTCGCTCACGACCGAGCGCGGTTAACTCGTCAAAGTTATTGACCACCAACACTTCAGCGGTCAGGCCATCACTCGGCGTCGCTACGCTGCCGCCGAGCGCCGTCAGCACAATCTTTTGAGTTGTGTTTGGCGCCATGCTCGGATATTCAGTCAACGCCGCCGTCTCTTCACCACGCACCCAATGCGGCACCATAACTTTTTCCAGCTGCACTTCCAGGCCCAGACGGCGCAGCTCCGCCGCCACATATTCGACGGCGGCCTGGGCCTGAGCTGAACCACTCAGACGCGGCCCGATGTTGTTTGCCAGGTGAGCAACCTGCCGATAGGCGTAGTCACTTTCAAAAGCCGCTTGCTGCACGCGCTTAATCTCGGAGATAAGTTGGGGCGAGTACTGCAATGGTGGGGTGGCGGGTGGTCGTGATAGTTGCGCCAGCGCATGACTGACTCCTGATGAGAGAAGGACAGTTGCTACGACGATGAGCCGAAAATACTTCTTACCGCGATTCATGAACATGGTTTAGGCCTCAGATAAAAACTCGTTTGCGTAACTGCTCAGACTTCGCAGGATAAACGATAACAAGGTATGTGTGCCACTCATACAGCTATTGACTGGGTCCGATCGTCTCTTGTATAAGCACGGCTTCGCCTAATCCAATGAAAAGCTGCCCCACCTGCAATCGCACCTATTCGGATGATGCGCTGGCGTTCTGTTTAATGGACGGCTCAGTTCTTTCGGCGCCTTACGATCCCGGCGGCACGCAACGCATACCCGAACCGCGGACCACGGGCCCAGCCGCGACCGAAATGCTGAGTCCGACACTCGCAGCGGTTGAATCGAGACCGCCGTTGAAGTCAACAATCCACGCGCCAGCTCCGGAACTTCCACCTCAGTATTCACCGCCACCCGCGGATGATGCTGGCGCAAAGAAGAGCTCGCTCCCGCTGATCCTCATCGCCATTGGCGTATTGCTGGTGGGTGCCGTGGGAATCGTGGTGCTCGCTTCGAGATTGCTTAGGGAGACACCACCAAACGCCAAGCCTTCCACGCGAGATGACAAGGCGGAAAAGATCAACCAATCTAAATCGGCCTGTGGCTTCACGGTCGACACGGCGTTGTACGACAAATGGATCCAAATGGGTGGCGAAAGTGGAAAGTTGGGATGCCCTATAGGAAGCGACGACGGAGCGCCAACTTCACCTCAAGGGACCAGGGGGCGATGGATCCAGTTCGCTCATGAGGACGGAGGCTATTTGATTAAGCACGAATCAGGAGCGCACGCGAGTCAGGTCTTTGAAGTTAGCGGTTGCATGTACAAGTTGTACTCAAGCCAGGCTGGGACCAAATCATCGTTAGGCTTTCCGGTTAGCGATGGTTACACGACCGCACCGGGCGCGCGGCAGGAGTTTGAAGGCGGCTATATCGTTTGGGATTCCAAGACCTACCAGTGCCGGGTGCACAAGCAGTAAGCAACCGAAAAGGCCCGGAGTTTCCTCCGAGCCTTTCTTTTTCTAATCACCTTTGCGTCTTCGTTCCTTAATGCTGGAATTTGTTACCCCAACACCCCGCGGAACTTTGACGAGGTCCCCATATAACCCGGGAACACTGTTTTCAAGTTAGTAGTGCCGAGGTGCTTCGTGGCGATCTCGCCGAATACGTCGCGAAAGTCAGTCGTCAAAGCCAGGTCGCGGCCCTCGTACAACTGATCGCTCTTCAAGCCCGGCCAGTCTCCGTACACTTTGCCACCGCGCACGCTGTTGCCCACCACGAACATCGCATTCGCGTGTCCGTGATCGGTACCGCGGTTGCCGTTCTCTTTCGCGGTGCGGCCAAACTCGGACATGGTGAGGATGACGACATCATCCATGCGCTGGCCCAGGTCAGTGTATAGCGCCGCAATCGCCGAGCTGAATTGTCTTAAAAGATTGCTGAGTTGTCCCTGCTGATTGCCTTCGTTGACGTGGGTGTCCCAGCCGCCGATGTCTGTGAAGGCGACTTCCAAACCAACACCGGATTTGATCAGTTGGGCAATCTGCAAAAGCGAGTTCCCGAACGGCGTGCGCGGATACTCAGCGCCGTTCTCAGCTTTGTACTGAGATGGATTCACCTGCTTCAGATAATTTATGGCCTCAAATGTTTCTTTGCCGGTGCCATGCAGCGCGTCGTTGACCGTCTGATCGTAGATGGCTTCAAAACCACCCTGCACCGAAGCCGAACTCTGCCCTGCGCGAATGTTGAAGTCGGCGAGATTAGAAATCGCCAGGGTGGGCGCCTTGCCCTGCATCGCCCGCGGCATGTTCTGCGTCATTGAAACCGCGCGGAACAGAGACTTCCCCGGATCAGCCTTGCTCTGCAAGTATCGATTGAGCCAACCGTCCTGAGTTGACTTCACGCCCGGCGTGGCTGACTCCATGTAAATCTGGGCATCGAAGTGCGAACGCGTGCTGTCGGGCGAGCCGGACGCGTGCACGATCGCCAGGCGCTTTGAATCCCACAGAGGCTTGAATGATTGCAGGGAAGGATGAAGCCCAAAATAGCCGTCGAGATTGATGGCCGCATCAGCACCGCCATTCGGTTTGGGGATGGCGATGTTCGGGCGCAGATCGTAATAACTGTGTTCGCCGTAGGGCACTACCACGTTCAGCCCGTCAACCGCGCCGCGCTGAAAGATTGCAATCAGGGTCTTGCGCTTGCCCCCAGTGACCCTGTCCAGAGTCTCAGCCACCGCGCGTCTGAGAAAGGTCGGAGTGGACGTCATCAGGCCAAATGAAGCGAGTGCGACGCCACCGGATTTGATGAAATATCTTCGGTTCATAATTCTCTACCTCTTACCCTGGGTTATCGTTTAGAGGCGGGACTTGTCCCGCTGATCCGAAGGGCGGACAGATCCGCCCTCTAAACGGATCGGACTTTACTGTCGTTGAAACTCTGGCGATCCCAAAATCAGGCCGGCGATCTTGACCAGTGGATTCTCGATCGACGCCAGGTCCACTCTGGCAACCTGCTGCTGCTGTTGTTGCGGTCCGCCGCCGCCACCTCCGCCGATATTGAAGTTACCGCGTTGAAATGCCGTCTCAAACGGATTCGGCGGCGCGGTATTGGATGCCAACTGTCTTTGCGTTGTCGCCGGCAGAGTGATCTGATCGTTAAGCTGCTTCAGCAGCGTCTCGCGCGTCTTCGGCGCGATCTCGCCACCAACAATCAGCATCACAAATCGATCCAGCAGCCTTGCCTTATCGACTGACGTTCCCTTATTCATGTCGGTTACAAAGCGCGACAGGTCTATGTGAGTCCCTGGAATCCGGTTCATCGCCAGTGCTAGTCCAAAGTTCATCCTCTCAAGCAGCGCACCGGTGTTCACCCAATTCTCAGCCATGTCCGAATAACCGTTCGGTGTTTGAAAGCCATAGAGGGGCTGGCCCATGCGCGCAATCCACTGATGGAATTGCGGGCCGCCGTTGGTTTCGCCGCCGAGCGTCCTCACCGCACTGACCGCAAGTTCGAACGGCCGTTTAACTTTTGCGCGGTAAGCATCAGCGGAATTAAATTCCGGTGAAGAGAAGATCGTCTTCAGCACTTCACGTATGTCACCGTCGGTTTTGGTAAACGTCTGCGCGACCCGATCGACGAGTGCCGGTGGTGGTTCGTCCGCTACAAAGCGTCTCACCAGCTTGGTCGCGATGAACTTCGCCGTCGCCGAATGATGGGCGACGATATCCAGAACCATCAGACCATCCTTAACTCCTCCACCCGCAGGAATCTTGTGACCGAGAACTATCTTTTCGCCGTTGTCATGCGCGCCCGGTCGGAAAATAAACTTGCCGGCCGTTTCCTTCGCCTCACGCCCCATGATGGCCGCCGCGGCCGCGCCGCCCCCGCGAGGCTGGAAGATGGTCCAGCCGGTAAAGCACCGCGCCACTTCCTGAACGTCTTTCTGCGTATATCCCCCGTCGACGCCCAGTGTGTGCAACTCCAGCAACTCGCGAGCGTAATTTTCGTTGATGCCCCGTGGTCTCTGTTGCGGTTGAACTCGTTGTTGCTGCTGTGGGTTGTTTCCCGGCAAGCCTGCGAGTGGGCCGCGCGCGGCGCCCGGTCGCTGCTGCGCGAATTGCGCGTTGGGGCTCACGCTCTGAAAATTATCCAGATAGAAAAGCATCGCCGGGCTTTGCGCATCAGCCACCAGCAGATCGTAAAACTTTCCCAGGGTGTGGGGCCGGATTGTGTCTCGGTCGTACGATGGCAATAACCAGCGGTCCGCGCCTTTGGCTGCGTAGACGTTGAAGTGGTTGGTCCAGAAATCAACCATTACTTCCTGCAGCTGCCGCTCGCTGTAAACGGCGCGCAGGATCCGCGACATCTGCAACTCGCCCGTCAAAAACTGCGCCGGCCGCAGATTGTTTTCTTTGAAGTACGCCATCAAAGCCTTGCGATACTCCGGATTGTTCACCGAGTTCGCGTCGTTGTTGGCGGGTGTAGCAGGCTTGGCATTCGAATCAGCTTTCGCCATTTCCGGTCCCTGCATCTCACCTGAAGTCTGATCCATCTGACTAGCATTACCGGTCTTCGCATTCGTGGCAGGTTTGGCGTTGGCGCCACCCTTCACCCGATTGTCGCGTGCCTGGGCCAGGTCAGCCGGCAGCGCGCCGCGCTGTTGCAGTTGTCTGAGCAACTGTCCCGGCTGCGGATATTTTTCGTAAAGCTCCGCCGTGGTCATCCGCAGGCTCTCGAGGTTTTGCAGCTTCGCTTCGGAAGCAGTGTCGTCGATCTTTTCGGGCCACAGTTGTTGATTGATGTAGTTATCAATCCCAGTAGCCTTGACGCGTTCGAGGTCACCCGGTCGCGCCCCAAACCCGAGGCGGTTCAGGACGTGCAGGATGCGCTGATCTTCGGTTAGCTTCGCGGCCGACTTGGCCGTGGGACCTTTCATCCGCGCGTCCATGCTCTGCGCGCTAATCCCGGCTGCAAACGTGCTGACCAGCAGAGCGGCGAGCGACAACATAGCGGTTGTTCGCTGGACCAGTGAAACCGACTTAATAAAATGACTTTTGTTTCTCATAATCTTAATTCCTGACTGTGCGGCGATTGTAAGCCTGCTAACTGCAATCTTCAACGAACCTGTGTTGACCGTTGATTTAGACGCGGGAGTGTGTGGCTTGGCTGAGTAAATCTGCATTAGTCACACTTCGAGATAGGTTCGTCAAAACATGACGGCTACAAATAGCCCGGCCAATTCTCCGGACATTTCGGGGCCAAATGGTACAGAACCGCGAGCAGTAGCGAGCGGGCCAAGGCGCATGAATCGAGATCGGCATTACGACATAATGAAGGTTGACTACCAGAAGGTGAGGAATCAATCGAGGGTAATAATTATTGGGAGAAGAGCGCGACCCCGTTCCCAGACCCGGCAAATGGGTGCAACCCAAAGTAGTCCGTACCGCCAACGTTTTGGGTCCTTTCGGTTAAAGAAATGCTCATCGATCGGCGTTTCATCGTCTAGTGCGTGGACTACTTGCCTGGCCGCTTGCAGGAGGCTTTGGAATTTTCAGACCGCCAGACCCTTTGCTTCGTCTAAGCAATCACCCGTCGTCGAATTGCAAAGGGCAAAGAGATTTCGTCGATGGTCCCCCGAAGTTTCTTCGGGGCCGGGCGCTGCTTTGGCAAGAATGCAGCGCCCGCTTTTTTTTTGCTAGATATCCTGGTTTGGTCTTGTGCTTTCCCTGCTCTGAGAAGAACGATCTACGAAGCCAGGCTAACCTGTTCATTCATTTTCGTGACCGTTCCCCCACTCCACCGCTTCAGCTTCCCGAATTAAGACGGTAGCTGTCACCGCTTTGCAGTTGTGCATACCGCTGCCAGTGTAGTAATCTGCGCTCACCCACGCATTTGGAAGTTTAGGTTGGCCGCTCATTTTGGCTAAGCCAATCTGGGCTTCTAACCCCACATTTGAGTGTTAATTGGTCGGGCTCTCTTGCCAGAATCTGACCGTTGGATATGTGCTTTTGATCGCACGCCGGAGCGATCAAAGATCCGGCGTAAGCGAGGTTATGAAAAAATATCTCTTTGCCCTATTTCACGCGACGCGCGTACTTAATATTGTTGCTTGGGTAAATCGCAGGAAGGTCACGATTCTGAGTTACCACAGCGTCGTCGACAGTCACGACCCTCTGCGGCGCGACACTTATAAACAGCACCTTCCCATTCATCTCTTCAGACAGCACCTCGATTACCTGCAAAAACATTACCAGGTAATCTCGTTGAAAGAATTCCTCCGGGCCAGACGCGAGCGTAAGCCTCTGCCGGATTATTCCGTTGTGCTGACTTTCGAAGACGGGTTCGAGGATTTTTATTCCGTGGCCGCCAGACAGCTGGCACAACGTCGTCTGCCTGCCACCGCTTTTGTCATTACCGACAGAGCCTACGGCCGTTTGCCTCCAAACGGAGAATCCTTTCTCTCCTGGGATCAGATTCGAGAGCTCGCCTCAGCCGGTGTAGAGATCGGTTCGCACACCTGCTCTCATCCAAGGCTGCCGGATCTCTCACTCGAGGATGTCATCCGAGAATTGGCTGACTCGCGCCTGGCCATTAAGGAGCACCTGGGCACGACTGAAATTCCACTCTCGTTCCCTCATGGCCGCACTACCGAGTCAATCAGCCATCTGGCCCAAACACTCGGCTATTCATGTTCAATAACGACGAGGCTTGGTCCCAACGATGGCGACACCGCTCTTTCCCAGCTAAATCGGACCACAATCGCGAGTGATGACGAGCTGCCTACGTTTGCGGCGCGCGTCTCAGGCTTTACCTGGTGGATGACACGGTTGAGGCTCTCCCGCAACGGCGAACACGACCCGGAACGTGCTCCTGGCTATGCTTCTAAATACGCTGCTGTGGCTGGCGAGGCTTATGATTGCGCGGAAACTACTTAGTCAGGGGTTTGATACAACGATAGAAGGGCTCCGGCGTGATTCCGTATTGAAGACAATCCTCGCCGGACAAGACCGCGGTCATTGAATGCACGTCGAATCCTACCTCGCCCAGAATCCGGGGAAAGTCAGCGCCAAAGCGACGCCGGTTACCTGATATCGACTGGTCAGAAAATCCAAACTCGACGGTGCTATCCTGGGTTCCCTCGCCGACGGACACAATCAACTCACCGGCGCCAGTTGCCAATACTCGATACAACTCACCCAGCGCCTCCTGACTGTCTCCGACTTGTTCGATCACGTGATGACACCAAATTAGATCGGCGACGTTTCCGGCGAAAGGCAGTCGCACCAAATCGGCCAGCACGTCTGCTCCACGATCCGGTTCCAGATCCACTTTGTAGATCTCCAGGGTACTCGCCGTCTCCCATAGCAGCGCCAGTGACCGCTCGGGCGAAAAAACCAATGCTCGTCCGGACTTTTCACTGATCCGATATTCGTCTCGCAACCAAAGGAACAGTGCGCGATGACGCGAGTGACTGTCGCAACGCGGGCAGGCGGCGTTCGGGACTGCATATCCCATCTCGATGTAATCAAAGAAACGCCTTCCCCGCCAGCCACAACAGGGACAGGTTAGCTTTGCCGGCAAGGTCCTATTGGCAAGAATGACAAACCCGCGGCGCCAACTCACCCGACCAAGCAACCAGGTGGCGCGCAGAATTCCATGGTTCCTGATCTGAATTAGATACCAGGTAAACATAGATGAGTCTTTAGAGAGTACATGGTTTGGACGTTCGGTGTCGGTATGCCCAGACGCCTGCGGTCTGTCCTGGTTTCGGGTCTGGTCCTTTTTCCATTCAGACTATACGATCCACGACCTCACCGAACCTGATTTGCGTTTCGTCTGTTTCGTTGATCGTCTTACCGTTTCACCGCGCTCGCGGGAGTGGTCGCGGGTAGGTGACGGGACTACGGTTCCCTTCCTTATCGATCGCGCGCACGCCAAAAAAGTAATTATCCTTGGACATTCCCTGCATCGAATAGGCGTTGACGTTGCCGACTGCAAGTGAATTGGTCCAGGTCGCGGCGGTGGTGTCTCGCCAGACAATTTCATAACCCGCGATGTCAGGTTCCTTGTTGTTGTCCCACTTGATTGGAGTGTCGTTGGAAAGACTGGTCGGGAAGGTCACATTCTTTGGCCGTGCCGGCGCCGACGCGAGGGCCGCCAAAGAGGCAGCGTTCACCCGGGCGACATTGGCGATGTAGTTAAAGTCATCGAATTGTGGCAGGTCACCGTACTGGGTCCCTTTTTCGATGCGCACATTCTGGTGCTGGTGCTGGTAGTTTTCGTTCGGCTCGGTGAAACGCACCGCCGCAAAACCGCGCTCGAGAAAAGGCTGATGATCGCCACCCCGGCCATACCGATCGCGACGATAGATCATCCATACCTTCATCGAGGGCACATAACGCTGAGTCGTTTCATTGATGAAGCGCGCCAATTGTCTCGAGGCTGAATCGTTCTCGCCGCCGACGCTCCGGCGGGTGGTGGCTTCCTGCGTCGTCTCGTTCGAAGGCACCCCTTCGGAAAACACTCGTACAGTGCGTGCGTCGCGCACACCATTGCCGCCGAGCGAGCTGCCGATAATGTCGTTGGTGAACATCGCCTCGATGTCCATGTTGTTCTTTTTTGCTTCTTCGGCAAAGTGAGTCGCGCCCAATAAGCCCTGCTCTTCACCCGGAACCGTCATGAAAATGATCGTGGCGTCAAAGCTGTACGCGGCCATCACTCGCGCCATCTCCAGCACCGCCGCGGTGCCCGATGCATCGTCGTTCGCGCCCGGCGCGTCGCACTTCGCGTCGATGGGACTGCTGCACATCGAATCATAGTGGCCGCTGACGACGTAAACCCGATTGGTTGACTCTGGCTGGGTGCCTTTCAGGGTCGCCACAATATTCGTCAGCATGGTCGGTTCCGGAACTCGCGGCCCCTTGGGCTGCGCAAAGGTTTGTTTCTCAACCGTCATTCTGCCGCCCGAGCGCTGTGCTGCTTTCATGAACTCGCCATAGAGCCAGTCTCGAGCGGCGCCGATGCCGCGATTTGGATCATTCTGTTCCGAGAGGGTGTTGCGAGTTCCGAAACTCACCAGCTTACGGATCGTGTTCTCGATATTGCGCGGATCCATTTCAGAAACAATCTTCAAAATCTGGCTATTCGGCCGGGGCGCGTTCGACTTTTGCCGCATTGGCGAGGTTCGGGCGCGTGCGGGCATCGGCCCCTTCCCCGGAGTCGAAGGTTGCTGAGCTCGCGCGCCAGTCCCCGCCAAAAAAATGGCTGACACCAGGCAGATGAAAAGCACACCACTGATCCAGTTGTTCCAGGTCGGTCGCATTTTGGCGCACCTCGGAAAATGTTTTCGGATTCTGCTAACGGGACGAGACTCTATCAACTAAGGATCATGAGAGCAAACACAGTGCATGGCTCCGCGGTTGATCTGCTTAATTCTCGATCTTGCGTTCGTGTTTTTCTACTGTGGATCGATCTGTAGGCTCACCCGACGCGCGATAGGGTTCGAAGAAACGAGTCGTGCCCTCGGTTACGCTGGGAACGCCCTGCAGGCGTCCGGTCGGTGGCTGAGGCAATGTCACGGGGGCAGAATTCGCCAACGCTTTTGGCCGCTGCTTTCGAGTTTGGGTGCCGGAAGACAGCGAGGCGCTGATGATCTTTGAAAGCTGCCGGACCAAAAAGATATCTATGGTTAGAATCGTCAACATTCCGACGATCACAATCGCCGTGATCGAGCCCGGATCGATCCGGGGATTGTGCGAAAGCTCAATCGCGCCCGTCATCAGCAATCCAAAACCTAAAACCGTCAGAATCGTCATCACGGCGCCAATCACAACGGCGGGCTTGGCGACGTTCACTGGCGCCGCTGGATATTCACTCTCCAGATCCGAACTCAGGTTAGCGCCGCAGCGATTGCAGTACTTGAGTTCGATCCTGTATTCGGTGCCGCAGGATGGACAGAACATGGTTGCGTGATGGTAAATCGTAATCGCCGATTAGTAAACGAGAATGCCAGAGCAAACCTGGCGGTGCGGTGATCCATACGGCCTGGCAAGTGCCAATGTTCGAAAGGAATGATCCGTAAGGACTCGTTTACCCGGGATATAAACGGCCGGCCGCCCACGGCGTGGAATTTGTCAGCCTGCTATTTGATCAGGTAAGCCTTGTTTTTCCAAACGACGATGACCTGCCCGCCGAGCTGCTGCGCGATCGACCGGAGACCCGAATCGAGTTCGTTAAACTCGCTGGATCCACGCGCAATACTCTTCAGAGGCATACTCGACTTGAATTTCGAATCCACCCAACCGCTACCCTGACGACGAAACTTGCGCCCGCCGGTCGAGCGCATGTCCTGCGGTTTCTCTTCCCGAGGCTGACTTGGCGCGATGATTCCCTGCGCGTTGCGCGACCTGTTGTCGCCCGCGTTGCTACTCAGCGTCGCGTTGTTGTCCATATCTCGTCGCGGACCTTTTAGCTTTTCGTCGCTGCCTCTTTTGCTGGCCGGCGCCGGACGGTCCGCGGGTACCTGTTTATCGTCCGCACCGACATCTTTTTTCGCTTCACCTGCGCGCCCTGACTTACTGATCGTCCCAAACTGATCTTCGGATTTGCGCGGCCCCGAAATGGGTGCAACCTGACCAGTACTCTGTTGCTCGCGACGCTGCGTTTGCGCCGCACTGGGTGGAGGCGGCGGCGAGTAGCCAGGAACAGTCTCCGTCTCTGCCGACTCTGCTTTCTTTTGCCTGGAGCCGGTCGTAACGTCGGGTTCTTTGACCGGCTTCGGAGGCAGAACAGAAGTCTCTGCGGGCCGCGGTTGTTCCAGCTTCGCAATCTGATCGATGGGTGACGACTGCGCCGAAGGAGTCGGCTTTGTCTCTAAGTTATTGTTGGTAGTCCCCTCCAACTGCGGCGTGCCGGCGTTTGGCGATGTCGCGTCGCCGGACGGTTTGACCGCGGTGGCCGGCTGTGCAGTTTCGTTCTGCGCGACAAGCCTCGAATCTCGCGGGCGTCGCATCACCAAAAACACGACCGCGGCGGCGGCAATTAACACCATCGCAAACGCTGCATAGCGCAAGGTCATGGGCGATAAAAACTGAGCCAATCTTTTCGACCATGAATAGCCGGATGGCTCAACTGCCGTACTCGCTTCGGCCGCTACTGCCCCACTGCTCATTGCCAACTGAGATACGATCTGACGGCAATTATCACAATCGACCAGATGCGAGACATAACGAGTGCGTGCCGCCTCAGGAATCGATCCTTCGGCGAACGCATTTAATTCATCTGCGTCGAGATGTTCCAAGGTCGAACCGCCCGGCGTCCTCCCCGCGTAGCGGCGAAGCAGAACATCCATTTGTGCGTCGTTAGAACTCATAACTCGTAAAACTCTTCAGGTGCGGCTACTCTCGCTGTTTGATGAACGCTTATACTCGGCCCAGCTTGCGAAACCATCGCGAATCAATCGCAATTCGAGGGCGCAATTCCTATCCTCCGGCCGGCGAGCCCTGCAAAGTCTGATCCGGCGCTCCTGCCAGCATTGGTTCCACTTCAGTCTGCAGGTGCGCGGCCACCTCAGCCAGCGACCGCGTCGCTTCACTTTTCGTCCAGCCGTGTTCGTTCATCAGAATCGATTCCACATGCTCACGTACTGCACCATGGATCCGCGTCAGGCGCCGACTCGCGGTAGCCTCATGGACTCCCAGGACCGCGCCGGCCTCGCGCAAACGCAACCCATCAAAGTAGTACAACTTCATTAACAGCCGATCTTCGTTATCAAGTCCGGCCAGAGCTCGGCCCAAAGCGGTCTCGACATCGGCAGAAGCCATGTCGGTGGCCAACGATTCTTCCGGGCTCGGCGCCGAATGAAAAGGACTCGAACCGTCAGATTCGACACCTGCGTCGTGGGCCATACGCTCCAGGTCGCTGTCTTCTTCGGTCTGCACCAAACGCGACTGACGGCGATGCTGATCGATTGCCAGTTGGCCCACTACAGCCCGCAGCCAACCGCCCAAAGAACCTGCTCCCGAATAGTAGGCCAGCTTTCCGGCCGGCCTGCCATCCTCACGAACTTTCAAGCCATGCAGATCAGCCCAGATCGATTGCGCCACATCGTCCGCCATGGCTTCGTTCGAGCTCGCCGAACGGGCTGCGGATCGTACGGTCGCTCGGTACCCTTCGAACAGATCGCTCCACGCAGCCTGGTCTCCGCGCTCACAAGCAATTACCAGGCAAAGATCGTCCGCGTGCAGACCGTCGAGGAACTTATCTACTTTTGCGGGGGTGGGAATGGCATCATCCTTCAGGATGTACTTCTCAACCGACGCGCGCAGGCGCGGCGCGAGCAGATCTGCATCCAAACCGCGCGCATTTGTCGAGCGCGCCAGCAGGCGCCGGGCTCCGGCCAAAATCAATCCGTCGATTTGCTTCCGATCTTCGCTCAATCAGGTTCCCGGTTCTGTCGGAGCTATGCTATCACGATCCTTCTATGGGAATTCGATAACTTCGGTCCCCAGAGTTTGATGAAGGGGTGGGCAGTTGGTTGCCGGACGCCTCTGCGATAGAGATCCTTAGCCAAAGACGCAAAGAACACACAAAGCTGGTGGTCCGTAATCCAAATCGACATTCCCGGGACGAAAATCTAGAATCTGATAGTGCTGCGCGTCACCGAAATCTTTCGCTCAATCCAGGGGGAATCCACTCACGCCGGGCGTCCCTGCACCTTCGTGCGCCTGACCGGCTGTCCGATGCGTTGCACCTGGTGTGATAGCGAATACACTTTTTCCGGTGGTGAACCCATCTCAATCACCGAAGTGATGAAGCAGGTGCAGGAATTCGGATGTCAGCTCGTCGAGATTACCGGTGGCGAACCCCTGGCCCAGCGCGAGGCATTTGATCTAATCGGGCGATTATGTGAAGAGGGTTATGAAGTCCTGATTGAAACCGGCGGTTATGTTTCTACCGAAAGTCTGGATCCGCGTGCCAAGCTCATCCTGGATGTGAAATGCCCGGCATCAGGTGAAGCCGAGCGGAACCATTGGCCGAATCTGACGCGGCTCCGCCCTGAGTTGGACGAGGTTAAGTTTGTAATCGCCGATCGGGCCGACTGGGACTTCACCCGCAAAGTTGTGGCCGACTATGACCTCGAAAACCACGCCCGGTCGATCCTGATTTCACCCGCCTGGGAGCAAATCGATCTGCAGCAGCTGGCAAACTGGATCGTGGAGAGCGGCCTGAAAGCTCGAATGCAGTTACAGCTTCATAAGTACATCTGGGGCCCGGATGTGCACGGCGTTTGAAAGTGGCACGGGCGTCCCGCCCTTGCCCTGCGCGTGTGCAAGTTTCTAAATCGCGCAGCGTTCATAAGCGGGCCTTAGCATTGGGAGACAAATGGGAGGAAGCACCGAAGTACTAGATAAACCCGAGGAGCCCGAAGCCGCAGATCATTCTGATGTGGCATCCCTGGCTGTGTGTCTGGTTTCAGGGGGGATGGATTCATGCGTTACGGCCGCTATCGCCCGAACCGAGAATGATGAAATCGCGTTTCTGCATGTATCGTACGGGCAGCGAACCGAAGCACGCGAGCGCCGCGCGTTTGCAGAACTCGCCGACCGTTTCGAGGTCAGCAAACGGCTGGTCGTTTCGATCGAATCGCTGAAAGCTATTGGCGGATCATCGCTGACGGATCCGAGCCTGCCAGTGACTGAAGCGAATCTGGCGACCCGGGAAATCCCAACCAGCTATGTGCCTTTTCGCAATGCGCACCTCCTGGCCATCGCGGCCAGTTGGGCTGAAACGATCAGCGCGCAGCGAATCTATATCGGGGCAGTCGCGGAAGATTCTTCCGGCTATCCGGATTGCCGGCCCGAGTTTTACCGCGCTTTTCAACTGGCAATCGATGCCGGCACCCGGCCGGAAACACAGATCGAGATCGTCTCTCCGGTAATCGATATGAGCAAGTCGGACATTGTGCGAAGGGGCCTCGAGTTGGCTGCGCCGCTCGAACTCACCTGGTCCTGCTATTCAGCGGAGGAACGGGCTTGTGGCCGGTGCGATTCGTGTGCCTTGCGGTTGCGCGCATTTCGCAACGCGGGGACAACAGATCCGGTTCCGTATGCTTGACAGTAATGCTCGCGCTGGCTAACTTAAAGTCGGTTCAACGCTACAACTTATAGGCAAAACAGGGCATCCTAGGTGCCGGCTCAATTGCAGC
>JBBRMS010000064.1:0-25749 GCA_038230715.1 Pyrinomonadales bacterium
TGACTCCGTCTCCGTTAACTCACCCCCATGATCCGCGAAGACTCCGAAAACACCAGGCGAGAAGCGTCCGAGGTAATCACGCGCGGCGGCGTTATAGCATTTCGCACCGACACGTTTTATGGCTTGGGTGTCGATCCTTTCCAAAGCGGCGCAGTTGAAAAACTCAAAGAACTCAAGGGCAGGGAAGGCCACAAGCCAATTCTGATCGTCATCAGCAATCGCGCGGCGGTTGCCCGCTTTATCGTCGAACCCACTCCGCACTTCGAACTACTTGCAAAAACATTCTGGCCGGGACCACTCACTTTGATCGGTAAGGTGTCAGCAAGTGTTCCAGACGCTATTACAGCGGGCACAGAGACCGTGGGGGTTCGTCTGCCCGGAGATGAATCAGTGCGTGCACTAGTTGCAGCCTGCGGCGGCGCCGTGACTGCGACGAGCGCGAACCCGTCAACCCGGCAGCCGGCCGAAACCGCACAAGACGTCCTGGAATACTTTGGCGACGCAATCGACTTGATCGTTGACGGTGGTCAGTCTGTGAGCAAGCGGCCATCGACCGTCGTGGATGTCAGCGGCGCCCACCCGCGATTGATTCGCGAAGGTGAACTCGCCTGGTCTGAGATCCAGGCTGCCATTGAGAGCTCTGAAACTGGAGACACTTAAACGCAATGTCGCCGCAAAACCATGACGATCTAAGAAAACACCCTCGCGTCAACGTGGATTTCTTTGCCGACTGGGGTTGGGGTCCTGAATGCGAGTACTACGACAAGATCACGAGTCTGAGTGTGGGTGGCTGTTTTCTGCTTACGAAACGAGAGTTGACTGCGAGTACGGAGATCTATTTGAGATGGAGTGTCTACAGCATCGGCGTGATTAGTCTACGGGGAGCAGTGCGCTATCAAATCCGCGTCATGGAAGGTGCGCCACCCACCGGCGCGGGCATCGAATTCGTTGGCATCTCGGGCGAGAGCGAGCAGAGATTGCGAGCGGTGGTTGAAAACCTTCGCTAGGTACGGCAGGCTGCCAGCCTGCTTCAGAGCACATGCTGGGAGCCTGTGCGACAGGTCACTTCGCTACGGTTAGATCTTTTACGAATCCCCAATCACCGCTGGCGTTGACGTTGATATTGCCGACATTCTTTTTGGCGATCACCATGTTTGCCTGATACCACAGTGGGAAGACCGGCACATCCCGGCCAATGATCTGCTGGGCTTTCGCATACAACGGAGCAGCTATCGCGTGGTCATAAGTATTGGCTGCTTCGTCGAGAATCTTGTCCAACTCGGGATTGCTGTAACGACTGCGATTTAAGCCTCTGGTTGGGGTGGCAATTTCGGTGGTCGCGAATAGATCGTGGTAGAAAATTGGATCCTGATTGCCGCCAACCCACTGACTGTAGTTCATCTGGAACTGGCCATTCTGTACTTGTTGCCGCATGGTGTTGAACTCCGATGTTTCAATAGCCACCGGCACACCCACACTTTTTAAATAATTCTGTATCACGCCTGAGTATTGACGCGCGGCCGCACTGCTGCCTGAAATCCGAAACATCAGAGGCTTTGCCCAACGCATTTGCGGCCCGTCGCCGTCTGGATCGCGAAAGCCGGCCTCGTCAAGTAACTGCTTCGCTTTATTTGGATCAAATTGGTAGGTCTGGGGCCGCTGGTACGCCCATGAAGCCTCCGGAAGAATGGAGTGAGCAATTGCGCCCTGACCCAAAACCAGGTCGCGGATGATACTTTCACGATCAATTGCGTACGCGAGTGCCTGGCGAACTTTGACGTTATCCAGCGGCGCCTCAGTCGTATTGAAGGTGAGCAGATTCAAATTCGATCCTTCAAACTGCTGCACCGATAAATTCGAATTTTGGCTAAGGCCTTTGATCGCGTCAGGCGAAAGACTGGTAGCCAAGGGAGCGATATCAACTCGACCACTTTGCAGTTCGGCCTGCATGGTGTTGGATTCGCTGATGGCGCGCACGCGCAGCAGCGGGATTTTGGTTGGGCCGTCCCAATAATTTGGGTTGGCTTCAAGGTCGAGGACTTGCTGCACCTGGTCGTAGCTCTTGAACTTAAAAGGGCCGGTGCCGAGTGGATGTGTCTTCTGCGATTCGTAACTGTCCTTAGGTATGACCGCGATGGGCACCAGGTTTGGAAGCAGTCCTGTCCATTGCTTGTTGAGACGAATAATCAGGGTGCGCGGGTCCGGCGCTTCGATGCTCTTAATCAACGCCGTTCTGCTTGCGCCCGACCCCTGGAAGAAACTTGCGGCCTTAGCAAATGTTGAAGTCAGTACAGTGTCGAGGGTGTACTTGGCATCAGCTGAGGTGAAAGGGCGACCGTCATGGAAGGTGACGCCGTCTCGGATAGTGAAGGTGAAGTTGAGGCCGTCGTCTGAACGTTGGATGTTCGAAGCCAATTCCGGAACGTAATCGAACTTCGCGTCTTTCTTGACCAGGGAATTGAACATCAGCGTGCGGACGCGTTCGCTGGCAGCATCGACCGACGGCGATCCAATCGGATCGATCGTCTTAATATTGTCTGAAAGCGCAACCACGAAGACGTTGCTTTGCGAGCGTTTGCAAGCCGCGGGCAAAATGATGGCGGTCACGAGCAATAGGCTCAAGCCAAAAACCTTTTGGGGACGCAGGCGCGAGCGACGAAGGGCGCTTGATCGGGACTTACTGCACATTGATTTCTCCGGGATATCGGTATTCGAGGGTCTCGTTTAATTGCAGGATTTCTTTTGACAATTGGTTAAGCCTCTCCGTGTCGAGCGGCGGCGAGGGCTTCACCAGGGCCTTCGTGGCGGCGATGCGCCTGAGCGATGCCTGAATTTGCTTCTCGTTAATCTTACCCTCGCGGGCGGCCGCTAATAGCCCTCGATAGCCGCGGCGAATGGTTTCAGGCGTGGCGCAAATCAGCAGCATATCTTCACCTGCTTGACAGGCCCGCACGACGGCATCTTCGATCTCACAATGCTTGGCGATCGCGCCCATTTCGAGATCGTCCGTGACCACCAGATGCTTGTAACCTAGTTCCTCTCGCAGAAGATTGGTGACGATGCTCCGACTAAGCGAGGCGGGCTCGATCAATCCGCCGGTGGTTCCTTTCTTAATATCGATAAAGGGAAATCCGCCATGACTGACCATTACCACGCGGACGCGATCATCGGCGCGCTGAAACAATTCAATGTATGGTGCGAGATCCTGTGTGAGTAAGTCATCGCGAGTCAGCGGCACCATCGGCATCTGTATGTGCGAATCGACTTCGCCGGCGCCGATGCCGGGAAAGTGTTTCAAACAACCGAGGCATCCGGACGCCTGCAGTCCACGCATATAAACCGTCGTGTAGCCCAGAACTTCGCCGGGTGACTGGCCAAAGGACCGCGAGTAGAGGCCGTTCTTAAGTTGGCTCCGCGCCTGGGTAATAATCGACATCACTGGGGCGAAATTGATATCCAAACCAAGCATGCGCAGAACTTCACCTGTTACCCGGCCCAATGTCCGCACGCCGGATAGGTCGCCATGCTGGCGCAGCGCTCGGGCGGATGGCATGGGCGTGAAGATATCGCGTAAGCGATCGACCAGCCCCCCTTCCTGATCGATGCCGCACAGGGGCGCTATTGTCAGCATCGCCCGCGCCCCATCGACGAGCTTGCGAACCTGGTTCGCTGACTCGACGTTGCGGCCAAACAGGATGATACCGCCGGGCTTGATCTCTTCGATTAACGATCGCGCCTCATCGTCGAGTTCGGTACCGGGAAGACCGATGAAAAAGAATTGCCCTATCTGCTCTTCGAGTGGCAGCGAAAAAAATTGATCAAATGGCATTGAGTGTTATGGACGGCTCCAGCGGAATCTGATGACGGGTGCTAGCTTACGACACCGCACGAGGTGATTCAACTACAACTTCGGGATTGTGCTGTCTGGTTGACTCACGTTGATGCTCTCTCTGACCGGGCGACTCATGAAATCACACAAGGGAAATCGCATTGAGCCCCGTTTCTTGTGTGGGGGAATCAGAGTCCGCGGTCCGCGCGTCTGCTAGAATGTGTCCGCATATGAAAGCGATGATACTGGCAGCGGGTTATGGAGAGCGGCTATGGCCTTTGAGCTGTGATCGAACCAAGCCGGCGTTTCCCGTCCTGGGCAAGCCACTGGTCGGCTTTGTAGCCGAGTACCTGGCCCGATATGGATTCTCAGATATCGTGGTGAACCTGCATCATCAGCCGGACTCGGTGCGCGCTGCCCTGGGTGGCGGCAGTAAGTTCGGAGTCAGGTTAGAGTACGTCCACGAGCCGGTTATCCTCGGCACGAGTGGCGCCCTCGATAATGCTCGCAGCCTTCTGGAGGGCGAAACCTTTGTAGTGGTCAACGGCAAACTGATTACCGATCTCGATTTGAATGCCGCTTTGGAGACTCACCGAAAACAGAATGCGCTGGCTACTCTGGTGCTGCTCCCTAATCCGAAGTATGAACGATTCAGCATGGTTGAGACACAGGACGGTCTGGTCAGTGGCTTTGGCGGAATGCCTGCGCCGGACTCCCACGGACAGAACGACGCGCCGCCCTTGATGTTCACGGGGATACACATCCTCGAGTCTCGCATATTCGATTACATTCCCCGCGGCGTTTTTTCCCATACAATAACCGATGTCTATCTGCCGGCGATGGCGAAAGGCGAGCGCATTGCGGCGCATGTCTCTGCGGGAATGTGGTACGAGTTGTCGACTCTCAAACGCTATCTTGATATCAGTCTCGCGCTCATGAAGGAGCAGGGGACCGACGTGTATCCTGGCTACAATTCATCGATTGCACCCGGAGCAGAAGTGTACGATACGATCTTTTGGGATGATGTCACCGTGGAAAGTGGCGCTTATATCAGGCGAGCGGTTTTGGGAGACGGGGTAAGGATCAGCGCAAGGGAACGAATTGAAGATGCCGTGGTAGTGCGGGCTGAACTTGTTTGCGGAAAGACACCCCCCGCCAAGGCGCCGAAGGGGCAACTTCAGGGTGAGAACTTTGTCGTCTCATTATCGCAATGATAAGATCCGCTGATTCAGCCATGCCGACTAGCATGGAGCCGAAGAAAGATTAGAAGTTTAATCGCTTATCGAAAGCGTATTGCCGTATGAGTTCCGCAATCCAAACCAGTCCGAACGCCTTTACTACCAGTGCCGGTGACCGGCTGGCGAGTTATCTGGCAGCACGTCGGGGTGCAGGTAAAATGGAGACTGTCGCCCTCACGCCGGATGCTTCGACTCGAGAATATTTCCGGATTCCCTGGGACCGCGGGACGGCGGTGGCTGCGGTTTATCCGGAGCCATTCGATCCGGACGTTCATCCTTATCTGGATGTAACCAAGTTGTTTCTGGAGTGCTCGCTGCCGGTTCCGATGGTACTCGACGCGGATGGCGCGGCGGGAATAATCGTGCAGGAAGACCTGGGCGATCGTCAGTTGTGTCAGGTGTTCGAGACTGCTTCCGCCGAAGAGTGCGAAACATTACTTGAGCAAGCCATTCAGATTATCGCCCGCATCCAGGCCGCCACGCCCACGGCGTTTGCGCGCGATTCGATCGCCAGCCGGCTCGCTTTTGACGAGGCCAAGCTCGCCTGGGAATTGAACTTCTTTCTTGAGCACTACTTTAAGAGCCTGCGTGGCGAGACCTTGCGGCATGCCGAAGCGGCCGAACTAAAAGCTGAACTGAATGACATCGCGGCTGAATTGTCAGCCTGCCAGAGGGTGCTTTGCCATCGCGATTATCATTCGGCAAACCTACTCGTTGACGGGGACGGCCAGATCAGAATCGTGGATCATCAGGACGCCCGCATGGGACCGGTTAGTTATGATCTGGTGTCGCTCTTGATGGATCGTCAGCCGGAGCCGCCTTCACTTGCTGAGGTCCGCGCTCACCGATTATTTCTTTTGGAAGAGCGACGCAGTCTCGGCCTGGACGCGATTGACCCTGATGACTTTGTGAAAGAGTTTCGGCTGATGACAATTCAACGCGGGTTGAAGGCTATTGGTACCTTTTCATATCAAACCGCGGTATGCGGTCGCGGTGCTTGTTACGAGCGGCATATCCGACCAACGCTTCAGATCGTCTTGCAGGCCGCAGACTGGCTGGAACGGTTCCCGATTTTGCGCCGCATGATTAATGAACGAATTTCATAAGTGCGTGACCTGGCGGGGTGCTTGCCACTTTGCCGCCGGATGTGCGGAAAGGCTAATGCCTTCCGGCCTGGTGAGATTGAGAGATGAGGCTATGCCTCGTACCGGCGAGGCACAGGTTTCCGTTTGGGATAGTGAAAAATTATTTCGATAGATAAATGCAAACCTACATAAAAGATCTTTCAATGCACGTCGGCGAAGAGGTTACGCTTAAGGGCTGGCTCTATAACCTGCGTTCCAGCGGCAAACTGATATTTCCGCAACTTCGCGACGGCACTGGCATCGTGCAGGGCGTGGTAGTCAAGAATTCTGTCTCGCCCGAACTTTGGGAGGCACTGAAGCCTCTGGGCCAGGAATCGGCTTTGATTGTGACCGGTACCGTCCGCAAAGACAGTCGCGCGCCGAGTGGAGTTGAGATTGACGTCACCGGCGCCGAAATTGTTCAGAACTCGCACGACTTTCCGATCACTCCAAAAGAGCACGGCCCTGAATTCCTTCTTGATAACCGGCACCTTTGGTTGCGGTCAAAAAAACAGCACGCAATTCTGAAAGTCAGGCACACGGTGGTGAAAGCGGTGCGCGATTTTCTCGACCACGATGGGTTTACTCTGGCCGACACGCCCATCTTTACCCCGGCGGCCTGCGAAGGCACAACCAACCTCTTCGAAGTGGATTATTTTGGCGACGATAAGGCCTACCTGACCCAATCCGGACAGCTTTATAACGAAGCCACCGCGGCCGCCTTTGGCAAAGTCTATTGTTTCGGGCCGACGTTTCGGGCTGAGAAATCAAAGACCCGCCGGCACCTGACTGAGTTTTGGATGGTCGAGCCGGAGATGGCTTATGCGACGCTCGACGATGCCATGAACCTGGCGGAGAGATTTCTCACCTCCATCGCTGCCAGAGTTCTGGAAGAGCGCACGGAGGAATTGAAGACACTCGAGCGCGACCGATCAAAGCTGGAAGCCATCGTGCCGCCGTTCCCGCGCGTGCATTATGACGACGCGGTCAAGATGCTGCACGAAGGTTTTGCCAGCGGTGAGATGGAAAACAAATTCGAGTGGGGCGGCGACCTGGGCGCACCCGACGAGACTTACATTTCCAGTAAGTTCGATCGGCCGGTGATGGTGCACCATTACCCGGCCGCAGTGAAGGCTTTTTATATGAAACGCGATCCGGAAAGGGAAGAGTACGCCCTCGGAGTCGATGTCCTCGCGCCGGAAGGCTATGGCGAAGTGATCGGCGGAGGCGAGCGTTCAACCTCGCTCGAGTTTCTCGAAAAACAGATCGCTGCGCACGACCTGCCCAAGGAAGCGTTTGAATGGTATCTGGATCTGCGTCGCTATGGCAGCGTCCCGCACGCCGGCTTTGGCATGGGCATCGAACGTTGCACGGCCTGGATGTGCGGTATAGAGCATATCCGCGAGACGATTCCGTTTCCGCGGATGCTCTATCGACTGAAACCTTAAATTATCAAACAGGATTTACAAGATAGAAAGACTGGTCAAACCGAGTACCGATTCCCAGCTTCATGATCTTGTGAATAATGTAAATCATGTCTAATTCCTTGGTAAGAACCTTCGCAAATGGACGATCAACTACGAACTGAATTCAATGAATGGGCTCGCGCCGGCAAAGGCGAGAGCATGGAAAAGGGTCACAGCCCGGTCGGCAGGCAGGCAATTCAATTCATGCGCCTACCACCTGATGCGCTTGTGCTCGACGTCGGCTGCGGCTCGGGATGGGCGAGCCGACTGCTGGCTGAAATCGCCGCTAAAGGCCAGGTGACCGGGATCGATATTTCCGACGAGATGATTCGCCTCGCGCGTGAATCGTCGACCGCGTTTTCAAACGTTGATTACGAAGTAGCCAGCGCCGAGAATTTGCCGTTCACCGATAATGAATTCACCCACGCCTTCTCAATGGAGTCGCTTTACTACTACGAAGACATTGCCGGAGCCCTGGCAGAGATTCACCGGGTGCTCAAGCCGCGTGGATTATTCGTCGCCGTAGTCGATCTCTATTGGGAGAGTGAAGCTACGCATCAGTGGATTGATGGCCTGAAGGTCCCTGTCGAGCTACTCAGTGTCGAAGATTACCGGGGCCTTTTCCAGGAAGCGGGCTTTGTAAAAATCCAGGACCAGCGAGTACACGATCCAACTCCGATTCCCGAAGACTACGTCGGTGGCTCTTTCAAGAGCCGCAAAGACTTTGAAGCCTACCGCCGCGCGGGGTCCTTGATGGTCAGTGGCGAAGTCGGAATATAATGCGCGCACCGGCCGTGCGTTTTGCATAGAGGTCACCAGATGAGCCAGTTTCAGGAACGGATCGTAACGATCTTTGGCGGCTCGAAATGCCGCGAAGACGATTCTGAATATATCGCAGCACAGCGGGTCGGAGCGCTGCTGGCTGACTCAGGCTTTACTGTCTGCACCGGTGGTTACGCGGGCGTGATGGAAGCAGCCAGCCGCGGCGCTCACGAACAGGGCGGTCGTGTCATCGGCATCACCATGAATCAGTTCAAGTCCGAACCGAACCGCTACCTGACTGAGAAGATCCCTTCGGAACACTTCTATGAGCGATTGCAGAGATTGATTATGCAGTCGGTTGGTTATATCGCTTTGCGGGGCGGCATGGGTACGGTGACGGAAATCTCTCTGGTTTGGAATAAGCTGCAAACGCATGTGCTCGAGCCGCGACCGCTCGTGCTGCTCGGCGATTGCTGGCCACCGGTGGTGAAAGCCTGGCAGCAGAGCCTCGCCGTCAGCGACGCTGACGTCGGCATTCTGAATTTCGCCGACACGGCCGAAGAAGCGGTGGGGATTATCAAAGAGAAGAGTCCACAGAGCGCGTAGGAATGAGGTCAGTACCGGGAGCGGTAGCGACCGGGTGAATACTGAGACGGACTCCATATTCCGAATCGAAGTATTGGCTGCTGTGACCTTCTGAATCATCCGCATAATCTGTGATAACCTCCGATGAAACGTTGCCCCAAATGCAAACGCAGGTATGAAGACGACTCGCTGAAGTTCTGTCTGGAAGACGGGACGCCGCTCTCTAACCAAACGCGTGACGCCAATCCGCCGGCCACTGAAATCATGCCGCGCGGTGGTCCTACCCTGAAGTCGGCCACCAATCCGACGATTGCCTCCTATCCGAATGCCGCCAGCTTTCGCCCGCCCGAGAGCGAAGTGCGGGCTTCGAACCCAGTCCTGACTGCCGGAGTGATCGCGATCGTCTTGCTGCTGCTGGCTCTGGTCGGAATCGCAGGGTTTTTCGTTTTCAAGCAAACAAGTACTAACCAAACGGCGAAGACCGAAGTTAATACCCCAACGCCCAACCGCGGCAGCAGTCCGCCGGCAAAGGAAAGTACCACGGTCAACAACGCAGAGATTGCTTCCACCGATTCTCAAACGGGAACGCCTTTAAAAATAACAGCCAGCTCGTCATCAGTTCGTCTGGCTGTCCAGGCCAATACTTACTATCCGGCTAATGCCATCGACGGCAAGCGCGGCACTGCCTGGATTGAGGGCGTGGACGGTCCCGGCCTCGGCGAATGGATTCGTTTTGATTTCGATCGAGAGATCAACCTGCACCGGATCCTGATCCAGCCCGGCTATTTCAAGAGCCCCGCTATTTGGGCCCAGAATAACCGCATCGCTACCCTCACCGCTTATTTTTCTGACGGCAGCTCGCGCGATCTGAATTTCAGCGATCGAATGGACAGCCAGAAACTGGATATCGGCTCGGTCAAGACAAGGTGGGTGAAGTTCGTGATCAAGTCGGTCTACTACGGTACCGATCCAGACACAGCGATTTCTGAACTGGCATTCGAGTGGGATTGATGCGCGGTTCTTATGTTTCGCATTTGAATGCCACCCATCTCAACGCGGCTTTGCCGCAGCACAGTGGTCAACTCTGGCTTACCGTCGTGCGCATCTGTGGATGCAGAGATTTCAATCAAGCTATTCGATTCCGCCCGGGTGAGGCTGAGCACCAGCGCAAGCTGCTCATTAAGGAAGCCACTAACGCGGTTGAGCCTGGGGATAAAACGCGAGCAACTTGAAAAATTGGCGGACGAGACTATTAAAGGTCCCAACAAATTCGCCGAATGATCACTTGGTGTACTTTGAAAACGAGGTCAGCGAGGGGAGAGGCGACACTATCGGGAAGATTGCTGAACGCGCAGGTGGCTTATAAGATGGACTCTCGAGTTTGTTATGGTTGACACATTCATTCAACACGAAATTAACCCCGACCTGCCGGGCGCCGGCAAGAGTGTCAGCATCCTGGGCGTGCCTTTGAGCTTTGGACAAAGCATGGCCGGGGTCGACCTCGGGCCAGGGGCGATGCGCGTCGCGGGCCTGGCACAACGAATAGCAAAGCTCGGATATGAAGTCGAAGACCTGGGTGACCTGCCGATTGAACGACCCCGCACAGTGCCCGCGCCTGGTGAGAAGACGAAGTACCTCAGCGAGATTCATAAAGCATGCGAGAACCTCGCGGCCGAAGTTGTGAAGATCACCGACGCGGGCAAGTTAGCCATCACGATTGGCGGCGATCATTCGATCGCCATTGGATCACTAGCGGGCGTAGTCAAGTCTTTTCGCAAGCGTGATGAGCGTTTGGGGCTGATTTACTTTGACGCGCACGCTGACATGAACACTCCTGACTCTTCGCCGTCTGGTAACATTCACGGCATGCCTTTGGCGGCTTTGCTGGGTTATGGAGCGGCGGAGTTGGTTAATGTTGCGGGCTTTGCGCCAAAGTTCGATCCGAGGCTCTGCGCTCATGTGGGGGCACGCGACCTGGATAGTGGCGAGCGCGAAATGGTTCGCCGTTTGGGCATGCGCTTTTTCACCATGCGTGAAATCGATGAACGAGGGCTGGCTGTTTGTATGGACGAAGCGATTCAGATCGCGGGGCAGGGCAGCGCCGGTTATGCGGTGACCTTTGACGTGGATGCGCTCGATCCGGGAGACGCGCCGGGCTCGGGCACCCTGGTTCGTGGCGGCCTGAGCTATCGTGAGGCGCATCTGGCGATGGAAAAAATCGCCGAGGATGGCCGCATGCGATCTTTGGAAGTGGTGGAAATCAACACCGCCCTTGACGTCAACAATCGCACAGCCCAACTGGGAGTCGAGTTAGTTCTGTCGGCACTGGGAAAAACGATTTTGTAGGTTTACGCAGGGTGAGGTCAGTACCACCCGCATTACCTTGGTGGGCCCCACCTTCAATTCGCATCTTTCATGCTTGATCCATCCGCTCACGCGGGTGGTACAGACTTCATTTGCACAATTCAATGGCTAAGAAACTTCGTATTGGCGTGATTTTTGGTGGACGTTCCGGAGAGCATGAAGTCTCTGTGCGTTCCGCGCGCGCCGTGATTGAATCGATCGACCGAGCGAAATACGAGGTCGTGCCGATCGCGATCACCAAGGAAGGGAACTGGCTGGCGCCGGCTGCCGCTGCAGAGTTGTTGCCAGAAGCTACCCAGCGTCTATTCCCGGCGCGAATGCGGCAGGGCAAAAAGGAAGACGTGATGATTGCGGGCGACCCGTCGCGTTCAGGATTGATGCGTTTGAATCAGGACGGAGACGCAGCGGAAACGATCGACGTCATCTTTCCTGTCTTGCACGGGACATACGGAGAGGACGGCACGTTGCAGGGCCTGCTCGAGATGGCAGCGCTGCCCTTTGTCGGCTGCGGCACCCTCGCGTCAGCTTGCGGCATGGACAAGGTCACGATGAAGGCGCTGTTTCGCAACGCGGACTTACCAATCTGTGATTACGAATGGTTTCTGCGCACGGAATGGGATCGCGAGCCGGACAAGATCGTGCGGCGTATTACGCGCAGCATCGGATTTCCGTCGTTCGTGAAGCCGGCGAATCTGGGATCCTCGGTTGGGATTTCAAAAGCTTCGGATAGGGCCTCTCTGGTGCGGGCGATTGAGTTGGCCGCGCGTTACGATCGGAAAGTAATAGTGGAAGCTGCCGTCGAAGGACGCGAGATCGAGTGCGCCGTAATTGGCAACGACGAACCACAGGCCAGCCTGGCCGGGGAGTACGTGATCCACGATGAAGCCGCGCGCTTTCTTGATTACACAGAGAAGTATGCCGGGACGGGCAACGTTGAGTTCTTAGTGCCGGCCAGAATTACAAAAGCCACGATGAAGAAGATTCAACAGATGGCGGTCCGGGCTTTTCAGGCTGTTGATGGATCCGGACTCTCGCGGGTTGATTTCTTTCTGCGGCCGGATGGTAGTTTGCTGCTTAACGAAATAAATACGCTGCCGGGACTCACCGATGTCTCGGGCTTTCCCAAGATGTGGGAAGCCTCAGGCATCCCTTTTCCTCGCGTCATCGATCAACTGATCGAGTTTGCCGTGGAACGCCATCGCGAACGCGGTCGGAACGAGACGAGTATTTAGGTCGACCCTTCCGGCGGGGGTCGAGTGTGATGACCTGGCCGGTTCTTTTTCTCTATCCTTATTTTCCTCCACCTAATCCGGACCAGGTCTTTCCCAAGCTGGGTGGCTATGTTGGGATGCTCTGCACTCTGGGCCTCTCAACCCTTGCCTATTCGCTGCTTTCATATATCTTGTTGACCATAATTCGACTGGCACACCCTGTGTTCGAACCCGGTACCGTTGGATGATCGAACCTTTAACTTTGGCGGGCCGGCACGTTCGCCTTGAACCTCTTTCGCCCGGCCATCAGGACGCGCTGCTTGAGGCTGCGAGTGATGGCGAACTCGGTCCCGTTGGTCCAGCCGGTCCTGTTGGTCCCACTGGTCCAGTTGCGCCCGTACTGCCTGCCGGTCCGGTTGCGCCGGTCGGTCCCGCTAGTCCCGCCGGACCAACTGGGCCAGTAACGTTCCATTGAACGCGCGTTTCGTTGGCATGACAGGCGACGCTCGAATCCACGAGGCGCATTCCGCCGTTCCCGGAGTTGATACAGGCTTCGAGTACGCTGGGACTGCTGGCCGCGTAAAGCGCGATCGGCACAGTCAAAAGAGCAAGGACCAGAACGCCGGCGCAGGCAGCCGCTACGTCGTATAGAAGTGATGCTCATAGTAATCTCCCTATCGACGCGTCAGTCGCCTCTTAACCTGGAATCTTAAAGCGAGTGAAATCTATTGGCGCGGCGGGAGGTTGTCAAGGTTTTCAAGGATGCAAATACAAAAGGGATTCAGGCCGCGCCTATGAATCAGCAAGCGAGACGGAGAAAGTAGCGAGAAGAAGAAATGTGCGCGATTTTTGCCAGCTTCAGGAAAACATATTAACCCTTTGGTGCTCGATAGCCTTTGCGGGTCCGCACGGTGACATTCGCGCGAGCAGTTTTGATTTCGATCGCACGCCATTTCCCATCGCGGGCACGATTTAGCGGACGATACACGAGGGTGTATTGATGGCCCAGCTCTTCGGCGATGGCGGCGAATGAATCACGGAGTGCCTGTCCCCCTGGCGACGACACATAGAGGCCGCCACTTTTCTCTGCCAGGTTCTTCAGAATCGACTCGCCCACAAAGTCGCGTTTGGGACCCGTCTCGGACATATTGACCGAATAGATGGTCGCCCCAACCTGCAGTGCATGGTCCAACGCTTTGCCGGCGCTAGCGCGACTTGCATTCTCACCACCATCCGAGAGCACCACAATCGCGCGCCGCTTTTCTGTTCTCTTACCGAGGTCATCGGCAGCTCGCAGAACCGCATCGTTAAGCGCCGTTAACATCTTCGAGCGCAGACCATAAGCACGCGCCGGTAAATCGCGCCCTGGGGTGAAGTCCTGCATTTGATCGACGCGGTTATCAAAGCTGTAAACCGCGGCGACGTCCTCCTCACGCAAGCCCTCGAGAAAACGAATGGCAGCCGAACGGCCGAGGGTGAGCCGCGTCTCCATGCTGCCGGATATGTCGAGCAGAATCGCCGCGGCGAAGGGAGTTTCTTCCGCAGTGAACCCACCGACTGTCTGTGGGACACCATCTTCGAGAACCTGGAAGTCGCTTCGTTTCAGCCCCGGGACAAACTTGCCGTCTTTATCCAGCACTGTCACATTCAAAACCACCAGGTCCGTCGTAACACGCACTACATCGTCATCCTGATCCTGCATTGCCGGGTAGCTGAGCAGCGTTGGTTGGGCGCGAGCAGGCCGAGGCGAAACCTGCGCGTAAAAGATAACCAGCCCTCCCAACACAATGAGAGCAAGCGCAGTGCGGAAAGTGTCCGGGTGCTTCATAACTTTTCTAAAGAGATCGCAAACCGGCAGGCAGCAGTCACCGGTTCAACTTCACGTGCTGAATCAAACCGAGTAACTTGTTTGCCTGATCGATTACGGAAGCCGAGATAACGTGGCGGGGTGTCTTTTCGACCAAATCCCTCAGCTCGTCAGCTAACTCGGCGACCTGCTTGACGGCGGTGGCCATGACGGCCGGAACATCCTTCCCCTCAGGATTGGTCTCTGATCCGCCGGCTTCGTTACGAACTTTCTTGGTGAGCTTTTCCAGGCGATCCAACTTCTTTCCATCTTCGAGACCAAGCGTTTGCTTCGCTTCATAAGCTTTGGCAAGCTGATGTCCCAGCTCAGAAATTTCGCGTGCGCGGGCCACGTTTTCGTCGTATTCCTTTTTTTCCGCCTTCAGGGTGTTACGCGCCCTCATCTCACTTTCCGGCGATCCAAAATCAGGCGTCGAAGAATCTGATTTGTTTTGCAGCGAGGTCGGTTCAGGGGGCGGCGGTGTCGCAGTCGGCCTGACCTGACTGTAAACCGTCGGTGACAGGAGCAGCAAAAGAGTTACCGCAAACCAAACCGGGCGATGGAAAGTGAAGCTGCCTGCGTGATTACTTCGGGACGCCATTTGAATTCTCGCGAGCAATCCTAGCTGAAGCCAACCCCCTGCTCAAGCCAAATTGCGAAGCTGTGACGAGCAAACGTGTGGGATCGTTGGCCGGCCGAAAGGAAGAATTATTAACGCTTGGCGACTGGTCGGTTATGGAATACGACCTGGCGTGTTGGGAGTGTTGATGAATTCCTCACCCTTCGGCGCGGGACGTTTTACGACTACGGTTTTCGACGCGGGCGCCTCGAGCGGCGGACGCGCAGCGCCCGGCAGGGCCTTGAAAGCGACCTCCGCGTGGTCGTCGCTGCTAATAACTCGCGCAAAGGTAGCGCTGATATAGTCAGCCACCGGCACTTCGATACTGTAACGGGCTTTGCCGTCAGGTGGTATCTCTTTGGTGTCGGCCGCGACGGCTCGCGTTTCCACGCCGTTGCCTAAGCGTTTTCGCAGTTGTAATTCGACCGCCAGGTTGCGCAGGGCTTCATTCGAAATATTGTGAAGAGTACCACTCAGCACTGTTGTCTTGCCGTTTACAGTGGCGTCGTCGACAAAGACTTCGACCCGGGGAGCTTTCTTTTTGATCTCAACCGCGTTGGCTGCAGCCACCTGGCGTTCGTGCCGCTTTCGCAGAAAGATGTAACCGCCAAAGACAGTGCCCGTCAGAATCAGCGCGCACAACAATCCGATCAACAGGCGGCGCCCGTGTCGTTTTTCTTCTTCCTCGATGGGGATGGGCTCAGTTTCTAATTGATTTAGGATCTGCATCTCTTAACCATGGACCTTGCTCGCAATTAAGGTTTAGGCGCGGGAGCGGCTCCGGTCATGCTCTCGATCAAGGCACTAAGAAATTCCTGCTCTGCATAACCCGTACTTTGCAGCGTGGTCCACTCGGCTCCGGTGGGGCCGTCCGTGCGACCTTCGATCTTCGCATTCACTGACACGTTGGCGCTGGTTCCGTCAATCGGCTGCACCTCGACGGTGATTGTGTAACGGCCACGAGTCCAGCTACGCGAGTGAGAACTGTCGATATTGGCATAGCGATACAACTCTGATTGGCTAACCACGGCCCCCTTGATGAAGGTGTAGGGTTGTGTGACAAGGATGCCCTCATCGGGTTTCGAAGTCGCATCGTCGATAATCAGCTTGCGGTCGCGCATCAGGTCGGTGACGGCTCGGACAATCGCATCGCGGCGCGCAGTCAGGCGATAAGGATTGGGAAGGACCACCGTCGGCAGAGTCTTTTCGGCGCCAAAATTAATTCCTGATCCGCTGGTACCGACATCCTGTTTGGCCCCGTTGTTTGCCGGGGCACGATTACTGCCATTGTCGCTGACCCGTTGACCCTGCGCATCGACGCCTTTCCCCTGTCCAAACGCCGCGCCGGCAGTGAGACCAATTATCAGCAGAGCAAATAAGAATGTTGGATATTTCATGAGATCACCTCAAACGAGAAAAAAACTCCGACGGAGGGGAAACAATCTGAGAATAGAGCACCTGATCTGCAAACACAAGCAGAAGATTTCTGCAGTGCATGCGAAGGCCCGACTCTCTGCGCCACCTCAGCGTCTCTGCGGCGAATGATCTGCCTACAGTTCACCATGGACCCTGAGGTAGCGCAAAGAAACCCTGACTAACGCTGGGCATCACGAGTCCGCTCCCACTCTCTCAACGCTCGTACACCCTTTTCGAAATCTGCTGACTTGCTATAGAAGTTGTGCGCCCCATCGTTTCTTGAAGGTTCACGCACATAGAAAAGATAGTCGGTCTGTGCCGGGTTCAGGGCGGCGTCGATCGAACTCTCGCCCGGCGCTCCGATGGGGCCTGGTGGTAAACCCGAGTTCAAACGCGTGTTGTAAGGCGAACGGCGGTCAACGTCGCTCTTGTAGACCTTCCCATTGTCGCGCCATTTGCCGGCGAGTTTCGAAGCGTAAATGATCGATGAATCCACCCCCAAAGCCATATGCTGTTTCAGTCGATTGTAAATCACCGAGGCAATCATCGGTCGCTCTTCCTTGAGCTTCGCTTCAGTTTCGATCAGCGAGGCGATAGTCACGATTTGTCGCGGCGACATGCCCAGGGCTCGCGCCTTCTCAGCCCGCTCTGGCGTCCACACCTGATGGAATCGCTTGATCATTCCGGCAATCATCGCCGGAGGTTTGGTGTCGTCGGGGAAACTGTAGGTAGCCGGAAACAGATAGCCTTCCAGATTGGTGGCATCGGAATCGAGATCTCGAATCGCCCCTGTGTCATTCATTAACGCCAGCGCTTCGTCCTTGTCACGCAATTTCAACTCGGGCACGTGTGCCAGAGACTCGGCGATGTCCCAACGAGTCCATCCTTCGATCACGGTGAAACGACTGAGCCGCTGCTCCCCCTCCTCCAGCTTTCTCAAAACTCCGAGGGCTGAAATCGGAGAAGGGAAGCGATAGTCACCTGCCTTGATCAGCTTCGCACTACCGGTGAGTTTTATGTAGAAGAGGAGCGGCCAGGTGCGCCGGATGACGCCTTCCTCCAGGAGTTTGTTGGCGATTCCTTCCGGCGTCGACCGCCTGGGGATTTCGATGTAGTCATTGGCTTTCGCGTGCGTAACCGGAGCATGTAACTCTCGGTAGAGCCAGAGAGAGAACACCGCCGGCACCAGGATTAGGAGCGCCGCGACCGCGATCAAAAGACGCCAGGTTCTTGTTTTGATACCCACCCCGAATCGATCTCTATGCGTGTTCCGGACTGTCTAGGTGCGCATTATGTGCAATGAAGTCGCGCAAAATCTCCCTGGCCGACTCGCTGTCAACCTGGAGTTCAATCTCTTTGGCGCTGCGTCCTTGCGCCCGCAGGCGTTCGGTCGCCGCCACCGTCGTCAGGCGTTCGTCATGCAAATGAACAGGGACGTGAAGGGACTGCTGAAACTTTTCAGCCACTCCGCGAACGTCCTGAGCCGCAGTACCTTCAGCACCATTCAAACTTAACGGCAAACCGATCACAAGTCCCTGCGCATCGTACGAGTCGACAATGGCGGCAACCTGGCGCAACAAATCTTTCCAGCTCTTACGTTCGATTGCGGGCAGGGGGTTCACTGTGATTCTTAATTCGTCAGACACAGCCACGCCGACCCGCCTGGAGCCGAGGTCGAGGGCGAGCAAGCGGCCCGCGCGATCCGGCAGACTGGCAGTCGTTGCGTCCGATGTTTCTGGTTCATTCAAGTTCATGAATCCTGTGGTGCGGAGTCGGAGTCAGCAGCAAAGACCAAAGTCAGTGTCTTTAGATGCATCGCTTGCGCACCCTTTAGAGCCACGGTATGATACAGGCGTTTGGCTAATCGCTTAAGTCTTCCCTGATGCAGGCGGGCCTGGTATTTAGTTTGAGGTTCAATTGATGTCATTTAAAAGTAAATTCACACTGATCGTCCTTTCGGCGACACTCGCAGTTTACACGATCGCCGGAGCATGGCTGGCGACACGCGCTCAGCAACCGGCAAATGATCCGGGTGCCCAGCAAAAAATATTCGAGAGCGTGCTCCAGCATATTCAGAACGACTATGTTGATGAACCAAACATGGAAAAGGTTCGCGCGGGCGCTTTGCGCGGCTTGGCCTACGGCCTTGATCCCTATTCAACTTATCTGACGCCCGAGCAGGTGAAAGACTACCGAGCCGGCGCGAAAAGCAATCAGGTTGGAGTGGGTGCTGAACTCTCGCAGGTCGCTTCTTTTCTGTACGTAGTGGCCCCGGTCAAGGGTTCGCCTGCAGATCAGGCCGGCGTGCATACGGGCGACATCATCGAGTATATCGACGGTAAAGCCACCCGCGACGTTTCTTTGTACGACGCGCGACAATTGCTAAACGGCGCGGCCGGATCGGAAGTTAAACTGCGCATCCTCCGCGCTAATTCAAAACCACTGACGCTTACTGTGAAGCGTGGTTCATTCCGGGCCCCGGCCGCGGAAGCTCGCATGGAAGCTGGAAAAATCGGGGTGCTGAGAATCAACAGCCTGGACAGCGGCGAGGCGGCCGATGCCCGCGCGCGGCTGCAGGATCTGGTTAAGCAGGGAGCGCAAAAAATCGTGATCGATCTGCGCAACGTGGCCGGTGGCGACATCCAGGAAGGTGTCACGGTCGCAAACTTTTTCATCCGTGACGGACAGATCGCCAAGACGATCGGCCGTGAACAAAAGGTACTGAAGAGTTTTGAAGCCGATTCGAAGGTGACCCTGTTCAACGGACCGGTGGTCGTCCTGATCGATTCCGGCACCGCCGGCGCGGCCGAGGTGGTGGCTTCAGCGTTCCTCGAAGACAAGCGCGGCGACGTGGTGGGCGAGAAGAGTTTTGGCGCCGGCGCCGAGCAGGAACTATTTACCCTGCGTGATGGTGATGGACTGTTGCTGACGACCGTCAAATGGGCATCGGGCAGCGGCAAGCCATTTCTCGGTGAAGATCGAAACCACTCGGGCATTACTCCTTCAGTGGAAGTTAAGCGACCCGACACTCAGGATGCAGCCGACGTTGAGGATCTGGGAAATGATTCGGAGAAACCGAATAATCCCAAGCCGCCGCCGTCTGAGCCGGTCGCTCCCAAGCCACAGCCGGAAGACATGCAGATGAAGAAGGCCATCGAACTTTTGCGCGATAAAGGCGTTCCGGCGCAACGCGCGGCCTGAAGCCACGCGACAGTAATCCTTAAGGGGCCGGAGCAACGTTTCTCGTTTACCCGGCCCTTTTTCATTTCCTTCAAAGGTTACCCGAAACGATGCCCATCGCGATCGGACTCATTGGGTTAGCGTTAATCGTGGTCGTCCTCTGGGACGTCTTTGAGACTATTGTGCTGCCGCGCCGGGTGACGCGGAAGTTTCGGCTGACGCGATTCTATTATCGCCTGGTGTGGGTGCCCTGGTCCGCGATTGCTCATCGCTTCAAAAAAAGTAAGAAACGCGAGACCTTCCTGAGTGTCTTTGGCCCGCTTTCGCTCCTCGGACTGCTGGTACTTTGGGGCGTGACGCTGGTGTTTGGATTTGCCTTGTTGCATTGGGCCTTTGGATCGCACCTCCTGGTGGTGAACGGTCAAGCTGGTTTCTTTTCAGATCTCTACTACAGCGGGACTACATTCTTTACTCTCGGCCTGGGTGATATCGCCCCGACCGGCATGGCGGCGAGGGCCATGACCGTAATCGAAGCGAGCGTCGGCTTTGGCCTGCTGGCGCTGGTAATTGGTTATTTCCCGGTTCTCTATCAGGCGTTCTCACGGCGCGAGGTAAACATATCCATGCTCGACGCGCGCGCCGGCACCCCGCCGACCGCGGCCCAGTTGCTCCGGCGTCATCGGGAAGGGCAAAGCCTCGAAAGCCTGGACCAGTTCCTCCGCGACTGGGAAATGTGGGCCGCCGATTTAATGGAGAGCCACCTGTCTTACCCTGTGCTTTGCTTCTTTCGATCACAGCACGACAATCAATCATGGCTGGCAGCCCTAAATACGGTGCTTGATACCTGCAGCCTGGTTATGGTGGGTATTGATGGAATCCCGAAATGGCAGGCTCAATTGACCTTCAAGATGGCCCGGCACGCGGTCGTTGATATCGCCCAGGTCTTCAACACATCGCCGGTCAACAAAGACGGCGCGCGTCTAACGCCAGCGGACCTGCTGATCCTGCGCCGGATTCTTTCCGAGGTTGGCGTCGACCTGCGCAATGAAGAAGGGGACGAAACCACTCTGGCGGAGTTGCGGGCAATGTACGAGCCGTACACACGTGTCTTGTCTCGTTATCTTATGATGCCTCTGCCCGGCTGGTTACCTAAGGATCGCGCCAGCGATAACTGGCAGACCAGTGCCTGGGAAAATGCCCCTTCCGCAGCTGATCGACCTATTCGAAAGTGTCTGCTCGCCGATGCCGGCAGGAAAGCGCAATCACCCGTCCGGGTTGCAGAGCGGTCCGATTGAGATGTCGCATCTTGCGCAAAGCCATCAGCGGGAACACACCGCGTGCAACTGTGGGCTGATTGATCATTTGGAGTAACCAGGGATCCCATTTGGAACATCATTGCGGGCTATTGGAGTCCTGAGCCCCTCGTACCGTTTGTTCCGTTAGACTTCTCGTCTTGCAATTCAATTACAATCGGCAAAATTCAATTGAAAACTCGCGAGTTTGCGTTTCACTTGGGCTAACATGCGAGGCGGACCCGTCGCAGAGGCATGCCTCTTGCCACCTTGATACCTGAATCCAAATCCCGACATCGCAGCCATCAGGCAAAAAGGAGAATATGGAAATGATTGTTACAAAGAAATTGCTACTTGCTTTGACGCTGGTTGGCGCACTGATTGGTGCGGGCGTTGGCTCACTCATTACTCGCACATCGGCGAACACGTCGCCAAGTACAAGTTATGACACGACTCAGACCGCCAATCCGGACAAGATCGCGAGCTATACCCAGGCGGCAGCTTACCGGAATGATCGCACCCCGGAACAGATTGCCACGGATCGTAGTGCGCAGTTCAGCACTTCGGCCGAGCAGACTGCCTTTAGGCAGGGCTTTGACGAAGGTTTCGCAAACTGTACAGGTGCGGCCAGGAGTCAAAGAACCACAGCGAATTATTCTTCCGCCAATCGCACTTCCAACTATCAGGCGCCGGTTCGCCGCTCTACCAGCAGCAGCCGAAGAGTCTATTATGACTATGGCTCAACGAATCATGGTCGCACCTTCTGGCAGAAACACCGCGATAAGCTGACCGTGGCCGTGGGTACTGGCGGCGGTGCGTTGATCGGTGGTTTGATCGGCGGCAAGAAGGGCGCCGGCATCGGATCGCTGGCGGGACTGGGAAGCTCCGCGCTTTATACTTACAAGTTGCGCAAACGAACTCGTCGTTACTAATCAGGAGCCGCAAACGTGAACACCAGGACTAAGCTTCTGTTTACGATCCTCGTGTTTCTGGCAATTGGGGGCAGGGCAGCTTCATTTGGAGCTGCCCTTTCCGTTGTCCAGAGAACCGGCATAGCACGCGCTGACTCAATAGCCCTGCGTATTCCCGCGACCGCTGCATTCCACGAAGTACGCGGCCGAGGCCTGATCGTCAAAACGTGGATTAACTCTGTCGGACCTTTTGACTTCGCCATAGATACTGGTGCCGGCGCCACTCTTTTATCTCAGAGAGTTGCGGACGAAGCCAGGGTCGCTATGGCAAGAGGCCGCACTTCGATTGCCGGCTTGAGCGGCAATTCCGTTTCAGCCCGTCAGGCGTCCCTGCAGAGTCTCTCGATCGGCGACAGCGAGAATTACTTACCCGCCAAAGGCGAGACGATGGTAACCGGCGGGTTGCCACCAGATATTGATGGCGTCCTTGACCCTACTGAAGCCTTCTCTCCGCTTGGCTATATCATCGATCTGCCACAAAACAGTCTTTCTGCTTTTGATCCAAAAACGTCGCCCGTAAGAATGAATGATCAGCCTGACCAGGGAACGGTCGTGCACTGGATCCGCGAGGCATCAAGTCGCAGGCCTTTCGTGATGCTCGACAATGGAGATCGCGCCCTGCTCGATACTGGATCCAGTCTGGGTCTGGCGATTCGAGATTCAGGATCGGCTAGTCGAGCTGATCGGGGTTACTCCGTACGCGACGTCGGTGGCGGACAAATCTCAACCAGACGAGTCGAGGCGACTACGGTTTCAATCGGGGCACTCACCCTGAGAAGAGTGCCGACCGATCTCGTTTCCGGCACCGAAGCGGACGCGCCGGTGTTGCTGGGCTTGAGCGCTCTAAGACCTTTTAGATTGAGATTCGATCCTTTGCACCGTCTGATTGAGATTGCACCCGTAGGCAGATACTGACCCGTGTGTTCCACTCTGGCGCGGATTCGCCACACTGTGCCCGCATTGCCCCAGTTAAATCAAACGGTCAGTCAGCACAATGAGGAAATATGAACGGAGCGATCCTTGCACTGTGCAGCAGCGGTCCAGGGGAGACTTTGGCCAAGGCAGGAGGAGCCTCTGGGGGTGAAGTTTGACTTGCCGACTTCTCCTGACTTTTTTAAAAGCAGGTTTTCACCTTGAAGCCCGAACGGACAAACTCATTCAGGCAGTTCAGCCCTGACGGCGTAAACCTTCAGCTCGCGGCACCAATGAATCTGTTCTCGCAGAATGAATGGTCGGGTGGTTCCGGGAGCAGTAATCCTCACTCGGCGCGAAATCGGACAAGGCTTTCCCATGTATCCCGCGCCGCCTGAATTGAAGTAAATCCGAAACCCAGCCTCTTTGCCCGGATCAATCGTCACCAACTTCGGTATATATTTCGTCTCTTCTCCAGGCATCTGCCGGGAATTGATGGCGCGCCCGCGCGGCCGGACGCTGCCTGACTTGTCCAGTAACTCAAACCGCGGATAGCCGATTAGCGTACACACTGACGATGACGTGTTCTTGAAGGCATAGTCGATTGTGTTCATCCCTCCCATCGCGGAATCCTCAGTCACGTGACGCACAGACATATCCACCCCGCGGCAAGGCTGCGCCAATCGGATTGGCCCTTTGTACATCGTCGTGAGTGCATCAGGTTGGGCTGATGCCGTTGCAGCTGTGGCAGCTATCAGTACCAGCAGATGGAATGCCAGGCGCATCAAAGGATTCTCCTGAAGAAACTAGGTGGATGGGGTTAAGTCCATGGCTTCAACGATCCGAGTGAACGGAATATTCGCGGCCTCGTTCACCTCTCGCACCAGATCGGCATCGTCAGCTTCAAAGAGGCACATGCAGTGCGCCTCGCCGGGAACAAACGTGGTTCGAATATAGCGGACACTCTTTCCTTCTTGAGTAAACTTCTGTCCGGTTTCGATCGCAGCTTTTTGCGCGGCACCGAGCTGATCCATTGTCACGCCTGGCAGTTCGCGGTCCACCATGTAAATAGGCATATCGGTTCTCCTTAGTTCCTGCGATTAAGTACGGCAGACTTTTATGTCATTTATCGATTCAAGTCAACAGTAGTACCGGCGCTGCTCAGTCCGCGGCCCGACTAAAGCCGGTACGCTGAACTCCTTTAATTAAACTGGCTCCGGCCGGCTTTTGACTATCCCAAACGCGCGCACTGGAAACGTGCCAAACCCTTTCACCTTCACCGGCACTGCGAAGAACTTGAAAGAGTCCGCGGGCAGATGTTTGAGGTTACACATGTGTTCGACGATGGGAATGCCCGCGCCCAGCAGAATTGTGTGAGCCGGTCGGTCGAGCGCCGCCGTGTCATCAATGTTGTACGAGTCAATCCCCACCAAAGCAGCCCCATTCGATACGAGCAACTGCGCAGCCTCACGGTTAAGAAACGGGTGCCCCTCAAAATAGTTTTCGGTCTGCCAGTGCGCATCCCATCCCGTCTGCACCAGCACCGCTTTCCCTTTGAGGTCAATGCCTGAGAATACTGCCGCGCCAATTTCGCGTCCCTTCTCTTGATCGTGACGAACCACGACGCCATTAAGGTCGGCAAGGGAAGTCAGTTCCAGTTGGGACAGGTCAGCTCCGTCCGGGAATCGATGAAACGGACTGTCGAGGTAGGTGCCAGTGTTTGCGACCATTTCGATCTTGCCAATCTGAAACTCTGTCCCCGGGGCATAGTGTTCCCTTGATTGTTCGCGACTGAGGAAGTCACAAATCACCGGTCCCGGCAGACCTCTGTAAGTGATCAAGCCATGCTCGACTGTGTGGCTGAGATCGATGAATTGTTTGGTATGAGACATTCGAAGCTGGTGCCCCCTTCGAGGTGCATAATCATAGCCTGAAGCGAATTGAGAATGTAAGCAGCTACATCATGCGGAGAGCCGCGGAGCCGCGAAACCATAACCAGAGCATAACTGTCTTGCCCCTTTGGGGCTGGATAGCATCTTCCACATGATCCCATGACTGACGCCATGGGCTACGGACCTTTCGCCGCTCCGCGGCTGTCGCTACCCGTGTGAGCTGCTGTAATATCAATGCAGAATTCTGGTAAGGGGTAATCCTATGCGTCATTTGATCTTGATTCTAATTGTCCTCGCTTCAGCCTCAATCGTCCCAGCTCAAAACTCATCCCGTGATGCAGCTTTAAGACTAGCGGCACAGGACGGCCACATGACAGCTGTCAAATCCTTAATCGAGAAAGGCGCCAACGTGAATGCGCGCGACGAGGCCGGCAGGACAGCACTGCTGTGGGTCGCGCCCGCGCGCGATACTCCTGAGATGGCCAGGTTCCTGATCGCGAAAGGCGCCGACGTCAACGCCAAAGACAACGCCGGGGAAACTGCCCTGATGATTGCCTCCAGTCAGAGCAACCCCGGAATCGCTACCGTCTTGCTGGAAGCGGGAGCTGAGGTCGACGCCCAGAACAAAACCGGCGGGACGGCGTTGATGGCGGCGGCATTCCGCGCCAACCTCAAGGAGATCAAAATCCTCCTCAACCACAACGCCGTTCGAAAAATAAAAGACAAGAAGGGCAGAACCGCCTTCGACCTGGCCAATGAGGGTGCAAAGAATTACAGCGACGACGTAAACCGGGAACGCTTCGGCGAAGCGCTGAAGTTGTTGGAAGTACCCGTGAATGAACCGTGAAGGAGCTGGAACGGATCGCGAACGCCTTTCGCCGACTATATATCACACAAGCCAGAAGCCAGCATGGAAAAGGTGTCGATCACTTTAGGAGTAAGTACCGAAACAAGGCGACGCCCAACCATCGGCGCCTATCTCTGGCCCACGCGGTTTACCCTTGCCGATTCGCACGGAAGATGAAGAGCGCCTCCTTCAACA
>JBBRMS010000065.1:0-24432 GCA_038230715.1 Pyrinomonadales bacterium
TGATCGAAAAGGGAATCACCGGACGCCGCTGGCGAGTGCAATCTGCTGGAAGTGTTGCAGCGACAAAAAGTTGGGACACCATGCGAGAGCAATCTCCACAAACTTATCCACAGAACTTGTGGAAGGCAAACTGAGCTTCTTACGTTCGGGGTAATGGCCGTGGAACATAGTCGACGCGTATCCTTACTTGAGTAGCCTTTGAAAGAACGTCTGGTTCCGCGAGCTTAAGCATCTTTTCGCAATCTACGATCACACAGGGTTCTGGTTCCTCTTTTAAGGAATAGCAGCTCTGACTGGCCTCGGCAATAATATCGTGGCCCTTGACACCCTTCTTTGGATAGATGAGAGTTACTTTTGTTTTCTCCGGTGATTTGACCGCTGATTCGAGAGTGATTTCAAAGCTTTCGAATTTTTTCCACTTGGCTACAGAAAACGTCTTATCTACCCTGAGCCATTTCTCAATCAATAGGGGGCTCAAATAGAACTCGGAGATTTCGACCGAATCCTTCAGATAAAAAACGGTCCAAGGACTATCCTCGGCAATACCTCGAAGAAAAACTCTTTGTTCGGCGAACCGACTCCTTATACCTGAGGGGATAATAGCCTTCGAGTAGTTTCCGTCGATAACAATTCCGCCCGGTCTGGCGAGTTCCATGAGGCGAGAAGCTAGATTAAGTAAATGGCCTGAGTAGTCTAGAATTAGGTCGTCTGCGTGAAGACAACATGCTGTCCCACGAGCAATTCCAAAGCCAATCAGAGAGGGTACCTTAAAGTTGATCATGGGATCGTCTTTACAGATGGTGGGGAAGGCGGTTAGGCATTTCAGGCATGCGGTTAAGACTTTGTCGGAAACCTCTGCCAAGTTTGCTTCATCGTAGGGAAAAGTCATTAAAGTCCATCCCCGGTTGGCTTGACGAAATTCGCGTTTGGAAAAAAAGACGTGACCATTTGATGGTAGAAACGCTTTATATACATTGCGATGTTCGGAGACTCGTTTACTGTGCTGAACGCTGAAAATCCGCGTATGTCGGCATTCACCACGAGAACAAAATCAGATCGGCCTTGGGCTTTGGAAAGATTGTCTATGAATATTTGGGACATATCATTGTACCGGGTACTATTTCGAAGCTTCCTGCTCCTCCCACTCGCCTACTAGTTCAATTGCTTTGGCCAGCACTGGCCGCGGACGGGCGCCGTCGGCTTTGCCGATTAGGCCTTCGCGTTCCATTTGATCAAGCACGGCGGCCGCGCGGCCATAGCCGATGCGCAGACGGCGTTGCAGGACCGAAGTCGATGCTCGCTTCATATCCACACAGATGCGCAGAGCGTCTTCGAATAGCTCGTCGCGCTCACCGCCGGAATCCTCGAGACCCATTGCTTCTTCATCGGACTGAGTAATGGTCTCGTCGTAGTCAGGTTCCCACTGGCTCTTAATGTGAGCCACGACCTTGTTGATTTCCGTTTCGTCGATATAGGCGCCATGCACGCGCAGCAGACGCGAAGAGCCGGGCGGGAGGAATAACATATCGCCCTTGCCCAGCAGATGTTCCGCGCCGTTTGTGTCGAGAATCGTGCGCGAATCGATCTTTGAAGAAACGCGGTAAGACATGCGGGAAGGGAAGTTGGCTTTGATCAATCCCGTGATCACGTCGACCGAAGGACGCTGGGTCGCGAGCACGAGGTGAATGCCGACGGCGCGGGCCATTTGGGCGAGACGCGTGATCGCATCTTCGACTTCATTCCCGGACGTCATCATCAGATCCGCTAGTTCATCGATGATGATGACGATGTAAGGCATGCGTACCCAGGGCTGGCCGGTTTCGCCAAAGTCTTTAACGGTGTTGCGCCGATCGCGTTCGGCGTTATAGCCGTCGATGTTGCGCACGCCCCAGCCGGCCAGTTCCTTGTAACGCCGTTCCATCTCGCCCACCGCCCAGCGCAGGGCACGCGAGGCGGGCTTGGGATCGACAATGATAGGTGTAGCCAGGTGCGGGATATCTTCATAGAGACCCAGCTCGAGCCGTTTCGGATCGATCAGGATTACTTTGACTTCGTCCGGGCGCGCTCGATACAGAATCGAGACGAGGAGCGCGTTCACCCCAACAGATTTACCGGCGCCGGTGGTGCCGGCGATCAGCAGGTGAGGCATCTTGGCCAGATCCGAAACGTAGTTCAGACCGTCAATCGTTTTGCCAACCGCGATGGTCAGTTTGGAAGGCGATTCCTTGAAGGCGCGCGATTCTAGTACTTCGCGCAGATAGATTGTTTCGCGCCGCGGGTTAGGCACTTCGATGCCCACGTGCGGTTTTCCGGGCATGCGGTCAATGCGAATTGACTCGGCCTTTAAAGCCAAACAGAGATCGTCGACCAGGCCCGTGACGCGGGAATACTTCACTCCCGGGTCGGGCTTGAATTCATAAGTAGTGACGACGGGGCCGGGGCAGATGTATTTGATTTGTCCGGTGACGTTGAACTCGCGGCATTTTTCGGCGAGCTTGGTCGCCATATTCAACAACTCATCGTCGGCCTGTTCACGGCGCGCCGGTCCCTCGTTCAAAAGTTCGACGGAAGGCAGCTGATAGTCCGATGCAGCGGTCTTGGTCGTCGAGACTCTGCGCTGTCCTTCGAAGGGCAGGGCGCCCGTAGCCGGGGCCTCGGTCCTTCGTTTGACCGCAGCCTCGCGCACCATTTCTTCTATCAGAGCAGATTCTGAAGCCTCAGTAGATTTTCCTCGCGACGGCCCTGCCCCGCGTTTCGAGGGAGCGGTCGCGGCTCCGGCGGCTGCCGACATTGTTTTCTGTCCGGCAGAGGTTTCAGAGGTAAAGGTCGCGAAGGCCGCGGCTATTTCATTCCCGTCCGTACCGCTGCCAATCGTGGGTCCTTGTCGTCCTTCACTTGCGATTTGAGTTCCGGTCACATCGGTGAGCTGGGAGGTTGTGGCAGTCGCGGCTTCTGCTTTCGCTTGCCGGCGCATTTCCAGGCGTTGCTGTTTGCGTTCATGCCGCGCTTGTCTCCAGGCCCGGAATTTCTCAGGAATCGATTGAAACACTTCGAAGCGAGTGGCGACAGCGAGAGTGAGACGTTCGTAAAAAGCGGCGAAAGAGAAGTTGGTAGCCAGCAGTACCCCAGTTGCGGCGATCGCGGCCAGCAGGATCGTTGCCCCAATCGTGTTGAGGCCGGCAACGAGTGCGCGCGCGATAATTGCGCCCGTCAAACCGCCGGCGTTAACGCTGGCATCGAAGAAGGGCTTGATGTTTGCCAGAGACAATAGGGCCGACGAAGAGAGAACCAGCACGACCAAACCTGCCATGCGGGAAACCGGAGCATTGATGCGTCGCGAACGGAAACGACGCCAGGCAGCCGCTAACAGCAGGAAGGGAAGGAGGTACGAAGCCAGACCGATTGTCTGAAATAGTGCCGCAGAGACATTCGCGCCGATGGTCCCAATCCAGTTGCGCGCGCCCGCTTCGCCCGCGGCGTTCCATGACTGATCGTTTGGATGATAGGAAGCCAGACACAGCCCGAGCAGCAACGCAAAGGCGATCAGAGCGATCGCCGTGATTTCGTTGAGGCGAGAGTTTCGTGACTCTGGTTGAACATCGATTTCGTTTGAGATAGTAGCCATAAATAATGTCCGGCAACTTTCAATTTGTGGTCATTCGTGGGTCAGCCTACCGCCTGACCATGGGCGCAGTGGCCCTCGGTTACTTCACCTAGACTGAGTGGCGCAACAGTAAGAACTGCTTAATAAAATCATCGAGGTCGCCGTTGAGCACGGAATCGACGTCGCCGCGCTCGAGTTTGGTGCGGGCGTCCTTAACCAAACGGTAAGGCGCCAGCACATAATTGCGAATCTGTGATCCGAAACTGATCTCCTGCTTGGTGGCCTCTAACTCCTTGGTCTCTGCCCGGCGCTTCTCCAGTTCCATCTCGTACAGTCGGGAACGCAAAACCTGCATCGCCACGGCGCGGTTCTGGTGCTGCGAGCGCTGGTTCTGGCACTGCACCACGATCCCGCTGGGAAGATGGGTAATCCGCACCGCGGAATCAGTAGTGTTGATGTGCTGCCCGCCGGCTCCAGTCGCACGATATGTATCGACGCGCAAATCCTTGTCGTTCACCTCGACTTCGATATCTTCGTCGATCTCAGGATAAACAAACAGGGACGCGAAGGACGTGTGACGCCGCGCGGCCTGATCGAACGGCGAGATACGCACCAGACGATGAACGCCGGCTTCCGCCGCCAGCAGGCCATACGCATATTCACCTTCGACTTTGAACGTCACGTTTTTGATGCCGGCTTCTTCGCCTGGTTGATAGTCGATAATCTCAGTCTTGAATTCGCGACGCTCGGCCCATTTCAGATACATTCGCAGAAGCATCTCGGCCCAATCCTGCGATTCGGTTCCGCCTGCGCCGGGGTGGATGGTGCAGATGGAATTCCGCGCATCGTTCTCCCCTGCGAGCAGAGTCTCAGTCTCGGCCTGCAGGATCTCGTGCTCCAGACGTTCGAGCAAAGGCCCCAACTCATCTAGCGAGGTGACGTCTTCTTCTGCAAATTCAAAGAGCACAGCGGCGTCGGAAACCTCGGTAGTAAACTTCTCGTGCCGCTCGATGGTTCGTTGCAGACGGCTGCGCTGCTGCAAGAGTTTCTGCGCCGCTTCCTGGTTGGACCAGAAGTCGGGCGCGGAGGACTGGGCCTCGATCGAGTCTAATTCAGCCTGCTTTGCAGGAACATCAAAGAAACCTCCCGAGTTGTTCGACTCGCTTACTCAAATCCTCATACGACATTTTCAAATCCTGAAGTGAAACTGTGGCAATCATTCTTAAACCTCTTCTCTTAACTGATAAAAACCGACACTTAGATTCTCACCGCGGTCCATCTGGTACTGAAGGTCGCCCCCACCAAACCGAGGGTCAGCAAGGCGCAAGCATAAGCGAATAAGTCTCCAAACCGAGTGTAAAGAGTCTTGCGCGATCTCGATGGGCCTACTCGCCAGGTGCGAACCGCGGGGGTAAACCCATTTGTTGAATCCAATATGCGCCCGTTGGCATCAATGTTGGCAGTGATGCCAGTGTTTGTAACGCGGATCAACTCCCGATCATTTTCCACCGCCCTGAAGATCGCATTCGACAAATGTTGGCGCATCACGGGCGTTGGGCCGAGGTAACCATCATTCGAAATATTAATCAGGACATTGGCTCCTTCGTCCGCGAAGCTGTTGGCGATCGACGGATGAGCTGCTTCGATACAAATAAAAACCCCGACGCTAAAAGCGCCGAGGGGCATCAGCGTATAAGAACTGCCTGGCGTAAACTCGCCGACGATTCCGCGTACCGAACTCGCGCCCGGTATCCATTGGGGCAGCGGCACATACTCGCCAAAAGGCATCAGCCGGATTTTATCATACTGCGCGACCATTCGGCCCTCTTCATTTATCATCACGGCCGAATTATGTTCGGCGCCGTTTGGACCGGGCTCAAGAGAATTCAGCAGGACAGAAGTGTGATTGGTTCGCGCGAAATTACTAACCACGTCTCTGAGATGCGCGTTCTGTGTGTAACTGAAGTTCATCGGGCTCTCAGGCCAGATCACCAGCTGCCGGATCGCTGAATCCTGGTGCGAGTTGAGTAGTCCCTGAACGCTTAGCTCGATGTGCCGATTCAATAGTTGCTCAGTCGCGGCTGCATCCGCAGGTCCTTCGATTGGAACGGTAGGCTGCACCGCGATGACAATTGGGCTGATCGCGCCATTCGAATCAATCTCGCCGATGCTCTGGAAGAAGCCTCCGGTCAAAACCAGCGCCGCCAATAACAGGACCGCACACGAAGTAATTACCGCGGACCGATTGTGTCGAATCAGGGTCCAGGTCATAGAGACGTTTACGGTTACCAGCAAAAAACTCACAACATACACGCCGCCCCATCTGGCTGGCTGAATCAGCAGGTAGTGGAAAGCCTGGGAATAGCCAAGCGCATTCCACAGTTGACCGGTCACCATGTAGCGTCCCCACTCGCAACCAGCCCATGCCAGCGGCGCGGCGAACATCGCGGCAGGGCCAAACCGAGAAACAAGTCGAGATAGCAGCGCGCTAAATAAAGCCGGGAAGACTGCGACCAGGGAAATTGGTAGAACGAGAAGTGGGTAAGCCAGCCAGGTCGAAATGTTTGCGTAGTGGATCATCGGATAGGTGAGCCACCAGCACGTGCCATAAAAGAAGATTGCGCCCCACAACCAACCTAGGAGGAAGGCGCGTCGCGCGGGCAAGGGTCGTCCGATGACAATGAGCAACGGCACGAGCCCGACCCACGCCAGCGGCCACAAGTCAAAATCCGGAAACGACAGGATTAGCAGCAGTGCGGACGCGATCACTAAAGAGACTTCAGCGAGGGTCAGAGCCCTGACGCGAGCAGGCGCAACTGCAGACAACCTGGGATGGTGCGCCTCAACGGCGGCCTCTTCGTGCATGGCCGGAGTTTAGCAGATGAACGCGACCAGTCCTCAGTCTTCAGCGTTGGCCCTCACAAGAGATGATCCAGCTTTCTGGAAGTTTTTTTGCCCAATAAAAAAATAAATTCAGATTCTTCCAGAAAGGCGTGCCGGGACGGGTTTGTCACCTCAGAATGGTCCTGATCCGACAAAAACCGTCACTGTCAAAGTGACAAAATCCGTCGTTGTGACTGCTCACGAATTAGTAGCGGTGACCGGGATCGGTCGCAATGGTCCTGGTCTGACCGCACCGCATCAGACGGGCGAAGCCTCAATATACTGTTCACGGAAACCAGTAGCTGAATTAACCAGACCCTAAACGCGGGAGAACCCGGTCATTGCTGACCGGGTTCCAGGTTCGGAGGGATTTGACTGAAGGGTTGCTCGGCGGGCGGCTGGCGCAGCGGCATGCAGCGCTCAGAGAAGTGATGGCGGCGGGGGCACGTTTGTTTTCGTGCTAGCCGTTCCCATACTCAGCATATATCGTGCCAACAGTCGGGATAAGAGATCAGAATCGGAATTAACTGGAAGTAGGCCTAGGGGTGCGCCTAAGCAGACTGCCTGAGCACTGCATACCCTAAATGCGGGAGAACCCGGCCATTGCTGACCGGGTTCCAATTCGGGGGGATTTGACTGAAGGGTTGCTCGGCGGGCGGCTGGAGCAGCGGCATGCGGCTCTCAGAGAAGTGACGGCGGCGGGTCACGTTTTATTTCGTGCTTGCCGCTCCCATACTCAGCACTTCTCGTGCCGCAAACCCTCACGGCCTGCCCATCGCCACCTGACGCTGCAGCGCGATGGCTTCCTGATTATTTGAATCGATGTTGATTGCGCTCACCGAATACTTTCGCGCTTCTCCCAGATCTCCACGTTCCAGAAAAATTCGGCCCAGCAGGATATGAGCATCGATCATCTTGGGTGGCGGATCCCAAAAGATTGCCGTCTTCAATGCAGCGATGGCTGCCTCCTGATCGCCTCGGCGCTGATTTATCCGGCCGCTCAGCAGGAATGCTTCGGCGTTGGTTGGTTCGACAATCAGGACCTTTCTGATTTCATTCAGTGCCTCGTCATCGCGTCCCTGCAGGTAGAGGTCGCGGATCTTGTTTAAGGCCTCCTCGGTGTTGTTCGCGTTGGCTGCTTCAATTTCCTTGCGTCGCACGAGGTCCGTTATGTCAACTTGATTGAGCACGTCACGCGACCGCAGAGGGAGAGTGGCAAGTGATTGCGACTTCTGCCAATCGGTCTGCCATTTTGCGTAACTCGTCTGCATATACTTTCGCGCTTGATTGTCGGCGGCATTCGCGGCATCGGCGTGATTCGCCCGCTCCTGAACTTTCGCCAGCAGAAAATAGGCCTGGCCGTCTCGCTGGTCGGCCGCAATTACTTTTTCAAGCTTGTCCGCCGCCTCGGTATATTTTTCTGCGAGAAAAAGGGCGTACGCGTAATTGAACAGCACAGTTGTGTCATCGGGTGAGGAATCGACAGCGCGTGAAAGAAGCGTGATCCCCTGAAGCAACAGTCGGGTTCGTTCTTCAGGCTTCTTTCCATCACGCGCTGCGGCCACCGAGACAGCTCCGGCATTGTTGTAAACCCCCACCAGCGGCATTACCTTTTCGTCTGCCAGCGGAACGAGGGTCGCGATCGCGTTCTGCAGATCACCGGTCTTCCAATAAGCCAGACCCGCATAGAATTGCGCCTCACCATAGTGAGCGTCCTTCTTTTGCAGCAGGGTGAAGTATTCGATAGCTTCCTTCCATTGCGCCTGATTGAAGTAAAAGCGACCGAGTTCAAAGGCTGCCTGTGGATAGACGGCGCCGCCGTTATCGTTTCCAAATAGCTTAAGAGCGTTCTTGAAGTAGATCGCACGCGTCGGTTCGCGATCAAAAGTGAGCAGTCCCTTTTGCACAGCCTCGTAAGCCTGGGCTGGTACCTTGGTCGCTTCCTGAATTAACTGGTTGCGCGAAAAAGAGAGGGCCTTGTCTCGTTGAAATAGGACCTGGTAGGCAAGTTCTCCATGCACCCTTTGCAGGTTCGACACCTGGTCACTGAAGTCATATACGCGTGGCGCCCAGGATCCGTCAAAAATATCTCCCGCCATGCGGCCTTCGTTTACGCGCACCACGCGCGCCTCTCCGGCAATCATTGCGAGGGGCTTATCGACGGCAGTCGCAGACTTGTCATCGGCAGTCGCGGGCGGGATTGTTACGCTATAGGTCCCAATGACGATCATGGAAGCTTTCAGTTCCCGGGCGATTTTGATAGCTGTCGCTCGTGAAGGCAGCACCGTCAAAGGCAGGCGCAGACGTTGATACGCCACAGCGCGCTCTTCACTGCTGACCACGATCAGTCCAGGTTTGTTCAGCAATGCCGAGAGGGAATCGGCGAAGCTCTCCCCAATCCAGTTGTACTCGGGGTGGTTTGAGACGTTCTCAAACGGAAGAATAAGGACTACTTCGGGTGACGAATTATTCTGGGCCGCCACCCGGGCCGGGCCATGGGGTAACGCCAGAATCAGCGCCCCAACGGCCAGCAAAACTGCTAATTTCTTTTGAATCATTACCAAAATCCTAACTTATTTAAGATTTCCGCCCGGGGTTCGATGCGGCCATGATAGCAGCGGTTGGATGAGAGCGCATCCCGCTGTGCCCAGACTTCGGCCAGTGTTTAAGCGATGATTACGACGGGATCACAGGTGAAGTCCTGCCACTAGGGGGTGGCTGCGGTAATAACGAGTTGATTATCCACGCTGACAACCCCCTTGATGGTGGTTAGCGTTTTCTCAACCCGCTGTTTCAAATCCGCTGACCTAACCGACCCGACAACGGTTACTTTGCCCGCTTCAACCAGGGTACTCACATCGAGTTTTGAGAGCGACGGATCGGCGGCCAGCGTTCGGTCAATTCGAGCTTGAATGCCGGCGTCATCGGCAACGGCTGCAATCTCGGTCTCAGGGGCAGGGGAGGCTTGAGCACCGGCAGCTTTTTCGTGTTGCGGGGTGGACGAAGTGGAAGGCGAAGACTTAGGTGTTGGTATCGTTAGCGATTCAACCGGAACGGTTTGAACCGGGGCCAGCGTTGAGTTCATCGGATCATAAGGCCGGCTGGTAATGAAAAGCGCAACGAAGGTGGCCAGTGCGGCGGCGGCGATTACTGTCAGAGCGACAATTCCTTCGCCTGTGCGTGGCCTCGATTCACGACTTGCCGGCGGCGCCTTTCGTGCGCGCGCGCCTGGCGTTTCGATCACAATGCGCTTTCTTTGTCTGCTATTGTCGGGCATTTCAACCAGGCACCTCGTTCTTGTCATTGCGCCTCGGGGCGCAAACCGCGATACCGATTATAGAAGATTGTCGCCTCATCTTATAAGTCGGCATGTTCCAAGGCAGGTTCGCCAGTGTTTGTTGATTGTTTCTGTATCCCGCGCAAGCACGTAACCATCCGTCGTTCTAACTCTGAGCGCAATTGGTTTGAAGTGCGCGAATCGATGTTTTTTGGAGGAACCTTTTTCGATGCTTAGAATAAATAGAATTCTTCTGGCGGTTGTATTGGGCTGCATAAGCTCTGCCGTTGCCGCAGCGCAGACAGCCGAACAAACTACTACCGGGCACGATCGCCAGTCGGTCAATATTACGGTTTATAACTCGAATCTGGGTTTAGTGCGCGAGACCCGCCGCTTGACGCTGCCGCAGGGGCGGATTGCGCTGAGGTTCGCTGATGTTACGGCGCAGATTCGTCCTGAGACTGTGCACCTGGGCTCGCTGACCTCTCCGTCCGCGTTGCGGATTCTGGAACAGAATTATCAGTACGATCTGCTCAACCCCGGGAAGTTGTTGGATAAGTTCGTCGGAAAGGAGATTACACTCGTCTTGCGCCGCTATCAGAACAACACGGAAACGTTCGAGCCGGTGCAGGCGACTCTTCTGTCGAACAATGGCGGACAGGTCTGGCGCATCAACGGCCAGATTGTAATCAACCCGGCCAATATCACCGAGATGCGTTTTCCTGATCTGCCAAAGAATCTGGTGGCGACGCCAACGCTGGTTTGGGACGTTGAAAATCGGGAGGCTGGAACGCAAACGGTCGAGGCGAGTTATCTGACTGGGGGCATGAACTGGCGTGCCGACTATGTCCTCCTGGTCAGTGCCGACGATACGAAAGGGGATCTGCAGGGATGGGTGACGCTCACCAATACCAGCGGCACCTCTTTCGAAGATGCCCGATTGCAGCTCGTGGCCGGAGACGTGAATCGAGTAACAGAGCAGCGGAACCTCGCCTTTGCGGGCGCTATGGCAAGAAAGGAAATATCCAGCGAGTCCGAGTTTAAAGAGCAGGGCTTCTTTGAATATCACTTGTATACCCTGCAGCGCCCGACGAGTGTGCGCGATAACGAAACCAAGCAGGTTTCTCTGCTCGAGGCCGCGGGCTTTGACGTAAAGAAGGAATTCGTAATCAACGGTCAAAGATACTACTACACCAGTTACAACAATCCGGGACAAGCGATTAAGGAAAAGGTCGGCGTATATGTCCAGTTTCGAAATGCGCAGACAAACAAGCTCGGAATGCCTTTACCGGCCGGCACAATCCGTCTTTACAAGAAAGACGATAAGGGTAATCAGCAATTCATCGGCGAAGACCACATCGACCACACTCCAAAGGACGAAGATGTTCGGGTCAAGGTTGGTGATGCTTTCGACGTGGTCGCGGAGCGGAAGCAAACGGACTACAAAGTGATTTCGCGGAATGTCTATGAGTACGGTTACGAGATTAAGATTCGCAACCACAAAGACACTCCTGTTTCCGTGGTGGTCAATGAACCAATCGGCGGCGACTGGGAAATGATTTCGTCAACGTTTGAAGCAAAAAAGACCGCGGCCTTTGCCGCGCAATTCAATGTGCCGGTGGCGAAGGATGGGGAAGCGACGCTTTCATATCGCGTGCGGGTCCGTTACTAGGTGATTCCGCAGTTGCTGAGTTGGATGTGGCGCAGACCCTTCGGGCTTGCGCCATATTTTTGTTGACATTGTCCTGCCTCCCTAGTTAGATGGCCACGTTTCTTTACTTACTTTTACAGGTGACTAAGTCGTGGCATTGATCAATTGCCGAGTACGCATCTTGATCGTCCTGATAGGCCTTGCCCTGGGGTCGAAGGTTGGGATCGCCCAAGCCCTTTCACCTCCGCCTGCCCTTGATGGATTGGTTCGGGCTGAGATAACCCCTTTCAAAGGCAAGGTCTACGTTTTCGCGAAGAACATCGACACCGGCGTTGCCTACTCTCTGAACGGTGACGAGCGCGTGCGCACGGCCAGCACCATCAAGATCGCCGTGATGATTGAAGCTTTCACGCGGGTGGCTGAAGGGCGCGCGAAATGGACGGACGAATTGGTTCTGACTAAGGCGGCCCGCTACGGCGGCTCGGGCGTTTTGCCGGAGCTTGCTGACGGCCTGCGCCTGACGCTGCGCGACTGTGTGAATTTGATGATGACAGTCAGTGACAACACCGCGACAAATATGGTTCTGGACTATTTGACGACCGATGCCGTCAATGCGCGCATGAACACGCTGGGCTTTAAGAACACGCGCATCATGCGGCGGATTGGCGGTGGCGGAGAGAGCAAGGAAGGGAAGGAACCCGATAATAAACGTTTCGGTCTGGGCGCGACCACTCCTCACGAGATGGTGCAGATTCTGGAAAAGATCGAGGCCGGCGACATTGTCAACAAGGCTGCGTCCAAAGAAATGATTGACCTCATGAAGCGCGAGCAGGCCCGCTATGCCATCGGTCGCACAAACTGGGACGTGCCCATGGCGAGCAAGTATGGCGCGCTCGATGCGTTGCGTAGTTGCGTGGCCATTCTCTATTCCAAACATGGGCGGATCGCCATTGCCATCACGGTGGACGACATGCCCAACGTAGTCTGGTCAGTAGACAATCCCGGGTATCTGCTTATGTCTCGCCTGTCTCTGATTCTTCTGGATGGGCTCAAGACCCCGCAATAGGCCAGTCCACTTCTCGTTAGTTCCGTCTCCTTAAAACTCAATCGATCGGAGTCGTCCAAAAATTTGTATGGATCTGCAGGTTTTGGATGTACAATGCGGCCGCTCACAAACGAGTCGATTCGAGCTGGGCAAAAACCGCAGGTTTTTGTTAACCACCTCTTTTTGATTCAGGCGGAACAGGACGTGCCTGATGAATTCTACGATTCAACAACTGGCGCGCGGGTCTTATCAGTTCTTGATTATCCAGGACTCGCTTATCACTTAATTCGGCCCCGATGGCTTCATTCGGTTTTTTGCTCTCGACAGTCTTTTAGTTTTGGGTAGCGGACGCTGTGACCAGCACGCTAATTTTAGTTTCCACCCCTTGAAACGACTGGAGGATTCCATGAAGAGACAGAGCCTTCTCGCATTTCTTACTTCCTTTACATTTGCTATGGCGCTAGCCATGGCGATCGGTTGTCTAAGCGTTTTTGGTCAAGCCGGCACATCGACCATTCGGGGCACAGTGACTGACCCCCAGGGAAATGTAGTCTCCGGTGCCGCGGTGACGCTGACGGACGCTGCCAAGAACTCGTCGCGCGCTACAACCTCGGACGACAACGGAGTCTACCGATTCGAACTTATTCCGGTTGGGGATTATCGGCTAACGGTCGAAGGCAAGGGTTTTAAGAAATCAGTTACCGCCAACGTCCACGCCTCTGTTTCGGCTTCAAATCCGGTTGACGTTCGTTTGGAAGTTGGAAGTGTCTCGGAAGTGGTAACTGTGTCATCAGGCTCCAGCGAGGCGTTAGTCAACAAAGAAGACGCAACGCTGGGCAATGTTTTCGTTAACCAGCAAATAACCCAATTACCACTCTTAGGTCGAAGTATTCCGAGTCTGCTGACGTTGCAACCGGGTGTAACGCGCGATGGGTCCGTCAACGGTGCGCGATCGGACCAATCAAATATTACTCTGGATGGGGTCGATATCAATGAGCAACAGACGAACTCGATCGGAGTTGTTACCGATAATTCGACAACTTCGCAATTGCCGACAGGCAATACGGTTCTGCGACTCAATTCCGAGGCAATCCAGGAATTTCGCGTTGTCACCAGCAACGCTAATGCTTCGGCGGGGCGTTCGGCCGGAGCCCAGGTCGAGGTGGTGACTAAAGGCGGTTCGAACGATCTTCACGGCTCGGCGTTTTGGTTTCATCGCCCGACGCGCCTTTCAGCCAACGATTTTTTCAACAATCGAATTGGCCTGAAACGGCCTACGCTGATTCGGAACAACTACGGTGGATCGGTTGGCGGCCCCATCATCAAGAACCGGGCGTTCTTCTTCTACAGCTATGAAGCGGATCGCAGAGTCACCCAGTCGGGAGTCTCGCGTATCGTTCCAATGGCCAGCCTGGGCCAGGGCCTGGTTCGTTATACGAATCCCGGGGGGACCATTACCTCGATTACGCCGGCTCAGATGCTTACCATTTTCCCGTCGCTCAACGGTGAAAATGCCACAGCGGTGGCAGCTTTGGCGGCAGCGGCGGCCAAGTATCCGGCAAACGATTGCTCGTTGGGTGATCGTTGTGTGAACACTGGTGGGTTCCGTTTCAACGCCGCGACACCGGTGCAACTGAACTCGCATGCTGCGAAATTCGATATCAATCTCACTAATCGGCAGCAAATATTCGCTCGGGCCAATGTCATTTACGACAAGACAGTTCAGGCGCCCGACTTTCCCGACACGCCGGCGCCTGGCGTCTGGTCGCATCCGATGGGAATTGCCATCGGACATAGCTGGACGATAAACAACAATCTCGTCAATCACTTTGTATATGGATACACGCGCGAGGCTTTTACTCAGCAGGGTGATTCGGCCGATAATGCTATTACCTTCAGGTTCGTTTTCTCGCCCAGACTTTTCACTCGCGATTTGATCCGCATCACTCCGGTGCATAATTTCGTAGACGACATTTCGTGGATTCGGAAGAATCATACCTGGCAAATGGGCGCGAACATTCGGGCAATTAATAATTCGCGCACCAGCTTTGCCAATTCGTTCGATAATGCGGTGACGAATCCATCGTTCTACGCCGGCGCCGGAACAACGGTCTCCAACGCGATTGGCGCTTTTTCTCCGCTTGGGTCAGGCCAGTCGTCTATTGTTCAGAATGCGGCCACGGCGCTTCTCGGTCGCTTTTCTCAGTACACTGCGAACTTCACCTTTGGCCACGATGGCAGCTTGCTGGCGCCGGCCACGCCGAGCGTTCGTAATCTGGGCACCCAGGAATACGAAGGCTATATCCAGGACAGCTGGAAGATGAAGCAGAATTTGACCTTGACCATGGGCTTGCGTTACAGCTTGAGCCGCCCGGTTTACGAAAAGAACGGCTTCGAGGTCAAGCCTAATATTCCGCTGTCTGACTACTTCCAACGCAGACTTGCAGCCGCGAAGGCCGGTGTTGATTTTACCGACGCGTTGACTATGCAGTTATCGGGTCCCGCGAACGGCGCATCGCCGCTGTATCACTGGGACAAGAATAACTTCCAACCCCGCGTGTCCGTCGCCTGGTCGCCCCATTTCGAGGGTGGCTTCCTGAGGAAAATCTTCGGCAACAACGGCGGCGACAGCACCTCGGTGATTCGCGGTGGATTTGCGATGCTCAACGACGAGTACGGTGAACAGATCGCCGTCACGTTCGATCTGAACAACTCTCTGGGCTTCACTTCCAATAACACGATCGCGGCGAATACCTTCAACACCACGACCAAGCCCGCGCCACTTTTCGTCGGTTTCGGCCAGGCTGTGCGTACGCTACCGGGCATCGTCCTGCCGGCGAACTTGAAGTTCCCGCAACAGAAGCCAGTCGACTTCTCTCGGCGCATTGAGTCATCGTTCGATGAGAATTTGAAGGCCCCAACCGAATACAGTTGGAACGTCACGTTTGAGCGGACCTTGCCTCATGGCTTGGCGCTACAGGCATCGTATGTCGGCAGAGCAGCGCGTAATCTGTTAGCAACCAGGGACGTGATGGCGTTGAACGATCTCGTGGATCCTAAATCGGGCGTGGATTGGTACGCCGCCGCGGGGACTCTCGAGCAACTCCGCGCTGCGGGAACGCCAGTTGGTTCGGTCAACGCGATTCCATACTTCGAAAACATGTTTCCCGGTTTGGCTGCTCAGTACCTGGCCCTTTATACAAGTTATTATGGCGCTGGGACCGCTAACTCGGTGTTTGCGGGCGCCACCAACTCGACCCAGGCAATCTATGCCAGCGCCCTGCGTTTCAACAGCAACGACTGGACGACGATCCAGGACGATCTGGAGTTCGCAGTAAACAAAGCTCTGTTTTATCAGGAGCAGTACGGTGCGCTCTCAGCCTGGGGAAGCATCGCCAAGTCAAACTACCATGGCGGGACTTTGAGCCTGCGCGAGCGTCTGGGACGAAGCCTGATCATGGATTTCAACTACACGCTCTCGCACTCGCTCGATGATGCTTCGGGTTTGCAAACCAGCGGCACTTTCGGGGGGGCTTTCATTCTCAATCCGATCCTGCAGAAGCAGAGTTATGCTAACTCGGACTTTGACTTCCGGCACATCATCAACGCCAACGCTGTTTGGGAGATGCCTTTTGGACGTGGCCGCAAGTTTGGGAACGGAATCAGCAAATGGGCGGACATGGCCGTCGGCGGATGGCAGATGACCGGTATCTTTCGCTGGAACAGCGGCGGCGTGGCTGGCGCTCCTTTCGACGACGCACGTTGGGCCACCAACTGGAACGTGCAAAGCAATGGCGTCAGGATTCGTCCGATCGAGACCAGTCCCTGTCGTGGCAATGCTGCTTCTGCCGCAAAACTGTTCTGCGATACGAAGACAGCTTATCAAAGCTGGCGAAATGCACGACCGGGCGAGGCCGGCGATCGCAACGTGCTGCGAAATGTCGGCTACGTTTCCCTCGACATGGGCTTGTCAAAATCAATCAAGTTTCGTGAGAACCTCAGCCTGCAACTTAGGTTCGAGGCCTTCAATGTCACGAACACTCAGCGCATGGGAGCATTTGACGTCAGTCGCACGGGCTTCGGGTTGACCGTGGATCCGTCCAGCGCGAATCCGCCGGCGAACTGGACCAACTACACCGCCATTCAGGGCGCGCCAAGACAAATGCAGTTCGGCGCTCGCCTGGTGTTCTAGTATCGCTCCACCTTTGGTCGCGGGCTGGAGTTTTTCCGAGCCAGCCCGCGATTTTTCTTAGATCCGAAAGAATTCCAGCACACTTGTCTTGTGCTTCACCGTTCATTAAAGTTCCCTTGTCCGAGTAATATCCGGGTTGCCAGCTCCCAGTGGGGCACGAGAAAAGGAGAAATGATGAACCACCGACAGCTCCAGACCATCGATCCACACAAAACCAGCAGCACTGCTCAGAGTAGCGTACGAAGAATCTTGATGGGTGCTCTGCTGGCCGCGTTTCTCATTCTCTCGTCAGGCCTGAGCGGCCGTGCTCAACGTGGCAGCGGGGCGATGACCGTAGTTACTCCAGGTTCCGGAAAGAACATTCTCGAGGGTGATTTGAAGGTCGATGAAAGAAATGCGGGCGATAACAAATCTCTAGGTTACACGATACTTCTTTATCTTCCAGGCGGCACCCTGATTAATCGGCAGACAGTTGGAAACGGCCAGCGTTATCGTTTCCTTGATCTCAATGATGGTGACTACGATCTGGCGGTCGAAGTCGAGAATCGGGAGATTACGCGTGAGCGGGTCCGGCTCTATGCCCAGCCTAACATCGGCAAGACTGATGTGCGTCATGATATCGAGTTGGAATTTCGCTCAACTGGATTTAGCAGCAAGGCTAAACCGGCAACCGTGTCCGCCGAAGATGCATACAAGCGATCGGCTGGCGATGAAAAGCTTTTCTATCAAGCGCAAAAAGCTACCGACGACAAAAAGTATGACCAGGCAATTACACTTTTACGCCAGCTCCTGCAAAACGACTCGAAGGATTTTCAGGCCTGGACCGACCTCGGCACTGTGTACCTGCTCAAACAATTGTACGACGACGCGGAAAAATCTTATCTGGGTGCCCTCGCCGCCCGGCCTTCTTTCTTCCTTGCCAATCTCAATCTGGGTCGCCTTTACCTGGGGCAAAACAAATTCGATAAGGCCGTCGAAATTCTCAAACGGGCCCTGGAAATCAAGGCCGAATCGGCCGATGCTAATCAATTACTTGGTGAGGCCTACCTGCAATTAAAAAAGGGTTCAATAGCGGTGGGCTATCTTAACGAAGCTCTGCGGCTGGATCCCCAGGGGAAAGCTGAAACCCACCTGCGGCTGGCATTGCTCTACAACGGCGCCGGCATGAAAGCCAAAGCTGCGACTGAATATGAAGAGTTTCTTAAAGTACGGCCTGACTATAAAGATCGAAAAAAACTGGAACAATACATTTCCGAAAACAAGAAGCAGTAGCAGTTGAGCACCTTCTCCGTCCCAAAGAGCGATGGTCAATCGTTTGGACAATGCAGCCTGGCAACAGCGCGTCCAGCTCGTGCCAGGCTCCCGCCGCCCGCACTCTCCTAAAATTGTTGGCATCGTAGTCATCTTGCTAATTGCCGGTGCGCAAGGCCTACCGAGTTTCGCTCAGGCCGGAGGGCATAAACTCTTCGGCGATCTTCGCGTCGACGAAAGCAAAGCAAGCGGGCCCTTGCCGCTGAGCTATGACATTCTTCTCTATTGCCGCAGCGGGAACGCCCTGCAGCGCGTAGCCATTCCCAATCGAGGCCGATACCAATTTCTGGGACTTGCCGACGGCGATTATTTTGTTGTGGTGGAGATTGAGAATAGAACAATCGCTCGCATTCGTGTATCGGTTAACTCGCCGTTCAAGACAGATTTTCGTCAGGACATCGAGCTTGAATGGCATAGCGCCTTTCAGACAGAAAAAGCCGCAACTGTCTCCGCCGCAGATTTTTACAAACGGTCGGCAGCGAACGGGAAGCTTTTCGTCCAAGCCCAAAAAGCTGCGAATGAAAAGAAGTATGATCAGGCAATCGGCAGCTTAACCGAGATTTTGAAAGACGATCCCCAGGATTTTCAGGCCTGGACTGAATTGGGCACTGCCTACCTGGCACGACCAGCCTGGGATCTTGCGGAAAAATGCTACGTAATTGCCATCCAGACTCGCCCCGGGTTTTTCCTGGCCAATCTCGACCTGGGACGGCTTTACTCGATGGAAAAAAAATTTGGGAACGCGATCAATCCTTTGAGGGTAGCCGTGAAGATCAACCCCCAGTCGACTGAGGCCAACTATTTTCTGGGTGAGGCTTATCTGCAGGCCAGGCAAGGTTCGTTGGCTGTGACCTATCTCAACGAAGCGTTGCGCCTCGATCCGCAGGGTATGGCCGACGTTCATTTGCGTCTGGCGCTGCTCTACAACGCGGCGCAAATGAAAGACAAAGCTGCTCACGAATACCAGGAGTTTCTTAAAAAACGTCCTGACTATAGGGAGCGAAAGAAACTCGAGAAATACATCGCCGACAATAAGAAGCCCTAGCGGTCGTCGCGCGGGTGGCTGCGGTTGGGAGAATTCCAGGGAACCTCACTGCGAACTGTGTCGTTCAGCACTGCAGACTCGCGAAGACGCGATATTTGCTCAACCGGAGATGAACCCATGAAACGTGTCCTACTTGTGGTGATCCTTGTGGCAACAGCGGCAACGCTGGGCCTGTGGCGCTCTCACGGTGGAGTGCGGGCCGGACTAAACAGGGTGGTCGGAACCGCGGAGGACAATTCACAAGGCGTCACCGGTGACGAGACGCGCAAGAGCTTCGAACTCAAACCGGGCGCGCTGATTCAGGTGGAGGGATTCAACGGCAAAGTCGATATTCAAACTTCAGATACAAAGACAGCAGAGGTATATGTGCGGCGCACTGCCGACAGTCCCAGTTCTCTCCGGCGCCGGGAGATAACGATCGAACAGACGACCGAGGGATTGCTGGTGCGCTCTAAACAGACTTCACATGGTTTCTGGGATCATTTATTCGGCCACAACCCAAAAGAAGAAGTCGTCATTAGAGCACCCCGCCAGATTGCACTGGCGATCAAGGGCATCAACGGCCCGGTCACCACCGGCGACATCGACGGCAGTATTCAGGCCAAAGGTATCAACGGCCGGGTTGAATTGGGTCAGGCCGCCGAGTCAGCAGAAATCGGTGGCATCAATGGAAATCTCGTGTTGACCCTCAAGAGCCTTTCCGATCAAGGCGCGAATATCCGCGGCGTCAACGGCGCAATTGAGTTGCGCCTGGCCAACGGTATTAACGCCGATCTTACTGCCCGCGGAATGACGGGTAGTTTTCGTTCAGAAATTCCTGAGGTTTCCGTCGATAAGGAAGAACCCGGGACTCGCTATTCCGCCCACATCGGGACCGGCGGCGCACCCATCACGCTTTCGGGCATCAACGGTAACGTGCGCCTGACTCGCGTTGTAAACACGACGGAGACGTCGGCTTTGATTTACAAGAAGGCGGGCGCGACGAAGAAAGTATCAGAGACGGGCGAGAGTAAGCTCTCGAAAGACGTCCAATAGCGTTGCATCCAATTTCGGTGCTTAGGGAAAAGGCCGGCATTATTTGCCCGGCTTTTTTTGACTTTCGCCCTGACCAGGAACCGCGAGGCATACCGGCCCGAGGATCGAGAGAAGACATTAACACCGCAAAAAACTGAATCAAGGTCGTCTCATCTCGGATGCACATAAAAAAACTGTGAGTGCGTCTTTGCGTCTAGGCAGAGGTACGAAGCCAGAGGACGAGAATCCACGGTCGTCACATAATCTAGGACGATACCGGTGTGCCTGGCGCAATTTATTTGCCCATCCAGCGTTCTGAACTCTGGAACTGTTGCGATGAATTTTTCCGTTAAGAGCCTTCGTCACTGAGGACGGGCCAATACCACCTCTTTTTCTCTAAAAGGTTTAGCAATGTCCCGACATCGCTTTGGAATACCGACCACACTTTGGCCCGTGATCTTAGTCGCGGCAGGGTTTGGCCTCTGGCATTTGATGCCGCCGAGCCTCCGCAGTCAGATCGAACCTACGGCGCGCGCCGCCAACCTGACAGTTAACACTGCCAACGACCATGACGACGGCGTATGCAACGGTGCGGATTGCACTCTGCGAGAAGCCATCAACGCTGCGAATGCCGGATCGGGAGGCGACTCCATCACCTTTAACATTCCGGGCTCCGGCGTGCAGACGATTACCCTCAGCAGCGCCCTCAGCAGCTTGACCAGGGCGGTCACGATTGACGGAACTACGCAGCCGGGGTTCGCTGGGACTCCACTAATTGAACTGAATGGCACGAGTGCCGGCAGTGCTTCAGGGTTCACTGTCACTGCGCAGAATGTAACGATTAAAAGTCTGATCATTAATCGCTTCACCAACTATGGGATCACTTTCGAAGCCGTCGGCAATGGCAACGTCCAGGGTTGCTATATCGGCTCCAACGCGGCTGGCACCGCCGCCAGCGGAAACGGCGCCGGCGGGATTCGACTCAACGGCGGTTCTGGTAGCACTATCGGCGGCACGACGACGTCAGCGCGGAACGTGATCTCAGGCAATGCGGGCGATGGGGTCTTGATTACCAACTCTTCACCCGGAAACACTGTGCAAGGGAACTACATCGGTGTTAACGCGGCTGGAACTACTTCAGTTGGCAACAGTGGGAACATTCTCGCTGGAGTGAATATCGCGAGTTCGAATAACAATATCATCGGCGGAACCGCAGCGGGTGCCGGAAACGTCTTGTCCGGGAACACTGGCGCCAACGCGTATGGGATTCAAATAGGTAGTTCGAATGGCACGACGGTGCAGGGAAACATCATTGGGCTGAATGCCGCGGGTACGGCAAAGATCCAAAACAATGCTGGCGGGATCATCATTTTGGGCGGCACGGCGAACACGATCGGTGGATCGTCGGTGGCGGCACGCAATGTTATCTCGGGCAATGGTGGCGCAGGCTTGCTGCTCTTAACGGACGCCGCCCAGGTTAAAGGAAATTACTTTGGCACCGACGTGTCCGGCGCTACCGCGCTTGGCAATGGAGCTTCCGGGGTCCTAATCAACGGCGGTGATAACTGCACGATTGGCGGGACCACCGCTGCCGACCGCAACATTATCTCCGGCAACGGCAACGGCGGCGTGCGAATCGCGTTCGCGGCTGACAACAATACGGTGCAGGGAAACTTTATTGGCACTGACGCGTCGGGCGTGAATGGCCTGAGTAACGGCGTCGGCTTTGACGGGATTTCCATTCAGACTTGTGTGAACAACACCATCGGCGGCACCGCAGCGGGTGCGGGTAACCTAATTGCTTTTAGTCAGGGTGCGGGAGTAAGCGCGCCGGACGGTACTGGCAACGCCATCCTGGGCAATTCAATCTTTTCAAATACCGGTCTGGGAATCGATCTCGGGGCCGATGGCCCAACCGCCAACGATAGTTGCGATACCGATACGGGAGCGAACAATAAACAAAACTTTCCAGTTATCCTGACTGCCACTCCCGACGCCACCAATACGACCATCACCGGCACCTTGAACGCGACTGCCAGTACTCAGTTTCGCGTCGAGGTTTTTGCCAGCGCTTCCTGCGATCCCAGTGGCAACGGCGAGGGCAAGGTTTTTCTTGGCTTTACCAACGTGACGACGGACGGCGCCTGCAACGCGAATTTTATGTTAGTAGTGCCCAACGCGTCGGTTACTGGATCAGTTCTCACGGCCACTGCTACTGACCCAGCCGGCAACACGTCTGAATTCTCTTCCTGCATTCCACTGGGGATTCCGATCGGGAACACGGTGCAATTCAGCTCGGCGACCTACAACGTCACCGAAGCCTGCACCACGGTTACGCTCACCGTTAACCGCAGTGGCGATACTTCAGCGCCGGCGACGGTCAAATACGCGACTGCGAACGTTACCGCCAGCGATCGCCGCGACTACATCAACGCCACCGGAACATTGAATTTCGCCGCCGGCGATTCTGCTAAATCAATCGTTGTGTTGATTAATGATGACTCGTTCGTCGAAGGGCCAGAGACTTTCACTGTCAGCTTGAGCAATCCCTCGTCGGCCAACCTGGGCGTCCCCGCAACTGCCACTGTGCAAATCGATGACAACGCAACTGAGCCCGCCACGAACGTGATTGATGACGCGCAGGACTTCGCCTGCCAGCACTATCACGACTTTCTCAATCGCCAGCCGGATTCCAGTGGCCTCAATTTCTGGACCAACGAGATAACCTCCTGCGGTTCGGATCAAGCTTGTATTGCTCTTAAACGAATCAACGTCTCAGCGGCTTTCTACCTGTCGATCGAGTTCCAACAGACGGGTTATCTGGTCGAGCGAATCTACAAAGCTTCATACGGCGACATAAACGGGACGTCAACCTTTGGTGGCGCGCACCAGTTGCCGGTGCCGGTGATTCGACTTAACGAGTTCCTGCCTGACACCCAGCAGATTGGGCAGGGCATCGTCGTCGGGCAGGGGAACTGGCAACAGCAGTTGGATGACAACAAGAATGCGTTCGCCCTTGAGTTTGTGCAGCGCGCGCGATTTACCACAGCCTTCGCCACCTCGATGACACCGGCGCAGTTTGTCGACAAGCTTTTCCAGAATGCAGGGGTCTCGCCGGTGACGGCTGATCGGAATAAGGCGATCGATGAATTCAGCGGAGCAGGAGACACCATGAGCGTTGCGGCGCGTTCAAAAGCTCTGCGCGATGTGGCTGAGAACACTACGCTGACGACCAACGAATTCAACCGCGCCTTCGTCCTGATGCAGTACTTTGGGTATCTGCGTCGCAATCCGGATGACCCGACGGACACAGACTACACGGGCTTTGATTTCTGGTTGACGAAGCTGAACAGTTTTACTCTACCAGGTGATGACGTGCTGGCGCGGGCGCAGAAAGCCGACATGGTCAAAGCCTTCATCGTCTCGAGTGAATACCGCGGCCGCTTTGGTCCGTGAGATTTTCTTAGCGCGTTTACGCCTTTGCGTGAAATGAGATCCGAACTGATGCCAGGGCGCGGAAGGTCGACCCAATTAGAGAGTGAAAATAAAGTTAAATGGATCGTGCAAGATCAGCATTGATACTGAAGACTGGGACAACGCGCAGGTCCTGAGCAATCCCGGCGAGTCGGGCGACATAAACGATCGGCACTACCGAGATCTGTATGAACTGTGGTCTCGCGGGAAATACTCTCCGATCTTCTATTCGCGGAAGAAGGTCGAGTCGGTCGCCGAGAAGATGATCCAACTGGCGCCGTCAACCAAACTGTCGAGCGCGAGCAGCTTCCGGGGATCTCATCTTCCAACTCAACGCCGAATAGACACCAGAGGTGTCCACGAATTGTCACCCTCAGTGTGTGGTTTTTGATTTACTAAGTCACGAGAATGGGACGTTGTCCGATCGGCGAAAACTACCGAAAAATGCTATTCTTTCCCATCCCATGGCCACCTGCGTCGCAACCAGCGGCAGCGGCCAATTAAACGCCAATCAACAAGTCCTTGGGATCAATCTGCCTTGCAGCTAATTTCATTTGAAGTCTCTTAAGCGGTGTCGACGCCACGGCGACGAGGCGAGTAAATCACTTGAGATGCGCGGCGGCATGGTAGCTAACAGCTACCCAGAACGACGCCCAGGCGAAGCCGCTAATAAGATTCAGAGTGCTGTATTTTCTTGGGAGCATTCCCGCCGTAGCGCAAACCAGCGGAATCGTGATGCGCAGGCCCGCAGCAAATCGCGACAGCAGCACGGCCATTGTGCTGTGACGCAAGACAAACTTACTTATCTTCGGATACCACCTGCTCAACCGCTTTGATTTTTTGATCAGCCGCGCGGCCCGCTCGTGAGCGGCGTAAAAATAAATCTGGTCTCCGGCCGAACCGCCGATCGCCGCCGCCAGGATCGTCAACCGCCAA
>JBBRMS010000066.1:0-24090 GCA_038230715.1 Pyrinomonadales bacterium
CGATCGCAGCGAAGTTGAACCGGGCAAGTACAAACTGGATCCTCTGCCGGCGCCTTCAGTCGACACCGGAATGGGTTTGGAGCGTCTGTGCGTCGTGCTGCAGGGTGTGAAGTCGAATTACGAAACGGATCTGCTGCAGCCCATCATAAATTTCACGGCCGAGTTGGTGGTTGGAAAGTAGTTCAGTGGCGCGAGGGTTTGATCCATTTGAAAAGGCTCAGCAGACGATTGCAGGACCTGGCTGACATTGAGAGGCTGCAGAGTGAAGGTTGACATGTCCCCTTAGGCGGTGACCCAGCGTCTGAAGCTGTTGGATCAGCTTTGGGCGTTGAGCGTTAAGTTGATGAAGGCGAAGTTACCGAAAGCGTCCAAGCGCCAGTCGTCATCTGTCCCAACCAGGTAGCATTTATGAGTACTTACGATAATTTTGATGAGCAGCAAAAATTTGCCTGCCGTGTGATCGCCGATCACGCGCGCGCGACCGCTTTCTCGATCGCTGACGGAATATTGCCCGGGAACGAAGGACGGAATTATGTGCTGCGAAAGATCATGCGGCGGGCGATCTATCAGGGGCGACATACTCTCGGTTTAGATGGTCTGTTTTTCTACCGCGTGACGAACTTCGTCGTTGACCAGATGGGTGCGGCCTATCCCGAGCTTGAGGCTTCGCGTAAGTTCATCGAAAAGATGGTGCGGCTGGAAGAAGAGCGGTTTGGATCGACGATGACAGTGGGGCTGCAGAAGCTGGATGGTCTCTTCGTGAAGAGCGCTGAGGGTCAGCCCGCTTATCCCGACCTCGCCCGCTTGTACGACACGTTCGGGACGCCACGCGATTTGATCCGGGTTAGCCTGGAACTTCGTGGTCAAGCGATCGAAGAAGATCAGTTCAACGAATCTTTCGACGCGGCTTTGCAGGAACTGCAACACACCGGCACGGCCGAAAAGTCTGAAGGCAAAGCAAAATCGAATCCAGTCTACGCGGGCCTGGCCGGTCAGACGCGTCCGAAATTTAGAGGATATGAAACCACTCGCGTCGATGACGCGAAAGTCGTTGCCGTCCTTAAGTACGGCGCTGAGAGTCAGTCTCTAAGCGAAGGCGATGGCGGCGAAGTGGTACTCGATCGCACGCCGTTCTACGCGGAAAGCGGTGGACAGGTTGGTGACGTTGGTCGACTGCGCAACCCGGTCGCTACCGCTCCCGGTACTGACCTCAGCGCGGCAGTTGAAAGTGGCACGGGCGTCCCGCCGGTGAACCACGCGCAGGATACGCGGGCTACTTCAATCGCGGTCCTCGACACTTACTCGCCTGCTCAGGGCCTGATCGTTCACAAGATCAAAGTCGAAAAGGGAACTCTGAAAGTTGGCGATGTGGTCACCGCGGAAGTTGACGTCGAGAAGCGTGATGCCACCCGGCGTAATCACACGGCGACTCACCTGATGCACGCGGCCCTCCGCGAAGTGCTGGGAACGCATGTCAAGCAAGCCGGCTCAGTCGTGGCCCCGAATTATTTGCGCTTTGACTTCAGCCATTATCAGCCGCTGACCCAGACGGAAATTGATGAGATTGAACGGTTGGTGAACTATCACATCCTCCGCAACGAACCGGTGCAAACCGACGAGATGGCGGTTGAGGAAGCGATGCGTTCCGGCGCGATGGCCCTGTTCGGTGAAAAGTATGGCGAGTCTGTGCGCGTGCTTTCGATCAAGGGCACCGAAGCAGTTTTCTCGAAAGAGCTTTGTGGCGGGACGCACGTGCGTGCGACCGGCGATATTGGTGTTTTCAAGATTACCAGCGACGAGTCGATTGCTTCCGGCGTGCGCCGCATTCGCGCGGTGACCGGCACCGATGCTTACGAGCGCTTTCGCGAAGACGAACAGATCATCGGCCAAGTCACCAGCCACCTGAGAACTTCGCGGGCTGAACTGCCGGCGTTGATCGGAAAGCTTCAGGATGATTTGAAGAAGGCCAAGCGTGAAGCCGACGAACTTCGTTTGAAGATCGCCACCGGCGCGGCTGGTTCTTCCGCCTCGAGTAGCGACGATGCGCGCGAAGTGGCGGGGGTGCGAGTGCTGGCTCGTGAAGCGAGCGGCCTGGACTCTGCCGGTGTGCGGCAACTTTCCGATACGCTGCTGGCGCGAATTAAATCAGGGGTGGTTGTAATCGGACGCAGCACGGACGGCAAAGCTTCGCTGATTGTGCGCACCTCGGATGATCTGACGAAGAAGGTTCCCGCCGGGATGGTCATCAAGGAGCTGGCGCCGATCATTGGGGGCAAGGGCGGCGGCAAAGCCGATATGGCCGAAGGCGGCGGCAACCAACCTGAAAGATTGGCAGAAGCTCTGGACGCGAGTTACGGTGTGATTGAACGGATGCTGGGTTAATGTGGAGTAGCTAGTCAGCGCACTCCATAATCCGGCGACTGCACATGCTCTGGCCGCACGCCGAGGCCGATCAATCGCGCGGGGATTCTTCTCAGTACCGGAAAAAGTTTGAAGAGCTTGAGCAACCATGGCGCCACGAATGGTCTGGTGCTGCTGAGGACGCGACCGAGAACGATGTTCTGCACAAAGACCTGCCCGCGCTGAGTGAGACGCGTAGGGAACTCACGTCGCCATTGCACCTGTTGCAGATGACTCGGCGACACCCAACCTTCCGAGAGCGGTCGCCATAAAAGATTTGCCGCCGCTACTGCATCCTGAATTGCGAGGTTAATGCCGATACCGCCGACGGGAGACATCGCGTGCGCGGCGTCGCCGATGCAGAGCAAACCGGGCCGGTACCATTTCCGCAGACGATCAACCAGCACGGTCAATAACTTTATGTCTGCAAAATTGTGAATCTGATTTACTCGTTCAGCCAGGAACGGCGCCAGGCTCAAAATGTCCTCACGAAACTGTTCCAGACCTCGCTGCTTAATCTCCTCCAGCGCGCCTTTGCGAATAACGTAGCCGCACTGCCAGTACGAATCGCGATTGATCATCACCATAATTTTACCGTTGGCGAACCGGCCCAACGCTTGTGATTGATCGTCGGGCTTACGCGGCAAACGGAACCACAACACATCTATAGGCGCCCCAAGATGCTCTACCTCCAGACCGGAAGCCTCGCGGACAACGGAACTGCGGCCGTCAGCGCCGATGACGAGGTCCGCGCGAATTTCTCGCGGGCCCTCAAGAGTCTTAGCTTTCACCCCGAGGACCTGGTTTCCGTATTCAATCAGACCAGTGACTTCCGCATTGGTGATTAAACGAAAGGCCGGGTAGCGCTCCGCGTGCTTCAGCAGGAAATTCAGAAAGTCCCATTGCGGCATGAAAGCGAGGAACTTGCACCGCGTGGGCAGATGCGAGAAATCCCCGAGCACGATCGTTTCATTTCCAATCTGCCCCGCGATCTGCGGTAGTTCCTGATGCGGGCGTTGGAGAAAATCTTCCAGCAGGCCCAGTTCGTGCATCACCTCGAGCGTTGATGGATGAATGGTATCGCCGCGAAAATCGCGCAGGAAATCCGCGTGTTTCTCCAGCACGATCACCGGAACACCGGCGCGCGCGAGCAGGAAGCCGAGCATCATTCCGGCCGGCCCGCCGCCGGCAATGCAGCACCTTGTGGTGATTGTCGCGGGGTTGTCCATGAGCATGTAGGCCTCGACGTTAACGACCTGAGGGGAAGTCGTCAAGAGTTGTCGGGAGAACTGCCAATGGATCACGGACACCCTGCCCGCCAGCTTGCGCAGCAATCTCTTGTTCAACCTTTTGAGCGACCATAAGTTCGCACTGCCGCGCTCAGGCGGCCAGAACGTCTGCGGTATTGACCTCTCGCCATTCTCACCCCGCTTTGATTTCTGCCCAAAAGAAAACTAAATTCTCTGGGTAACGTAGTATGAGCGAAACAACGTTTTTGGCCCCTTTCGAAGATATTGTCTTCCTCAGACCGAATCGTTTATCAAATACGGATTTCAACATAGGAGATAGCATGAGCAATTCATTCAGGGCCTTCTCGGCCTGCGTCCTCGTCCTGGCGTTTAGTGTGGCCGCCACTTTTGGCCAGTCTTCGCACTTTGATGTGAAGCAGATGGATACAACGGCTGCCGCATGCACCGATTTCTATCAATATGCAAACGGTGGTTGGCTGGCAGCGAATCCGATTCCGCCGGCGTACTCCGCCTGGGGAGTCGCCAACGTGCTTAACGAGAAAAACCGCGATGTGCTGCACGAGATCCTCGACGCGGCCGCCGCAAATTCAAAAGCCCTGAAGGGCAGCAACGAGCAGAAGGTAGGCGACTACTACGCGAGTTGTATGGATGAAGCGAAGATTGAAGCTGCGGGGGTTCAGCCGTTGCAGGCCGAACTGAACCTGATCGCCGGCGTTAAGAACCAAAAATCGTTGCAGGCCGAAATCGCTCATCTGCACGCGATGGGATATAACGCTGTCTTCGGTTCCGGCTCAACCCAGGATTTCAAAAACAGTGCTGAAGTTATCGCGATCATTAACCAAGGGGGCCTCGGACTGCCCAATCGAGACTATTACTTCAAAACAGACGATCGATCCAAATCAATTCGGGATGAGTACGTCAAGCACGCAGCCAAAATGTTCGAATTGATGGGCGATGATGCGGCCAAAGCGGCTGGGGAGGCGAAAGCCGTCATGACTTTCGAAACTAAGCTGGCCCAGGCCTCGAAGGCCCCGGTTGAGATGCGAGAGCCTGAGAAGCTCTATCACCGCATGCCCATGAAGTCTATCAAAGATGTGGCGCCAACCTTTGACTGGGTAGCTTATTTCAAGCGCGTGGGTGGCGTGAAATCCGACGTCAACGTGGCCACGCCTGACTTCTTCAAAGCGATGGACGCGCAGTTGACCGCGACGCCGATTGCTGACTGGCAGGCTTACCTGCGCTGGGCCATCATCAACCGCGCAGCGTCGGGTTTGTCGGCGAAGTTCGTCGACGAAGATTTTCATTTCAAAGGCACCGTCCTTTCCGGCGCCAAAGAGAACCTGCCCCGTTGGAAGCGATGCGCGGCCGCGACTGACGGCGCCATGGGTGAAGCACTGGGCGAGGTCTATGTGCAGAAAGCTTTTCCACCTGCGGCCAAGGCCCGGGCCCTGGCGATGGTTCGCAATCTCGAAGCGGCGCTGAAAAGCGACATCACCACGCTCAGCTGGATGAGCCCAGAGACGCGCCAACGAGCGATCGTGAAGCTCGACGCCTTCCTGAATAAGATTGGCTATCCGGACAAATGGCGGGACTATTCGAAGCTGTCGATCGATCGCACTTCGTACCAGGCCAACCGTTTTCGGGTGGGAAGATTCAATGAACAGCGTGACTGGAACAAGGTCGGTAAGGCGGTCGACCGCACTGAGTGGGGCATGTCGCCGCCAACCGTCAACGCTTACTACAATCCGCAAATCAATGAAATCGTTTTTCCGGCCGGCATTCTGCAACCGCCCTTCTTTGACGCAGAGGCAGACGACGCCTTGAACTATGGCGGCATGGGATCCGTGATTGGCCATGAGATGACGCACGGCTTTGACGATCAGGGTGCGAAGTTCGATCCCACCGGCAACCTGGCCAACTGGTGGAGCGAAGCCGACCTGAAAGCTTTCAAGGAGAAAGCTCAGTGCATCATCGATCAGTTCAACGGCTTTGAAGTCCAGCCGGGCTTGAACCAAAACGGCAAGCTGGTTGTGGGTGAATCAATCGCTGACCTGGGCGGTCTGGTGATCGCGTATGCCGCTTTCCAGAAGTCGATGGAAGGAAAACCGCGGACGAACATCGATGGATTCACGCCGGACCAGCGCTTCTTTCTCGGCTACGCGCGCGGATGGACCACCAACATACGTCCGGAACTCGCGCGTCTGCTGGTGCTGGGCGACCCGCATCCGCTGCCGAAGTTCCGCGTCAATGGTCCCCTCTCAAACATGCCGCAATTTGCCGCAGCGTTTCAGTGTAAGGACGGCGAGCGCATGGTCAGGCCGGAGAAGGACCGTTGCGTGATTTGGTAGATGAACGGTCGACTGCCCGCCTTTGCGTGAACCACCAACTGGTTTCGCGCAAAGGCGCAGAGTCATACATAAGACGCAAAGAGAAATTGAGGTCTTAAGTTGCCTTCACGTTTTCGAACGCGTGAGAAAAGCATGATCCACGAAATCACACTAAACGGCTTCGGATGGTTTCGTGGATCGGCTTACGCGGTCATGCTCGCGCTTTCGCTTTGCCCGGCTTCGTTCCTCTTCAGTTCGTGTTCTCGCACCGCGCCAAAACCGCAAATCGACGGAGCGGCCTACGCCAAAGAGATCGATCAATGGCACGCGGAGCGTTGGGCCGGGTTGAAGAGCGAGGACGGTTGGCTGACTTTGGTTGGACTGTTCTGGCTCAAAGAAGGAGAAAACAAACTCGGTAGCGACCCGGCCAATGAAATAGTTTTGCCCGCCGGCAAGATAGGCGCCCAGGCCGGTAAATTTGTTTTGAAAGATGGCGCGGTGCGAATTGAGACTACGCCGAAGACTGGTTTCACCGTCGCAGGCAAACCCGTCACCAGCCTCGCGCTCATGTCGGACGAGGACGGATCGCCGACGCTTCTCCAACTCGGTTCCATGACTTTTCAAATCATCAAGCGCGGCGACAAGCTTGGTGTCCGCGTCAAGGACAAAGACAACCCTGATCGGCTCCACTTCGAGGGTACCCAGTTTTTTCCCACCGCTTTGACGTGGCGCATCGACGCGCAGTTCGTTCCGTACAACCCAGCCCACCCGGTTTCGATTACCAATGTCCTCGGCATGCAGAGCGATGAATCATCGCCGGGCGCAGTGAAATTTGAAGTCGATGGCCACTCTTACCAGCTCGATGCGATTACAGAGAAGGGTGAGACAAAATATTTTATGATCATCGCGGACAAAACGAGTGGTAAGGAAACTTATCCCGCCGGCCGTTACCTTTATGTCGATCCGCCCGATGCCGCGGGCCACCTCGTCATCGACTTTAACAAGGCCTACAGTCCGCCGTGCGCGTTCACGAAATTCGCCACCTGCCCGCTGCCGCCCAGACAGAATCGTCTGCCGTTTGCGATTGATGCGGGCGAGAAGTACACCGCGCATCCGAAGTGAGGATGAAACGTCGAAATCTTCATTCGGGTTTGTGTTCCTCCGATCCGGACAAGCAATCCACGAAAGCGCGGAAACTGATTTCGCTTACTTGGCTTAGTGGATCCTAATCCGTTCGGTGCGGCATTTCTGTGAACAACCGTTCTAGCCGGACTTATTTGTAAAAAGTTGTAAACTCTTTTCCCGACCTCTTGCTGACAACCCACGGCGCGTTACATAATGCGCCAAAATTCGAAACCGAGGAGTGCCAATATGATTTCCGTGAAACGACTTTCCTTTTTTACTTTCGTCGCTCTTTCCACTGTTGCGTTGACCGCGTCCTGTGCCTTCGCGCAAATGGCGCCGCCGCAGATTCGTCTGCCGCGGCCCAGCCAGAAGGCGAGCGTGATGCAGACAATCGGCGTCACCGACGTCACCATTACTTACAGCCGGCCCGCCGTTAAGGGCCGCACAATCTGGGGCGACCCACCGGCCACGATGGCGGCGCGGGCCAAGGGGGAAGCGACCCTCGACGATCAAAACGCGCGACAGAAGGGCGACCCGATTGTGCCCTGGGGCCACGTCTGGCGTGCCGGTGCGAATGAAGCCACGCAGTTTGTCGTGACTGACGATGTCATGATTAATGGCCAGAAGCTGGCGGCGGGCAGTTACAGCCTGCACACGATCCCCAACAAGGACGAATGGACCATCGTCTTCAATGGCACCGCGAACCAATGGGGCAGCTTCAGCTATGACCCGGCCAAGGACACTTTGCGCGTCAAAACAAAACCGCAATGGGTCAACGACAGCCAGGAGTTTCTGGAATACGATATCGTGCCGGTGGCACCCAACTCGGCAAAAGTTGTGCTGCGCTGGGAGAAGATTGCCGTGCCGTTCACGGTCACGGTGCCAAACGTCGAAGCCGTCTGGCGGGCGAAGGTCGACAAAGCGATCGCCGAGAATCCGACCAACGAAATGATTCCCCTCCAGGTCGCCGGAGCCTATGCGGGCGAGGACAACTTCGTCGAAGCTTTGAAGTGGGTCGACCAGTCGATCAAGGTGAAGGAGACTTTCCGTAACCTCTCAGCCAAGGCAAACCTGCTGTGGGCGGCGGGCAAAAAACAGGAAGCCCTGGCGGCCGCCGACGTGGCCCTTGCCAAAGGTAAAGCCGACAAAGTGGACACGTCTAATTTCGAGAAGCGAGTGGCCGGTTGGAAGTCAGGCTCGATGTAATTCAATACCAGGCGCACGCCCTCACCGCGTGCCGTCCACTCAGCTGCTTTTCTTTGCGCCTTTGCCGCTTTGCGTGAGATGCTTTTCCCGGTCACAAAATTCACGTAAAGGCGCGAAGGCGCAAAGATGGGTAGGCTCTCCATCAGTCTAAAATGAAAACCAAACACCTCCGCGGTGCAGGCATCCTGCTCTGCCTCATGTCTTTGGTGGCGCCGCAACTGGGCTTCGCTCAGAAACTATCAGCGTCGCCGGCGAAACCTTTCGAATTAACAGTTGACAGCATCATGCGCGGCCCGCGCCTGGTCGGGTATCCACCCACCGGAGTCTACTGGTCACAGGACAGCAATCGAATTTACTTTCGCTGGAAGCAGGCTGATGAACCGCGTTTGAAAGAACCGAGTCTCTACGTCGTCAATCGCGATGGCTCTGGCCTACGCCGCCTGTCGGAAGACGAAGCGAAGCAGGCGCCGCCGGCCAACGGCGAGTTGTCGAAAGATAAATCGATGACCGTCTACACCGATGAGGGCGACGTTTTCATTTACCTGCATGCCGATGGGACCCGGCGCCAGATCACGCGCACCGTCGATGCCGAAACTAATCCGCACTTCACCTTTGATCAGAAGCGCGTCTACTTCACGCGCCAGAACAATTTGTACTCGATGTCGCTAAATGGCGCGTCCCTGGATCAACTGACAGACATTCGGCCGGGTGGCGGCGCGGGTGGGGGAACCACTCCGCCCAAAGGCACCGACAGTCAGGAATATTTAAAGAAAGAAGAGCGGACCTTGCTTGATGCGGTGCGCGAACGCGCCGAGCAGAGAGAAGAGCAGGACAAGAAACGCAAAGAGCGCGAGAAGCGCAAACCCTTCAATCTTCCGGCCGGGCAGAACGCAATCGCACTGACGCTCTCACCTGACGGCAAGTACGTCATCGCCACGATCAGCGAACCAGTCACTGGGGCAAAGAATACAATTGTGCCGAACTATGTGACTGAATCCGCTTACACCGAAGACATCCCCGGACGCACGAAAGTCGGGGACACGCAGAACCGCGCGCGGTTCGTGCTGATCGACGTCGGGACTGGCGAAACAAAGAACATCGATCACGGGCTGCCGGCTACGCCGCCCCTGCAACGCACTGAACTAAATAGGATCGAAGCTGCACCGCCGAAGACTGCCGGCGAACCGCAACGCACACCCCCGGCTCAGCCAAAAGATCGCGACGTGCAGTGGTCGCAACTCCATTGGTCGGATGACGGCAGAAATGCCGTCTTGATGGCGCGTTCCGTCGATAATAAGGATCGCTGGGTGATGTTGCTCGACGCGGCGACGGGCAAGACAAAGGTACTAACGAGCCTGCGAGACGATGCCTGGATCGATGGGCCCGGCGCCAACACTTTGGGTTGGCTGCCGGATAACGGACACGTTTATTTTGAATCAGAGCGAGACGGTTTTGCGCATCTCTACACGATTTCGATCAACGGCGGTGAGCCGGTGCAACTCACCTCAGGTCAGTTCGAAATTTCCGAGGTACAAGTTTCACCTGACAAAACGAAGTTCTACTTCACCTCCAGCGAAGGCAGTCCGTTCGAGCGGCATTTCTATTCGATGGCTTTGGCTGGCGGAGCCCGCACGCGCCTCACCGGATTGCCCGGTCAAAATCAGGTCGATGTCTCGCCGGATGAGACGATGATTGCCGACGTGCGTTCTTACAGTAATAAGCCGCCGGAACTTTATCTTTTCGCCAACCAACCCCTAAGTGAAAGCTCAAACGACTCAGCGAAAAAGATTACTACTTCACCCACTCCTGAGTTCTTCACTCATCAATGGATCGATCCAGCGATTGCCAGTTTCAAAGCGCGCGACGGCGCAACCGTGTACGGACGCATCTACCTGCCGGCGAATTACAAAGGTGGTGGGCCGGCCGTCCTGTTCGTTCACGGCGCCGGGTATCTACAGAACGTGAATCGCTGGTGGAGTTCCTACTATCGCGAATACATGTTTCATCACCTGCTGATGGAAATGGGTTTTGTCGTGTTCGACATAGACTATCGCGGTTCGGCCGGTTATGGCCGTGATTGGCGGACGGGAATCTATCGTCACATGGGTGGTAAAGATCTCACCGATCACGTTGACGCGGTCAACTACCTAATTAAAGAGCACGGTGTGGATCCGAAGCGTGTTGGTTTGTATGGCGGGAGCTATGGCGGCTTCATCACTCTCATGGCCATGTTCACCCAGCCTGACGTCTTCGCCGCGGGCGCGGCGCTGCGGCCGGTTACTGATTGGGCCCACTACAACAACCCTTACACCGCGAACATCCTTAATCTGCCTCAGAACGATGCCGAAAGTTACAAGCAGAGTTCACCGATCTACTTTGCGAACGGGTTGAAAGGCGCGTTGTTGATCTGTCATGGAATGGTGGACGTGAATGTGAACTTCCAGGACACAGTGCGGCTGGTTGAGAAACTGATCGAGCTGCGAAAAGAGAACTGGGAAGTAGCGCCGTACCCGGTTGAAGACCACGGCTTTGAACGTGAAGAGAGTTGGGCCGATGAGTACAAACGGATTCTGAAGTTGTTCGTGACGAACCTGAAGCCCGCCGCGCGCGCGCCGGCGAGTGGGCGTGGTCGAGGGAAATAGCGAAGGTGGAGTGCGGCGACTTGTCGCCGCTTTTAAGGTCGCGATTTGTCGCGGCACAATTGGAAGCCGAACCCTTGGGCCTTGCGGCGACAAGTCGCCGCTTACTAAAGCGCTGACAAGTCAGCGGACTCCACATTGCGAATGCGGACGGGACTGTCCGCGCCCAGGCACTAAGTCATGAGAATCAATCGCACCTGCTTGACAATTATTCTGCTCGCTGTCTCGGCTGGCTTTCACGTTCCCTCTTCGTCCGCTCAACAACTTCCACGCGACCCACGCTATCCCGCGCACTGGTGGACGCCGGTGATCGATCCAAAGAAACCTGCCTGGGAGATTCTCCCCCAGGAGGCCGGTCCGGGTGAGGTAATCCTTTCCAAGCGCAACGAACTCGGATTGCTATCAAACTTCGCGCCCACTCCATTCGTATTTCGCGGCCATCGCTACGCGAGTGTGGAAGGCTTCTGGCAGATGATGAAATATCCCGAAGGCCCGCGTGATCCGCGCGCGAAGTTTCCCGGCCTCGAATGGAAATACACTCGTGAGGAAGTCGCGCAGATGTCGAGCTTTGAGGCGAACAAGGCCGGGGCGCTCGCCAGCGAGAACATGACTAAGATGGGCGTCACCTGGGTCAGTTTCGGAGGAAAGCGTTTTGAATACAAACCCACGGTGCCTGGCGAACATTACAAGCTAATCGTCGCGGCGACGTGGGAAAAAGTGAAACAGAACCCGGACGTGAAAAAGGTCCTGCTCGCCACCGGCGATCTGATCTTAAAACCGGACCATCGACAGGAACCCGGCGCGCCCGCGGCCTGGCATTACTTTGAAATCCTCATGGAGATTCGGACGAGACTGCGGAGCGAGAACTAGCTTCGTCTAAGCCGACACCACTCAAAGATTTTGCGCAGAGTTGGAGCACAGACCTATCGTAGACATCCTGCCCGCCAGCGGGCGCAGTCGCTCTCCCCTTTGTGAAATTGAGTATGGCGTTTCGCGCTCTCGCGCACAGGCGGCGACGAAATCCCGCGAGCCGGGCCTCATAAATTTTATTTGATCTTGACCCGCACCTTGTTACTGGTTTGCGTGCTATAAGTCACAGTCATCAAAACATCCTGACCGGGAGGTGATGGATAAGGAGGTTATTTGAAGAGCAACTCCGGGGCTTGACTTGAGTTGCGCTTTCCCACTTCGGGGGCGAGCAGGATTATACTGCTTTGGCGGTGGCGGCCGCCTACCTCGTTATTTGTGAAGGGTAATGCTCTACTTCGCTCAGAGGTATTTAGGGTGCCGACTTTCAGTTGGTTGGCAGGGCACCAAAGCGCCAACAAAAGTTGATACTTGTACACGGTGAAATCAGGACCGTGTCTCTACAAGATCAGAGCTATTGAAATTTATGAACTCCAGAAAGCGTATTTTCTTTTTGATCGTTATCGCGGTCGGTTCAGTCTTTGGGGTGAGCTTGCTGCAGTCATCCAGTTCGGCTGATAACGAACCTGCTCGATTCCTGCGGCCAGCGTCTGAGCCCACGCCGCCGGGCACTCGGCCGCGAAGGGCCACGACCGGTCGCGGAACGGTCCCGGATCTTGGGCCGGGCGCCAGTCTGCACGGCAAGAGACTGTTCCCAACGGACAATCCCTGGAACCAGGAGATTTCAAACGAGCCGGTTGATCCGAACTCCACCAACTTAATCCGGAGCATTGGACTCGATGATCGGCTGCATCCTGACTTTGGCACGGTGTACAACGGAGCGCCCAACGGCATTCCTTATGTCGTAGTCGCAGGTGCGCAACCGCTGGTGCCCATCAGTTTCAGATCGTACAGCGGAGAGAGCGATCCTGGTCCTTATCCGCTGCCCCGAGATGCGCCGATCGAAGGGGGACCCGATTCGAAGGGCGATCGCCATGTGCTGGTAATCGATCGCGATGCCTGGAAGTTGTATGAAATGTTTTCGGCTTTACCGGCGAGAGGCGGCGCGAGTTGGGTCATCGGCAGTGGCGCAGTGTTTGATTTGAATTCGAATGTGCTGCGACCGGAGGGCTGGACGTCGGCGGACGCTGCTGGCCTGCCGATTTTCCCGGGCCTGGTTCGTTATGACGAAGTCTTTGAGCAGCGTGAGATCAAACATGCTCTACGTTTCACTGTAGGTCGTTCGCGCCGCGCTTACATTTATCCCGCGCGCCATTATGCCAGCGGCGATCCCGATCCCAACCTGCCACCCATGGGGATGCGGGTGCGCCTGAAAACATCGTTTGATATTTCGAGTTATTCCGCGGCTAATCAGGTAATTCTCAGGGCACTGAAGAAGTATGGAATGTTCGTTGCCGACAACGGTCCGGGGTGGTTTCTGAGTGGTGCGCCCGACCCTCGCTGGAGCAATGACGACCTGGGCCTGTTGAAAAACATCAAAGGCTTTAACTTCGAAGTAGTGCGAATGGGCCCGGTCATCACGAAGTAGCACGAAGGTCAAAAAGGGCAAACTAGAGTTTGCCCGATACCTCGCGACTTACTTCAGTTTATCGCCAATGCCCTTGATCATGTCTTCGACGAACTTGTCGAGAGCGATCTTCCATTCACCCTCTTCCTTGACGAAGGGCAGGCTGTCCCACTTGTCGCTCTTTTCGTTCTTCACTTCAAGCGTGGCCGTATCGCCGGTGATCTTTTCATTCCGCGTCTCGGGGATCTTCTCGTCTTTACCTTCTTTGTCGATGCCTTTCAGTATTTCGTCGGTCGACTTCTTCTGCTCCTTGGCGAGTTTATCAAACATGTCCACCGAGCCCTTTGACAGCGATTTCTTCATCGCGACGGTGTCTTTTTTCTTGGACGCTTCAAAGAATGCTTTGAAGGTCTTGGTTGGGCTTGAACTGTTGAGTAAGCTGCAGGCCGATACCGCAAAAATCATCACCAGCGCGGCGCACAAAGCGCCACTCCTACGGGTTTTCATCTGGGGGTCTCCTCATTCATCCGGCATGTTTACATCTTTCGGGCTGGGCTAATATATAACGAGACAGGCTTCGGCGTCGCGTTTGTCGAGTCATGAGGCAGACCACGATTGGATTCGCGCTCGACCGCTCCTTTTGTCGTTTTCCGATCTGCTCAGCTAAAGTAGCAAAGCAGGTTGAACCATGGGTGTCGCAAAGTTAACGGACCTGAACACAATCGTTCCCGACAGCAAATACGCGCGCGTCGAACGCGAGCGGCGCTATCTGCTGGCGGATCTACCGGAGGGTTTGACCCGGGCGGATCATCACCTGCAGATCACGGATAACTATCTGACCGGCACCCGGCTGCGTCTGCGGAAGGTGCGCGATCCTCGAACAAACAAGTGGGTGGTTAAGTTTACGCAAAAGTTTGCTCCCCATCCCGAGGATCTCTCGCGCACGCTGATCACTAACACTTATCTCAACCCGATCGAGGCCGACACGCTCGCGATTTTTGAAGCCAACGAGATTCGCAAGAACCGTTATCCGTTCGAATTTGAAGGGCAAAGGTTTTCTGTGGATATGTTCCTCGGCGATCTGTTCGGCCTGGTGTTGGCAGAGGTGAGTTTTGAAACTGACGATGAACTCGACAGCTTTCCCCAGCCGCTGTTTGCTCTGGCGGAGGTCACCAACAATGCGATCTTCAGCGGCGGCAGGTTGAGCCAACTTACATTTGCAGACATTCGACAGGAAATTGAAAAGAGTGGATTAGTTGAAGCGCGTATTGTCAGGTAGATAGCCTAAGGGATCTGTTCGTGTGATTTCGTGGATCGTTTAGGCAGCGGCAGACGAGCCAAGAAGCCACACGAAGAATTCATCATCAAGATCGAAGGACTGATTCAGCATGCGAACTCGAAAAATCCCAACACTCCTTTTTCTGGTCTCAGCCTTAATTGGTCTGGGTGCCTGCCGCAAACAGGCGGCGAGCCAAAACGCCAACAGCAATACCCAGACTTCCACCGAAGCACCCTTTGGCGGCAAAGCTACCGCTGGTAATCAGTATTATTTTCGGGGGACGATCGCGAACAACCTTTCGATTGAAATGTCTCTGGTGCGCGAGGGCGAGCGTCTGACCGGAACTTACTTCTATCCCAGAGTCGGCAAGAACATTAATCTGTCCGGTACTGTCGATAAGGAAGGAAACGTCGATTTGAAGGAGTCGGACGAGGGGGGGAAAGACACCGGGGTATTTAAAGGCAAATGGAAAGCGGCTACTGATTCACCCGATTCCAGCTTAAACGAAATCACCGGCAAATGGTCGAAGCCGGACGGCTCGAAGGAAACTGAGTTCCAGGTTACCCAGCAGCCCATTCAGTTCACGGCGGCGGTGCGGTTGACTCCGAAAGTAATCAAGGAAACGAACAAGGAAAAGCGTTACACGGTCGACGCCGAGTATCCACAGATAGAAGGCGACGGGAGGTTTGATGGCTTCAATCGCGAGGCCCGTAACCTGGTGACCAAAGATGTGGCTGCGTTCAAAACTGGTGAGTCGGAAGCAGGTAGCGCGGGAAGCGACGCGCCAGCCGAAACGCAGGAGTCCTCGCTGGACATGGGCTACGAGATCCGGTTTGCGACTGACGAGTTAATCAGCATCGAGTTTACCGAGGCCACCTACGAGGCGGGCGCGGCGCATGGTAACAGCGCGACGACGGTGCTGAGCTATGACGTCAGGAATGGCAAGAAGCTGGGGCTGGCTGACCTGTTCAATCCAAAGGCAAACTACCTTGGCGTAATTTCGACCTACTGCATGGCAAACCTGAGAGACCGGGCAAAGAGAGAGAAGGATTCGATGATCGACGAAGACATGATGAAAACCGGCGCGGCGCCGCAGGCGAGTAACTACCAGGCCTGCGCGATCACGAAGAAGGGTCTGTGGGTTACTTTTGATCCTTATCAAGTGGCTGCCTATGCCGCCGGCCCGCAGCACGTGTTGGTTCCATACTCGGCTCTGAAAGATATTCTCAAACCAGGCGGGCCGGTGGCGTCGCTGTAGAACAGGCTGCCGGCCCGTTCTACTTCTCACGATTCTTCTGCGCCACCAACACCCGGTACGCTTCGTCACGTTTGATTCCCAATTCTCGCGCTGCTTTTTTCAGGGCCAACTTTGCGTCGAGACCTTCACTCTCCAAATCACGCACGCGTTCGATTAATTCTCGGGATGCGGTTCCGTCTGCTGAGGCTGCGGTTTCATCAACAGGATCGCCGCTAATGATCAGGACGATTTCACCGCGCACCGGCGTGACGGTAGCAAAGCGCTCGACTAAATCGCGCAAACTTCCACGGGCAATCTCCTCGTGCATCTTGGTAAGTTCGCGGCCCACGCTGGCCCGGCGATTGCCCAGCACTTCCAGCGCGTCCTTCAGCGTAGCCGCGATCCGGTGCGGTGCTTCATACACGATCAGTGTTGCAGGAATCGCGCCTAGCTCGGCGAACTTTTGGCGCCGCGCGTTTGCCCGCGATGGCAGAAAGCCGGCAAAGAGAAACTGATCGGCCGGCAAACCGGAGACGACGAGGGCACTGATTAAGGCTGTTGGGCCGGGGATGGGGACTACCGGCAGGTTTAGTTCGATAGCGGCTTGCGTCAGGCGAAACCCTGGGTCGTTAATCAGAGGCGTGCCCGCGTCCGACACCAGGGCCACATCCTTTCCCGACAAAAGCAGCTTGCAGATCTCTTCCGCGCGTTCGCGCTCGTTGTGTTCATGGTAACTCCATGTCTTTGTCTTAATGCCAAAGTGATTCAGCAGGACACGGGTGCGGCGTGTGTCTTCGCAGGCCACTACCTCAACCTCAGCCAGCACCCGCAGCGCTCGCTGGGTGATGTCCTCGAGATTACCGATGGGCGTTGCGACTATGTAAAGTGTGCCGGACATGTTTCGGGGCATTGTGGCATTGAGGGCGGACGAACAAAAGCCCACAGGTAAACGGGTTGGATCGCGGACATCCTCTCGGCCAGCGTGCAAGGCACGCTCAATTGCATCGGCTCTCATCAAACGGTCGGTCGCGCTGCGCGCTCAGGCGGACAGGATGACCGCGATCCATTTCGATAAGAGACTGACCTTACGATTCGCTTAATAAAATGGTCAGGTGATGCCGTAGCTGAAGTTCATTTAGCGTGGTCCTGGTGTGGGTCTTTTCGATGATTAGCCACTGTGGCAGGCCATTGGTTGAGCGCGCCAGCAGCAGTTCGGCGTTTGCCCGCGAGCGGCCAAAGTGCCTGATGTTGGCACACGCCAAACCGTCTCCGCTGACAAATCCATCCACAGGTTTTCTGGGCCAGCCAGTTTCGAGCGATAAGGTCCGGATGCCGCGGCGCAGGGTGAGTTGGCTACCGACCATCGTCGCGGATCCGCGGCGAAAGCTGTGCGCGTCTAGTCTTTCGATCTGGATCCCGGCGCCGCGCCGATTGGCTTCGCCGGCCAGAGAGGTAAACGTCGCGGTTAACCAGTCGACGCCAGTGCGACGCAGAAGATCGTTCTTCGCCCGCAGATCCAGATACCTGCCGATATCCTCCTGACCGGCGCCGCGGGCGCGCTGCCGGGCTTCGGCGAGCGCTATCTCCCATGCTTCTTCCAGTTCGCTCATTTGGTTTGAGTGGCCCAGGCTTCGTCTGTGGTTTTTTACGGATGACCCGCTTCGCGGGCTAAATCCACAACCCTCCATTCATCCCGGTTACTTGGCTCAATGCACAGGGTTTTCGTTTTGCTGTCGAATCGATGTTATCATGCCCGACCGAATTGTCTCTCCATCGTATTATGCTGTTTTCAAACTCTTCATCGGCGACGATTGTCTAATGAAGAACCGCCCTATTGTAATCCTGTCCTGGCTCTTGTCGCTGTCTTTCGTGCTCGCTTCATTTGCCGTTGTGCCGGCGCAGCAATCGCGTGCGGCGCGTCACCGCGTCAATTCAGCGCCAGGTAAGGACGCTCGTCCGAGGCTCGTTCTGCTAATCGTCGTCGATCAGTTTCGTTATGACTATCTAAATCGCTTCGGCGATCTTTTTGGCTCGCGGGGCATCGGCCGGCTAATGCGCGAAGGCGCTTCGTGGACTGAAACCAACTTCGACCAGGTGCCGACTTTCACTGCGCCCGGGCACGCAGTTTTCCTGACTGGCGCCTGGCCATCTCAAACAGGGATCATCGCCAACGAATGGTACGAGCGTGACACGGGGCGAAAAGTTAAGTCGGTGACCGACGATAGCACGATCAAACTCGCGGGCAAGCCTGGTGAGAAGGGGTTCAGTCCGCGTCGCTTGCTCTGTTCGACCGTGGGCGATGAATTACGCATAGCCGATAGCGACCAATCGAAGATCATTGGGATCTCAGCCAAAGATCGTTCGGCGATTCTGCCGGTGGGCCGGCGAGCTAACGCAGCGTACTGGTTTGGCACCGACAATGGGAACATGGTTTCCAGCACCTATTATTTCAAACAGGAACCGGAATGGGTCGAGCGTTTCAATAGCCGTCACCTGGCCGACAAGTGGTTTGGCGCGCGCTGGGATCGTCTCTTGCCCGAAGCCGAATACCTGAAGCGCGCGGGCAAAGACGATGTGCCCTGGGAGAACCTCGACAAATCTTCGGCCGATACGAACTTTTTTCCCCATGTGATCACGGGCGGCGTGTCACGGCCGGAGCGAGCATTTTACAAAGCGATTGACTACACCCCATTTTCGAATGACCTGCTGGTCTCGTTTGCCGAAGAAGCAATCACCAATGAGCGGCTGGGGGAGGATGCGGAAACGGATGTGCTGTCAGTCAGTTTTTCGGCCAACGATTATGCCGGGCACCGGTTTGGACCTTACAGCCAGGAATCGATGGACATGACGTTGCGAGTTGATCGACAGATCGGAACCCTCCTCGATTTTGTCGATGCCCGCGTAGGTTTGCAGAACACCGTGGTCATCTTTACTTCGGATCACGGCGCTGCGCCGGTGCCTGAGCAGGCGGCGCGGATGAGCCTTCCTGGTCGTCGTTATCAGAAAGCCGAATTGCGCAAGCTGGTCGAGGATGGATTACGGGCGAAGTACGCGCGCAAGGGTCGCCTCGCCAATGACTACCTGCAGAGCTTTACCAACCGGGACGAAATTGAAGAAGGTTTGATCAACGCCAACTTCTATCTCAATCGGGCTGCTTTGGAGCGCGACGGAATCGATTTGGATGAGTGTGAGCGGGTTGTCGGCGAGTTATCGTTGCTGATGCCTGGTGCGGCTCGTTATTTCACCCGGGCCCAGCTGCAAAACAATTTACTTTCCACGACGGATCCGATCGCCCGGCGCGTGCTCAACGGTTTCTATTCACAGCGCAGCGGCGACGTCATCGTGGTTTTCGAACCTTACAATATTTTGTTTGATTTGCCGGATGATCCGACTGATCCCCTCTCGAGCGCGACCCACGGCTCCCCTTACAGCTATGACACACACGTGCCATTGATTATCATGGGACGAGACTTCGTGAAAGGCTCCTATGCTCAACCGGCAACGCCGGCAGACATCGCCCCGACGCTGTCGAATTTGCTTCGCATCCAGCCGCCCAGCTGTTCGGTGGGCCGGGTTTTGTCGGAAGCTTTTAATCAATCGAATCGCAAGCATTAACCGGCGTCGGACCGGCTTCATCAGCGAACTATCAAAATGAAATTACCTTTTATTAATCAGCGCGCTCTGGTTCTAATACTCATCCTCGTAATCGCCGGCTTCTCTTCGTTGACTGCAGACAACAGCGTTTTGGCCCAGGACAAACTGCCCAAACAAAACGGACATATCAATGACTTTGGCGAAGTGCTGGACGTGGCAACCAAGGGCCGCCTGGAAAAGGTCCTGGACAATCTGAAAGAGCGATCGGGGATCGACTTTGTAGTCGTGATCGTCAAGAGTGCGGGTGCGGAGGATCTCTATGATTACTCTTTGAGAATTGCAAACGATTGGAACATCGGAGCTCCCGCCGGGGCGAACAGAAGTGTGTTGCTGGTGATTGCTGCGGACACCAGGAAATTCTTCACCCAGGCGACACGGTTAGCCAGAAGAGTTCTGCCCGACGGACTGATCGGGAATATGGGATTGCGCTTGCGGTCGCAGATCGAGACCGCCGGCTACAGCGAAGCTCTCGTAACTGGGATTAAGACATTCGCCGATGGCGCGGGTGAGCTGCACAATTTTACGTTTGCTGATCTCGAGCCGCAGCGTGCTGAAAACCTGGTTGCTGAGCAACAGCGCCCGCGTACGGTTGCGAGCCCGGCAGCCCAACCAACCGAATCGCCGGTGGCGCAACGAGCTGAAACACCGAAACCTGCGCCGACTGAAACGCCAACTCCGGAACCCCGCCCCACTGTGGCGCCAACGATCGATCCGACGCCGCCTCCTGCAACACCGGACCCGACTGTGAGCGCGCAACCCACGGCAACGCCGGTTCCGTCGCCAAGCGAAGTTGCGGCTACGCCGACACCGGCTACGCCGTTGCCGGTCGCTTCGCCAGAACCCACTGAGAGTCCGTTGGTCCAGGCTTCACCCAGCGTCGTCGCCGCAACCCCTGCAGAGGTCGCTGTAAGTCCTACGCGGCCGGCGCGCCCCCCGGTTACGGATCGGAAACCGGCGACGACTGGGCCAGCGAACCCTGAAGACGAAAAGGAAGAGGTGGAGGTTACTCTGGCCCAGCCTCCTGATCGAAGAATCCAGACCCTCAAAGCTTTTATCGCGGCTCATCCACAGTCGGTGGCGGTGCCACGCGCTCGCGAGTTGATCGTGGTGGCTCATGCAATGCTGGGCGATCAAAGACTACAGGCCGGCAACATTGAAGGCGCCTTGGATCAGTTTCGGCTAGCGATTTCGGATGCGCCGGCCGACATGCCCGAACACTTGTTCAGCGAAGTAATCGCGCGGATTCCGGCGAACCTGTTCTTCCGCGGCCAGCAGGCATCGGCAATGGAATTCGCGCATCAGGCAGAGGCCCTGGCCGGAAAGAATCCAAATCGTCTGGCTGCTGTGGCCGGATTTTACCTGGCGATTGAAGACGTGAAGGAGGCGGCGCGCCTGGCTGAGTTGGCTACCCAGACCGGACCGGACTCGGCCGCGGCCCATCAAGCTTTGGGTGAAGCCCGTCACATCGCTCTACGGCTGGACGATGCTGAGATTGAGTTCGCGCGCGCCCTCGAATTGGATCCGAAATCAAGCGGCGCCAGATTAGCTCTCGCCGATTTGAAACGCGGGGCGGGGAAGTTTGAAGCCGCCCTGGCCATGTATCGTGATCAGCTAAAAGCCGATCCGAAAAGCAATGCCGCGCGCGCCGGAATAGTTGTGTCACTGCTCGAGCTGGGCCGGAAGTCTGAGGCCGACGAGGAACTCAACAAATCTTTATCGGATAAGGATCTGGCGCGCAACCTGCCGTTACTGGTGGGGGCAGCCTACTGGTTTCTGGCCCATGATGATGCGACCCGCGGCCTCGATCTGGCGCAAAAGGCGGTGGCCCTCGAGCCCAGATATGTCTGGGCGCAGATTGTCCTGGCCCGCGCTTTGATCGCGGACAATCGTCCGCAGGACGGCGAGCGATCTTTACGGTTCGTGCGCCAGTTCGGTCGCTTTCCAACTGTCGATTACGAATTGGCGAACCTGCTCGCGGCGCTCGGCTTGTTTGACGATGCGGCGGTTGAACTGGCCCACTCATTTTCGGTCAAGGGCGGACAAATCGAAACCCTGCTCGCCGGTCGTCAGGCGGCGCGGGCCGGCAGCTTCACCGAACTAATCGCGCCTGAGCGACGGGCGGTAATCTTTCAATCAAAAGGGGTGGACACAGAGGCGAATGCGAAGATGCTCAAGGCGCTGCTCGCCTTAAACACAGCTTTGAATCAGCCCGAAGGCAGCGTTCCGAATGAAAGCGAGTTGGCCGCGATCGCGAAAGACTTCACCTCCGGCAATGATTCGATGCGTACGTTCCGGCAGATATACGTTGCCGAGAAGTTTCTGCAGAAAGGCGTAGCCCTTTCGAGTGTAATCGATTTGATGGACCAGGCGACGAGTGGAGTCGAAGCTGCCTTGAGCGTGCCAAACGCAACCCTCGCCGTGCAGCCCGACGAGTACAGCGACCTGCGCGCCCGCGCTTTATCCCAGGGCGGCACGCCGAAGATTCCTGAAGCTCCTCGCTCTGCTCTGTCAGGCCTGTTGCGCGCACGGATTGAGGATCTTGCGGGGCAGGCGCTCTTCAAAATGGACAAGGCCAATGATGCCGTGGCCCGTCTGCGCCGCGCAGTGAATGCGGCGCCCGAAGGCACGCCTTTATGGCGCGCGGCGATGTGGCATCTCGGTGGGGCTCTCGAAGCTACCGGCCAGAACGATCAGGCGTTGCCTTATTACATCAAAGCCTACGTCGCTGGTCCTCCCGATGCGGCGCGGCGATCGGTGATCGAGAATGTTTATAAGAAGGTGAATGGATCGCTGGATGGGCTTGATGACAAGATTGGACCTGGGGCTGCGCCTGCCCCGAAACCGGAATAAGACAGATCGGGACATCGTGTCCGCGAGCCGCTTTCTCGAAAATCAAAACACCCGCAGGCCCTTTCTAGTCTGCGGGTGTTTCGTTGTTTGCGGCGGGCATCTTGCGCGTGACTTCACGCCCGGGCCACTTTACTGTTTCGCGTTCCGCACCGGTTTGCCGTCTGAGTCGTACTCTTCGACCGTACCGAACCTGGCCAGAATTTCTCGGGTCTTGCTGGCATCGCCGACTGCGACGATTTGCAGATGGTTCATGTCGATATACTTTTGCGCTACGCGCTGGATGTCATCGACGGTCAGGGCCTCGATCTTCTGTGGGTAAGTGTCCCAGTAGTTGGCCGGCAGGTTGTACAGCTTCTGAGTGATGATGTTCGCCAGTCGCCCCTGCGGATTTTCGAGCGACAAAGCGAAGTTGCCGATGATTGCCCGCTTGGCGTTGTCCAGCTCGGTAGCAGAGACCTTCTCGTCACGAATTCGTTTGAACTCGTTCATGAATTCACGCATCGTGCCTTCGGTAACTTCAGTGCGCACCGGTGAGCTGGCCACAAACGTGCCCCGATACTTGCTGGCTGAAAAGCTGCTGCCGACCGAATAGGTGTAGCCCTTGTCTTCGCGGATGTTCAGGAACAAACGTGACGAAGGCCCGGTGCCGAGGATGCGGTTCATCACCGCGAGCGCGACATAATCCGGATCAGTCCGTTCGATTCCCAGGCTGCCGATATTGAATACCGTCTGCACCGAGCCCGGCCGGTTGATCAGATGAATTCTGGTCGCGCCCTGCGCCGGCACGGCCGGCAGTGACAGGGCAGGCACGGTGCCCGGCTTCCAATCGCCAAAGGCTTTCTCGAGTTTGGGCATCATCTGGGCCAGGGTCACATCGCCAGTGACGAACAGAGTGGCGTTGTTTGGCACGTAGTACTGATCATGGAACCGCATCAGATCGGCCGAACTAATTTTCTTCAGCGAATCCGCTGGCGCCAGGATCAAAGACGCCGGATGCGTGCCATAGATCGCCTGGTTGAGGCGCTCAGCCGCGAGAAACGCCGGCTGCCCGCGCAGTAGAGGCTGTTGCGCAATCGCGCGCGACTTGTACCGTTCGACCTCATCGGTCGGATACTTGGGCGTGCGAATCACTTCGGTAAAGAGATCGAGTATCTGATCCAGATTCTCAACCAGACCGGACGCGCTCACGTTGGAAGTCGGCGAAGACACGCCGGAGTTTGCGTTGAGAGTCGCGCCAATCGTATCGAGTTGTTCTGAGAACTCGCGGCTGTTGTGTTTGGCTGTGCCTTCGCGCATCAACAGGGCGGTGGCGTTTGCCAGTCCGCGCATGTCTGCCGGATCAGAAAGTCCGCCACTCATCACTACCATCTCCATCGAGAAGATGGGCAGCTTGTTTTTGCTCTCGAGCACCACCACATGCATGCCGTTCTTGAGCGTTGCTTCCTGGGCTTTGGGCAGCTTTACCTTCAAGAGGTTCTTGTTTACCGGTGCCTTGCCTTTGATCACTGCGCCTTTGGTGCTGCTGGGCGTTTGTGAAGCCATGCCGCCCTGCTGGGCGTAAGTCCCGGAAGTAAAAGCGGCGATTGAGATGGCCGCTGCTAACAGTCTTGATTTCATGATCATCGTTCCTTTCATTGATCGATCCTCCTACTGCTGCTGCATTCCGGGATTCATACCGCGGCCGGCGCC
>JBBRMS010000067.1:0-23656 GCA_038230715.1 Pyrinomonadales bacterium
CGCGGAGCGTGTCCGCCTTTGGCACGAGTGGCTGGATAGTCACGACCATATCAAAGCACCGCCACTTTCGGATGCAGCTGTTAGTCGTGAAGGCATTTATCACGAACGCGAAGACAATCAACTGTGGAGGTGGCTGACAGATACCAACATCCTGCTACGAAGCGTGCAAGTAATGCATCCGAGGTACTCTGATGTATCGCGCGCGGTTGACTTGCTTTTCGATAGGGGAGACGACCTGTGCGTGACTTCTCAGAATCTGATCGAGTTTTGGCTGTAGCGTCGCGGCCAATTAGCGAAAACGGACTTGGGCTTAGCTTGCCGGAAACAGCGCTCGAGTTGACCAAGTTAAAAGCTGCCTTCACGCTCTTGCCTGAAAGCACCGAAGTTCTGCCTCAATGGGAAAAACTTGTCATCAAACAGAAGGTGATAGGAAAGCAGGTCCACGATGCGCACCTTGACGCGGCGATGCTGGTGCATAACCTCACCCATCTCTCGACTTTCAACGATCGCGACTTCAGACGCTTTACAGAAATCACTGCCATCAATCCGCAAAACCTAAGCTGAGGTCAAACGAATATGCGCTACTTTGTTTTGTTTCATTGCCTGCTTTTCTTGATTGCCCCGTCAGTCAGCGCCACCAAACTCAAAACCACCGAAGACCTCGTCTCTGCCATGCAGCAGAAGTACGCCAAGTCCTGGTACCGGACGGCGACCTTCGTGCAGAAGACTACGAACTTCGACAAAGATGGCAACGCGAAAGTTGAAACCTGGTACGAAGCTCTTTCCGTGCCGGGTTCTCTGCGCATCGACTTCACGCCGATCAAAGACGGCAACGGCATTCTCTTCACAGATCGAAAGCTCTTCTCCTTTAAAGACGGCAGGCAGGACAGCTCGCGAGAGTTCGTGCACCCACTCATGATTCTCGGCTTTGATATCTACAAGCTGCCTGCTGCCGAAGTCCTTCAGACACTCAAAGCCCTCAAGTTCGACCTGGCAATTCTGCGCGAAGACACCTGGCAGGGCCGACCCGTCTATGTGGTGGGAGCCCCGCCGGGTGACCTGCATTCCTCGCAGTTTTGGATCGATCAGAAGAACCTGTATTTCGTGCGCATGTTAGGGCCCGCCGGCAAGGACGGGACGCAGACGCAGGAGACGCAATTCAACAAGTATCAGCGTCTGGGCGGCGGGTGGATGGCCCCGGAAGTTGTCTTCAAACTCGACGGAAAGCTCCGGACCACCGAAGCGTACTCTGAGATGCGGGCCAATCCCGGGCTCGACAGCAGGCTGTTTGACCCACAATACTGGAGCAGCGTTCACTGGCGGGAGTAGTTTGGCCAGCGGTAAACCTGCTCATTTCGAATGAATACGGAATATCAGCACATCAGATTCAGGATCGAAGAGCGGGTCGCCCGCATAACCTTTGCGCGCCCGCCGCTCAATGTATTTAACATCGCGATGATGCGCGAGATCGGAGACGCGCTGAACCAGTGTCTGCCCGAGCGAGATCTCGCCGCGATAGTTTTCGACGCGGCCGCTGAGACCAAGGCTTTTAGCGCCGGGGTCGCCGTGGAGGAGCATGTTTCCGAGACAGTTTTTCAAATGCTTGATTCGTTTCATTCGGTATTCCGGCTGCTGGCCCAGATTTCTCGACCAGTGATCGCAGTCGTTAACGGACCAGCGTTGGGTGGTGGCTGCGAATTGGTCGCGGCCTGCGACATCGTGATCGCGAGCGAGCGTGCGCGCTTCGGACAGCCGGAGATCAAGCTCGGCGTGTTCCCACCCGTCGCCGCGATCCTGCTGCCGCGCATCATCGGTGAGAAACGCGCGCGCGAGTTGATTATGCTGGGTGACATGATCGACGCGGCAGAAGCTTTGCGCCTGGGACTGGTGAACTATGTGGTGTCGACCGCGGAACTCGAGCCACGGCTGCAAAGCGTACTCGCAAAACTGCGGGAGCTTTCGGCTGCGGCCCTGGCGATGACGAGGAGCGCTCTCGACCTCGGCGCGCAGAACAACTTCCAGACGGTCCTGACCGAAGTTGAAAACCTGTACCTGCACGAACTGATGAAAATGGAAGACGCCCATGAAGGCGTCCGATCATTTATGGAAAAGCGTAAGCCGGAGTGGCATCATAAGTAAGTTGAGAGAAAGATATTTTACGGTTGGCGACCTCGCCAGGGAAACGCTTTGGGCTTTCTGATGAACCTACCGTTGTTCTGCAAAAGGTGGAGGGATAGTCTCCTCGCATCAATTAGTGGCGCCGGCGCAAGGCGAAGCCTTACCGCGCTGCGCGAGGTCAAAGCCCCGCGACTAATCCGAGGTCACAACGCGCACCTCGCTATACCCATCTCGATTCTGCTCCTCGTTCAAATGATTCTGGCCCCATCGTCACTGCTGGCGCAGCAACGTGGGGCTTCCAGAAATGGCGCGCATTCCTCCGCGGCCCGCAAGGCATTTACTCCGGCAGATCGTCTCCGCGTCGAACGCGCGATCGGTCAAACCTGCACTGAGCGGCTTGACGATCCTTTGAGCAGCATGCCGATCGACGAAATGCAGGCACGGCCTTCATTGGCGGTCAGTCATCCCGAGGCGGTGGCCGGCCTGCGCCGGGCTGAGCGCGTCCTGCCCGCCACCCGCCGTTTGGTGGCCGGCGCGATCGTACAGTTGGCCAGAGAATACAATCTTTATGGCACCGCCCTCGCCCGATCCCGAGTCAACACTGCGACTGCGCGCGCCGAAGCAGTTCGACGCGTCCGGCCTGACGTCGATTCCAGAGACAACGCTTCAGTTCTGCTCCGCGAGCCGCGCACGATCGAGTTCGGCACCATCTTTCTGGCCGGTCTGCGATCTGACGAAGCCATGATTAGTGTTCTGGCTCACGAGCTGACTCATATCGCCAGCGGTCAGAGTGAATCTCTCCGACCTTTGTTCCGGGCGATCGCCGCGCGCGCGGCCGCGCATACGGGACTCCGCATTCAGGGACAGCGAGCTGAAGAACTGTCATGCGATTTAGTGGGCATGATGGCAGCGCGCCAGTACATCCGCGAGACGCCGAGTTGGGAGCGGCTCCCGCGCCGTTTGGCCCGGGCACTGGAACACAACTGCGTCGATGACGATGCTTCCGATGAAGATCACCTTTCGCCGCGCAGCACCATTCGCGCGCTGTTCACCCTGGACGTGGGGTTGGCTGGCGAAGTTTTGAATGAAGGCGTCAGCGGCTGGTTGGTGATGCCCGAGCGCAGGTCACCTTCGCTAAAGTTCAACCTTTAGGTTGCGATTTGCGGCCGCAAGCTAAAGCTTGAACTCTAAACCAAATTACGACCACCACGTTGACAGTCCTAACCCGCCCTTCTTAAGATCGGCCCGGATGTTTGCTCGGTTGACCATCGCCAAAGCATTTTCGTCGCCAACTCGCCTGCGGTCGATCCGCCGGCGCGGGTATTCAACTCGCCCGTTTTCTTTCAGGCCCACAGTGTTGTTCTCACTGCTCAGCATGCTCGTGCTCCTGAGCGGTACGGCCTGCCGCAGCACCAGTGATCCGCAGGGAGTGCGACCGCGGCAATTGCGCGACGTGCCGGCGCGTCGCCTGGCTTTTACTTTTCAGGCGGACGTGCAGCCGCCGGCCAACCTGTTGGCGGAAGACCAAAAAACAATCCTTCCCGCGATTCAAACTACCTTCACTCAGCGTCATCCGGATTATGCGCTCGTGCGGACCATCGTTTCTCCGGACAAACAGCGAGCCCTCGCTCTCTACAACACGACGGATGAACCGACACAAACCTATCGCATAGATCTCTACGCAATAGATGGAATGTTTCTACGCGACGTGACCCCGCCCGAACTGGCTGTCGTTTTCGAAGATTCGGTCGCCTGGTCTGCCGATAGTTCCTTCATCGCATTTGTTGGCCGTCGCAGCGCGCGGGCTCAATCGAGCCCGACGCCGGTGGAACCGTTCTCGCCGGCGATCCCTGCTGCTTCGCCTGGCTCATCTCCTCAGGCGGCGCCGACTGTTGAGCCGGCGTTCGCACCGCTGGCCGTCTTCAGTACTGAGCAAGTCTATCTTTGCAACCGCGACGGTTATGATCTGAAACCGCTGACGACTCGCGATGGCCTGATTTACTTTGCGATCTCATGGGCGCCGGATACGCACGCCCTCGTAGCTTTAGCGTGCAGAGAAAGTGAGTGGCAGGTTCGCGAAAGAGAATTCAAAACTCCCGCGGGGCGCCCGCGCCTGATCTCGCTCGATGGTGAAGAGCGTTTACTGGACGACGAGTTAGCTGAAGTCCCGCCGGTTTGGGCCCCCGACTCCTCAAAAGTAGCCACCTCGTTCGGCGCCACTATTGGCATTTACGACGCAGCGAGCAAAGCGCCGACGCAGGCGCGCATTGAACTGCGCGAAAGACTGCTGTCGGCATCCTTCATCCTCGACGAAAAATCTGCACCGGCTAAAAAGACTGATTCGCCAACCAAAGCAGGCCCGACGCCAACGCCGGCGGCCAACACGCTACCAGTTTCCTTTAACCCGGTCGCGCGTCTTGAATGGCCCGCGGCCGACAAGCTGTACGTCGAAACTGCATACATCAGCATGCGCAGCGAGCTAATCAAGACTTTTTCGCGCTGGCACTTGTTGATTCTCAGCCCACAAGCGGCGGTGCTGAAGTGAGGTTCACGGAGTGATCTCCGCGGCCAATTCCATCTTCGCGCACGGGCCATATCCACGAAAGCACCAATCCAGATCCCCATAAACAAACGCCCACCAACGCAGTCAGCACCAGCCAGAATTTCCAGTAACTGCTGAACGCATTTTCCCAACCGGTTTGTATCCGATGCGTCACATTCACGTTCAATCTGGGATCTGTCAGTAATCGCGAAGGTAGCTGCATCAACAAATACCACGCGAAGGCATAGATCCAGGCGATGCGATCCATCCGCACTCGGCGAAGCACGATCAAAGCCACAAGGATGCCACCGACGTGGGCCAACGCGGACGAAACTACGAAGTCGTACTCAAACAGCACGTAACGAATCCAAATTCCCAGCCCCGGAATCGTCCAGATGGCCGCCGCTCTGATCGATTCGCGTTGATCGAGCAAGAGGCCGATGGCTAACAGGAGATTTCCGACGTTGCACATCCACAGCAGGTTTCCCATTCCACCCACGCGCCAGTAATGAATCGTCTGCGCCAGAAAAAAAACCAGCGGCAATAGTCCCATCAGCCGAAAACGCCTATCCAGTTCACCTGACATCGCGGTAAGAATATCACGTGCAATTCCCGTTTTGGCCGGGGACATTTGAATCGCCCGGGCCAACAGGCAGGGGCCTGGCTGTCCTTCTTACTTTAATTAGAGATGTTCGGGTTACCAACTTAGTCGGGCTGTTGCTCGAGCGGAGGAGCCCAACTAAATTGCTACTCTATACGGCCGTGAAATTTTTGCCACTACCCCCGGGACTCGAAAATGGACACACTTGGTCGTTTTGAGTTAGATTAGGGGCCCCGTTGTAGGCAGTATCTGGCACCCCCCCAGTTGATTTCGCGACGCAAAGCCCTGGAAGCGTCGCCCGCGAGATCTTTTTTTCTACTCGTTGGGCGCTCGAACTAATTCAAGAGATGTTCAAACAAAATTTTGCCGGCCCCACCGTTACAGCTGGTCAGCTGGGCGACATAACGAGGCTTAGTCCGGTTGGTCCAAGTCGCGCATTTGGCCAGAGTCTGCCAAAGACTGCTCCGACGAAAAAATCCGGCACACGCAGAGAGGGCTCGCGCAGCCTTAAGCGCAGAGTGCTGGTGGTAGATGACGTCCCCGACGTCACCGAAATGATTGGGTTATATCTCAAGCACGCAGGTTATGACGTCACGACTGCCGAGTCTGCTCAGGCAGCGCTGCGAATGGCACAGGAAAAGGCATTCGACGTGATCGTCTCTGACATTGGCATGCCTGAAATGAACGGTTACGAATTGGCTGAGTCCCTGCGCCGTCGCGCAGAGTATCAGGGCATTCCCATCATCGCTGTAACCGGATACTCCGAGTATGACGACGGCGGGCGCGCCCTGCGGGCCGGCTTCAATGCTCATCTGATCAAACCCATCGACCCGTCAGAGTTGCTTCACTTGATCAACCAACTGCTCGGCTGAAGCGAATCTCGCTAAACGGATCGCGGACATCTTCTCCACCTTAGCGCGCAGCGCCCTCTTCCAAAATTTTTTCTTATCAGCAGCCGATGTGTGCCGGGCACGCTGGCGGACGGATGTCAGCGCTCATACAAGTGAAAACCAGTTGATTTGTTTCTTTCGTTCCGGCATTCTTCAACCAGCGTCATGGAAGAGATCCAGGAACCACCAATCGACATTGAATCCGGCAAAAAATCCAGGGCGGCGAACTGGATGAAGTCAGAGTCAGCCCTCGGCGCCGCCGACATGCTGGCCGGGGCTATTGCCATTGCCGTGGTGTTCTGGTGGCTACAGTATTCGACTTCGGCGATCTGCTGCGGCGATTTTGACGGCTATTACCACATCAAGTGGGCCCGCTTGCTTTGGGACAACATGCGCGCCGGTCACCTGCGCCCGCCGGGCTTCCCCTGGCTGCCGCTGACCACCCTTTCACCTCGCGAATACGTCGATCATCACCTGCTCTACCATCTCATCCTGATCCCGTTTACCTGGTTTCGTGATCTGCAGACGGGGGCAAAGGTAGCTGCGATCCTCTTCGCCAGCCTGGCTGTCTTTTCGTGTTACTGGCTGGTGGTGCGTTACGAGATTCGGTATCGCCTGATCTGGCTGCTGGCTTTGCTCGGCTGCTCGGCGCCTTTCCTGTACCGGATGAACATGACCAAGGCGCCGCCATTTGCGATCATCTTCCTCGCGGTAGGCACCTACCTTTTGTTCGAAAAGAAATACTGGCAACTGCTGCCGTTGGCGTTTGTCTTCGCCCTGACTTACGACATGTTTGTGCTGCTGATCCTCGCAGCCGGAATCTGGACGGTGGTGATCGGCTGGAGCGAGGAACGCTTTGAATGGCGGCCGCTGACCTGGGTGTTACTCGGATCAGCGTTGGGTCTGATCATCAATCCGTACTTCCCTCATAACCTTTATCTTTTTTATGAACACGCGCGGGTGAAGATCACGGCCAACGACTTTTCCACCAAGGTTGGTCAGGAGTGGTACCCCTACGACACGCGCGAGTTTATCGTCAACTGCTATGTGGCGCTGGTGGCCATGCTGATTGGCTATCTGGCTTTTGAGGGCAGCGATCGGAAGCGATCGGCAAAGCCACTGTACTTTCTCGTCCTGTCTACCCTCTTGATGCTGATGACTGCGAGATGGAAGCGCTTTGCCGAATACTTCCCGCCCTTTGCGATTCTGTTCGCGGCATTCACTCTGGAAAGTTTCTGGCGCGGCCGGGCGGTGTTCACACAACTGCCCGCATTCGTGATGGAGGACTTGCAGCCCTTTCTCGATCGCCAGGAAACTGCGGCCAACGCGCAGGAGACGCGAAACGAAGAGACCTGGAGATGGATCAAGGTCGGGGCTGTCGTGTGCGCGCTGGGAGCGGCCCTGTTTGCAAACGTCTATCGGACCGCGCATGAGATTCACGACAGCGAACCGCGCGACTATTACGCAAAAGGCGCCGCGTATATGCGCGCGAACATCCCGCCCGGCGAGATGGTTTTCAATACTGACTGGGACGATTTTCCGCGTCTTTTCTATTACGACCCGAGCCACGTTTATGCTTCGGGACTGGATCCGACTTATCTGATGGATAAGAGCGCTGACTTATCCAAGCTCTATGATCGGATTACCACAGGTGACGAAGAGGACCCGGGCCCGCTGATTCGCGATCGCTTTGGCGCGCGCTGGGTCTTCAGCGACAACAAGGACCATGACAGTTTTTTTGACCGGGCCCTGAGCAGCGGCTGGTTTGATAAGGTCTATGAGGATAGTGACTGCAGCGTGTTCCACATCCGCGATCAAAAAAGCGCACCCCCACCTGACGAAGATAAGGACGACAAAGATTCCAGCGGTGGCGGTGATAATACAAACTCGCCCTGACGGCTTTTGGAGACTTGTATGAAAAGTTTTAAGGCTCGATTCATTTTAGTAATAATCCTGGCGACGCTGACGCTCACAGGTTTCGGCGCCTGCAGGCGTCGTGCTGCCGATGACGAGACCCCCGACACCTCGAGCTACCGGCCTGAAGCCACCCCGGCCACGCAATTCGAACGCGACTTTAAGTTTGTTCACGACGGTCACTATCAGCATATCTGGGTGTTCTCGCGCACCGACGGCAAGGAGTTAACCAGCGAGGACTCAGCTGCGCTACGCACGAATGCGCCGAAGGTGGTTGATTGGGTAACCACGGACGGAAAGAAAAAAGTTATCGGCGGATCGAACTTCGACCTTGAACCGGCGCAGATGGCTGCGCTGCAAAAGCGGTTCAAGGTTGAGGATTATTCGGGTAAGTAGTGGATCGCGTCTGAGCGCAAAGCGCGAACAAGCTTCGAAGAAAGGTTGAGCGTGCTGCGCACGCTGGCGGACCAGGATGCCCGCGATCCGAAGACTAAGGCACCAGCACAAGTTTTCCAAACTGCGCCCGATCTTCCATCAACTCGTGCGCCTGTCGCGCCTCCGCGAGAGGCAGCGTGCGATCCACGACCGCGCGAATCTGGCCGGTGGCGATGAACTTCATGGCCGTGAGTAGCTCTGCTTTGGATCCCATCATTGAACCGAGAATCGTCAGATGTCGATAGAACACCTGCCTTAGGTCGGTGCGCGCATCAAAGCCGCTCGTCGCTCCACAGGTCACCAACCGCCCGCCTTTCTTTAGCGACACCAGTGATCCGGGCCAGGTCGCTTCGCCCGTATGCTCAAAGACAACGTCTACGCCGCGTCGATCAGTCAGGCGCTTTACTTCCTTCGGCCAATCATCGCGGGTGTAATTAACTGTCTCATCCGCGCCCAGCTCGCGCGCCCTGGCCAGCTTCTCGTCTGAACCTCCGGTGGCAATCACGCGCGCTCCGAACAATTTCGCGATTTGAATGCCCAGCGATCCCACGCCGCTGCCGGCCGCATGAACCAGTACGTCCTCGCCCGGTTGCAGCCGGGCCTGGGTGACCAGCATGTGCCAGGCCGTCAAAGTCACCAGCGGCAGCGCCGCAGCTTCAGTCCAACTCAGACTCTTCGGCTTCGGAATAACATTTATGCCAGGCACCGCTACCAGTTCTGCGTAGCCGCCATCACGCCGGTAACCGATAATGTCATACCCGTCGCACATGTTGTCGCGACCAGATAGACACTCAACGCAGTGTCCACAGGAGACTCCGGGTTGAATCATGACCTCGTCCCCGGCGTGGGCCCAGGTGACCAACTCGCCCGCTTCGCGCACCACGCCGGCAATATCGTTGCCAAGGATGTGTGGCAGCGGAATCTTGATCCCGGGCAAGCCGCCGCGCACCCAAACGTCAAGATGATTCAAAGCGCAGGCGCGCACTTCGATCAAAACCTCGTCGGCTTTGATTTGCGGATCGTGGACTTCGCGGAATTTCAAAACTTCCAGACCGCCATGCTGCTCAAAAATTATTGCTTTCATTTAGGTAAAAATAAGCCAGAGACAGACAAAAAGTCACTCTGCCTCTGGCCTGGAAATAATGACGTGCGAACGAGTTTCAGTTGCGCCCGGCCTCGATACCCTTCTTAACTTCCGTAATCGCGCCCTTAACCAGGTCCAGGGCTTTGGCGCGATGGCCGCCTTTGTCGGCGGTGGCCTTTTCAAGATCTGTCCTGGCTCCTTCGAGCGCTGTCAACGCATTCTGCATATGAGGTTGATCGGGCGCGCCGGCAAACATCGTCTCAGCCGTGAGCGAGCCGGGGTGATTGTGCCGCCAATCAAAATTGATGCCAGCGTTGACTTCACTGATAGCACTATTCACCAGACCGAGGGCGTTGGTGCGATGGCCACCCTTATCCGGAGTCGCCTTTTGCAACTCACTCATGGCTGTGTGTAAGTTCCTGCGCGCGGCTTTCATGAATGGCTGGTCGGGTACCGCAGCGGCGAACGCTACACAACCGAGTAAAGCAATCGCCGCGAAAATCATTCTAGCTTTCATGGTTGACTCTTTCGGGGGTGCAAAATCATTTAGAGAGAAAGCTTAAAAGCGAGGATAACTTACTACAGGCCCGAAGGCTGCGCAAAGGGATTAACCGGACCGTTTAGAGGCGGCTACCGCCCGCCCGGTCAAGACAGAAAGAGGGCGGGCAGCAGCCCACCTCTAAAACGCGTGGGTTTTAATCACTCTAAAAAAGCTTTTAACCGAACGAGCGCTTCCGCCCAGAACATTTTCATCCTGGCTGCGGCTTTCGCATTCGGAAGCTTGCTGTGCTGCGCGGCCACCTGAGTTTTGTTTTTAGCTTTGGTCAGGAAAGCACCGACCAAGCGCGTCTTGCCGTCCTCCCAGGTAATGCGCACAGATTTGTTTGCCGTTGCCTTGCGAATTTCGAGTTTCTCGGGCAGCCATTGCCGCCGAATCTTTTCGTCCGCCCAGGCTTTGAAGGCTTTGCTAATCGGAGCCTCTATTGTTCGACTGACGCTGATTTCAAAGCCCTGCGGCTTTTCATGTTTGGATCGCAGCCCGCGCGCCTGCTCATAGGTGACCGCAACCATCTGCGTCCACCAGGGGCGCAGGCCGTGCTTTTCGCTCAGGCGCCGGGTGATTTCCTGATGCGTCATCTTCTTAGCCCCAGCGGTGTCGAGCAACTTGAACCAACCGCTCCAGCTCTTGCCTGTGGCGGACGCGACGGATTCGTCGCTCATGCGTGGTTTGATTGATTTGGTTGGCATTGAGTAAGGGTCGTGATTGGTTGGTGATAGTTGAGCCGGGAGCGTGCTTAGCTTCGTAGGAGCGAAATATTCTGGCGCACCGGAACGACGTTACGCCCCTAAAGGAGCTTTCGAGCTATGTCGAGTTCCCGCTCTATAAACATTTGGCCCCTAACGGGGCCACGACTCGTCAGCCAAACGATCAAATGAGCTTTACGCATCTCGATCGTAGGCCACCCGCAACCAACGTTTCACTTCGTTATTGATGTCTTGCAACGAAGTGATTTCAAAACGATGAGTGATGCGATCCTTTTTTGCATAGCCGCCCGTGTCTATGAGGAGCTTAGGCGTTTTGAGATTGCCGAGAGCCAGGCCAAAATCGATCCGCGTTTGGGTAGTCGGTTTGATCTGCGCAAAGACGTGGTTGCGATAGAGCGGCACGATCGTTTGGCAGGGACAAGCCTTTGCTTCACCGCCCATACTCAGTCCCAGCTTCAGCAGTGCATCATAGATCGGCCGCAGGTGTTCCTTCTTGCCTGAGAACATCTCGGCCACGTACTGTTCCGCGGCGGCCAGGTATTGGTCAGGATCTCCGGTCTCGTTGCCTTTGCCGACCGAACGCTCGGCCAACCACCAGGCGGTGTTGGTTCCCAGATCGTACTGGCTCTTCAACCACTCGCGCCGCTCCGGTTCGGTCGGTGGCCCTTCCTTCTTAATGAACTTCAGCCACTCTTCCAGCGACCGCCCGGTCTTTTGTTTCAGCTCGCCGATCCACTTGATGGTCATGAGCACGCCGGGGTGCACAACATAGATCGATTTCGTCGTCCTCGCCCCAGTCTTGGCCATTAGAGCGCCTCAAGCCTTTCTCCCTTTGCCTGGAGAGGCCAGGGAATCGCCATCCAGGCAATCGCGCTCCAAACAAACAGGACCGCCGCGCCGAGTATGGAACCCAAAGCTAGTTGCTTGCCCATGGGAAAGATCCTCCGTGAAGTTGAGTAGAGAATCAGGAAACAGGCTCTTCCTTCTCCTGACTCAGGCTGAACCAATTACCCGAGTTGTCTTTCAGAACGGTCGCCGTGCCCCATGCCTGGACGCTGGGCGGCCCCTTGAATTCAACCCCCTGAGCTTTCAGATCGTCGTAAGTTTTGTAGATGTCATCCGCGTCGAAGACCCCGCCGCCCAGTACACCTTTATCGATCAGCGAACGCAGTTGAGCGGCGGATTCTTCATCCAGAAGCATTCCCGCCTTGGGCTCCATCAGAATGATTTCAAAGCCCGGTTGGTTTTTGATGCGCATGGTCAGCCAGCGAAAGTCGGCTCCGAGCATGGCGTCGGTATCGATTTCAAATCCCAGCTTGTCTCGATAAAACTCGAGCGCCTCCTGCTGGTTTTTGACCCAGATAAGGACGTGCGACATTTTTGTGATCATGATTCTCCGTTTCCTCCGTCGAATTGTCGTCGGAGCATAAAGGGTTTGCCGGAAACTAGCTTCTCGAAAATTGCTAAAGGCGCATGGGCGGTTGCGTTCGGCGATGGGTCAGAAGCCCGCGCGTCAGCAAGGCTGAGAGCCCCCTTCCGTTACGGTCGGGGCTCCGGACACTCCAGACGCGCCCTTTTCTGACGAACTATCCCTGGGTATCCGATTCAAACATGAGTGAAGTACGTTTATGAAGAGGTCACGATAAGAACCGCTGGACGCTCTTGCTCGAGCCAGTTCGGGCGCCCTGTTTCTGTCCGAACATGAGAATGAAGCAGCCCGGCACCTGGCGCAGAGATGCCTTCTGGCGTTCGCGATAAGTATTGGGAGCATCGCCCACACAGCGCCGGAAGAGGGTGCTAAAGGACCCGAGGCTCTGGAAACCAACCTCGAAGCAAACATCGGTCACACTGAAGTCTTCCGAACAAAGCAGCTCTTTGGCCTTCTCAATCCGGCGGTAGATCAGGTACTGATGCGGCGTGGTGGCGAACGTGTCGCGAAACAGACGCAGGAAGTGATAGCGCGACAGGCAAGCTTGCTTTGAGATCTCCGCCAGGTCCAAAGGCAGGTGATAGCATTCGTCGATGTAACGGCGAGCTCGCCAAAGCCGCTGGTGCAGATTCGAATCATTCCGTTTCACTTGCACGACTGCTCTTGCGCTAATTGGCTTAGGCTGCATGATTCTCTCGCTGCCGGTCTCAGATTGCTGAGCGAGATTCTACAGGGAGTTTGTGGAAAGCGGAAGAGTTTGGGAGAACAGTAGTGTCCTGATTCTTATTTCTTGACGCCTCCAGTCTTCTCTTTGAGCTGTCGCGGGAAACAAAACTGAGTACGCATGAATTTCGCGCAAAGACGCGGAGGCGAAACAGCCGCCGGGGCATAGACCATCTGGCCATGCGACCCTCCCCGAAGCCCGGGCTTCTGACACTACCGCCCAGACTTATGCCAATACCGATCGGCCAGCTTCTGGTCGTGCCAGTTCCAGGTGAATATGCTCTTGAAGACATGACTAAGCATCCAGAAATAATGCCAGTCGCCAAACTGATCGAACTTGCGCGTGCACCCCAGCGCCCGCACTTTCGGCAAACGCGTCAGCCGTTGGCCGCGTGCCTTGCCCAATCTACGCAGGGCCATCAGGAAGAGTACATCTTCGGCATACATATGGCCTTCGTCGTAACCGCCTACCGCCTCAAAGTCTTCGCGACGACAGAAAACCACGCCCGAATCCATCCCGGTAAGTAAGACCAACGGGGCGCCTAAACAATAGGTTACCAGCAGGCCGACTGACTTTCGCTCGAGCGTCAAGCCCGTGGAACCACCGACCACACGGCCACTGGAAATCGCACTATCTATTACGTTGAAGGTTTGCGGGTGCACGGCTGAGTCGGCATCGATGAAGCAAACGATTTCGCCGCGAGCAGCATGGCCGCCACCGTTGCGCGCGGCAGCGATGCACCGCTTTTCAACCCCAACGACTCGCGCGCCGCGCGCCGAGCCAATCTCTGCGGTGCGATCGGTGGAATCGTTGTCCGCGACGATGACTTCAACCGCCTCAGCTCCGCCGGAGTAACTCGCTCGCGCGACGGCAATCGAATTTAACAGTCGTGGCAGATACTGCTCTTCGTTGTAGGCGGGGATGATTATTGAGAACTTCATTGGGAACAAATGGCATCAAGCCTTCTCTTTCAGTCTACAGATTCTGATAGACTTGCGAAACTTTCTAACCGAACGTGCTCGACGTCCAACGGAGGAACGCATGCGCCTGTTTGTAGCATCTGGCTTTATTCTCTTGCTTCTCAGCGGCCAATGTCCGGCTGCGCCGCAAGCGGCTAACAACCAACTTTCTCTGACTCAAACCGAGGCTTCCCACTTCGCGAAGCTCGCTCTGAAGTGCATCCAGAAGGAATATCCAAACAAACTCGATCATGTGAACAACGACACGGCGGACGTGCGAGGCCCGCGGGCCATGCACGGATCGTTCTATGGCTGCTTTGACTGGCACTCGTCAGTGCACGGTCATTGGATGCTGGTTCGTCTGCTGCGCTTGTTTCCGGCCATGCCCGAAGCGCCTGAGATTCGCGCGGCGCTCGACGCGAATCTGGACGCGAAGAATATCGCCGGCGAAGTGGTCTACCTCAAGGAAGCGAATCGCGCGTCATTCGAACGCACGTACGGCTGGGCCTGGCTGCTGAAACTCGCCGAGGAGATGCACGGTTGGAATGATGAAGACGGCCGGCGGTGGTCGCGGAACCTGCAGCCATTGGCGGAGGCTTTCGCGGACAAGTACCTGATCTTTCTGCCCAAGCAAACTTATCCAATCCGAACTGGGGTGCATCCGAACACGGCTTTCGGTTTGGCCTTCGCGCTCGATTATGCGCGCGCGGTCGGCAACAAGAAGTTGGAATCGCTAATCGTAGAACGCAGCCGCTTTTATTATGGACGCGACGCGAATTATCCGGCGGCCTGGGAACCGGGCGGCGAGGATTTCTTTTCACCCGCTCTGATCGAAGCTGATCTAATGCGACGCGTCATGAATAAAGGAGAATTCGCGGTCTGGTTTCGCCGCTTTTTACCGGGCACAGGCCGGAGCGAGCCCAGGGCACTGATCCAGCCGGCGATCGTCACCGACCGAACGGATCCCAAACTGGTCCATCTGGACGGTTTGAATCTGAGCCGTGCGTGGTGCATGCGCAGCATCGCGATGGCCCTGCCGATAAACGATCCAGCTCGGAAAATCCTGGAGCGATCTGCTCGGGCGCACGCACAGGTCACGCTATCTCATGTTGCCAGCGGCAATTATGAAGGCGAGCACTGGCTGGCTTCGTTCGCGGTTTATCTGCTGACGACGCCGTCGCCCTAGGCTTTCCCCGTGAAGTCGGTACTGCCCGCGTGAGGGGCGGGACCCATCGCCCTTTGAACCCCACCCGCTGATGCAGATGGTACCGCCATCCTACGTCACGGTCTGTGTGAAATCTCCCGGCGTAATCAACGTTCCGGCAATGACGTCGGTCGGATACTTTCGAAACAGCTGTACGCTGGGATGCATGCGCAGGTCTTCGTCCTCAACAACAACTTCATAATAGACGCTGCGTCGGTCCGGCTTGCCGGCGCTAAGTGAAACGGCTTCGTGCGCAGCGGCGGTGGCGTCAAGGAAAACTGCCGTTGGTCCGGCGATGGCAGTCTTCGCTGCGCCAACCGGACACTTATAGACCTTGACGCGAATCCAGTGGCCGATGATGCCGCCGTTCATCACGGTCCAATCGATAAACTTCGCACCGCGCGGCGCCGAGAACAATCCGCTCGACCTGGCGTTGGGAAAACTGGCCGGCATTGGTGGCGGTGGTGGTCCCCCGGCCTCTCGCGTTACAGTTCTTGATTTCGATTTTGAAGATCGTCTCGCTGCCATACTTCCCCCATTAAGGTGTTAAGCAGTCCGAAAACCTCTCACTTACTATCACAGTGAAGGCCCAGACGCCTGCTTCGCTGAAAGCCATGCCGCCGCCGTCAAACATAATGTAATCACGATTGAGAAAGCGATGGGCAGGATAAAGAGGTATTTCCAGCTCACAACCGTGATGACGGCAAAACAAAGGGCGAACGCCCAGGCAGTGCCGCGCATGAGTGCCAAAGTCGCCGCGGGAAGACCACCCAACTGCCATGCCAATATCGCCGCGAATAGATAAAACACGCCGACAGAGAATCCGGCCGCCACAAAGAGGTCCCAATACGAGCGGTTGAACCCTTGCACGTCAAAGTGAATTGACCGCATTGAACCAAGCAGTGCCTCAACTCCCCACCTGGGATCAGACTGGCGAAAGCCTAATGTATGCCCAACCGCGAAAAGCAGCAGAAGAACAGCAGCGATTCGATAAAACATAGATGCTTTCATTCCTGCCTCCAGAGTTACGGCCAGCGGCTACTCTATCCTGCCGCATTGGGTTCAAACTGCTCCTCTACTTTCAGGTGAGACAATTCCGAGGTTTGCGATGCCACAGGTTATACTGAGACCCTTAAACACGCAATAAATTTACCGGAGCAATGATGTCGACAGAAAATAATCCAGGCAGAGCAGAGCAAATGAAGTTCACCGGCCGCATTTTATTCCTTACCGAAGACACTTCTTTAATTCGGCAACAACTCGAAGCCTCAGGCAGTGAAGCGAAACAGCTGGAAGACGAACTGGCGCGCCGCCTCGCGAATGACGATCTCCCTTTAATGAATAACATCTCGACCGATGAGATTACGCCTGGTTGGGTTTGTTTTTATTACGACGAGACCCTGGGCCAATACGTCTATGTCGGCATGCGCGAAGGCGCCGTCAAGAAGGACGAAGTGAAGAACGGCGGCTTTGCAGTCGTCGTCTCCGGGCTCTCCAAAGGATGTGGGTCGTCGCGGGAAACTGCGCCTTACGCCGAAAAGTGGGCCGGCATTCAACTCGTCATCGCCAAGAGCATTGAAAAGATTTACGGCCAGAATTCACAGAACATAGGTCTCTTGACCTCGACCGACTTTGGTTTGATTGAACGTATTCGCCGTGGCGAGGAAATCGCGCTGGCCGAGTTCACTAACGGGCTCGATCCGATTTCCCAGTCAATCGTCGAACACGGCGGGCTCTTTAATTACAACAAGGCGAGACTGGCTGGAACGGTGTCGCCGCCTCCGATACAGGAGACAAGCGCAAGTGTCGGAGGCCCGCGCGTAAGCGAGGGCTCGCTGGCGCCGGGTGCCCTCCCTAGCCCTCCGGCTTCTGAGACAGAGCGCAGACCCATGAATATCGTCGAGAAGATTATCGCGCGTCATGCTTTCGTTAAGGCGGGCCAAGTCGGCGTCGAAGCCGTGAAGCCGGGCGATGCCCTATTCGCTGTGGCGGATGTGCGCTTCTCGCATGAATACGTGACGCCGATGGCGGAGTCGCTTTTCAAACAAGCCCTCGGCACTGACGCCAGAGTGACTGAGCCCGAATCAGTTTTTGCTTTTCGGGACCACCTGACATTCCTGAATAAGGTAATGTCGCCGAAGCACCGCGAGATGGGTCTGCTGGAAAAGGCTGACGGCTTGGCGACGACCCAGGAGAGTTTCACCCGCAGCCAGGGAATCAAACTCTACGGCGAAAATCCCGAAGGCGGTTCCGAAGCGATCTGTCACAACGCCGTGGTCGAGGATCTCGCGCTGCCCGGACAGATCGTGATTGGGACGGACTCGCATACTTGCATGGCCGGTGTGTTGGGCTGCTTTGCTTTCGGCGTCGGCTCGACCGACATGGCCAACGCCTGGTACACGAAAGACATTCGCATCCGCGTGCCGGAAACTGTGCGCTATGTTTTGAAGGGTCAAAAGCGTGTGGATGTGGCGGCCAAAGATGTGATGCTTGTGATCCTCGCCAGCGAGTATATGAAGACAAGCAAAGGGATCGGCAAAGTCCTGGAATTCGCGGGGGAAGATCTGATGAACTGGTCGATGGACGAACGAGCCACCCTCACGAACATGTCGGTTGAGGCGGGCGGCTTTACCGGCATCATTGAACCCGACGAAGCAACTCTGGAGTACGTTGTCACGGCGCGCGGCCTGGATGCGGAGACAGTGCGCGAAGGATTCATTTTCAGCGACCCGGATGCAGAGTACGCGGCAGTCTTTGAGATCAATCTCGACGAGATTCATCCCATGGTCGCCTTACCGGGCGATCCGCGGAACGGCATTCCGATCGACCAACTGCCCGAAGAAGTGCGGATCGACGCGGCCTACGGCGGCTCATGTACTGGGGGCAAGATGGCCGACATGGATATGTACGCAACCGTGCTGCAAAACGCTTTGAAGCAAGGCAAGCGGGTGGCGCCTGGTGTGCATCTGTATCTCCAATTCGGTTCACAAAAGATCAAACAGTACGCGCGGAGCCGCGGTTATTTGGAAATCTTCGAAAGGGTGGGCGCTGAAATGATCGATCCATCCTGCGGCGCGTGCATCAACGCCGGCCCCGGCGCCTCGCCTTCGGCCGAAACCGTCACAGTCTCTGCCCAGAACCGAAACTTCCCCGGCCGCAGTGGCCCGGGCAAACTTTATCTCGCTTCGCCCTACGTGGTCGCAGCTTCGGCAATCGCCGGGAAGATTATTGAGCCGGATGAGTTTCTGCTGAAGGAGGCTAAGTCGAGCTAAGCGCTGTCAGAAACTGCGCCTGGTTTTTCCACTAGAGACTCCTGTCGATTATCTCGGAATCAAACTATCCATTGTTCCGGGCAGCAACTGTCGTGCAATCAGTTGATGCATGCGGTCAAAGTCGATGGGCTTGGTCAGGTATCCTGAAACCCCCACGTCATAAGCAGCCCTCTTAAAACCATCAGTATCGAACGCCGTGAGAGCAATGATCGGCACCTCTCGCAGCGACTCGATTTCGCGGATCCGGCGCGTAGCTCCCAAACCATCCAACCGGGGCATGCTGATGTCCATGAGAATCAGGTTTGGCAGAATCGCGGACGCGACGCTGACTGCTTCTTCACCATTGGTCGCAGTCACCACCCGATAACCCATCTGCTGCAGATCCAAACTAAGCAGCGCCACGTTATCGGCAGAATCGTCAACCACCAGGATCACCCTTCTCTCGCCCACGACCTGTTCGCCGGGGGGTACGGCCGGATGATTCGACTCGGACGGCTCGCGGCCAGGGAGTGCCGTGGTTGCCAGAGGGTTCTTCTCTTCCATAGAGGGAGTATAGGACAAAACAGAAACTAGTTCCCAGACCGTGGTTCCTTCTCCTGTCGGCGATTAGGCAAAAGATCCATTCGCCAACGTCCTGTACACGGCGAACAGTGATTAGCGTCCGGGACCTGAATTGCAGCTTTGTGGGACACCTCAGAAATTCCGGGGCCCGCGGGGACTGTCAATCTCGGGCGTCTCTCGGTATCATGTCGCCGCTTTTCAATTCCCTTTCCAATGATAGTTCAGGCTCCAGCTGAACTTTGAAGGAGTACCCCGATGCTAAGTAAGACCCTTTTGATTCTTGCCGTCCTTTGCACTGCCATTCTGGTCGGATGCGGTAAAACCGACTCTAACGACAACAGCAATACCACCGCCGGCAATTCCAACAAGAGCCCGACTACCTCGACGACGACGACCACGACCACCTCTTCAGGTGACAAGATTGGTGTGCCGGAATGCGATGAGTACATCGCCAAATATGAGGCTTGCACGGGCAAGGTGCCGGAAGCTGTCCGCACCAGTTACAAGTCCGGACTAGAACAAATGCGAGCCTCGTGGAAGAAACTTGCCGACAACCCCGCAACTAAGTCATCGCTGGCGGCTGCTTGTAAGCAGGCTACTGAAGCCCAGGCCACGTCGTGGAAGGCTTACGGTTGCACTAACTGAGTACCCGAGCTTTTCGTTCTGGAAATCGCGACCAGCTCATAACCAGATGTCTTAGCGCTCTGATGGCCCTTTGCGAAGACCGCGGAGAGCTTTTATCTCCAGGAATTTGCAACGGGCATCAGCGCGTTTTGCGTTTTGGATCACCAGTCTTCACTCTCTGAAAAGGTGCGCTCATTTTGGCGTGGGTTTTGACGGCAACCCTCTGATATAATCCCGCGCCATGAAAACCAAATTCTTCCGGTCGATTGCTGTTGCTCTCCTCGCCCTGTTTTTCATTCAATCTTCCTGGGCCACCTGTGGCGGCGGCGGCGGCGGCGGGGGCGGCGGCATGTCCAATGGCGGTGGCAAGGGTGGCGGCACAGACGCGCCCACCTATCCAGTGCCGTGGAAGATTTACAAGGCCGCGGATGTTCCGGCGGCTGGACTAGTGCTGTTTTGGTTTCCGGCTTCTCAGGACGAAGTGAAGAATTCCAGCTTGAGGGAGTCGCGTTCCCTTTCTCTCTATGCCAAGCAATGTGTCGCGATGGAATTAGCCGATGCCAGGGTTCCCAACTCTGAGAAGCTCGTGGGTGACTCCAAACTGCCGGTCGCGGTGCTGGCGACTTCAGATGGTGCGCCGGTCAAGAAGATCGAAAACACGAACGGGAAGCTCAAAGTCGCGGATGTGGAAAAGCTCGTCGACGGCGAGTTGAAACAACGCGAGAACGGATTGACCGAACAGATTAACGAAGCGGCCCGCAAGGTTAAGGCTGGCGATAACGACGGCGCGATCAAGATATTAAAGACGGTGGCCGAACAGAAGTGTTTGTTTCCTAAAAAAGCCAAAGATGCCGCGAAGGAATTGAAGAAGCTCGGCGTCGAAGTTGCCGCCATCCCGGCTGCTCCAATTTTCGAACGCCGCCAAAGCGCCGCTATCCAAGACACGATGAAGCTGGGATTGATCGCCGAGAACAGCGGCCGCTATGTTGCCGCCGACAGGTTGTACACGCGCGCACACCAGATGGATCCGGCTGATCCAACTCCGCTGCGCTTTATGGGTGAAAACTATCGCCACAACATCGGTGACTGGAAAAAAGCGCGCGAGGTGTTTGAAGCGATCCTCAGTATGCCGGCTGATTCGTTGTCCCGCTCAGTCGCCTACCACGGACTCGGCAAGATGACGATTCATGATGGTGAGTTCAAAAAAGGTCTGGAGCTGATGGAGCACGCTATCGCCGAATATCCTCTGGCTCTGGCTTATCGGAACCTGGCCGTCTACTGGAACTCCGAAGGCGATCCGGTTAAGGGCAACGCCTACACGCAACAGGCGCTGGCCCTCGATCCTCAGGATCCATATAACCTGGTCTTTGCGGCCGTATTCATGGCCGCAAACGGCAAGCAGGACGAGGCGCTCCGAATTGCGCGCGATAACGTCAAACTGATGCCGGCTTCTTACAACCTGGCCGCGATCTATGCCCAAAACGGAGAGCGCGAAAAGGCGCTCAGCCTGCTGCGGCGTCATTTCTTCCAGTACGAACGCTACCAGGCCGTGCGCGAAAAAGAGATGATGGAAGCACGCGTCGACAAGGTGTTTGAGTCCCTGCGCACGGATCAGGCCTTCATCGCATTAACCAGCGGCGCCGACGGCAAGCTGCCGATCCCGATGAAAGGAACGCCGGCCACGCAGGCCAGCCCAAACCGATAAAGCATAGTAGACGACAGACAGAACGACCCACGAAACCACACCAACCGAACACATTAATTTGCCCGTGTGGTTCGTGCATCTTTTAATGAATCACTATGTCGGTGAGTCGAATCATGAAAGACTTATCTAGACCGCGGCCTTTCATTTCCATTATCGCCTTGCTTGTTCTTATCACGGGCGCCACTGTCGTCGCCCAAAAAGGGACCAGCATCGTGACTCGCATCAAATTTGCTCGCGGCCGAACCACGACAGTCGAACGCGGCTCAGTCCATCGCGGCCTGAGTCACGATTATTTGCTGAAGGCGAGAGCGGGACAAACGACGTCGGTTCACCTGGTCGCCAGGGGCGGCGTCTGCTTTGATTTATACACGCCCGGCCTGGCAGACTCTCTAGCCGATTGTTCGAAGGACTGGTCGGGAGAACTTCCCCGCTCAGGCGACTATCGCATCAACGTCCTGCCCGATACGACGACCGAACGGAGCATCTCATACACCTTGGAAGTCACCGTTCGATAGCTCTCCCGGAAGCGCGCGCATCCTTCCGCCAGCACGCCCAGCGCTCAAGTACAACGCAAAAGCCCGTCTGAAGTCGGTACTCTGAAGGCCCATGGTCAAAGCATGGCACAATTGATTCGTAGAATTTCCTGATAACAGAAGCCGCTCATCCTGCTAAAGATACGCCACCAGTATCGACCGCGAATTATTGCAACCCTGCCTTCCTATTGACGTGTAAAAGCAGGGAGTCTTAATTGTCAGAAACCAGGGAAACCAAACCGGCCGCAGTCCTGGGTCAGCTCACATCTATGAAACTTTAGAGAGACTTATGTCACTTACTCTCATGCGCCGCTTCTTCCCGATCCTGATAGCATGCGGTCTGCTGTTGTTGGCTGCGACGCCGTTCGTTTTCTCCCAGCAAAGCCTGGGCGCCCTCAAGGGCACCGTCACCGATCAACTTGAAGGTTTGGTTGTAAACGCCACTGTTATTGCGCGCGACGCTCAGGGCAAAGAGCGAACTACAACGACTAATGCGTCGGGCAATTATGAATTTCGATCACTTCCACCCGGCGCTTACGAAGTGAAGGCCACCGCCATCGGCTTCACCCTGCGGGAAGAAAAACAGATCACAGTTAAGCAGGGCACGACGGTTACGGTTGATTTGCAATTGAGTATTGAAGCTCTGCAGCAGTCAGTCACCGTTGATAACAACAAGGGCGTCAGCACTGACTCAGATCGAAATGCCGACGCGAGGGTGCTACGCGCTCGCGAACTGGAAGCTTTGCCCGACGACCCCGACGCCCTCGCCTCAACGCTGCAGGCGATGGCCGGTCCCACCCAGGGCGAAAATGCTCCCCAAATCACTGTCGATGGTTTTTCGAACGGGCGGGTCCCGCCCAAAGAAGCCATCAGAGAAGTTCGGATTAATCAGAACCCCTACTCAGCTGAGAATGAATATCCAGGTTGGGGTGGGATTGAAATTTACACTCAGCCCGGCTCTGAAAAATTTCACGGAGGAATCAACTTCAGCTTTAATGACGAGAGTCTCAACTCACGAAATCCGTTCGCCCCGAGACGAGCGCCCTACCAGCAACGCGGTCTTAACTTGAATCTCACCGGCCCGGTCATTCCCAAGCGCGCCTCTTTCGCTTTTTACTTTGGACGATATGCCAGCGAAGGTAACTCGGTAATCAACGCCACGATTCTCGATCCCCTGACGCTGCGGCCCTCGCAATTCAACCAAACTCTGGTGACGCCCCAGCTCTCCTATAACTTCGGTCTGCGGGGTGACCTGAAAATCAATAAGAAGCACACCCTGGTGGCGAATTATGAATACAGCCAGTTCGAGCAGAACCTGCAGGGAGTTGGCGGATTCGCTTTGCCATCGCGCGCGTACCGCGGCCAGCGCAATTATCACAGCCTGCAAGTTACCGAGACGGCGATCATAAACGAGAAGACCATCAACGAGACCCGCCTGCAGATCAACCAGGGCATTTTTCGGCAGCGCGCCAGTACCGCTCTGCCCGCATTGAACGTAGCGGAATCTTTTTTTGGCGGCGGCTCCCAGGTTGGCTCGGCTTCAAACCTGCAGGATCGCCTGGAATTGCAAAACTTCACCTCCTGGACCGCGGGCAAACACTTTCTCAAAATCGGTGGACGCTTAAGGAGCGTGCTGATCAAGAGTATCGCGCCTTCGAACTTTGGTGGCGCGTACACCTTCGCGGGCGGCACCGGCCCGAGCCTCGATCAAAACGATCAGATTATTCCCGGGCCAACCATAACGATTAGCAGTCTCGAACGTTACCGGCGGACGCTCTTGTTTCAGAGACAGAAC
>JBBRMS010000068.1:0-23544 GCA_038230715.1 Pyrinomonadales bacterium
CGTTGACGAGAAGAAATTGGGAGCAGGCATGGGGGCGGCGCAGTCGTTCAAAGAATTTGGCGATATGGTAGGGCCACTGTTGATTGGGCTCATAACGCAGCTTTACGGCGTGCGCACAGGATTCGTCGCCTGCGGCTCGGTGGCGCTGATACTCCTCCTTGTACTGCTCACTAACTCTGGCGCCTTCAAGCTAGCACAAGCAGGAAAAACCTTATGTTGAGGAGTTTCAAACTGTCAAATCTTACAGAACGGTTGATTCTTGCACATTGGCCGGTAGGGTTGAGCAACGGTTTCAGTAACCGTTGAACTCTAAGCGAGAGAATGCACTAGCGGATTGAAGCAGTAAGTAAAAAACCACCGTAGAGTTGGAGGAGGAAACATGAAAAGGAATTTGATCCGAACGGCTGTTGCGTTATTGGGTGTGGGTTGTGTTCTGGCGTTCCTGTACCCAGCGCATTCGGCAAACTTGATAGCTCAGAAAAACGCATTGCAAAGTGTCGATGCCAGCGCTCTATTCGACAAGCACTGTCATAGTTGTCACGGCAAGGACGGCCAGGCTAAGACCTTAAAGGCGAAGTTCAATCATGCGCGAAATCTGACAGATCTGGCATGGCAGTCACAAGTCAGCGACGAAAGACTCTTCAATTCGATCTCCAACGGTAAGGGCAAGATGCCAGCGTTCGGGAAGAAGCTTTCAGAGGCACAGATAAATGCGTTGGTTTCATACGTGCGCAAGCTGAAACAATAGAAGGTCTTCGCATCCCTAATAGTTCGTTAGCTCGACGAGAAAACGATGATCTGCCGAGGACTTCGTCTTCTCAATTTCTTCGACCAACCAATCTAGTCTTCCCACCGTTAAGTTGTGCTTGGTCTTCTTCAGATTGTTTAGCAGCGTGATAATTCGATTACCGAAATCACCGAGGTAGATAATGTGCCTGGCTTAAGGCCAGTATTGGGACAAAGCACTTTGACTAGCATGTCCAAACAGGACTTGTACTGAGAGAAGAACGCCTCAACCTCGTACAGCATTTCAATTTCCGTAATCTTACCTTCGTAGTTCTCTTAACCTTAGGTGGATGCAGAGCAGTCAGATTCCAACTGACCAATATGTGTCCAAAAAAATCAGCACAAGCCGTATACGCATGGTAAAGAATGAGAAAGAATGCAAATCCCTTGATTTTCCCTGGTGGCTGCAACTTTTGAAAAGGCATATACTTAGCGTTTTGTCTATTGATTATCAATCGTTGGACGCTAGCGCGAGCAGCGTTGCTTTCATGCGCGAGACTATCTTGTTATTACGGCTCGTCGCGCCGCGTTAATTCGGGCGTTCGGCGGCTCATTGGGCAGAAACATTTCACGGCTTGGTGGTCACTGGCTTTTGAGGCAAAGCAGTTGCGCGTTGGGCTAGTCGCGTGATTTAGTTTCCTCTTGCCGTCCGATGAGTGTCAAAACTGGAAGCACCGACTTTTCCGTAGCAGGACACCGACAATTCCGTAGCAGAAGCACGGTCCGATCTTTGTTTTAGCGATGGTACTGAGAAGGCCTTGGCGTCCGATGAGGTCAATTAGGTTTCCATGACTCATAGGCGTCCCGAAGCATCGATAAATCGCGCGGCGCCTCGGTTGTATGGTATGAATCTGGGGGAAACCCATGATTAACTCGTACACACGAATTTCAATATCTCCTGCGCCAAGTTGAAAGAGGAAACGTAATTCTTTTCGCAGGCGCAGGGTTTTCCATCGCTGCCAGAAACCGCAGAGGCGGAGAGCCGGCCTCAGAGTGGGTGGCCAAACCGTTCAAGTGTCCACGACCGGGCATCGCAATTCAAGAGGAGCCTGCCGCGGGCATTTCAATCGATTCACGGGACATTCTCTTTGCTGATCCCGACCGGGTAATACTCCGATTTTGGAGGAAATATGTGGCGCTGCCAGAATTGTACTGAGAGGATCGAGGATGATTTTGCTGTCTGCTGGAATTGCCAGGTCGAAAAGGGCTACTCTCCTTCAGAAAACACTCCCACCTCTCAAGTGGAGGCCGGCAACTCTTCCGCTTCGGCGATAAAGCCCAAACCAGATGAACACTTAGACACACGGCTACGTACTCTATTGGCGTTAAGGGGACGAGCCACCGCTAAGATGGTTTTCTCATTTTTCTTCTTTTGTGGATCCGTAGCCCTTGGCTTGTTGGAAGCAAAGCTTTATTTTGCGATCATAGTCTGCGTATGGATCTTCATCAAAGCTTTATCCAAAAGGATCGATTTGACTGCTGATTTGAAGGAGGTCTGCTTGAATTTTCAACCGGTGCCGGGACGACCTCTTGAGCTTAAACTTGAGAGGGTAAGACAAAGGTACATACCTCGAGGGAAGACGAACGGATAAGTATCGCGATGTTGACGTTCTCCCTAAAAACAGTACCAGTTAAAAATAGAAAAAGGCCGGGCAATTATGACAGGATGGGAGAGAGTCGGAGTTACTGGCATACTCTGTGCTAGTCCAGTCCCATGAACCGCACGTTTATCCCCCTACTCATACTGTTCTCGGTGGTCTGTCTCGCCGGTACCCAAGGCGTTCGCGCCGAACATCTTCCCATCAAGGTCTACACCTCTGCCGATGGTCTGGGCAGCAGTTTTGTTAACTCTCTGATGAGTGATTCGCGCGGGTTCCTGTGGATCTGCACGCGTGATGGCCTGAGCCGTTTTGACGGCGGGCGCTTCGTCACCTATCAGGTGGGCGACAAGAACGCGCCTCCCGGAATCGAAGACATTATCGAAACCAGCAAAGGCATTTACTGGATCACTACGACCAGCGGCTTGTACCGCTTTGATCCTGATGCGCCGATCGTGGCTACCGGCGCCCGGAGCGCTCAGCGGCCGGTGCTTAACGCTGAGTTTGTCGGCGACAGCCGCGGATTTCTGTTCGAAGATCACAACGGCAATATCTGGTCGGGCGGACACGGTTTTTATCGAGTGCAGGAAACCGGTCATCAACTAACTTTTCAGAAAATAGGGTTTGACCTGCTGGGGATCTCTGCGGACGCGTTCGCCGTGTCGATGATTTGCGAAGGCCGTGATGGCAGTCTGTGGCTGGCGAGCACGGAAGGTTTGATCCGGCGGCAACCCGACGGGCGCAGCACTCTCTACACAGCCGGTCCGCGACGTGCCGATGGCTTCAGTAATGTCCTGGAAGACAACGAGGGGCGGATTTGGTTCTCTGGGGTTAACGGAGTCTACGTGCTTAAGCCTGGCCCACTCGAGGGAACAGGTTTGCCGGGCTCGCTGTCGGTGCAGCGCCTGGAGAAGAAGCCGGGACAGCAAACGAGGTCCGGGGATCGAATTAGTTTGCCGGCCCAGCCAGGCGAGGCCTTTGAGGTTTCGCAAGCGGAAGGAAACGTTACTGCCCGGCCCCGGTTTCTCTCAAAGACCAGTGACGGAGAGATCTGGATCTCGAACACCCTCACGGTAATCGAATATGACGGACACACGTTTCACACCCACACCAGCGATCAGGGCTTTATCCAGGGGATCGAACGGGTCGTCGAAGACAGAAGCGGCAACGTCTGGATGAGTGGGACAAACGGCCTGATGAGGCTTGATCGCGGCGGCCTTACTTCATACAAGGTCATCGATGGCTTAGGCGATCCGTATACGGTGAACATTAATCGAACCCTTGACGGCAAGCTCTATACGACGGGCAGTAACCTGACGCTGAGCATCTTTAACGGTCAGGGTTTTCACTCGATAACCTCACCGGTGCCGCCGGGCTCGCAAACACTCTGGAGTTCAAATCCGGTATTCCAGGACAGCCGGGGCGAGTGGTGGTTCCTGACGAATGGGAAACTCTATCGCTTTGCCGCGACCGGCGATTTTCAGGCGTTGGCCCAACAACGACCGCGCGCAATTTATGACAGTCGCGACGGCCTCAAAGGCGACGCGATGTTCCATATCTTTGAAGATTCGCGCGGCGATCTCTGGGTCAGCACCAATGGGCCTGAGCCGCCGCAGTACGGCCTCTCGAGATTCAGCCGCGCCACGGAAAGGTTCTCTGTGTTATCCCGGGCAGATGGGTTTCCAGACAACAAGGCGCCTTCGTCATTCGCGGAAGACCGGGCCGGAAATCTCTGGTTTGGCTTTTATCAGGGCGGAGCAGTGCGGTATCACGACGGCCACTTCACCGAGCTCAGTGCTGCTGATGGTTTGCCCAGTGGATTGATCACCGCTCTGTATCCCGATCAGAAGGGCAGAATCTGGGTCGGATCTGCTTCAGATGGACTGAGTCGAATCGACGATCCGACGGTGGCCCGACCGCGTTTTGTCAGTCTCAATTCGGCAAATGGTTTGGCGAGCAACAATGTTCGTTCAATCACCGGGGACCTGTTCGGCAATATCTATGTGGGCACTGCGCGCGGGGTCGATCGATTCACTGCGGACGCTGCCAGCATCCGGCACTATTCGATCAACGATGGACTCGCTGGAGATTTTGTCTCAACCGCATTCCGCGACGCCGGCGGGTCGCTATGGTTTGGCACACCCAGTGGTCTGTCGCGGCTGGTGCCGGCGCCGGACCAGCCTGTGGCTGCGCCTCCTATATGGGTGAGCGGCCTGCGCATCGCGGGCGAAAGCCGGTCGGTGCCGGAATTGGGCAGTGCCGCGATTTCCAATCTCGAACTCGGGCCCGCGCAAAACAATTTACAGATTGATTTTCTGGCCATCGACTTTAATGCCGGCGAAGACCTGCGCTACCAATACATGCTCGAAGGGGCCGATAAGGATTGGGGCGCAGCGACCCCGTCCCGCACCGTCAACTATGCGAACCTGGCCGCGGGCAGCTATCGGTTCATGGTGCGCGCCGTCAACACCAGTGGTCTCGCCAGTGTGAAACCGGCAACCGTTTCGTTCCGCGTGTTGGCGCCATTCTGGCGGCGCTGGTGGTTCATTGTCATCGCCGTGATCCTCTTGTGCGCCGGGGTCTTTTCAATGGATCGCTATCGGGTCGCCAGAGTCCGCGAGCGTCAACGAGCAGAAGTCGCCCTGCAGCATGCGCGTGAGGAACGTTTGGTCGAGCTGGAGCGGGTGCGCAAACGGATTGCCAGCGATCTGCACGACGATATCGGATCGAGCCTGACGCAAATATCGCTTTTGAGCGAAGTCGTAAACCGATCGGTCGATCGCGACAATCTTTCCATCACCCAGCCGCTCGCGATGATCGCCAACTCATCGCGCGAGTTGGTTGACGCGATGAGTGACATCGTCTGGGCCATCAATCCGCAGAAAGATCACCTTAGCGATCTGACGCAGAGAATGCGCAGTCTCGCCAGCGAGGTCTTCACGGCCTGCGGTATCAGGTTCCGCTTTAGCACGCCGCACATCGAAGTTGATCTGCCGCTGGGCGCCAACCTGCGCCGCGAAGTGTTTCTGATCTTCAAAGAAAGCGTCAACAATGTGATCAAGCACTCAGGCGCGACCGAAGCCGACATCGAATTTCGTGTCGATCAGGATCACCTGTTTCTGAAGGTCGCAGACAATGGCAAAGGCTTTGATGCCGGGCAGGAAAGTGAAGGTCATGGCTTGATCAGCATGCGCTCGCGCGGACAGGATATCGGCGGGAAGCTGGAGATGGCGTCTGGCATTGGTAAGGGTACGACCATAACTTTGTGGGTGTCGCTGAAAAATGCTCGTTAGTGCCGGGAGCGCCGACGGTCCGTCCGCACTGAGCGCGCCAGCGCAAACTATCTTTGATTCACAGGCTGCGGACGGGCCGTCCCCGCTCTCAGCAGTAGGCGCAATTGCTCCTACGAACTTGTGTAGTGTCTAATTCAGGCAAGTCGCATAAGCTTCGGTTCACTCGAAGACCGAAGGGAAAAAAGCTTATGCTCGAGACGATGCGCGATATCGCCATGTTGGAAACCACGCCGCCGGTAACGATCGAAGTAGCCATCGTCGAAGACCGCCGCGAGATTCGCGAGAGCCTCGCGCTGTTGATTGGCGGCACCGAAGGCTTTCAGTGCACCGGCAGCTACCGCTCGATGGAAGAGGCACTGGATAAACTGAAAAGCCATCAGCCTCATGTTTTGCTGAGCGACATCGGTTTGCCGGGCATGGACGGCATCGAGGGCATTTCAATCCTCAAGGAGCGTTATCCGAATCTTTTGCTCCTGATGCTGACTGTGTACGACGACGATGAACGGATCTTTGACGCTATTTGTGCGGGCGCGTGCGGTTACCTGCTGAAGAAAACGCCGCCCGTTCGTTTGCTCGAGAGTTTGCGCGAAGCCGTCAATGGCGGCGCGCCCATGTCCCCGGAAGTCGCCAGGCGCGTGATGGCTCTGTTTCGCGAGATTCGGCCGCCCGATCGCGCCGACTATGAACTAACACCTCACGAAACGCGCTTGCTAAAACTTCTGGTTGAAGGTCACAACTACAAAACCGCGGCCAGCGAACTGGGCGTGACGGTTCATACGGTTTCGTTTCACCTGCGAAGCATCTACGAGAAGCTGCAGGTCCACTCAAAGTCCGAAGCCGTCGCCAAGGCCCTCAAGAACCGCCTGGTCTAATATTTCACTACCGACTCTAAAGCGCACTGGTTTCGTGCGGATTCGTGTGAATTCGTGGCCCGCTTTCCTGCTGGTTGAAGACTGTCCACGAAATCACATTAAGGAACGCGAAACAATCCAGTCTCGCGGAGCTACATATCAAGGTAGTGACGCCCGAGAGGATCAGGCAGATGATGCCGGTGTCAACTGATTAACCTTTAAGGAGACAAGACAGTTATGAAAAAGATGAGCACGTTTGCGAGGTTGGGTTTGCCGTTACTCGCGATCACAGTCGCGATGTTCTATGCAGGAAATCGGGCGGGGGCGATGGGGCCAACGCAGGTCCAGTTCGGCGGAGGTGCAGTGTTCCCTTCGGTGAGCCTGTTGAACTACAACGAGAAAATCGGCGTGGTGCCACTGACTCAACTCCATTTTGCCGGCGCCGATGTCACCTTGCGCATTAGTAACAAGGGCAAGACGCCGACCGATCCAATGTGGCTCAACCTCAAGGACAACAACCTGCTGATGCGTCAAAACACGCCCAGGGTAAGTCTTCCGAGTCTGAAACCCGGCGCATCGCAAACGGTGATGATTCATTTGGACGCCATCCTGCCACCGCCTACTTCGCAGATGCCGCAGGAAAAGCAGTACTCGCAGTGGGACCAAAAATATAAAGACAACTGCGGTGTAGAGCTGCGCACAGTTATGGATTGGCGCGGGCCTCAGTCACAAACTCCGATTGACGATCATCAGGACACTGTGCTGACCGAGGACGGTTTCAATGTCTCGGCCAACAGCGTGATCTGCGCAGACAAGCAATGCGTTAAGCCGTGCCAGATTGCCAAAAACGTCCATCAACAGCTTGATGGCCACGCCGTCGGTTATGCGTTTTTTGTCGGCCAGTATCCGAAGTTCGACGCCGGCGGACAGGCCCGAACTTCAGCCGATGGTCCAGAGCGCGACTTTACCCCCTCGACGAAAATTACCGTGGCCAGTGTCAGCAAGATGGTGACCGCAATTGCGGCCGTGCGCATCCTCGCGAAGCACGGCGTCCAACTCAACCAATCCATCGGCCAGTTCCTGCCGTCCGACTGGATGGTGAGCCAGTTCGTGAAGGACATGACGTTCGAACAGTTGTTGAGCCAGAGCAGCGGAATCAGAGATTACGGCAACGGCCCGAATGATTACGCAGGGCTCAAGAAATTCTTCACCCAAACAGTCACGGATGGAGCGCCGGCTACCTGTGACCCAAAGGACGGCAACGGCAACCTGATTACCCTGCCACCGGGTCAGGGAATGATCACCAAGGGTATCAACCGCTGCTACAGCAACTATAACTTCGGCATTTTCCGAATCCTGCTGCCTAAGATTGCCGGCCTTCCGGAAGACAAGAACCTGGTCACGCGCCCGCAGACCCTTGCCGACCAGTACGTGAAGCTGGTCCAGCAGAACGTATTCGATCTTGTAGGTCAACCGGGCGTTTCGTGTAAACCTCCAACCCAAAACCCCGCGGCCTCGTCGTATGCTTTTGCTTATCGCTATCCAGGCAGCAAATCTGGTTTTGACTGGGTTGATAACTCGCTCGGATGCGGAGCTGCGGGCTGGTATCTTTCAGTGGAAGATATTTCAAAGGTGCTGATTAGTCTCAACGCCGGCGATGGCAAGATCCTGACAAAAGATCAGGTTGAGACAATGCGGCAGAAACAACTGGGCTGGGACGTCGACAAGGATACCGAAGTCGAAAAGAACGGCGGTTGGGGTGCGCGCTGCGACGCGTTTGGAAAGAAATGCGAAACCATCAGCACCTCGGTCGCGATCTTTGGGCCGGTAACGGGCCCCAGAGTAATTGGTGTGCTGTTCATCAATTCAGACATCTCGGGTGGGCCAAGCAACGGTGGTGGGGCGGCTGGCGTGCTTGAGAACGCTTATAAGAATGCGCTCTCGCCAAAGTAAGTTCGGCTAAGCGGTGATCATATGGGCCAAAGAGGGAAGCGTTTCGGCGCTTCCCTTTTTTATTTTCAAATCAGGGATGCGCTTCCTCCGGGCCTTGATAAAATGGTGACTCGGCCAGTCCGCGCAGCAAACGATTGATCGTCCGCTTAACGCGGACTTTCATGCGAAATCCTCTTCAAGGTACGCTACGCTTTTACTATCTCCTGGCACCTCGTGTGATTTCGTGGACGGTCGTAGTGGCGCCTCAAAGCGATCCGCGGGCCATACGACTTAACCGCAAAACAAAGGCAGTGTCAGAAGCCCGCGCGTAAGCAAGGGCGCTGCTCCAATAAACTCGCCTAGTCCGGCGATCCGCTCTACCAAAAGTCGCAGTAGACAACCCTGGTAACGCTGTTGCCGACCTGTCAGCGACGACTCATCTACGCACCACACGACGTGGTGGACAAGCGAAGGCCATTGATTTTCTTCAGCAAACAAGCGATTTGAGGCCTCACCGGCGCGGGTCTGTTAACACGGTCGTCTCACGCAGATTCGCTCCACGCAGCTACAGATCGAGGTAGTGACGTAGGTGCGGTTTTGAATTCAAATACATCCTGCGCCGCAAAGCGTATTTCGAAACTGTCGGCATCTAGAAAAGAGGAGCAACACGATGAATACCCAGTCCACCAATCGCGAAAGCATCTATCGCCTAATCAGCCTGGCCCTGATTCTAATTGGCATTTTATTTCTCATGGTCATTGCCGCCAATGCCAGGACGATCACCGTCACCAGCACCGGCGATACCATCGCGGTCGATGGCGTCGTGACCCTGCGCGAAGCGATCACGGCGGCCAACACGAACGCCGCTTCCGGCGATGCACCGGCCGGCGATCCGGGTCAGGATGTGATCAAGTTCAACATCCCTGGCAGCGGCGTCCAGACAATCAGTCCGAGCTCAGCTCTGCCTGATATCACTGAGTCAATAACGATCGATGGCTATACTCAGCCGGGCGCGAGCGCCAACACTTTGGCGGTCGGGAGTGATGCCGTCCTTTTGATTGAGCTGAACGGGACGAACGTTGTCGGGTTCTTCCCAGCGCTAACCGTTACCGCAGGCAATAGCACGATCAAGGGACTGGTCATTAATCACTTCGGCGCTTTCGGAATTTATCTTCAGATTGGTGGCAGTAATACGATTGCCGGGAACTTTATCGGCACAAATGCCAGCGGCAAGAAAGCGGCCGCACAGTTCCCAACTCCGAATCAATCTACCGGCCTTTATATCAAGTCGGCCAATAACCTGATCGGCGGCCTGACTCCGGCAGACCGCAACGTCCTCTCCGGTAACACCACTCCCAGTGGCGGCCAGGGCCTGTATCTGGATACCGCGAGCGCTAATAGTAATACGGTGATCGGAAATTATATTGGAACCAGCGCGGATGGCGCTGCGGGGATCGGTAACGGCAACAACGGAATATCGATCAACGGAAGCAGCTCCAACATCATTGGTGGTACTACTCCCGCGGAACGAAACGTCATTTCGGGTAATGGCAGCAATGCCGTTTCTATCGGCGGCAACGCCAGCAACAATCAGATAACCGGCAACTTCATCGGCACCAAAGCTGATGGCGTCAGTGCGTTGAGCAACTCCGTCGCCTTTGATATCGAAAACGGTCCGACCAACAACAAGATCGGCGGCACGGCAGCAGGGACCGGCAACGTGATAGCCTTCAATTCATCCTTAGGGATTTTCATCGGAGCGCAGAGTACCGGTATCGCTGTCGAGGGCAATTCAATTTATGCAAACGGCAGCGGGCTAGGCATTGATTTGCTTAGCGGCGGCAGCCTCGGCGTTACGCCTAACGACGATAATACCGGCGACGCAGACACCGGCGCGAACAATCTGCAAAATTATCCGGTGCTGACTTCAATAGTCGCGAGCGGTGGCAACACGACAATCCAGGGCACGCTCGATAGCGCTCCGAGCACTCAGTTCAGAGTTGAGCTTTTCTCAAATACATCGTGCAACGGCAGTGGCTTTGGCGAAGGCCAGAAATTCCTCGGCTTTGCCGCCGTGACGACGGACGCCAGCGGCAAAGCGAACTTTAGCGCAGTGGTTCCCACCGCTTCGGTGACGGGCGGCTTCTTTACCGCCACGGCCACTGATCCGGGGGGCAATACGTCTGAGTTCTCGGTCTGCACCTCGGGTGTGGTCAACAACCCCGGCACGCTGCAATTAAGTACAAACTCGCTCACTCAACTCGAAAACAGCGGCAGCTTTACGATCAATGTGAATCGCACCAATGGCAGCACAGGGACGGTGACTGTGCACTATGCAACTGCTGACGGGACGGCCCATGCGCCGGCAGACTATACCAGTACATCCGGCACGCTGACCTTCAACGATGGTGAGACGATCAAGCCCATCACTGTGCCGATCATCGACGACAACACACCGGAGGGATTTGAGAACTTCACCCTGACTCTGAGCAGTCCGACCGGCGGCGCCGTGTTGGGGGGCACCACGCTGGCTAATCTTTCGATTCAGGATAACGAGGCCCCGACCATTTCGATTACCGACGTCTCTCAGGCGGAAGGCAACAGCGGTACGACTGCATTTACCTTCACGGTGACAACTTCAAACGCGATCAGCAACGACATTGATTTCCACTATGCAACGGCAAACGGCACCGCCACTTCCGGCTCTGATTACCAGGCAGCCAATGGCACGGCAGTCATTACGGCCGGCCAGTTCTCAAAGACGATTACGATTAACGTCACGGGCGATGCGATCTCGGAACCGGACGAGACCTTCTTTGTTAACTTAAGCTCCCCGGGGGGTGCCACGATCGCGAAAGGGCAGGGCATCGGCACCATCCTTAACGACGATGGCCCCGGCGCGCCCACGGTGCAATTCAACGCGGCGACTTACACAGCTCAGGAAGATCTGAGTGCTTTGACCGTAACCGTGACGCGCAGCGGCGACACGAGCGGCCCAGCTTCGGTTGATTACTCGACCACGGACGGCACTGCCACCCAGAAAGGTGATTTTGAATACGCAGCCGGCCGTCTGACGTTTGCTCCCGGCGACACCAGCAAGACCTTTCAGGTGCTGATCAATGAAGACATGTATCTGGAAGGCAGCGAGACTTTCGGTCTGGCCCTGACTAACGCTACGGGCGCGGGCCTCGGCGGCCAGAGCACCGCAACGGTCACGATCCTGGACGACGCGCCGGAATCACTCACCAATCCCATCGACGATCCGCAGAGCTTTGTGTACATGCAGTATCATGACTTCTTAAATCGCGAACCGGATCCAAGCGGGCTCGCTTTCTGGACCAATCAAATAGCCTCGTGCAACGGCAATCAGGCATGCATCGACATCAAGCGGGTCAACGTGTCCGCCGCCTTCTTCCTCTCGATTGAATTTCAACAAACCGGCTATCTGGTCGAGCGGATCTACAAGACCTCTTACGGCAATCTGCCGGGTGCGCCGGTGCCGGTTCTGCTCAATGAGTTCGTTCCGGACACGCGGGCAATCGGACAAGGTGTGATTGTGGGCCAGGCCGGTTGGGAAACGATCCTGGAAAATAACAAGCAGGCTTTTGTGACAGAGTTTGTGCAGCGCTCACGCTTCACTCTGGCCTATCCGACCTCAATGACACCGGCGCAATTTGTCGATGCACTGTTCGCGAATGCGGGGGTTATTCCCGCGCCAGCAGAACGCCTGGCGGCCATCAACGAATTCGCGGGCGGGGTGACCACAGCCGACAATGCCGCGCGTGGACGCGCAGTTCGCGACGTAGCTGAGAACGCCGCCCTGACGCAGCAGGAGTCTAATCGCGCCTTTGTCATGATGGAATACTTCGGTTACCTGCGTCGCGACCCCAATGCGGCGCCCGAGCCGGGTCTGAACTATGGCGGCTACAATTTCTGGTTGAGTAAGCTGAACCAATTCAACGGCGACTATGCGAGCGCCGATATGGTGAAGGCCTTCCTTTCCGCGACGGAATATCGGCAGCGCTTTGGTCAGTGAGGGTAAGCACTACCAGTCGCTAATCACTTCGGTACCAATCAGACTTTCGTCAAGGTTGGGGAAAGGGGCTTCTGTGATAAACCAAATGAGAGATCCGGGACATGGGCAGCCGAGGCAAATCAGTTTCGTTCGCGTCCCGCAGGATTCCTTCATTGCCTGGTGCGAGTCGTGCGGTCAAGTGGTGCCCGCACTCACACCGGAATCGTATTCTCTGGCGCTGCGTGTATCGGCGAGTATGCTGGATGAGTTGATCGATGCAGAGCGGTTGCATGCGGTCGAAATGGGCGCGCGGTCGGTGCTGATTTGCGGTGAGACACTCTCGACTTACGAGACTACGAAGCAGTTACCGAACCACGAGGAGCGAGCTTTGTGACAAACGTTCGGGGCGTTCTGATGCGCATGCGCGGCCGGCGCGCGCTTTGTCAGGTGGGCGACAAAAACGCGCCTCCCGGAATCGAAGAACATTCTCGAAACCACCAACTCGAAATTAGTTTGCCGGCGAGGCGAGGATGAAGAAGGCGAGGGACGAAGCGAAGTCTGGCCTACGAGGATAGTTGACATTGCGACGACGAGGTAATAGGGTGCCATCAGAACAATTCTTGACATCAGCCCTTCCGTGCTGCCAGTGATTCCCCGAGAAGATTCAGCGCCAATAGTGTGTGGTAACGCACAGACGCGTGCAGTCCGTTGCGTAGGATAGGCTGTGAATGAAGAAGAATTTCTCGCGTGGTTTGGTGAAAACTCCGCGCCCAGTCGTGAATCTCGAAGGTGCTGGTCCGAATGAATGTCACCTTTGTGCTGAAGAAATGAGTATTGGCTTTTCGCGAGAGTTGGCGCTGAACGGGTATTAGATTCGGGCCATGCGCGGTGGTATTCAGGTGCTTCCCTCGTACGCAGGTGCATCTTTTAAAAATGGTAGCAGGTGCTTTGTAAAACTTCTGAAGGAGAGAAAAATGAGAAATGTTATTGGAAAGAGGATCGTCATCAGCGTTACCGGCCTTTTGCTGGCCGTCTTTATGCTGGCCTGCAGTAAAGGCCCCGACGACGCGACGATTACATCGAACGTCAAGGCAAAGATCGCGGCCGATAGTCCCGCGCTCGCCAACGCAGTGACGGTAACGACGATTGAAGGTGTAGTTACGTTGACCGGAGCCGTCGACTCAGACGCGATAAAGGCCAAGGTTGAAGCGGCCGCCAAGAGCGTCGAGGGAGTCAAGTCGATCACCAACACCCTGATTGTCAAACCGCCGATTACCGTTTCCGCGGATCCGGCGCTTAAGACTGCGGTGACGGCAAATCTCGCCAAGCACAAGGTCAGTGGTGTCACCGTCGAGGTCGCCAATGGTGAAGTTACGCTAAAAGGCACAATCGAACGCGCCAAGTTGCAGGATGCAATGAAAGCCGCGAACGAGGCGAAGCCAAAGAAGGTTAACAACCAGATGACAATTAAGTAGGTGTGTGACCTTTGGGCGCACGGCACAATATCTCTAGGAAAGAAAGAGGAGCAAAACAATGGCATTAGCTGACAAGTATCAATCGGTCGTGGACGCGGCAACAAATGGAGGCATTCAGAGTTTCAACGTGCAGGAACAGGGGGATGTCTTATACATCAGTGGCGATGCGCCTTCTGAGGAGGCAAAGCAGGCGGTCTGGGACGCATATACCGCGATTGACCCGGACATGCGGGCCGGCGATCTGGTGCTGGCGATTGCAGTTTCCGGCCAGACCTTATACACGGTGCAGTCGGGTGACAATTTGACGAGAATCGCGTCGCACCATAACGTCTCGTTGGAAGCCCTGGAAGCAGCCAACAAAGAGACGGTCGCAAACCCGAATCTGATATTTCCCGGCCAGCAGTTGGTTATCCCCGCAGGTTAAGCGGTCCCGGGGTCTGACATCGCATCAAATCGGCGTTCGCGTGCACGACTGTTCATTTGTGGATTTCGATTCGATGAGAGAAATGAAGGGGAGTTAACAACAGCAGACCCGCCGATAGACGAAGCTGTATTTAGCGTCATCGGATTGCTCCCCTCATTGGTTCGTTAGTTTTCGGCGCAGACGAAATTAACAAACAGTTCATTCCCTCGTAGCGGAAACTTAGCAGCGGGCAGATAGCATCCTGAGCCAGAAGGAAAGACTACCCGAACAAGGGTTGGGGCTATGTCGGCGGCCATCGCTGACATAGCCCCGTTTCTTTTCGATTCGCCTCAAACTCTACCTTTGTTAGCTGCTCAACATACAGGCTGTCAGCGTGTTGAGTTCATGCCTGCGTTCGCAAGGCTGAAGCTGTCGTACTCAAGGGCGGCACTGTAATTGCGCTCGTACTTTGCGGATCGAAACAATGCGAGCGAATGAGTCCCGTTCATGAACCGTTAACGGACGTTTGCGAGCATGGCCTGTACGCGAGGGTGACATCAGTCCGCAATTTTCCAGAAACTAAGGAGGCATTCAACAATGGCCAGGTATGGAAAGAAAGCCTCCGAAAAAGTCGAGAAGGCAATGCACGAACATAAGAAAGGCAACCTTGAAGAGCGACGGCAGCGGCAAGAAAGTTACCAGTAAGAAACAGGCGATTGCGATCGGGCTGTCAGAAGCTCGTGCAGCTGGCGGCAAGGTACCAGAGAAGAAGAGTTCCAGGAAGAAGTCTTCGAAGAAGAAGTCTTCAAAGAAATAGTTTCATCGGAGCTAGAGTTCATCAAGGCCGATGAGTCACAAGTTCCAAAGCTGATCATAGAGGGAGAATATCAATGCATGTTAGAGAAGTGATGACGCCGGACCCGGCGTGTTGCACGGCAGATACTAAATTGACCGCCGTGGCGCGGATGATGGTCGACCATGACTGCGGAGAGATACCGGTAGTCGACAACCAATCCAACAAGCTTCCGGTCGGAGTCGTAACTGATCGGGACATCGTTTGCCGGACGGTGGCCAATGGTCTCAATCCGCTCGAACTGACTGCGGCCGATTGTATGACCAAGCCAATCGTGACCGTAACACCCGACATGGCCGTCGAAGAGTGTTACCGGATTATGGAAGAGAAGCGCATCAGGCGCATTCCAGTCGTCGATGATCGTGGTTCCTGTTGTGGGATCGTGGCCCTGGCCGACATTGCTCTGCAGTCCGGAAAGCGCGTTGCCGGAGAAGTAATCAGGGAAGTGTCCGAGCCGACTCAGTCAGCTTCCGCCAAGGCTCGCTAGATCATTTTGCGAGAGGAGACACCATGGCTAACGCTAAGAAGAAGGCTGCCAAAAAGTCTTCACCATCCAAAGAAATAAAGCGGCAATCATCACGGGCGCGTCAAGAGTCTAATCAGCCCGACGTCACAGAGACGGCTCCATCTCCTTCAGCACCGAACGAGATGGGGAATCGCAGCCCTTTCACTTTCATGCGCCGATTCAGTGAGGAGATGGATCGACTGTTCGGCGAGGGCTTCGGCCGTGACTGGCTGTCGCCTGTGGTTGAAGGCAGCCTTGAACGGCTGACCTCTCTGGGGAATTCAAAATTCTCACCGCAGGTCGAAGTCTTCGAGCGGAACGACACACTCGTCGTCCGCGCGGATCTGCCGGGCGTGACCAAAGACAAGGTCACCATTGATATTGCCAACGAAGCCGTAGTTATTCGCGGCAAACGCAAAAGCGAGCGCGAGAAAGATGCAGCGGGCTACTATCGATCCGAGCGATCGTACGGCAACTTCTACCGCCGGATTCCGTTGCCGGAAGGCGTCAGGGTTGATCGGGCTACGGCAGATTTTAGCAACGGCGTCCTCGAGATAAGTATTCCGGCTGGCGAACCGGTGGAAGGTAAACGCCGGCAAATCGAGATTCGCGGCGAAAATGGAGCACAACCGCGAGCCCGGGCGAAAGCCGCTGGGCAGAAATAAGAAGGCACGATTTCCAATCGTGTTCATTAAACGGGAGGATCTCTGGCCGTAGCCGCGACCAGAGATTTCTTTTTTTGTGAGGCTTCCCGCGGTGAAGTGAGGACTTGGCAAATCGCCAAGCGCGAATCTGCCAGTTTTAGCAGGCTCACCGGTGTCTGCGTTTGTCTGCCAAAATGTAACTGGGACCGAACAAACGCAAAGCCTTCCGACTCGGCATTCTTTGGAAGATCCGAGCAGCCTGCGCCCGTCAGCGGACAGGATGTCCGCGATCCGAAACCTGAAGCATCGCGAGCGCACGTGCCCTGCCGGTTCTTTACCCTTGAGTTTGTTAAGATTGGCGAGCAACTCTAATCGCTGCGCTTATGGAAGCTGGGTTGAGAATGAAAAGTTACCGACGTGAACTCTGGTTCGAGGTGCCGACCCGGCGGGCATTCATCAATATCACTCCAGAGGTGGACTCATGCCTCGCAGAGAGCGGAATTAGCGAAGGTCTTGTGCTGATCAACGCGATGCACATAACCGCCTCGGTCTTTATCAATGACGATGAGCGAGGCCTTCATCATGACTACGGAACCTGGCTCGAGGAGTTGGCGCCGCACGAACCCGTCAGCCGTTATCATCACAACCTGACGGGGGAAGACAACGCGGATGCTCATATCAAGAGACAGATTATGGGCCGGGAAGCGGTGGTGGCCGTCACCGCCGGACAGTTGGATTTTGGGCCGTGGGAACAAATCTTTTATGGGGAGTTTGACGGCGGGCGCAGGAAGCGAGTCCTGGTCAAGATTATTGGAGACTAAGCGAAGCTTGTTGCGTCAGGCAAAAGTGATCCACGAAATTACACGAACAAGGTTTGGCACGTTCGTTTAGTGTGATTTCGTGGATCGTCCGAGAGAGCAAACGCAAAACCAGATTGAGGCAATACTGGAGTCAACTCGAATGACAGATAAAATAGAAAAAACTGACGATGAGTGGCGCAACGAACTTTCGTCCGATCAATACCGGGTGCTGCGCCAGGCTGGGACCGAACGCGCATTCACCGGCGCGTACTGGGACAATCATGAACCGGGTGTCTACTACTGTGCGGGTTGTGGGCTGGAGTTGTTCGGCTCAGACACTAAGTTCGAATCGGGCAGCGGCTGGCCCAGCTTCTACGCGCCTGCTAAAGAAGAAAATCTCACCGAAGAAACCGACAGCACTTTGGGAATGAAGCGGACTGAGGTGAAGTGTCACCGTTGTGGCTCACATCTGGGTCACGTCTTTGAAGACGGTCCCCAACCGACCGGATTGCGCTATTGCATGAACTCAGCGGCGCTGAAGTTCGAGAAGCAGTAGGCGGGTGAGAATTTCCTTGGGTTGGCTGGGCTCCGGGGGAGCCAGACGTTTATTCGTTCGCGGCGCATGATTTATTTCTCGCGCTCCGCCGGAGCGCAACCCCGGCATCGCGAATCAACTTCACTCAACGTCCTGCCAAAGCTTTAGGCCGATTGCTCAGATTCGATCTGATAAATCTTTCCGCGTAACCATCCTTTGACCGCGTTTCTTTGCCCTCGAGCTCAAGCTTCTGCACGGTACTTCCCGAACCGGTCAGAGGGATGAAGTGACAGGGAACGGCTCTAACTGATGTTGCGGGTCAACGAATTCCAGCAGACGGCAATGAACCGATCATCCTGACCAACCAACAGGCTTTCCATCGGAACTGCGCCGGTTGTCACGATGCGGTGTTGAAAGCCAAGCCCGAGTCGACCGCGCCGGGATCGAAAAAGTGCACGAGCGTCCGATGATCTAGCTTCCCGCGATACTACATAGTACTTATAATCATCGGGCCCTCTGCTCCCGGCAGGCCGGATGAAAATGAAAAGCGACAAGCCAACCCTGAAGAACCAAAAGCATAAAATTCTCGTCGTTGACGACGAGAAGATGATTCGGTGGTCGCTAGGCGAGGCCTTGCGAGGTTGGGGCTATGAGCCAATCGACGTGGAAACCGCAGCTGCCGGCCTGGCTGCGTTTGAAGCCGAGACTCCCGTGGCGATTCTGCTCGACATTAATTTGCCTGACGGATCAGGACTGGACGTGTTGCGCAAGATACGCCATCGCCAGTCCGATGCGGTGGTCATCATGATTACCGCCAACGTCCTGGTTGACGAGACCATCGCTGCCTTGCGTGGCGGCGCCTATGATTTCATTGGCAAGCCCATTAATCTGGAAGAACTACATGTGGCCATTCGTAATGGCATCGAAGCCAGCGACCTGCGCAAGGAAGTGACGCAGTTTCGTCGTGAGCGGGCCCAACGATTCAGTTTTGATCAGATCATTGGACAATCGCCGGCGATGCGCGAAATGCTGGCGATGGCCCGCAAGGTTGCCGAGAGCGAAGTTTCGTCCGTTCTGCTTCAGGGTGAATCCGGCACCGGCAAGGACCTCGTTGCGAAAGCCATTCACTACCAGTCGAATCGCGCCGACGGTCCTTTCATTGCGATTAATTGTGCGGCAATTCCGGCTACTCTGATTGAAAGCGAACTCTTTGGCTACGAGAAAGGCGCGTTCACCGACGCCAAGGCCCGCAAGGAAGGAATGTTTGAACAGGCCGAGGGGGGCACGCTGCTGCTGGATGAGATTGGCGAACTTGACCTCAGCCTGCAGGCCAAGCTCTTGCGCGTCCTGGAAGAAGGCGCATTTCGTCGCGTCGGTGGATTGAAGGACATACCTTTCGACGCGCGGATCATCGCCGCGTCTAACCGCGACTTGCGAGCAGGGAGCGAAGCCGGCCGGTTCCGGCTGGATCTTTACTATCGCCTGTCGGTGATTCAGATCGACATTCCGGCATTGCGCGAGCGTGGCGACGACGTGATTCAACTGGCCGAACATTACATCGAAGAGTTTGGAAAGCGATTGAAGAAGACAGTGCGGGGTATTGAGCACGACGTGGCCGCGGCCTTCCGCCATTACCAATGGCCGGGGAATGTACGCGAGTTGCGCAACGTCATCGAACGCGCATTGATTCTGGAAGACGACGACGTCATTACGACGAAGTATGTGCCGCGAAATATGAGCACCGGGTCGGGCCAGCCCTCCGAACGGGACGGGTTTGGCGCTCAAGACATGTTTCGTTTGCCGCCCGCGGGTGCATCGCTGGAACAAGTCGAGATGTCGCTCGTGCGTCAGGCCATCGATCGCAGCGGCGGCAACCAAACCCGGGCCGCCGAACTGCTCGGAATCTCGCGCGATCAGCTTCGCTACCGGCTGAAGAAGTTGGCAGAAATTGACGTGACTGAGAGCAACCCGGCCTGAAATTGATTACGAGATCCCTGGTGAACCACGAACCACACGAAGCGCTATGCAATTGTTCGGGTGTGGAGGTGGATCGTTTTACTTTGGCAGCCGGCACCCGGCAAAGTAAGATACGACCAGCAAAGGTTGAAGCCTGGTCTCTCAGGGCGACATGAAACCGTGAGCACTACCCCCGCACAAAATGGCCACCCGTTGGAATCTAATCTGGCGTTACGGGAAACTCTCAAAGAACTTTCAGATATCAAGTTCGCGCTTGATCAATCCACTATCGTGGCTATCACCGACCAGCGCGGCATCATCAACTATGTTAATGACGAGTTCTGCCGCATCTCAAAATACTCGCGCGAGGAATTGCTGGGGCAGGATCATCGCATCATCAATTCCGGCTACCACTCGGAGAAGTTCATTCGCGATCTGTGGACGACGATCGCCGGTGGCGAAGTGTGGAAGGGTGAGCTGAAAAACCGCGCCAGGGACGGCAGCATTTATTGGGTCGATACCACCATCGTTCCATTTCTCAACGGCGAAGGGAAGCCTTATCAGTACGTAGCGATCCGGCACGACATCACACAGCGTAAGCTGGGTGAAGAGCGAATCGCAGAGCAGGCAGCGCTGCTCGATGAGGCACGCGACGCCATCATGGTGCGCGATTCCGACGAGACGATCGTCTACTGGAACAAAGGTGCGGAACTTCTTTACGGCTGGACCGCGGAGGAAGCTCTCGGTCGTCACGCGCAGGAGTTGTTATTTCGTGAAGTACCGCCGCAGTTTGAAGATGCACAGCGCATCAGCGCTGAGACCGGTCACTGGTTGGGCGAACTGAACCACGTGAGAAAGGACGGGCGGGCTATTGTGGTGCAGGGCAGTTGGACGATGGTGGCCGACGAACACGGTGCGCCTTATCGCAAGCTGGTTGTCAACACCGATGCTACCGAGAAAAAGAGACTGCAGGTTGAGCTGCAACACGCCGCGCAACTCTCAATGGTGGGCGAACTAGCCGCCGGCCTGGCTCACGAAATCAAGAACCCTCTGGCTGGCATTCAGGGGATCGTGGACATCCTGCTGCGAAGGCGAGAGCCAAACGATCCCGAACGCGAACCGCTGGTCGCAGTTCGACAGGAAGTGGAAAGAATTGACAACACCGTGCGCGCTTTGCTCGATCGCGCGCGTCCACGGATGTTAGTTATCGAACCGAGATCCCTCACCGAAGTGACCCGGCGCGCGGTTAATCTGGCTACCGGACAGGCTGCGATGCGTGGTGACAGTACCTGGCAGATTAGGGTTATTTTCGAACCTCCGGCTGATCCGATCACTCTGCCGCTGGACGCCGCCCAGATGGAGGACGCAATCCTCAATCTGATCATCAATGCTATCGAAGCCAGCCGCGGCCAGAGTCGGGTCACGGTCCGCCTTTTTCGATCTGAGAATGAAGATGCCAGCGATCCGCGCGACGAAGCGACCATCGAAGTCTCGGACGAAGGGGCCGGAATCAGCGAAACAGATCTGGAACGCATCTTTCATCCGTTCTTCACTACCCGAAAGGTAGGCACCGGTCTGGGTCTGCCGGCGGTGCGGCGAATCGTGCGCGCGCATGGAGGCCGGGTCGAAGTAAAATCGGCGCTGGGCCAGGGCTCGACCTTCACCATCCACCTGCCGCTGGAAAATCGTTAGCTGTACGACAGGCGCCCAGACTGTCGGCCTCGGCAACCGACCAGCGATCGAAAAACCTAAGGTGGCTCCCTGCGCAAACTTGCTTATCGTAATGGAAGTGGTCAAACATGGGCGCCTGGATCTTACCCCGCTGCTGATCCACCGTTTTCCGCTGGAGAAAATTGTCGATGCGTATAAGTTATTCGGACACCGGGCGGACGGCGTATTCAAGGTTGCGATCAAGCCCTGGCGATTCTCAACCTATCCGCGAGCTCATGACAATTCAGAAATGTAACCGAATCAGGTCAAAGAAATAACTGCCTGGACCAGGCCCGGGGATAGTCTCTTTGTCAGCAGGCGCGGATGGGTTCTCAGCGGCGGCGTTAGGGCGACTTGATTGCTCACACGAGGGTGATGTCTATGGATCAGGAACGACTGCGTAACGATTTACGAAAGCTTTATCGGGAACTGAGGTCAATCAAGTCGACGGTTGCGAGCGAAGAGAAGCTGTTGCGTCAACTTGAGGCCGATATCGAAGGGCTGCTATCGCGTGAGGATGGTCAATTAAAGCCCGACTCGGATTCGCTTGAGCGTTTAAGTGAAGCGCTGGCGCACGTTGAAGCTTCGCATCCCCGGGTTACTCTGCTGATGCGGCAGATGGTGGATTCGCTTTCCTACCTCGGCGTATGACCTCGCGCCTAATCAAAATTGTTCAGAACAGGCTGGGTGTTGTTCCCGGCTCAGAGTCGACGCGCTTGATTAAGTCTTCGTTGTCGATGGCTGGATAGTTGACGCTGCTGCCTACCGGGTGACTCTTCATGGCGGCGGCGGGGAATGGCTGCAGCACCTCTTTCAATTCGACCGCCGGAGTGCGAGGGTCGAGCCAAAACTTCCAAGCCTCTTCCGGCAGAATTACCGGCATGCGATCGTGAACCGGTTCCAGGAGCTCGTTGGCGTCGGTCGTGACAATTGCGCAGGACCTAATCGCGTTGCCGTTTCTTTTCCATTCGTCCCAAACGCCGGCAAAGGCAAACGGCGCTTCGTCATTCATCTGAAAGTAGAACGCCTGCCGGGCGCGACCGGTGCGCTTCCATTCATAGAAACCATCCGCGGGAATCAGACAGCGGCGGTGCTGAAATGATTCGCTGAAGCTCGGCTTGGTTTCCAAGGTTTCGGCGCGCGCATTGATGAAACCCTTTGGTTCACGGCTCCAGGAAGGTATCAGTCCCCAGGTGAGAAACTCAGCCAGAGTCTGCGGTTCCGGTTTCAAAAGCGTGAGCACGTTCTGACCGGGCGCGATATTGTATCGCGGCACCAGATCTTCTAGATCAAGCTGGTTCGAGACGGCAGGCTTAATCCGCTTCGGTGCTTTAAGTGTAAATCGTCCACACATGGTTTCAGTCGAGCGGTTGACTAGTTTCGAATCCTCTGCTCCCACCTCTACGGATTCAGCGGCGAGACGCAGAGATGGCGCTGAGAAACCAGAAATCGGGTTCGCTCTACGCGTCGTCTGCTTCTTCTTCGATGCCGGCGCTTACACGAAACGTGTGGCCGTCGGGATGACGAATGTGACATTCGCGCACGCCCCATGGTTCATTGGTGGGCGGCCAGGTCACGATCAATCCCTGCTCCAGGGCTGTTTTATGAGCCGCATCAACCTCGGCCGGCGACGACAGCCACCAGCTCATCCACACGCCACCGGTGTCATCATCGCCCGCGTGCCGGGGCAGTGGCCCGCCGCGCGATCCCTGTCCATCCTGACAAAGAAAGATCTCGCAGTCGCCATTGCAGACGCCGCCGAAGGTCGGTGGGTCACCCCAGTCCCAACCTTTCTGCCAACCAAGTTTCTCAAACCACGCAAAACTTTCAACGATGTTTGAGACGTTAAGAACAGGAGTCAGGCGCTTGACCTTCATTAGTTCTCCTTTTTTGTACTATCGAGTCGCGAATCAATTTCCATTCGCACCGCACCGTCGCACAGGTTGGCCCACCGTCTTTACCAGTGCCAGGTAGCCGCGCCTCCAGCATAGTGCCCGGCTTTTTGGACGCTTGCTTGATCATGTCCCAGCTAATCCCGCCCAGCGGAATTTTTATTCTGCGACCCCAACGGGCGTCTGCCTGCCCGGCGTATGCTCCGACGTCGACATAAATGAATCGTTCGGTTGTGGGGCCCTGAGCAAGTGGCCCGAGAAAGTTGGGCAATCCATCTGCCCGATTGTCTTTCACA